>NZ_LSZQ01000018.1 GCF_001580015.1 Cephaloticoccus primus
CTTAACTGCCGAATAGGCAGCTTAGAAATGCGCGCGTTTGATGAGGTCGTAGAGGTGGCCCTTAACTGCCGAATAGGCAGCTTAGAAAAGAACTGGAAGTCGTGCGCGGTGCGTTGGTCTCTTAACTGCCGAATAGGCAGCTTAGAAAATTCGGGCTTTCTTTCTTCTGGCGCGGGCTGGCTTAACTGCCGAATAGGCAGCTTAGAAAGTCCACGTGCCACTCTTCCACTCCCTGATCACTCTTAACTGCCGAATAGGCAGCTTAGAAAGGCACATACGTCACTCGCGACCCCGTCCACGACTTAACTGCCGAATAGGCAGCTTAGAAA
>NZ_LSZQ01000019.1 GCF_001580015.1 Cephaloticoccus primus
GATGATGAAACCAATCCCCATATCACAGTTGAAGGCCTCTTTGGTCCGCTCTGGCTAGGAATTACCTTAAATTTGTGATTTTGTCCGGGTGCGGCGCACGCGGCAAAGTCGCAAATTACACAGAAGTCAGTAACTTGGTAGATACTTTAGATTTATAACTCATTGATAATCAATACCAATTTTTAGCCATATGTTTCGCAAGTTGCGAACTTATGAGTAAATGGCAGGGGGACACCGTCCCCCGCCGCACGCGTAGTGGGAAAAGGGCGCATGGCGCGCGCCGCCATACGCCATGCGCTGCCCCTTACTGACTTCGCGGCGTGAACCACTGCACGACAATCATCCCGATGAAAATCAGTGCTGCTCCGGCGCAGCGGCCGAGGTTGATTTCGCGTACTGGCATTCCCACGAGGCCGTAGTGATCAATTATCAGCGAGGCCAGTATCTGCCCGGCTACGACGCAGACGATGAAGTTGGTCGCGCCCATCTTCGGCGTGAGCAGCAGTGCAGAAGTCACGTAGATCACGCCTGCGATTCCGCCGAGCCAAGCCCACGCGGGCAGTTGTGCCGCGGCCGAGCTGACCGACGGCGCAGGCACGCGCATGGCGAGCATCACGGGGATCGCGACCAATATGCTGACGGACAGCGAGACCAGCGTCGCCCAAAGCGGGTGGCCCAGTGCGCGGCCCAGCGTGGCGTTGGCTCCGGCCTGGTAGGACACCAAGGCTCCGGCGGTCAGCGCGACGCTCGCCAGAGCGACAGTTGTAAGAGGGGTATTCATGGGGAAGCGAAATGGGGCGGATGCTCAGCGCGCCACCGTTTTCATCGCCGCCTCGGGATAACGGGCACCGGCGGCAGCGTTGGGCGGGAAGATGGCATCGATCCGCGCCAGCTCGGCGGCATCCAGCTGCACTTCCAGTGCGTCCAGGTTTTCCCGCAAGCGCTCGGTGAGGCGCGTGCCGGGGATGGGCACCACGTCCTGTCCTCGGGCCAGCACCCAGGCCAGCGCCAGTTGTCCGGCGCTCACGCCCTTGTCCGCGGCCATCTGCTGGACTTGCTCCACCAGCGTCAGGTTGTGGGCGAAGTTCTCGCCCTGAAAACGCGGCGAAGTGCGCCGGTAATCGTCGGGCTCGAAATCCTCAGGGCTGCGGATGGCGCCGGTCAAAAAGCCGCGTCCCAGCGGGGAGTAGGCCACAAAGCCGATCCCCAGTTCGCGCACCGTGGCGAGCACGCCAGTTTCCTCCGGCTCGCGCGACCAGAGCGAGTACTCGCTCTGAAACGCGGTGATCGGATGCACCGCATGCGCGCGGCGGATGGTCTCCGGTGAAGCCTCGGACAGACCCAGGTAGCGCACCTTGCCCTCTTTTACCAACTCCGCCATCGCGCCGACGGTCTCCTCAATCGGCACTGAGGGATCGACGCGGTGCTGATAGTACAGGTCGATGTGATCTACCTTCAGGCGGCGCAAACTGGCCTCGCAAGCAGAGCGAACGTATTCGGGCTGCCCGTTGACGCCGCGCGCCTGCGGGTCGCCCGGATCCAGCACGATGCCAAATTTGCTGGCGATAAACGCCTGTTCGCGCCGTCCGGCCAAGGCCCGTCCCAGAAACTCTTCGTTGGTGTGCGGCCCGTATGCATCGGCGGTATCCAGAAAGCTCACACCCCAATCGAGTGCCTGATGAATCAGGGAGAGGGCCGCGTCATCGTCTACGCGGTTGCCATAAAATGCGCTGATGCCCATGCAGCCAAGACCGAGGGCGGAGACTTGCGGGCCGTGCCGGCCCAGCGTGCGGGTTTGCATAAGCGGGGACGGATGTACCGGCCCGACAAAAACGCAAGCGATGCGGATGGTAATGCTACGTATGGCTGGTAATTACCAAAGCGTGAGTACAGACAAAGCGCCTCTCATGAAATCCCTCCGCCTCACCCGATCCCTGGCTGCGCTCGCAGTCGCACTTGCCGCCGCGTTTTCTCCCGTCGCTCACGCCCAAGCCAGCAAGGCTCCAGCCGCGCCGACGAAAATCGAGTTTCTGGAAGAAGCCTACCAACTGGCCTGGCAGTCCAACCCGCAGCCGAACTACAGCAAATACGAATACCTGCCCGCCGGAGAGACACTCGCGCGCTACGAAAACATGCTCCTGCTGGAGCAGCTTTCCAACGGGATGGATGTGACCCAGGTCGTGAGAGCTCAGGTCGAGTCGATAAAGGAGCGCAAGAAGACCGACTCGGTCGCCCAGTTTGGCGGCCTCATTGAAAACCCCGGCACGGGGGAAGTCTTGTTGGACTTTCTGCTCAGTGGCCATGCCGAAGACGGAGCGATAATCGTCGAGTGGAGCGCCTACCGCTACAGCCCGGTGAAGGCGGCCAACGGCGAGCCCGCCGTGCGCCTCTTCGGCTACAGCAAGCGCGCCTACGGCAGCGACGCCGCAATGGCCTTCCTCGAAGCACTCGACGAGCAACGCGACGCATTCATCAACGCCGTCGTCACCGCCCAAGTACCCCGACTCTAGCGAGCGTGGAACAGTGGAACTTCTGTCGGCGATCGCCACTGCGCGTGAGGGGCGGGAGGGGGGCGGTCTTCGCCCCTGCCGAAACACGATTCCAAAACTTTTCTCCTGCCGCGTTGCACCAGGAGAAAAATCCCGAAGCGCGAATGGAGCGGATACCCATTGGGGCAAGTTTTTGGGTTAACGAGTAAACCCTGTGCTGGACGCGGCCCGGCGAGGCCGCGCCCGAAAAAGAGTTGAAGACCCCTCAGGGAAACTCCGCGAGCGACTTTCCTATACCTTCTCCTCGGTTTTATCACCGCGCCCTGCTTGCTCTTACTTTCAAATGAGTTTGGGTGGGGCCGTGGCTTTACCCCGCCGCCCCCAAGAAAGATGAAGAAAATGACTACCGGTGCCTTGGCCGCGCTTATTTTGGTGAGTTCAACATCAGCTAGCGCGCCCCGTTTGCGGATGCTACTTGATGAGCAGTGGCGATTTCAACTGGGAGAGTGGCTCCTGGAGCATAGGGCTGTCCCAGATTATGCTCAAGTTGACTACGACGACAGCGATTGGCAGGAGCTCGACCTGCCACACGATTGGAGCATCGGGCTCCCGCCTAACGATCGCAGGGATCAGTTTCAGGATGGTGTGGGATGGTATCGTAAGACGCTCAGGCTGGATTCTGCGTGGCTAGGGCAGCGTGTCGTGGTTGAGTTTGAAGGGGTCTATTGCAACCCCGAGGTGTTCGTGAACGGCCGAAAGGCAGGGCAGCATGCCTATGGCTATACGCCTTTTACCGTCGATTTGACTGAGTACTTGAAGGACTTGTCGGTGGGGGATCCAGTGTTGATCGCGGTGAGGGTGGATAATAGCCAACAGCCGAGTGCGCGTTGGGGCTTTAGTGGCTCGGGGATTTACCGGCATGTCTGGCTGCATGTTTTTGGGCCGACGCATATCGTCGCTGATGGGATTAATGCCGTCACTACAGCACTGGACACCGAGTCAGGAGGCGAGGCGACGCTACGCGTGGAGACACACCTTCGTAGTTTCGAGAAAACCCTTGGGCGGTTGCGTAATGTGAGGGTTCGCCTGTCGGTCCTTGACCTTCAGGAATATGGGGCCTGCGTCGCCACTGCCGAGGTTACGGACGTGCTGGTAAGTGCTGAGCAGAGGCTTGTTGGCACACTTAAAATCCCGAACCCACGTGCGTGGTCTCCGGAGAGTCCGAGCCTGTACAGGGTAGTAGCTCAGCTCTACAACGAGGCGGGTGCCTTGCTTGATGAGTACTCGGTAGTGACAGGCATTCGGACGCTGGCTTGGTCGTTCGAGCGCGGGCTGGAGCTTAACGGTAAGTCGATCAAGCTCAACGGCGGGAACATACACCACGACACGGGGATCCTCGGGGCGGCGGCGTTTGATCGTGCCGAGGGGCTCAAGGTTCAATGGCTGAAGAAGGCTGGATTTAACGCGGTGCGCACTGCGCACAATCCCCACTCCAGGGCTTTTCTCGAAGCCTGTGACAAGCTGGGGCTGCTTGTGGTCGATGAGATTTTCGATGTTTGGACAACTGCAAAGGCGGCGCATGACTATCGCAAACTGTGGGACGAGTGGCACCAGCACGATTTGGAGACTTGGGTGCGCCGGGATCGGCATCACCCGTCCGTGGTGCTTTGGAGTATTGGCAACGAAATTCCCGAGTCGGGAAAACCAGAGGGCGAGGCCATCGCTCGCGAGTTGTCTGGGCTCGTGCGCGCACTGGATAGCACGCGTCCGGTGACTATGGGGCAAGACGTCCCTTGGGCGGGAGGTGGCTGGACGAGTCTGGATCCAGTTTTCTCATTGCTTGATATAGCGGGCTACAACTATTCACTTGTTTCACGTGATGCGTCGTTGGAGCTGGCTGAGGGCGATGACTTCAAGGTTTATCCGGGACCTCCCCGTTATATTGCCGACCTTGAGCGCGCGCCTGATCGCATAATGTATGCGAGCGAGTCCTTTCAGTCGGAAGTCTTTACCAATTGGCTGGTTGCCCGTGATCATGCTCACGTGCTCGGTGACTTTGTTTGGACGGCACTTGATTATCTCGGCGATGGGGGACTGGGCCTTCCTCATATGAAGGGAGTTGAGAATGCCCATTGGTGGCGAAATGCTTACTGCGGCGACATTGATTTGACGGGGTGGCGCAAGCCCGTCTCTCACTATCGCGAAATCCTGTGGCACGGAGCCGAGCCAGCGGGCAAGAAGCTTTACATGGCGGTACATGTGCCGCCACCAGCTCTGCCGGAGGGGGCGGAATCAGCCGACCTGGACATGAAGGGGAACTGGATTGGTGCTTGGGCAGTCGAACCCTTGTTGCCGACTTGGAATTGGCCCGGTCGTGAGGGCGAGCTGCTGACGGTCGAAGTGTACTCGCGCTACGAGGCTGTGCGGCTGTATCTCAATGGGGAAAAAATCGGGGAGCAGTCTACGACAGAAACCGACCGGTATAAAACCCGGTTTACCCTGCCTTATATGCCGGGCAGGCTGGTGGCTGTGGGACTGAGCGAGGGCAACGAGGTCGAGCGCTTTGAGCTGAAAACGGTCGGCGCACCTGTGAAGTTGCGGGCCGTCGCTGATCGCGCCGTGGGTTATGCCGATGGGCAGGATATATTCTTCGTGACCATTGAAGCACTTGATGAGGCGGACCAATGGAATCTCTGGGCAGCGCATGCCATTGAGGTTGATGTCGAGGGGGCAGGCGCGCTTATCGGCTTGGGTACGGGTAACTCAGTTGGCGGCACCTCCTATCCTGAGTCTCACTTCGCCCTCTTCCAGGGCCGCGCACTGGCCGCCATCCGTACTACGCGCGAGTCGGGGCCGATCACTGTACGTGTTACTTCGGCAGGAGGGCTTGCTGGCGCGGAGCTGCGACTGGAAACGCGACCTCGCTGAGTCTCTTCCTTGATCTAATTTGGCTAACCACTCGACCAACTAACTTTTATTGGGCGCGACGGAGACTGTGCTGGACGCGGCCCGGCGAGGCCGCGCCCGAAAAAGAGTTGAAGGGCCTTTTAGGGGAAGAGGCCGCGGGCTTGTTTGGCGTGGGCGACGCGTTCGATGCCGAGGGTTTGGGCGGCGAGGCGGCGGCTGAATTGGTATTTGGCGCGTTGGGCCTCGACGGCTTCCAGAGCGCGGTCGAGTTGGGTGAAGAGTTTGGCGAGCACGGTGTCGCGATCCCAATATTCGCAGGCGCGGTTTTGCAGCCACTCGAAGTACGAAACGATGACGCCGCCCGCGTTGCAGAGGATGTCGGGGATGACTTCGATGTCGTCGCGTGTTTCCAGAATCTTGTCGGCACTGTAGGTGGTGGGGCCGTTGGCGGCCTCGGCGAGGAGGCGGCAGCGCAGCGTAGCGGCGACGGTGGGCGTGATCACGCGCTGGACGGCGGCGGGGATCAGGACGGTGCAGGGGAGGGAGAGGAGCTCGTCGTTGCTGATCGGCTCGGCGCCGTCGAAGCCGCGCAGCGTGGCTTGGTAACGGTGGTAGCTGAGGGCGCGCGGCACATCGATCCCGCGCGGGTTGTAGATCCCGCCGTGTTCGTCGGAGAGGGCGATCACTTTTGCGCCGCAGTTTCGGGAGAGGGCGAGTGCGGCTTCGCTGCCCACGTTGCCAAAGCCCTGGATGGCGACGGTCGCTTCGGCGGGCGCGATTTTTAAAAAATCTTTCAAGTAGCGGCAGACGAGGTGGGCGACGCCTGCGCCGGTCGCTTCGCTGCGGCCTTGGCTGCCGCCGAGCGAGAGCGGTTTACCCGTGACGATTGAGGGCACGAGGTGGCCGATGTGGTTGGAGTAGGTGTCCATCATCCAGCCCATGATTTGTGCGTTGGTGCCCATGTCGGGCGCGGGCACATCGACGTCGGGCCCGATGAAGGGGATGAGCTCCTGCATGTAGCGGCGCGAGAGTCGCTCAAGCTCGGTGGGCGAGAGCTGGGCGGCGTTTACGCTGACGCCGCCTTTGGCGCCGCCGTAGGGCAGGCCGACGAGGGCGCATTTCCAGCTCATCCAGACAGCCAGTGCGGCGACTTCGCCGAGGCAAAGCTCGGGGTGAAAGCGGACGCCGCCTTTCGAGGGGCCGGTCGAGAGGCTGTGCTGGACGCGGTAGCCTTCGTAGAGCGCGATGCTGCCGTCGTCGCGCTGGATCGGCAGCGAGACGGCGATGCAGCGGCGCGGATATTTGGCGCGGTCGCGGATCGCTTCGGGCAGGTTGATTGCATCGGCCGCTTGGTCGAATTGCCGGCAGGCCATCCGGAATTCGGGCGAGTCGTAGAGCGAGGAGATGATGACTTTGGACACGGCGCGTTTCTTTAAGGGAGGAGGGAGGGTCGGCAGGCGCGGAGGGGCGCGCTGGGTTCTCGCCACTTTGTGCCTATTCGGAGGATCAGGCAAAGACCTTTGCGGTTTGGGGCGGCGGTGTTTCTTCTCTGCGGCTTCCCCATGCTTTTTCAGCTCAAGAGTGACTACGCGCCGACTGGCGATCAACCGCAGGCAATCGAGGCCCTCGTCGACTCCATTCAAAAGGGCAACCGCGACCAGACGCTGCTCGGCGTCACGGGCTCGGGAAAGACCTTTACGATGGCCAACGTGATCGCGCGCTGCGACCGGCCCGCCCTCATCATCTCGCACAACAAGACGCTCGCCGCGCAGCTCTACTCGGAGTTCAAAAACTTCTTCCCCGAAAACGCGGTCGAGTACTTCGTCAGCTACTACGATTACTACCAGCCGGAGGCGTATATCGCGTCGAGCGATACCTATATCGAAAAGGACTCCTCGATAAACGATGAGATCGAGCGGCTGCGAATCGCGGCGACCAGTGCGCTCGTGTCGCGGCGCGACGTGATCGTGGTGGCGAGCGTATCCTGCATCTACGGGCTGGGCTCGCCGGAGGATTTTACCGAGATGCGGATCGAGCTGCGCTGCGGCGAAACCTTTGGGCGCGACAGGTTGCTGGAGCGGCTCGTCGAAAACCTCTACGAGCGCAACGATGTGCAGCTCAAGCGCGGCGCCTTTCGCGTGCGGGGCGACGTGGTGGACATTACGCCCGCCTACTCGGAGCAGGGGCTGCGCGTGGAGTTTTTTGGCGATGAGATCGAGGCGATCAGCGAGTTCGACCTGCTGACGGGGCAGGTGCTGCGCGCGCTCGACCACTTCGACCTGTATCCGGCCAACCAATACGTGACTTCGCGCGGAAAGCTCGACCCCGCGATCACCGCCATAAAGGCCGAGCTCGACGAGCGCGTCGCCTGGTTTGAGGCGCAGGGAAAACTCCTGGAGGCGCAGCGTATCCGCATGCGCACCAACTACGATCTGGAGATGCTTCAGGAGATGGGCTTTTGCAGCGGGATAGAGAACTACTCGCGCCACCTGACGGCCCGCGCACCGGGCGAACGCCCCTTGTGCCTTATCGATTTTTTCCCGAAAGACTTCCTGCTCCTGATCGACGAGAGCCACGTCACCGTCCCGCAAATTGGCGGCATGTTTAACGGCGATCGGGTGCGAAAACAAAACCTAGTGGACTTCGGCTTCCGGCTGCCCTCGGCCCTCGATAATCGTCCACAGAGCTTTGAGGAGTTTCGCCAGGTCACGGGGCAGACCTTGTTTGTCTCCGCCACGCCGGCGAAGTTTGAGCTGGAGCACTCGGCCGTCGTCGCCGAGCAGCTCATCCGCCCCACGGGGCTGCTCGATCCGGAGATCACGCTGCGCCCGACCAAGGGCCAGGTGGAGCACCTGATCGGCGAAATCCGCGCGGCGGTCGAGGCTCAGGAACGCGTGCTCGTGACGACGCTCACGAAGCGCCTTTCTGAGGACATTACCGGCTACCTGCGCGAGGCCGGGATCCGCGTCGAGTACCTGCACAGCGATATCGATGCGATTGAGCGCGTGGAAATCCTGCGCAACCTGCGGCTGGGAAACTTCGACGTACTGGTCGGCATCAACCTGCTGCGCGAAGGGCTCGACCTGCCGGAAGTCGCCCTCGTGGCGATTCTCGATGCCGATAAAGAAGGCTTCCTGCGCAGCGAGACCAGCCTCATCCAGACGGCCGGCCGCGCCGCACGCCACGAACGAGGCCGCGTGATTTTTTACGCCGATACGGTGACCGAGTCGATACGGCGCACGATGGAAGTCGTGGCCTACCGCCGAGAAAAGCAACTCGCCTACAACCGCGAGCACGGCATCACTCCGCGCAGCGTGCAGCGCGCCGCACAGGCCAGCCTGCACATCTATGACGGCTCCAGTTCGCGGGCAGACGAGGACGCGGCAGCCTCACTGGCCGCCGTAGCGGAAGGCGTGGAAGACCGCGCCGCGATCATCGCCGAGCTGGAAAACGAAATGCTCGCCGCCTCGCAGAAGCTGGAGTTCGAGCGCGCCGCCGTCCTGCGCGACCAGATAGAAACCCTCCGCAGCGGCAAAGCCCTCCAGCCCAACCCCCGCCGCGGCCATTACAAAAAAACCAAATGCCCCAAGCTTTCCTGAACAGACCAGCTCCCTGTCGTACTCCAACTGTCGTGAAACTTGGACCACCGAGCTGCTGGGGGATAGTCAGCACTAGAGCTGTGTGTGTGTTCGTTTCTTAAGATCAAAAACAACGACCTGTTCTTCCGGGTACTTTAGAAACTCTTGGATTCTACACAGCTCCTCGACTTCCAGCCCTCGTTCCTCTCTCAGTTCACTAATGTAATCAGTTGCCTTCCCTGATAGGAAAAGGTAGTACCCTGCCTCAGGGTTTATCGCACTTGATAGAGGGTCTATTATCTGTATAAATGGATATCTTCCTCGTTTCAGGTAGTATTCTATAGAGGGTTGGAAAAACCAATCGATCTGTAGATTTACTACCTTGCCTTCTTTCTCTCCTTGTTTGTTTAATATTTGTAATATTTTTTCGCTATGTGCATCGAAGGGCCATAGCTCGGTCTTATAAAGGTTGGAGTTTGAAATAAGGTTGAAGGAAAGCCCGAAAGTGAATGCCAGGAGTATGGGAATGCTGACCTTTTTTCTAATCTCATTCAGGCTGAAGCATAGAGGCAGGATGAGGAGTGGGTAGAAAAAGAGGGCGACTCGATCAATCGGATAAAGCGTTCCTGTCAGGTGGTGTGCAGTAATGATTAGAAGAGCGGGGAGGATAGCTAATGAGATGAATAGTTTACTGCATGAGTTTACCTGTTTTTTTCGGACCCAGGCTGCTAGAGTAATGGCTGTAGTGGCAGCCAGGAAAAGATTGAGTGACGTATAGGTGAGCGTCGTGACACCTGGGTGGTATAGGGTGTACTGAGTGAGCGATATGAGAGTGTCTTCGTAAAAACTGGTGTGGCCTCCGTAGTATAGCTTTTTGTGGATAATCATCCGGATGAGAGGCAGCGAAATGAAAAAAGCCAACACGCTCCCGATATAAAAACTGTGGCGTATTGCGTTTTTAAAAGTCACTCTGTTTTCCTTCAGCAGGACTGCGGTGTTTAATATGATAGCCAGGGCTACCCAAAAATAAAGCATGGAGTATACTGTAAATACAGACAGCGCGCCAAAGATCAGGCTTCGGGAAAAGGTCGAATGCGAAAACGACTTCACGTTCTCCGATGCAAAATACACGGAGCCCATCATGAACGCCAGTGATAGGCCATATCCCCTGGCCAGCCCGAAGAACTCAAGCAAAAATGGATTGCAGACGAGAAGGGTAAAGCACCCCAAGCCTATGGCCGGGGACAGGTTTCTGGAGGCTATTTTGTACCCAAAATATAGATACCCTATGAGGGCGACCAAGTTGGGCAGGCGGGCGATGAACAGGGAGTCACTTCCAGTTAGGAACAGCAGCTTTATCAAGACCGTATTGACGACATGATTATTGGCGACAGCAGTCAGGAAGAGTATTTTAAAGAAAGAAAAAGAGCAAAGCTCCTCAATAGTAAATACTTCATCGTAGGTTGCGCCTACCTTAATTGCCCTGGTCAATACATAGATGAAAAAAGTGGCTCCAATGAGGAGGTAGCTGAAATCTATTTTTTTAATCGCCATTAGCAGGTGAGGGAGGAGTTACGGGCTGGCTCGCCGCTTTTCTTTCTTTTGCGGGGCTCGTTCAGGTCAACGCTTTTGAGAATAAAGGAGGTGCGGGCGCCGCTGGCGGGCGTCGCCAGTCTCAATAGAATAGCCACCCTGTCCGAGCGCGCTCAGAGCCATTCGCCGAATTTGCGCAGGTAGAGGCGTTTCAGGATTTGGGTGAGCAGGCAGTAGCCGAGGAGGGTTGCGGCGAGGAAGGGCCAGTAGCTGAGTGGCAGCGGCACCATGCCGACGGCGGCACCCAGCGGGGTGAAGGGCACGAGGCAGCCCAGGGCCATGACGGCGGCGGTCAGCAGGATGACGGGCCAGGCGGCACGGCTTTGCAGGAAGGCGATTTTCTCCGTGCGGATCATGTGCACGATGAGCGTCTGGGTGAGCAGGCCTTCGATAAACCAGCCGGACTGGAAGAGCGCGGCGTGCTCGGGCGCGTTGGCTTTAAAGATAAACCACAGGCCGAGGAAGGTCGTGATGTCGAAGAGCGAGCTCACGGGGCCGACCCAGAGCATGAAACGGGCGATTCCTTGCGCGGACCATTTGCGCGGGCGGCGTGTCCAGTCGGCATCCACACGGTCCCAGGGGATGGAGAGTTGGGAGAAGTCGTAGAGCAGATTCTGGATGAGCAGGTGGATGGCGAGCATCGGCAGGAAGGGCAGGAAGGCGCTGGCGACGAGCACGCTGAAGACGTTTCCGAAGTTCGATGACGCGGTCATCTTGATGTACTTCATGATGTTTCCGAAAACGCGCCGCCCCTCCAGTACGCCGCGTTCGAGGACGAGCAGGCTTTTCTCCAGCAGGATGATGTCGGCAGCTTCTTTGGCGACGTCCACCGCGCTATCGACGGAGATGCCGACGTCGGCCTCGCGCAGGGCGAGCGCGTCGTTGATCCCGTCGCCCATGAAGCCGACGGTGTGGCCGTTTCGCTTGAGGGCGGTGATGACGCGCGCTTTTTGCGCGGGGTCGAGCTTGGCGAAGAGTGTCGCTTGCTCGGCGGCGGTGCGCAGGGCTTCGTCGTCGAGCGTGGCGACTTCGCTGCCGCTTAGCACGCCCTGCACGTCGAGCCCCACGTCGCGGCACACCTTGCGCGCGACCAGTGCGTTGTCGCCGGTCAGGATTTTCACGCCGACGCCGTGTTCGCGCAGGAGTCGCAGTGCCTCTGCGGTGCTTTCCTTGGGCGGATCGAGAAAGGCGATGTAGCCGGAGAGGATGAGGCCGCGCTCGTCCTCAGCGTTGAAGGCGCCGGGCTCTTTGTCGGTGGCCTTGTAGCCGACGGCGACGACGCGCAGGCCGTCGTCGTTTAGCTCGTTGCGCAGGGCCATCAGCCGTGCGCGCGACTCGTCGTCAAAGGGGCGCAGCTCGCCGCCGAGCTCGACCTGCGTGCACAGCGCGAGCATCTCCTCGACCGCGCCTTTGCAGACGAGCAGGCGCGGGGCGCCCCCGGGCCGCCCCAGGGCG
>NZ_LSZQ01000020.1 GCF_001580015.1 Cephaloticoccus primus
GCACTTCGTCGATCTTGCGGTACGATCTGGCGGTCTCGCGCAGGCCGACCTCGCGGGCCTTGTCGATCACGGCGCGGTCGATCAGGTTTTTCAGTCCCGTCTGGAAAAAGCTGTTGAGGTAGGCGTGCTCCAGCACGCGCGGGCTGGGCGTGCCGCCGACGTCGAGGTAGCGGATGAGGGCCACGCGGTCTTGCGTCAGCGTGCCGGTCTTGTCCGTGCATAGCAGGTCCATCGCGCCAAAGTTCTGCATCGAGCTCATCCGCTTCACGATCGTGCGCTCCCTGGCCATTGAGGCGGCGCCGCGCGCGAGGTTGGCGTTGACGATCATCGGCAGCATTTCGGGCGTGAGCCCGACGGCCACCGCCACTGCGAAAAAGAAGGCGTCCAGCCAGTCGCCCTTCACCAGTCCGTTGATCAAAAAAACGACTGGCACCATCACGAACATGAACTTGATCAAGACCCAGCTCACGCGGTTGAGCCCGAGGTCAAAGGCGGTCACGGGCCGCTGGCCGACGAGTTTCCGGGCCATCCCGCCGAGCAGGGTACTCACGCCCGTGCGCAGCACGACGGCGGTCGCGGTGCCGCTGACGACGCTGCTGCCCATGAAGCACAGGTCGGGCTCGGCGAGCGTCTCGTTTCCCGTGGCGGGCTGGGCTGCGCGTGGCGCGGAGTCGGCTTCGGCGCGGGGCACTTCGGCGGCCTCGGCGCGCGCGGTGCTGGTGGCAGCCCCCGGGCTTTTGCTTGCCTGTTTTTCTACAGGCAGTGACTCGCCCGTAAGTGCAGCCTGTGTGACGAACAGGTCTCGCGAGTCGATGAGCCGCACATCGGCGGGAATCATGTCGCCTGCGGAGAGTTTTACCACGTCGCCCGGGACGAGGTCTTCCATGAAGACCTCCGTCGCGCGGTGATCGGCAGCATTGGGGATGCGCCCTTCTGCGCTGTAGCCGCTGCGCAGCACCGTGGCGCGGTTGCGCACGAGCCGCCGCAGCGAATCGGCCTGCACCAGCGAGCGGTACTCCTGCCAGAACCGCAGTCCGGTCGCGACTGAGACCATCACGCCCATGACGATGGCCGCCTCGTAATCGTCGGTCAGGTACGAGACTGCGCCGAGAAAAAGCAGCACATAGTTAAACGGGCTTTTGAGCGAATCCCATAGCACGGCGTGCCAGGTCGGCCGCCCTTGCGGCACGGCGACATTGGGGCCGTGCGCTTCGAGCCTCCGCGCGGCTTCGGCCCAGGAAAGGCCGCTGGCGGGGGCGAGGGGTTCAAAGCTGCTCATGTGCGCGAGGCTGCGGGCGGAGGCGCGCCGAACAAGGCGCCGCACCTGACGATTTGTTCAGACTTCGGGCAGTGTGAGGGTAAAAGTCGCTCCCCTGCCGACTGCGCTGCGCAGCGTGAGCGTGCCGCCCAGCCGCTCCACAGCCGTTTTGGCGATACAGAGGCCGAGCCCGTGTCCGCCCGAGCTGGGGCCGCTTGCGCGCGTGCGGCTTTTATCGACGCGGTAGAATCGCTCGAAAACTCGCGCTTGATCTTCGGGCCGGATGCCCGGCCCTTGATCACTGATCGCAATTGATGTGCCGCCCGCCTGCGCTTCGTTGGGGTGCGAGTGGCGCACGGCGATTTTTATGCGACTGCCCGGCGGGCTGTGCTGGATCGCGTTGTGCAGCAAGTTTGTCACCGCGTGGCCGAGGAGTGCCGCATCGGTGAAGACGCTGAGCTCGCCCGTGCCGCGCGGGCAATCGAGCTCGACTTCGACCTGCTTTTCCTCGGCCAAAACGAGCACCTGCTCGCGCCAGGCGGCGAGGTGCTCGGCGAGTGCCAGCGTGCGCGGCTCCACTGCTTTGGCCTCCAGTCGCGCGAGGCGCAGCAGCCGCTCAAGCAGCGCGCTCATCGCGACTGCCTCCTCAAGCATCGTGCCGATCGCTTCGCGCAGGGTGGCAGCATCGGCGTGGCCGCTCAGGGCGACTTCGCCCGTCGTGCGCAGCGCGGTGAGCGGTGTGCGCAGTTCGTGCGCGGCATCGGCCGTGAAACGCTGCAACTCGCCGAGCAAGCGGTCGTGCCGCGCGGCCTCCTGGCGGAGGAGCGCGGCCAGCCCTTCGAGCTCGGCGGGGATCGGGGCCGCGGGCGAATCGCCGAGTGTCAATGCGCGCAGGTCGGGCAGCATCGTTTGCGATCTGGCTTTTGCGGCGAGCTTGCCGAGCTCGCGCAAACACCATTCGGCGACGAACCAGCCGCCGAGGAAAAACACGCCCAATGCGAACGCGGCTGCGGGCAGGATCTTCCCCTCCGCCAGCGCGGCAGTGCCCAGCGTTCGCGCGACAATCGCGAGCAGGAAAATCAGTGCGCCCGCTGCCATCGCGGCAAAGGCCAGCGCGAGCCGCGCCCGCAGTGAAAGTGCGCCCCACCATGCCTTCATCGCGCGGAAATTCCTTTCGCGCCCGGCGATTCTTCGCGCAGGACGAAGCCCACGCCGCGCACCGTGTGGAGCAGCTTGTGGGCGCGCCCCTCGTCGAGCTTTCGGCGCAGCCGCGCGGCGTGCACATCGATCACGTTGTCGAGCGGCGTCGCGCGGTTGTTCTCGCGCCAGACCTGGCGGGCGAGCTCGTCGCGGCTTACGACCTCGCCCGTGCGCGCGATCAAGTACGCCAGAAAATCAAACTCGCGCGGAGTCAGCTCCAGCAGTTGGCCGCCACGCGTGACCAGCCGCGTTTCAAAGTTGAGCTCCAGATCGGCCAGCGAGCGCCGCCAAGGCTCGGCAGGCACGGCGCGGCGCAGGAGTGCCCGCACCCGTGCGAGCAGCTCGGCAAAGGCGAAAGGCTTCGCCAGATAGTCATCGGCTCCCGCGTCGAGCGCTTCGACGCGATCCTCCAGCGCATCGCGCGCGGTGAGCAGCAGCACCGGCACTCGCGTGCCGCGCCCGCGCAGCCCGCGCAAGATCTCCATGCCGTCCGCGCCCGGGAGCATCCAGTCGAGGACGACGAGCTCGGGGAGCTGCGCGTCGAGCGAGCGCAGCGCATCGTCACCGCGGCGAGCCGTGCGCACCTCGAAGCCCGCCTGAGTGAGCCCCGTCGCCAGGCCGCGTGCTGTGACCTCATCATCCTCAACGACCAGCAGCCGCACCTTGGTTTTGGCCTGCGGCGTGCTGGCGGGGAGATCGCGCGCAGCAGAGCCGTGCTCAGATAATTCGCCCGTTCCCAATGCTACCCCGTGGTTGTCGCTCTCTTTCATCAAAGCTTAGCCGAGAGGGCTAGATGGTGGGGTGGAGAGCCAAGCGCGGCCTGCATCGGTGATGATGTAGCACTGCGTCGGACTCTTGGGTGACTGCGGCTGAGCGCGGGCGAGCAAGCCTCGTTTCATCAACGGATTCAGGTAGTTGCTTAGCAGGTGGGAGCGGTCTTTGAGCCTGAGAATCTGGAGTAACTCGCTGGAGCGCCTGGGCTCCAGGCAAGCAGAGAGAATCAGGCTGGCGGTTGATACTTTTAACTGCTGAAAAGCTTTGGGGGCTACTCTGGGGGCCAGGGTTTCCCCTGCCTCAAGCATATTTCCTATGCCTGCTGATTTACTGGGGGTTACAGGATTGGTTACTATGGGACTTACTCTGGGGCCTGCTTTGGGGTTTGGGCGTAGCGGTAGGCGAAGTAGGAAGGACGTCCGGCTGGCGTCGGTCTCAAACTGAGGCTCGGGGGAACCGTTAGCCTTCATGGATTCGAGGATTTTTGGGATTCCGGTGCCACGTCCTTCGCTGAGCTCCAGTTCTTTTAAAAACTCTCCGATACGTCGATTGCGGTAGCGGCGGGCGACTGCACGCCCGGCGCGCAAGTCTTCCATATTCACTGTCGGATCGGGCCCCGGGAAACTCAGGATGGTTATTTCTTCGGGCGTGATCTGAACTTCAATGGGTTCGCGCTCTTCGTAACTGCGGTGGTAAACAGCGTTTACCAAGGCTTCTTCGAGTGCCGGGTAGGGCACATTCGAATATCGCTCGGCCTCGGCCTGCTCAGGGAGCTTTCGTGTGAATTGGGTCACGACATTGTTCCTCAGGTAAGCAAGCGCATCGCGTAGCATGACCCCGAGCGGCCCTTTGAACTCTTTCTCAATAATTTGATCCCCGCCGCGGCCTTGAGGGAGGTGCACAATATCGATCTGCGTTTGCGGGAACCATCGGGCAGGGGCGGGCGAGAAGAACAGTAAACCGACGTTCAGCGGTCGTGGGGCCTCCTGTGGCCCACGGACGATCTGCATCCTGCGGCCCAGCTCGTCGAGAGGTAGGCGCAAGGCCTCGGCCGCCAGATTGCTTTTCACTTCCGAGAGGAAGTTCTGAATCAGTATCGGTTGTAGTTCGGCAAGTGGAGCACTGCCATTCTGGCGGTCATCGAAGGGAATGCGGTTGGCGAGGCTGTAGAGCTCGCTCTTCAAATTTCCTTTGGCCTCAATGGTATTCGCGTGAATCCGGATGTAGGGAGACATTCGTTTCTCATCTTTTGCCAAGCTCAAGGGAGCTTCGTATGGGCGCATTTCGCCAGCGGGGACCCACACCACCAAAACGATCTTTCCGTTGATGGTCGCCACTTCCGAAATCGGGTGATACGCGGGGCGCAGCCTGTAGCCCAATTCGAGCAGCTTTCTTTGCCATGCATCGGCTTGTTCTGGCTGTAGGCCCTGTGGGGGGAGAATGGGCCGTCCTCCTGATGTTTTTACACCGAGCACGAGGTAGCCTCCTCCCCAATTATGGAAATCATTGGCGAAAGCGCACAGTACCTGCACGACCTCTTCGGCATTCCATCCTTCTTTGAATTCGATGCGCTCCCATTCCACGGCTGTGCCGTTTAGCAGCGCGTCAATGTTGATAGGGAGAGCCATTTTAGCTGGGGAGCCTGCCCAGAAGTTCGGAGTGGGCCACGCCAAATTGTGGGCATTGCCAGTTGGCCTATCGAAGCGGAGTCGCTCTCACCAAGGCCTGCTGATGGCACACGCAGGGAAAGGGCGGCCGGAGGTTTTTTGGGCGAAACTGAGAAACGACGAGGCCCGCGACTCTCATCAGAGTGGCGGGCCTCTTGCCAGTTTCGTTGCTAAAGAAACGGTGGCGTCCCCACGGGGATTCGAACCCCGGTTCTCACCGTGAAAGGGTGGTGTCCTAGGCCGGGCTAGACGATGGGGACAGAACCGAAAGGGCGGCGACCGTAGGCCGAGCCTCCGCCTGAGCAAGGGAAATTTTGGAAAACGACCTGCGCCCACACTTCGGCTCTGAAAACGAGCCTCCGTGTGCGCGCGGCCAGCCCGGGGCCACGCCTTTGCTGGCTATGAGGTGCGCGTCATGCGCCCCACGCGTTCCCTGCGCTCCACGAGTGGCGCTCGGTGGGGCGGGGCGGTGGAGGGCGCATGGCGGGCGGTGTTATTTTGTCGAGATCTCTGCATGCGGGGGCCACTGTGTGGCCCAGCCCCGATCCCGTGATGATAATCTCCCGCAGCGACCTCGACTCCCTCCTCCATGCGCGGCACCCCGAGCCGCATTCGCTGCTCGGGATGCATTGGGCGGAGAACGCGGCCCGCGCCGCTGGCGAAAACGGCAAATCGAAAAAAATGCCGAAGTCCAAAGCCTCTTTTGGCGCGGGGAAAAAAAGTGCTGGCGGCGGCGAAGGCCGATTGGTGGCCCGCGCGTTTTTGCGCGGCGCGGTCGAGTGTGCCCTGATCGACCCTGAGTCTGGCGAGCGTTGGCCGATGTCGCGGCTGGACGATGCGGGGGTTTTTGAGGTCGCGATTCCGCGCCGCCGGAAGCATTTTCGCTACGAACTGGAGGCCACCGACGGGCTGGGGCGCGAGTGGCGGCAGCACGATCCGTATGCGTTTTTGCCCACCTTGGGCGCGGCGGATCTGCACCTTTTCAACGAGGGGAACGACCACCGGATCTACGACAAGCTGGGTGCGCATCTGCGCACACACGAGGGCGCGGCGGGAGGGGGGGCGGGCGTGAGCTTCGCGGTGTGGGCGCCCAATGCCTCGCAGGTTTCGCTCGTGGGCGACTTCAACGGCTGGGATGGCCGCTACCACCCGATGCGCACGCTGGGCCAGTCGGGGGTGTGGGAGCTCTTCGTCCCGGGGCTTGGCGAGGGCGCGCTCTACAAATTTCAAATCCGTGACCAAGCCGGGCACACCCGCCTGAAGACCGATCCTTACGGGCAATATTTTGAGGCACCGCCCGGGAATGCCTCAATCGTCTGGGACACGCGAAAGCACGAGTGGGGTGATGCGGCGTGGATGAAGTCGCGCTCGCGCTGCGATTCGCCGCAGCCGGCCGCCGCTCCCGCCGCTGGCCGTTCCGCGCTGGAGCGCCCGATCTCGATTTACGAAGTGCACCTCGGCTCCTGGCGGCGCGACCCGGGCCAGCCGGAGCGGCTCCTGAGCTATCGCGAGCTGGCCCCGCAGCTCGCCGACTACGCCGTCGAGATGGGCTTCACACATGTGGAGATCATGCCGATCGCGGAGCATCCCTTCGATGGATCCTGGGGCTACCAGGTCACGGGGTTTTACGCGCCCTCGCAGCGCTACGGCACACCCGAGGATTTCGCGTGGTTCGTCGATCACCTGCACCAGCGCGGCGTCGGCGTCATCCTCGACTGGGTGCCCGCGCACTTCCCGCGCGATGCCTTCGCGCTTGCCGAGTTCGACGGCACCGCGCTCTACGAGCACGCCGATCCGCGCAAGGGCGCGCACATGGACTGGGGCACGCTCATCTTTAACTACGGGCGAAACGAGGTGCGCGGCTTCCTCGCCGCCAACGCGCTTTTCTGGCTGGAGCGCTACCACATCGACGGGCTGCGCGTAGACGCGGTCGCCTCGATGCTCTACCTCGACTACTCGCGCGAGCCCGGCCAATGGATCCCCAACGAATACGGCGGGCGCGAAAACCTGGAGGCCATCGCCTTCCTCAAGCACACCAACGGACTGGTGAAACACTACTACCCGCAGGCACTCACGATTGCGGAGGAGTCCACGTCTTTCCCGGGCATCACGCGCGCGCTCGCCGACGGCGGCCTGGGCTTCGACCTCAAGTGGAACATGGGCTGGATGCACGACACGCTGCGCTACTTCGCCAAGGAGCCCGTGCACCGCAAGTGGCACCACGGCGACCTCACCTTCGGGATGCTCTACCAGTATTCTGAAAACTTCATCACCGTGTTTTCGCACGACGAAGTCGTACACGGTAAGGGCTCGATGCTCTTCAAGATGGGCGCGGCGCACATCCCCGAAAAGGCGGCCAACCTCCGCGCACTCTACACACACATGTGGGCCTGGCCGGGCAAGAAGCTGCTCTTCATGGGCTGCGAGTTCGGCCAGTCGCAGGAGTGGGATTTTCGTAAAAGCCTCGACTGGCATCTATGCCAGTACGGCGACCACGAGGGCCTGCGCCGGCTCGTGCGCGACCTCAATCACCTGTACTTGAGCGAGCCCGCGCTCGGCGGTGCGAGCGACTTGCACCCACAGAGCTTTCAGTGGCTCGCCGCGTACGATACGCAGGCCAGCGTCATCGCGTACCTGCGGCGGGCGACGGGCGGCGCGGGAGATGGCGCAGCGGCCGCTCCTCCTGCGGAAAATGCGTCGTCCCCGCTCGCGGTCGTCGTCCACCTCACGCCAGTCATTCGCCAAAACTACCGCGTGGGCGTGCCGCTCGCGGGCCTCTGGCGCGAGGTGCTCAACAGCAACAGCAGCCACTACGGCGGCACCGGCCTAGGGAACGATGGCGCACGCCACACCGAGCCGATCCCCGCCGACGGGCATCCACAGTCGCTGTCGCTCACGCTGCCGCCGCTCACCACGACACTTTTCAAGTGGGCCGGAACCTGAGCCCCCCCCCGTGCTCAAACGGTCGAAGCCGACGGCGCACCAACGAGTTGCGTCGCAAAATGAAACGGGGCGAAGTTGACGAGCCGCCAACGAGCGGCTCGCCCAAAAGAAGGGTCCTTGACCCTTGCGCGTGGAGCGGCAGGCAGTGCCTGCTCCCATTTACTATGCGGTTCGTGTTTCGCGCGTTCCGCGCGAAACACGAACCGCACAGTAGAAAAGTCCCGACCTCCGGTCAGGCGGAGAACCGATAGGTAACCCGTTTGGGCGATTTTTGGGGTTAACGGGTAAACGCTAGCCAACGAGGCCGCATCCATAAAAAGGGTCGAAGACCCTGTCGCGAAGCGACAGGGAGATGTCCCGTTAAATTTGCGATTTTGTTCGGGCGCACAGCGCGCGAGCAAAATCGCAAATTCAATGGAAGTGGCGACCCGCCACCGCCGCCCGCGTAGGGCACTCGCTGGTTTAGAAGCGGTAGTTCAGGCCTGCGCGGAAGCCCTGGAGTTTGGAGAGGTCGATATCGGTCGAGTAGTGCGAGTTGGTTGCGGCCTCTTCGAGGTGCTGCGTGTAGTCGCCACTGGCTTGATAGAAGGCGCCCGCGTAGAAGCCCGCCCGCTCGTTGAGCATGTATTGCAGGGTCGCATCGACGTAGTAGCCGGTCAGTACCTTGGAGTCGGAGTCCCTGAGCGTGTGGACGCTGGCTTCGCCCGTCTCGGCCTCAAGAAGCGACTCCACCGTGTAGGTCGTGCCCGAGTAGACGAGGACGGGGCCCGCGCTGAGGCTCACGCGAAACTTTTCCGAAATTTCGTAGATCAAGGTAGGGCCCGCGCGGAAGGTCAGGTAGTTGCCCTTCAGTTTCCAGGCAGTGGTCACCTGGGTGTCGTTATCGACGGTCGCGGTACTGCGCGAATCGGGTTTGCGGCCAAGCAGTACGGTGGTGTCTATCCGTGCGTTGGGATCATCCGGCTGGCTCGGGTCTTGGATGGAAGAGGGCGCCGAGTAGGGAGGCAGGCCGTCCCCGGGGAGCGTTTGTCCGGCGAGCGAGTAAAGGTCAGTCACGGTGGTGATGGTCGCATCGACGTTGCGACGCTCGGAGCCCGAAATGCCATTGAGGCCAAATCCCGCGAAGAGCCGCCACTGGAGCTTGCTGCCGAGCTTGCCCATGTCGCGCTCGACGACGAGTTCGGCGCCGACGTCGGAGTCGGCGTCTTTGCTGCCAGTGGAGGTGAAGGCAGTCTCTGCACTGTAGCTGTGCATGGCGATGTCGGCCCCGCCATTGACGAGCTGGTCGGGGTGAGCTGCGCCCCAGGAGTTGGTTTTACCGTCGGCCGGTGGGTTGGGGCGGCGGTCGGCAAATACGAAGCCGTCGTTATAGCTGCGCGGCTCATCAAGATCTGGATCAATGAGGAGGCTCGGAGCGGGAATGCTGCCCTGGCCGGAGAAGCCGACCTTGGCGCCGCTGAGCGCGCGAAAGCCCACACTCATGGAAAACTTCTGCTCCACGTGCAGGTCGCCGAAGTCGAAGTTCGGCAGCTCCTCGTACTTGTGAGGCTCGGGCTGGGGGGCGGCTTCTTGCGCGAAGGCGGCACTGGCGGCGC
Source organism: Cephaloticoccus primus (assembly GCF_001580015.1). Lineage (GTDB taxonomy): Bacteria > Verrucomicrobiota > Verrucomicrobiia > Opitutales > Opitutaceae > Cephaloticoccus > Cephaloticoccus primus. The sequence goes on from NZ_LSZQ01000020.1 coordinate 9,438, forward strand.
TCAGGGTAGCGGCAAGGAGGAGGGAAAATCGCTTCATGAGTAGAGGGATGCAGTCTGGAATTAAGTGCGCGCCATCCAGCCCTGCCCGCCCCCACTCGTCAAGGTGGCGCAGCTCCTTTTATTAGGCGGAGTGCGCGGGTGGTTCTCCCTTCCCACTGCGCGTGGGGCGGCAGGCGGTGCCTGCTCCCATTTACTGTGCGGCTTGTTCGTCGGGCGTTCGCCCGACGAACAAGCCGCACAGTAGAAAGGTCCCGACCATTGATTGGGAACCTTCATTCAAATCTGGGAGTAGCAGGTGGGGTGAAGTGCACGGGACGGCGCACCAACGAGTGCGCCGCAAAGTGAATCGGTCGAAGACCGCGCCCCAAGGTTTCCGCTTCATCCCCACACGGGCTGAGGCACCTGACGAGCCGCCACCGCCCCACGCGCAGTGGGAAAGCGGCGGGAGAGGGCTCCTCCTCGGGCGTTTGGTGCAGGGGTTATGCTGTGTTTTCCAAGGTGGTGGGCTCTTCGAGGGCGGAGCGGATTTTCTCGATGAGCTCGACTTTGCCGGTGCCGGCTTTGGGGAGGATGCATTTGGCGCGGGAGAGCAGCAGGTTGCGCTCCTCGCTGCTGAGGTCCATCGCGGTCAGGACGATGACGGGGATGTCCCTCCACTCGTCTTCGCCGCGCAGGTTGGCGAGGAACTCGAAGCCATCCATCACGGGCATGAGGAGGTCGAGGAGGATGAGTGAGGGGAGCTGTGGAGTGCGGGCGAGGTAGTCGAGCGCAGCGCGGCCATGCTCGACGGCGGTGATGACGAAGGGCTCCCGCTCCAGGAGGCGCAGCACCATCTCGCGGGTGGTTTTGTCGTCCTCGACGAGGAGCAGTGAGCGCGCCTCGCCGGGGTTGAGGTGGCGCTGGATCACGCTGACGAGCCGGTCTTTATCAACGGGCTTGATCAGGTAATCGTGTGCGCCGAGTGCGAAGCCGACTTCCTTTTCGTCGATCTGCGTAGCGAGGATCACGGGGATGCTGCGCATCGCGGGGTCTTTCTTGAGCGCGGCGAGCACGGCCCAGCCGTCCATGCCGGGCATGAGGATGTCGAGGACGATGGCGGCGGGGTTTTGGGCGTGAGCGAGCGCGAGGCCGGTGGGGCCGTCGTGCGCGAGGATGACGCGGTAGCCTTCGCGGATGAGGTTGCGCGAGGTGATGTCGCGGACGACGGGATCGTCGTCGATGACAAGTATGGTGGCCTGCTTGGTCGAAACGGGGACGGCGGTGGCAGAGGCCTGGGCTTCACCGGCTGTGGTGTCGCTGGCTTCGTCTTCGCTTTTGTCGCCTCCGATTGCCTGGGTTTTGGCGTTTTCCCGACTGACCTTGGCCGGGAGGACGATGGTGAAGGTGCTGCCTTTACCGTACTCGCTTTCGACGGTGAGGTCGCCCCCCATGAGGCGACAGAAGTTGCGGGTGATGGGCAGTCCGAGTCCGGTGCCGCCGTATTTGCGGGTGGTGGAGGAGTCGGCCTGCATGAAGGCCTCGAAGATGCGGTTGAGCTGATCGGGGGTCATGCCGATGCCGGTGTCGCGCACGATGAGTACGAGGCGGTCGCCATCGGTGGTCGGCGCCTCCTGGGGTGCGCTGTCGGTGTCCGGCGCGTCAGCAGTGTTGGCGGCGGGCTGCCCGGTTTCCGCGCTGGCGGCCTCTCGTCGGGCTTCCAGGACGAGGCGGCCGTTTTCGGTGAATTTGGTGGCGTTGCCGAGGAGGTTGAAGAGTGCCTGGCGGACTTTGGTGACGTCGGCCTGCATGACGCCGAGGTTGTCGGCGAAGCGGAGCTCCAGGCGGTTGTGGTTTTTCTCAACGAGGGGGCTGATGGTGGTGACGACTTCGTCGAGCATCTCGCGCACGTCGAATTCCTCTATGTACAGGGGCATCTTGCCGGCTTCGATTTTGGAGAGGTCGAGGACGTCGTTGATGAGTTCGAGGAGGTGTTTTCCGGCGGAGCGGATTTTGTTGAGATCGGCGACGATGTGGGGTTTGCCCGCGGCTTCGGCTTCTTCGATGAGCATCTCGGAGTAGCCGATGATGGCGTTCATGGGCGTGCGCAGTTCGTGGCTCATGTTGGCCAGGAATTCACTTTTGCTGCGGTTGGCGTGCTCGGCGGCGAGGCGTGCGTCCTGGGCTTCGGAGACGGCGTGGGCGAGCTGGGCCGTGCGCGCCTGGACGGTTTGCTCCAGGTTGCGGTTGAGGTTGGCGAGGCTGCGTTCACGGCGGTGGATCTTGTGCGCCATGTTTTGGAAGCTGTGCGCGAGCTCGCCGACTTCGTCGTTGCGGGCCGCGAGCGGGTCGAGCGAGTCGGCCTCGAACTGGCCTTTCTCAAGCGCGCTGGCAGCCTGCCTCAGGTGGGCTATCGGGGCCGTCATCCGGCGCGCGATCAGGGAGACGGTCAGCAGGATGACGATCAGGGCGACAGCGGCGATGCCGATGTCGCGCGTGGTGAGCCTGTCGATGGGGGCGAGGGCTTTCTCGGCGGAAATATCGAGGACGATCTTCCAGCCGGAGGAGAGGCCTTGAGTCCAGTAGACGCGGCGTTCCTCGCCATCGACCTCGATCGTGGTCTGGCCCTCGGGGAGGCTGGCGATTTTGGCGCCGCCCGCCCGGTTGTTTATGTTGCGATTGGGGAGGGGGGCATTGGGCAGGAACTGCTGGATGGGGTGCGCGATGATGTTCCCATTGCGGCTGACGATGTAGGTGTACTCCGAGGTATCGCCCTCGCGGGGCTCTTCGCCGAAGAAGCGGCGGCCGCGCATGATGGACAGCAGGTTTTCGATGGGGATGGAGGCTCCGGCGGTGCCGATGTAGCGGCCGTCTTCGCTGCGGATCGGCGCATTCACGCTGACCATGCGGGTGCTGTGTATCGGCTCCTCAAACGCATGAAAGGGCTCGGTGACGTGCAGGCGGCCTGTGTGGCGCGGGCCGTGGTACCACTCGTAGCGGGAGTCGTGGTAGTCGTAGCCGAGCGAGATTACGCGCGGATAGCTGGCGCGGTTTATCCTGAAACTGGAGTTGGGCGCATCGGCCGGGAGAGCCTCAAAGGCGAGGTACAGGCCGTAGACTTCGTCGGCGAAGGTGTCGCGCATAAGGGCGCGCAAAAAGGGGTGGATCTCCGGCCTGGGGGTGGCGCCGAGCGTTTCCTGAAAGGCGGCGATGGAGCGGGGGAGATGCCCGACGGCGTTGACGAAATCGTCGAGCTCCTTGGCGATGCTCTTGATGTGGTTAAACGCGGCTGACTGCGTTTGCTGCTCGATGAGGCGGCGGCTCGACAGGTAGTCGAAGGCACCGGCGGCGAGCAGCACGGCGACGGCTACCAGGCCGATCGCCCACTCGATTTTTTGGGCAAAGCTGCGGGGGAAGAGCGACTTTAGGAAGGGGATCACGGCGCAGTCCTTAGGGCTGATGGGGGATGGGGTACAGCGGAGAGAAATATGAGTTGGGCCAACGTGGATCAGTGCGCCGAATCAGGCAGCATCAGGGGTCTGCGTAGTTCTTTGTAGAACTTCGAGTTTTTTTGCGCGGCTCTCTTCGGGAATGGGTGGCCCTACGCGGGCGGCGGGGGCGTGGCGCCCCGTGCCGTTTAATTTGCGATTTCGCCCGTGCGCTTCGCGCCCGAACAAAATCGCAAATTTAAAGACTCCTCCTCTGTCGCTTCGCGACACGGTCTTCGACCGTTCCATTTGGCGAGCCGCTCGTTGGCGGCTCGTCAGGTGCTTCAGCACGTGCGCGAATGGAGTGTGTACCCATTTGGGCGCGGCCAAAAAGTTGACGGGTTAACTCTCTACCTGAGCTCCAGTCAGGGAGTTCATTCTACTGTGCGGTTTGTTTGGCGGGCGTTTCGCCCGCCAAACAAACCGCACAGTAAATGGCACGTGGCGACCCGCCACCGCCCCACGCGCAGTGGAGTCGTTGCGGACGGCGAGTCGCCGCCTTCGCCGGCTTCAGGCCTCGTCAAATTTCCGTGTGAAGAGCTCTTCGAGCTCTTCGAGGATTTGCGCGGCGTCGGGCCCGTTGGCGATAAACTTGACCCGCGAGCCCTTGCCCGCGGCGAGCATCATGAGGCCCATGATGCTTTTGCCATTTACCTGTTCGGAGTCCTTTTCGACGAAGACATCGGACTGGTAGCGGTTGGTCACGCGGACGATCATGGCTGCCGGCCGCGCATGGATGCCCATCTTGTTTTGCACGACGAGTTCCTTCGTCAATTGCTGGGGGGCGGCGCTGCTTGAGTCCTCGCTGTTCTCGGTCGCTGTCATTTTTTAAGGCGCGGACGGTTTGGTAGCCCCCAGTGGCTTGCAACTTTAAAACGGGCATCGCCTGGGCGCTGCGCGCTCCTCTTAACTGCGCGGAAAATCGTGCTTATGACTGCCTCGCCGGATCTCGCAATAATCGTCCCCTGCCGCCTCGAATCGACCCGTTTTCCCCGAAAACTCCTGCACCTGATCAAGGGCAAACCGCTCCTGCTCTGGGTGGCCGAGCGCATCCGCGAGCAAGTGCCGGCGCTGCCGCTGTGGTTTGCCGTAGACGATGAGCGCCTGCGCGACTGCGTGGCCGCTGCGGGCTTTCGCACGGTGATGACGGATGCGGGCCACGCCAGCGGCACAGACCGGCTGGCCGAGGCAAATGCGCAGATCGGCGCCGCGCGCGTGATTAATGTGCAGGCGGACGAACCGCTCATGAGCGCCGGGCAGATCGAGGCACTCGCGGGCCTGCTGGCGGCCGGAGCGCAGATGGCGACACTGGTGACCCCGTTTCGCCGTGAGGAAGACTTTCTCGATCCGAATCAGGTAAAGGTCGTGCTGCGGCGCGACGGGCGCGCGCTGTATTTCTCGCGCTCGCCAATCCCTCATGAGCGCGCCGCCGCAGGCGGAGCGCGGAGCCTTTTCCCCGCCTCGGCCAATGGCTTGCTGCACCCAAGCGGCACCGAGGAGGCAGCAGGTGTGCCGCTCGTGGGCGCCCGGTCCGGCGCTTCGAGAGCGTTATCCAGGCCCGAAATTCCCGTGGCTTTGCGACACCTCGGGCTCTACGGCTATACGGCCGGGATGCTTGCCAAAATCGGCAGGCTGCCGCGCGGCCGCTACGAGGACTTGGAAAAACTGGAGCAACTGCGCGTCCTTGAGAGCGGCTACGATATCCACTGCGCGCTGACCGAAGAGCCGAGCATCGGAATCGATACACCGGAAGACGCCGCGGCCTTTGAGCGCACGGTCTTCGACCGCGGCCCTTAACACCGGGGAGTACCTCCACTGCGCGGGCGGCGGTGGCGGGTCGCCACTTCCATTTAATTTGCGATTTTGTCCGTGCGCTACGCGCCCGAACAAAATCGCAAATTTAAGGAACCTCTCCCTGTCGCGTTGCGACAGGGATGAGGCATCAAATGCGAATGAAGCGGGAACCCATTTCGGGCGAATCGAAAAAGTTTACGGGTTAATCCCCTTTTCACCCACCCGACCGCAGGTCGGATATTTCCAACTGTGCGGTTTGTTTGGCGGGCGGAACGCCCGCCAAACAAACCGCACAGTAAATGGGAGCAGGCACTGCCTGCCGCCCCCCGCGGAGGGGGAGTTTCCTAAATCTTCCCGGCTTTGCGCTTGGAGATGAGGGTGTAGAAATCGACGAAGAGCGGGTCGGCGTCGTTGGGCCCGGGCGCGGCTTCGGGGTGGTATTGCACGGAGAAAATCGGCAGTTCGCGGTGGCGCAGGCCTTCTACGGTTTGGTCGTTGAGGTTGATCTCGGTGACGATGCCGCCGCCTTTTTCGATGCTCTTGGGCTCGGTCGCGAAGCCGTGGTTTTGCGCGGTGATGGAGACTTTGCCGGTCTCCAGGTTTTTGACGGGGAGGTTCCCGCCGCGATGGCCGAACTTGAGCTTGAAGGTGTGTCCGCCGAGCGCGTAGGTGAGCATCTGGTGGCCGAGGCAGATGCCGAAGATCGGGTACTCGGCCAGCAGCTCGGTGACGGTTTTGTGAATGTAGGGCAGGGCGGCGGGGTCGCCCGGGCCGTTGGAGAGGAAGAGGCCGTCGGGCGCGTGCTCGCGGATGAGCCCGGCGGCCGCGTCGGCGGGGAAGACCTGGACGTCGAAACCGTGGCGGACGAGCTTGCGGTAGATGCTGTGCTTGGCGCCGAAATCAAAGGCGGCCACGCGGTACCGCGTGGCGGGGGCGGTGTGCGTGCCGAGCGTGGTGCCCGCGGGGAGGTAGGGCGCGTTGTGGTTTTCGGGCGCGTCCTCGCGCCATTGGTAGGGCGCGCGGCAGGTGACTTCGCGCACGTAGTCGCTGCCCTGCATGGTCCTCGCCTGGCGGGCGAGGGCTACGGCCTCGGCGTCACTGAGCGGCAGTGTGGACAGGCAGCTGTTCATCGCGCCCGCGACGCGGAGTTTTTTGGTGAGCGCGCGGGTGTCGATCTCGCTGAGGCAGGGGATGCCGTACTTGTTCAGGAAATCCTGGACCGAGCAGGAGGCGCGCCAGTTGCTGACGACCGGCGAGAGCTCGCGCACGACGAGGCCGGAGCACCTGGGCGCGGCGGCTTCGTTGTCCTCGTCGCTCAGCCCGTAGTTGCCGATCTGTGGGGCGGTCATGGTGATGACCTGGCCGCAGTAAGAGGGATCGGTGAGGATCTCCTGATAGCCAGTCATCGAGGTGTTGAAAACGCACTCGCCAGTGATGGTTCTGGCGGCGCCGCAGGCGAGGCCGCGAAACACACTACCGTCTTCAAGAGCTAGGACACCGGGCTTGGGAGTGGACATTAAAGCGCGACGAAAAAGAGCCGCCCGCGCACTGCCAAGCTCCGAGTTTTTATTGCGCCGCGTTACTGTCGGGCAGGGGCCTGCTACCAGGCTCGGTGGCGCGGCTTCCGGCTCCCTTTACCCGACCTGCGACCAGCGAGAGCACGCAAAATAAACGAACCTTTGGCTCCGGGCCATTTGACAGGGTGGGGGCGGGCTCTACCCCTTTGCGCCCTAATACCCATGTCTTACACTGAAGATCGCGCCACTTGGTACAACGGCCAAGGGCTTTGGCCCAATACCCCCGGGAGTGACTGGGGCAACTGGACATGGCAGTTTCGCAACCGGATCACGCGGCTGGAGCAGCTGGAGCAGTACATGACGCCGACGCCGGAGGAGCGCGCGGGGATCCTCTTCGCCAGCCAGAAGCTCGCGCTCGCGATCACGCCCTACTTTTTTAACCTGATCGACCGCGACGATCCGGACTGCCCGATCCGCAAGCAGGTGATCCCGCGCGCTGGCGAGGCGCAGCTCGCCGCCGAAGAGCGGCTCGACTCGCTCGGCGAAGACGAGCACTCGCCCGTGCCCGGCCTCGTGCACCGCTACCCCGACCGCGTGCTGTTTCTGGTGACGGATCGCTGCGCCTCCTACTGCCGCTACTGCACGCGCAGCCGCATGGTCTCCAACGCGCAGCACTACGACTTTCACCCGCAGCACGAAGCCGCGCTGGAGTACATCGCGGCGCACCCCGAAGTGCGCGACGTACTGCTCTCGGGCGGCGACCCGCTGCTGCTCGCCGACAACAAGCTCGACTACCTGCTCGGGCGGCTGCGCGCGATTCCCCACGTGGAGTTTATCCGCATCGGCTCGCGCATCCCCGTGTTTCTGCCCCAGCGGATCACGCCCCAGCTCTGCGATATTTTTAGAAAGCACGGGCCCATCTGGATGAGCATCCACGTGAACCACCCGAAGGAGTGCACCCAGGCACTCAAGGATGCCTGCGAGCGACTCGCCTTTGCGGGCGTGCCCCTCGGCAACCAAAGCGTGCTGCTGCGCGGCATAAACGATGACCCCGAAGTGATGAAGGCGCTCGTCCACCGGCTGCTGCGGATGCGCGTGCGCCCCTACTACATTTACCAGATGGACCTGATCACGGGAGGCGCGCACTTCAAGGCCGACGTGCGCCGCGGCATCGAGATCATCGAAGCCCTGCGCGGCCACACCACTGGCTACGCTGTCCCGCAATACGTGATTGATGCGCCGGGCGGCGGCGGAAAGGTGCCGATCAACCCTGACTACATCGAGCGGATCAACGATCAGGAAGTCATCTTCCGCAACTTCGAGGGCCGCCGCTTCCGCTACCCGATCAAGAGCACCCCGCTGGTGCCCGATTCCGGCGAAATCGAGAGCGGCAGCGAGCGACCTGCACCCGAAGCGCTGGCATCCGCAAAACTCGCACCCCACCGCGAACCTGTGCTGGCCTAGAGATGTGGGGAAAGTGGGGTGCAGGGAGGGGGAATAACTGCTCCGCTGCGTGGAGGACGGGCGTTTGTTGTGGAGGCGCAGGAGCCATCCTCTGCGGCTGAAGGCGTCGCGGCGCGGGCCCGCCACCATGTGAGCCGCTGTCGGTAAGCGAGCTGACGCAGAGAGGGCCGGAGCTGCGCTGAAAAATCTTTCAGTTTTTTTTGAGCGTTTGGCGGAGCCGCGCATCTACCCCGGTGGTTAAGAAATGTTTGGTATCATATTCTGTTAGGTTTGCTTTTGTTGTGTAGGTCGCAGGGCCGCCTCGGGAGAGGCGGCCCTGCCATTTTCTGGGGGCGGAAGGGCCGCGCCAGCGGTGTGCCGATTTGACCGACGCCCGACAGGCCGGGGCCGCTTCGCGCCAGGGCGAAGGCGGGGCGTGGTGGAGGGCAGGGCGCGTCGGGCTGCCCTTCCTTTAGCCTTTATTAAAACAGTGCGTCCTGCGTGCTGCTGGAGAGCGACTTCAGGCCGATGGCCTGCGCCCCCTTGGGGGTGATGATGCGGCCTTGGGAGGTGCGCTGGAGGTAGCCTTCCTGGATGAGAAAGGGCTCGTGCACTTCTTCGAGTGTCTCGGCTTCTTCGCCTACGGCGACGGCGATTGTGCTCATGCCGACGGGGCCGCCGCCGTAGTTTTCGGCGATGACGCGCAGCATGCGTTTGTCCATTTCGTCGAGTCCGGCGGCGTCGATTTCGAGAAGCTCCAGTGCGGCGGCGGCGACTGCGCGGGTGATGCGGCCGTCGGAGCGCTCCTGCGCGTAGTCGCGCACGAAGTTGATGAGGTTATTGGCAATGCGCGGGGTGCCGCGTGCGCGGGCGGCGATTTCGTGCGCGCCGCCTTCGTCGAGCTCGACCTGGAGCAGCCCGCAGCTTCGGCGGATGATGCCCGCCAGCGTGGGGGCGTCGTAGTAGTCGAGGCGGGTTTGCAGGGTGAAGCGCGAGCGCAGCGGCGCGGTGAGCAGCCCGCTGCGGGTGGTCGCGCCGATCAGCGTAAAGCGGGGGATCGAGAGGCGGACGCTGCGGGCGTTGGGCCCCTGGTCGATCATGATGTCGAGCCGGAAGTCCTCCATCGCCGAGTAGAGGTACTCCTCGACGGTTTTCTGGATGCGGTGGATTTCGTCGATGAAGAGGATGTCGCCCGCCTCGAGGTTGGTGAGCAGTCCGGCGAGGTCTCCGGCTTTTTCGATAACGGGGCCGGAGGTTACGCGCACATTGCGCCCGAGTTCGTTGCCGAGGATAAAGGCGAGCGTGGTTTTCCCGAGACCGGGCGGGCCGGAGAGCAGGATGTGGTTGAGCGCTTCGCCGCGGCGCCGCGCCGCACCGACCATCACGCGCAGCCGCTCGACGGTTTTTGCCTGGCCGGTGAAGTCCTCAAACCTGAGCGGGCGCAGCGCGGCCTCGGCGGGTGAGCCGGGTGCGTTGAGCGCACTGGCCAGAAAATCGACGCCGGTCTTTTCGGTTTTGGCGGGGGCAGGGGCGTCTTTGGTTATTCTTGAATGTGGCACGGGTGGTGGAGGCTGTGTGTTTGGCGCGAGCGGAGCTTGCGCGCTTTGCTACTTGGGGCGTTCGCCTGCTGGTCGCACGTCAGCACGTCAGCTCAGCGGGCGCGGCGCATTTTTTTAGAATTTGCTGCGGATGCGTCGGGAGATTGGCAACAGCGCGCGTGCGTTGCTGCGGCGGCCCCCGTCCGCTCGCTTACTCGCGCCACTCGACCTCGGCGCCGAGGTGGCGGAGGTTTTCAACGAAGTTGGGGTGCGCGCGGCGGATCGTGTCGGCATTTTTCACGATGCTCTGGCCGGGGATGCTGGCGGCGACCATGTAGAGGGCGACGGCGGCGCGGATGATGTAGGGCGCATCGACGACCGTGGGGTGCAGCGGCCGCGCACCAAAGACGGTGACGCGGTGCGGGTCGCTGACGACGATGTGGGCGCCGAACTTGGCGAGCTCGTGCATCCAGCCAAAGCCGCCTTCGTAGACCTTGTTCCAGAACATCACGGTGCCTTCGGCGCGGGCGGCGAGCGCGATCATGCAGGGCAGCAGGTCGACGGGGAAGTAGGGCCAGGGCGCGGCTTCGATGCGCGGCAGGAGGTTGGGCGTAAAGGGGGCTGCGACCGCGAGCCGCTGGCCTGCGGGGACGCGTGCGGTGTCGCCCTCGTGTTCGATTGCCACGCCGAGCTTGGCAAAGGCGCGCCCGATCAAGTCGAAGTGCTGCGGCAGCGAGTGGCGCACGCGCACCTCGCCGCCAGTGATCGCGCCGAGCGCGAGGAAGGTGACGATCTCGTGATGGTCGGAGTGGATCGTAAACTCGCCGCCGCGCAGCCGCTCCACGCCGTCGATCACGAGCTGGCTGGTGCCGATGCCAGTGATCTGCGCGCCCATGCCGACGAGCACCTGACAGAGCTCCTGGACGTGGGGCTCGCTGGCGGCGTTGATGAGCACCGACTGGCCTTTGGCGAGGGTCGCTGCCATCGCGAAGTTTTCCGTGGCGGTGACGGACATGTAGTCGGGCCAGTGGCGCGCGCCGCGAAAGCGCTGGGCGAGCGTGAGGCTGTGCTGCCCGCCGTTTCGCGAGAGCCGGGCGCCGAGTTTTTCCAGAATCTCCAGATGCGGGTCGAGCTCGCGGATGCCCAGTGAGCAGCCTTTGGCGTTGGTGGGCAGTCGCAGGCTGCCCATGCGCTGGAGGAGCGGCGCGAAGAGGAGCACCGAAGAGCGCATGCCTGCGGGGAGCTCTCCCGAGAGCTGCGCGGTGTCGAAGGTTTTGTGGCAAACCGTGAGCGTGCAGGCGGCGGGGTTCCAGCTCACGTACGAGCCTTGCTCGGCGAAAAAGCGCAGGAGCTTTTCCACGTCGGTGATGTTGGGCACGTTGCGCAGGGTAACGGGCTCGTCGGTCAGCAGCGTCGCGCAGAGGATCGGGAGCACCGAGTTTTTGTTGCCCGATGGGGTGATGGTCCCCGAGAGCGGCTTGCCGCCATTAACTATTAAATCAGCCATAGGGTCTTCGACCCGCTTTATTGGCGGCTCGGTCGTTTCCTCGCCGTCGTCCCAACGCGGGCGCTTGGGAGTTTTTTTGGGGCCGCTCGTTGGCGGCCCGTCTGTCCAGATGGACTGGAGCGGTTTGTTTAGAAATTGCGTCGCTTTACTGGCGGCTCGGTCAGTTGCTTTGCCGCCCGTCCCGAAGCAGGCGCTTGGGGATTTTTTTGGCCGGCCTGTTGGCGGCTTGTTTGTGCAGTGAGTGAAGTGTTTTGGGGCGGGGCAAATACAGAGTCCCTTAACTCAGCGGTGCATGAATCGTCGCCCCGATTTGTAGGGCGACTTGTGCTGCGGCTTCGCTTGGGGCTTGGCGCGGACGGGAAAGGGGAGGCGATACAAGAACGGCGAGCGGGGGGATTTCCCGCTCGCCGCTTCCTGCTCAGATCGCGCCGCCGCTTTGCTGACCCTCGCGCGGGCCGCGTCCGCGGCCTCCACGCCCTCCGCGGCTACTGCGACGGTGGGGGCGCTCGGATCCGCTCTCGCGGCCATCTGCCCGGGCCTCGCGAGTTTCGCCGTAGCCAGCACGGGAAGCGCTGCGGTTTTCTCGCCCTTCGCCGCTGGCCTGTCGTGGGCCGTTGGCGTTGCGTCCGCGGCCTCCGCGGCTGCGGCGGCGTTGGCCGTCGAGCCCCTCGCGGGTGCGTTCGCCGCGCTCGGCCCGCGCGTTGCTGGAGCTGGGTTTGTTGTCGGCTCCGCCGAAAAGGCTCTTCAGCCAGCCGAAGAAACCGCGCGGCTTTGCCGGCGCGTTGCTGGCGCGCGGGCTGCGCTCGGTGCGTGTGCGAGGTTCGCGCGGCGCACTGCCGGGCTCACGCTTGGGGCGCGGTTCGCGGGGGCTTTCGGCGCGTGCGGCGCGGGGCTGCTCCTCCGCGTCGCTGCGCGGACTGCGCTCGCGCCGCTCGGGCTGGAAGGTGGGCCGGCCCTCGGTGCTGCCGCGCGGGCTGCGGGAGCGCGGGCGCGGACGTTTCTCCGATTCGCCCGGGTCGCCATCTGCGGCGGGAGCACGCGTGCTGGTTTGCGTTTCGGCGCGTGCGGCTGCGCGGTGCGCGGGGTGCTCGCTGGACGAGCTTTCCCAACTTTGGCCGCTGCGATTGGTCTCGGCCGGAGGCAGGATTTTGAGCTCCGGCTTGGGTTGCCCGGCCTCCTGCTCTTCTTCACTGCCAGCCTCGGCGGCATCTTCCGTCGGCTCCGCAGCGGGAGCCTCAGCAGCGACTGCTGCGGGTGCGGGCGCTTCGCTTTTCTCAGGAGCTTCAGCCGCATCTTTTTGGGACGAAGCACTTGCCGGGGCCTCATTGGCTGAGGGCTGCTCTGCCGGAGCGGCAGCCGCCGGACGGGTTTCACGAACAGTCTCGACGACGGTTTCTCCCGTGAAGGGATTGGCGTACTCGCTCTTGGGCGTGATGACCTCGATGGCCGTAGGTTGGTATCCGTTGGCGTCGGGTTGTTCGGTAGCGGGGGCGTCGGGGGCAGGCTTGGTGTTGCGTTTGCCGCGGGCGAGGCCCGATCCGCGAGAGGCGCCAAATGCGAACTCGGAGCGCTCTTGCGCTGTGTCTTCGCTATTTTGCTGGGCGCTGACTGGGGGCGTCGCGGCGGGCTCGACAGCGAGCTCGGGGCCGGACGTTTCTGTATCTGACATGGGTTTTTGTATTTTTATTTTGCTAAGGCGCTTGGGCCGCAGTCGATGCGGCGGCGAGCAGCCGTGTGTTTTGTGAGGACTTTGGCGGAGCTCTGCTGCGCACAGCGTGCGCTTGGGGCTCGACGCCAAAGTTAAGCCGGCGAGGCTCTGGAAGCACCCCAGCCTCTGCAAGCCTCAAACAAAAAGCCTCGAAACGCGCGTACCGCTTTCCTAACGCTCTGTGCCAATAATGGACAAACTCGAAGAGATCTTTCGCATGCAGGAGGCCCTCAATGAGCGGATCGGCGTGACGCTGCCGCCCGCCAACGATGAGGAAAAAGCGAAGTGGATCCTGAACTATACACGCGCCATGCAGCAGGAGACGGCGGAGCTGATCGACAGCGTGCCGTGGAAGTGGTGGGCGAAGTACCAAAAGTTCGACGAGCAAAACGCGAAGGTCGAAGTCGTGGACCTGTTTCACTTCCTCGTCTCTCTGGCGCAAACGCTCGGGATGAGCGCTGAAGACGTCTACCAGGCGTACTTGAAGAAAAATGCGGTCAACCACCAGCGCCAGGACAGCGGCTACACCGCCAAAGACGCCACCGATTCAAAGCACATCTAGCGGAGCGGGACGGTGCAGGTACTGCTCCCCTTAAGCTGGGAAACGCGGCCTTAAAGGGATCCCGTTTCGGGGCTTTGGCCGTTTGCGCCCGCGCCGCGGTGTGCTGCGGGGGCTGTTAGCGGGAGATGTCGCTTTCGCCGAGGGTTTTGAAGCCGCGGCCGTTGAGGGCTTGGGCGGCGGTCTCGGGTTCTTCGACGTGGATGGCGATGGCCGGGAGCTCGGCGGGCCGCTTCAAAAAGGAGTAGAAGTAGTGGAGGTTGACTTCGGCTTCGAGGAGGGCGGCGAGCATGGTTTTGAGTTGCGACTCGTCGGGCAGCTCGACGACGACGATCTCGCGCTCCACGTAGGGAAAATCATTATTGATGAGGAGCTCCCGGGTTTTGTCGCGGTCGTCGACGATCAGGCGGATGATGGCACTGTCGATGGTGTCGTGGACGGTCAGCGCCATGATGTGCACGTCGTATGTTTTGAGCAGGGTCGTGAGGTCGTAGAGGCGGCCGACCCTATTTTCGGCGAAGATGGAGAATTGCTTTACCGGGCTCATCGATCGCGCGATCCGCGCGGCTGTGGTGGGAATTGAGGTGGTAGCCATTGTCGCGTTGTTTTCTAGGGGCTGGGGGGAGGCGGGAGAGCGGGGACTGGCTGGAAATCTGCCTCGCAGGCTGCGTGCTGGATTAATCGCGGTCAATGCGCTGGCCGATTTTCCAACCGGCGAAGACGCCGCCGATGCTGCCCAGGCCGCTCAATATAAAGGAGCCCCACCAGCCCCAGTGGCCGCCCAGATACCAGCCGAGGTAGCTGCCGATAAACATGCCGAAGAGGATGTAGAGTCGATGCATGGAGCGGCCGAGGTTGCGCGGTCTGCGCAGCGGCTTCGATCCTTTCTTTTGGAGTGACTGTTGCCGGAGAAGTGGGGGCGAGCCTTCCGGTCCGCACGTTCTTGGGGGGGGATCCGGTGAACGAAAAAAATCGCCCGCATGGGCTTCGCAGTCTCCTGCATTTTGCGGTGGCAGTATTGCCGCGCGCGGCCGCACACCGTGTGGCGCAAGTAGCCGCGGTTATGTGTGCGGCGCCGCGGGGCTTATGACGGTGTTTCGGGGCGCTTTCGTTTTTGCGGTGTGGGTTTTTTGCGCAGTAGCCTGTGCGCACGATGACAACCCCCAATGTTTCCCCATTAAGTGCCAACGCGAACCTGCTGAAGTGGGTCGATAAGATGGCCGCGCTTTGCCAGCCGGCTGCGATCCACTGGGTCGATGGCTCGCAGGCCGAATACGATGGGCTCTGCGCGCAGATGGTCGCCTCGGGCACTTTTGTTAAGCTCAACGAGGAGCTGTGGCCGGGCTGCTACTACGCGCGCAGCGATGCCAGCGATGTCGCCCGCGTCGAGGATCGCACGTTTATCTGCTCGCTGTCGCCCGACTCTGCCGGGCCGACCAACCACTGGGTCGCGCCCGACGAGATGCGCGCCAAACTGCGCAAGCTCTTCAAGGGCTGCATGCGCGGGCGCACGATGTACGTGCTGGCCTACAGCATGGGGCCGGTGGGCTCGCCACTGGCGCAGCTCGGCGTACAGCTCACCGACTCGCCCTACGTGGTGGTAAACATGCGGATCATGGCGCGGATCGGGCTGCCGGTTTTGCGGGAGATCGATAAGGGCGAGAAACGCGTCGTGCCCTGCATGCACTCGGTGGGCGCGCCGCTGGAGCCCGGCCAGGCGGACGTGCCCTGGCCCTGCAATCCGGACAAGTACATCGTGCACTTCCCCGAGACGCGCGAGATCTGGAGCTACGGCTCCGGCTACGGAGGCAACGCGCTGCTGGGCAAAAAGTGCTTCGCGCTGCGGATCGCCAGCGCGATGGCGCGCGACGAGGGCTGGATGGCCGAGCACATGCTGATCCTCGGGCTCGAAAATCCGCAGGGCGAAAAGACCTACGTGACCGCCGCCTTCCCGAGCGCGTGCGGCAAGACCAACTTCGCCATGCTCGTCCCCCCCGAGTCTTTCAGCAAGGCGGGCTGGAAGGTGTGGACGGTCGGCGACGACATCGCGTGGATCCGCCCCGACGCGCAGGGCCAGCTCCGCGCGATCAACCCCGAGGCGGGCTTCTTCGGCGTGGCGCCGGGCACCAGCGTAAAGACCAACCCCAACGCGATGGTCGCGCTCGCCAAAAACACGATCTTTACCAACGTCGCGCTCACGCCCGAAGGCGGCGTGTGGTGGGAGGGCATGACCGACGAGCCGCCACCCCGACTGACCGATTGGCAAGGGCAGCCCTGGACGCCCGACTGCGGGCGCAAGGCCGCGCACCCCAACGCACGCTTCACCGCCCCCGCCGCGCAGTGCCCGACGATCGACCCCGATTGGGAAAAGCCGGAGGGCGTGCCCATCAGTGCGATGATCTTTGGCGGGCGGCGCGCGACGACCATGCCGCTCGTCTATCAAGCCTTCAACTGGTCAAACGGCGTCTACATCGGCGCGACGATGGGCAGCGAGATGACCGCCGCCGCAGCGGGCACAGTCGGCAAGGTGCGCCGCGACCCCTTCGCCATGCTGCCCTTCTGCGGCTACCACATGGGCGACTACTTCCGCCACTGGCTGTCGATGCAGAAAAAGCTCAGCACCACGCCGCGCATCTTTCACGTCAACTGGTTCCGCAAAGACGCCGACGGCCAGTTCATGTGGCCCGGCTTCGGCGAAAACATGCGCGTGCTCAAGTGGATCGTCGACCGTGCGCACGGCCACGCGCTGGGCCGCGAGACTCCCATCGGCTGGATGCCCCGCTACGAAGACATCGACTGGCAAGGGCTGGAGTTTTCGCGCGACGCCTTCGAGCAACTCCAGAGCGTCGACCGCGCCGCCTGGCACGCGGAAATCCTCGGCCACGAAGAGCTCTTCATCGAGCTGCACGACCGCCTGCCCAAGGAAATGGTCTACGAACGCGAACTGCTCATCGCCCGCATCTGAGGGTGCCGCAATCGCCGGCGCACCAACGAGTGCGCCGCCAGATAAAAGAGCCTGCGGCTCCCCCTGCGCGGGGGGGGGCGGTGGCGTGGCGCCACGTGCCATTGAATTTGGGAATCGGCCTCGGCGCGTAGCGCCGAAGCACGATTCCCAAATTGAAAGGACTCCCCCAGTCGCGTTGCGACTGGGGATGCGGCATCAAATGCGGATGGAGCGGAAACCCATTGGGGCGCGGCGGAAAAGTTTACGGGTTAAATCTCTGCCCCGACCGGAGGTCGGGTGTCCCTTGCTGTGCGGTTTGCTTGGCGGGCCCGCCAAGCAAACCGCACAGTACATGGGAGCAGGCACTGCCTGCCGCCCCCCGCGCAGGGCCGCTTTTCCGCGCCCACGCGTAGTGGACTGCCCCTGCATGGGGCGTGAGAGGAAGCAGGCATTGGCAACGAGGTGCCTGAGCGGGGCTTGGCCAAGCAAAAGCTCCCGGGCGATAAAAAATACGCAATTTTATTGCAGGATATGCGCACTGAATAGTAGTGACACACTTACCGGGAGTTAGATCCAGGCACTCTCAACGCAACAACTCGCTGATTATTATGGCTATACGTAATTACCCCCCCCCCCCCCCCCCCCC
>NZ_LSZQ01000021.1 GCF_001580015.1 Cephaloticoccus primus
GGTGATTATCGCCGGATTTTTGTTTTTAGGTGGGGCTTTGGCGACGCGAAGCCAGGCACAGATCGTTATTTATATACCGAATGGGGTTACACAGACTTATAGTGCGATCCCCAACGAAAATCATATATTCGTCTCTGATGGTACGGGGACAGTGAGATTTACCGGAAATAGTGGAGGGTTTAATAAGTCTCTTGTTTTCGACGGGGCTTCTGTAATAATATTAGCTGATGCATCTTTCTCTAATATTGGAGAGATAAGGTTGAATACATCTAGGCTTTTTGTCCCTAAAGGGGATTTTAATCAAATTAATGATGACGTGTCTATTTATTTAGATTCAGGAGTGGTGGATTTTAATTATGGCTTTACTTCTCCGAGTTCTGTTAAGAGGGTTGGTAGTGTGATCCTCGCTGGCGGGGATAATGGAGTGGGCTTAAATCCTCCAAGTTTTGTAGCCGATTTGCCCAGGAAAGATCATGCTCTTATAGCCAATGAGTTGATCAGGCAGAGTCCACAAGCCACATTTGACGTATCCGTATATGTGCAGAGGGCTGGCTGGAGCGGGGACGGTCCTATAGCTTTTACGTCAGCCCTTGCTTTTATGACCGCTCCAGAAATGATTAATGGGATAATGCCCTATTCCGTTCATAACGGCAGTAAGTACCTGTCTGGTGATCGCTATTTCTCTACAGCCGTATTAAAAAGCGGGCACTGGTACATCGAGCCAGCAGGTTATAGTATCGCTGGTCAGAGCTCTTGGGGCTCTTCAGTACTAAATATCTCCCTCGACCAGAATAGCCAGACCCTTAGTGCCAACCGGATGCTTAACTCGCTGCGAATTCAAGAGTCTCACTCTGTCAATCTTGCCGGATATACGCTCTCGATTAATAGTGGTGCCATTCTTACGGTAGCGAATGCTGTAATTTTACCTACCAATTCTAATTCACTTCTGGGAGGAACTATCACAACAGGGGGGGGGCGCTACTTTTTTCATGTCTATAGTGATCGATTGACAGTTAGCTCTGTTATATCTGGCTCAGGTAAGGAGCTTATAAAATCTGGTTTCGGGGCTCTCCGTTTTAACGGGGCGCAGCCTAATTCTTATACCGGGGACACTTATGTGCACAGTGGAGTGCTAGAGCTGAATAAGTCGCCAAAAGCAAACTCGGTACGCAATGTGATAGTGCGAGGCAATTTCGCGGAGAGTTCAGGTGGCGTCAATCTCAAGAATGCAGAGTTGAGAATCATGCAAAGTCACCAAATCGCCGATTCGGCGACGGTGACACTGGACCGTGGGGCCGTCTTCGCATTTGCTGGTGAGGGCGGAGTAGGGTTGACGGAGAAGATCCATACGCTTCAAGTGGAGCGGCGGGCCGTGATCAACTTTGCGGGTGGGACGCTTGCGCGGGCCAATGTTCTGGAGACCACGCAAGTATTACTGCCGACTGCGGACGATACGCTGTTTATCCGCAACTGGATCGAGTTTTCCGACTACTTCCTCGTAAGCCGCGCCTTCGCGCCCAACTCGGCGGCGCTCTCCCGAATCTGGTTCGAGGGCTGGGACCCGGGCGCCAAGCTGCGCGACTACAATACCAGTCACTGGGAAATCGTACCCTTCGCCGCCCCCGAGCCCGCCACCTACGGCGCCCTCCTCGGCACACTGGGCATCGCGGTCATCGTGTGGGGCAAGCGGCAGAATGGACGGCGCACCAGCGAGTGCGCCGCCAAATGAATCGGTCGAAGACCGCACTACGCGTGCAGCGGTGGCGGGGCGCCACGTG
>NZ_LSZQ01000022.1 GCF_001580015.1 Cephaloticoccus primus
TAATTTGCGATTTTGCCCGCGCGCTTTGCGCCCACCCTCCCGCCCAAAATCGCAAATTTACATGAACCTCTCCCGACCTCCGGTCGGGCCGGAGTTTAACTCGTAAACTCTTTCGCCGCGCCCCAATGGGTTTCCGCTTCATTCGCATTGGATGCCTCACTTCCTGTCGCAACGCGACAGGGTGCGAAATTTGGGAATCGTGTTCCGCCGCTACGCGGCGGGGCCGATTCCCAAATTAAATGGCAGGGGACACCGTCCCCCGCCCCGCGCGTAGCGGAGTCTTCGACTCGTTTTATGGGCTGTGAGCCTGTGCCTAGCGGTATTCTTCGCCGGTGGTGGCGTTGAGGATTTTGTAGTTTTCGACGTGGTAGTTGGGGTCGGCGCGGAAGGCGAGTTTGACGCCGTAGAGGGTTTCCATGCGGATGAGCAGGTCGGCGTCTTCGCTGCGGATGCGCTCTAGGATGCTGGGGTGCACGAGGACGCGCAGCGAGTGCTGGCTCTTGGCGTCGCGCGCGGTGAGGCGGCGGATGACCGAGGAGAGTTTGCGCTGGAGCTCGACGGACAGGGTGGTCGCGCTTTTTACGATGCCTCGGCCGCGGCAGTAGGGGCACACGGTGTAGAGGTTGGAGGAGAGCGACTCTTGCTGGCGCTGGCGGGTCATCTGGAGGATGCCGAGCGTGGAGATGGGCAGGATGTGGCTTTTGGCGCGGTCGAGGGCCATGCCGCTGACCATCTTTTCGTAGATGGCGTTGCGGTGGCGGCGCTCTTTCATGTCGATGAAGTCGATGATGATGAGGCCGCCGAGGTTGCGCAGGCGGATCTGGCGGGCGGCTTCGACGGCGGCTTCGAGGTTGACGGCGTAGATGGTGTTTCGCTCGTCGTTGCTGCTGTTTTTGTGCGAGCCGGTATTTACGTCGATGGAGATGAGGGCCTCGGTCTCGTCGATGATGATTTCGCCGCCGGAGGGCAGCGGGACTTTGCGCTGAAAGGTCTGCTCGATCTGGCGTTCGATGTTGAAGCGCTCGAAGATGGGGATGGTGTCTTCGTAGAGGGCGATGCGGGAGCGGGAGCGTTTGGAGATCTGGCCGACGAGGTCCTGGGTGCGCTCGAACTCGGTTTTATCGTCGATGAGGACGCGGTCGACCTCCTCGGTCAGGAAGTCGCGCACGGTGCGTTCGACGAGGTCGGGCTCCTGGTAGAGGCAGGCGGGGGCGCGCTCGGTCTGCGTCCTGGCGGTGATTTTTTCCCACTGCTTGAGGAGCAGGTGCAGGTCGCGCACGAAGTAGCGGGTCTTCTTCCCCTCGCCGGCGGTGCGCACGATGACGCCCATGCCTTCGGGGATCGTGAGCTCGTTGAGCATCCGCTTGAGGCGTTTGCGCTCGGCGGGTTCTTCGATTTTGCGCGAGATGCCGCAGCCGTCGCTGAAGGGCATGAGGATGAGGTAGCGGCCGGGGAGGGCGATGTTGGTCGTGGTGCGCGGGCCTTTGGTGCCGATGGGGCCTTTGGTGACCTGGATGACGATCTCGGAGCCGGGCGGGTAGAGCCGGGGGATGTCTTTGACGGTGGGCTCGGCGGGTCGCGCGGGCGCGGTTTTCTTTTTGTTTACGCGGACGACTTCGACGGAGGAGTCGGCGGCGGCGGGGAGCATGTCCCAGTAGTGCAGGAAGGCGTTTTTGGTGTAGCCGATGTCGACGAAGGCCGCCTTTAGCCCGGGGTCGAGGTTCTTGATCCGGCCTTTATAAACGCCGCCGACCATGCGGGTGTCGGAGTCGCGCTCGATCTCGAATTTTTCGAGTCGCCCGTCGACGAGCAGGGCGACGCGGCGCTCGAGTGGCTCGGCGTTGATGATCAACTCGCGGTAGCTCTCTTTTTCTTTCTTGAAGGTGGAGAGCACGCGCTGGATCAGCGGGCGGGTTTTGGCGCGGCGGGCGGCTTCGGCCTTGAGCTCTTCGGCGGATACGTTGGCCGCTTCGGTGATCGGGGGCGGGTGGGCGAGCTCTTCGTCGTACTGGCTCAGGTCTTTAGGAGCCGGGTCGCCGGAAGCGTTTTTTGGGACAGGTTTGGAGGATCGGGGGGAGGAGTGGGAACTCATTATGCCTTATCATTTGCGCGGAGCTCTGGCGTGCGTCGGGCGTTGCGGCGCAGGAAATCCCGGCAGGGCGGTCAATATCGGGGCAAGTGGGCATTTGGGTTTTACGCAAAGTCCTTGCGGAATCGATAGACGCTCTGGACCAGTCCTTGCAGCAGGCAGCAACTGAGCACGAAGGAGCCTCCGTAACTTATAAAGGGAAGCGGTATGCCCGTGATGGGCACCAGTCCGATCGTCATGGCGATGTTCACAAACACGTGGACCGTGAGCAGCACGGTGACGCCTACGGCGATCAGTGTGCCGAGGCGGTCGCGGGCGAGCCCCGCGATGCGTATGCCGTTGAACAGGACCAGTCCGAACAGACCCAGAACCGTAAAACTTCCCAATAAACCTTTTTCCTCGGCGATGACCGAGAAGATGAAATCGTTGTGCGCGACCGATCTCGGCAGGTAGCCGAGCTGCGCTTGTGTGCCCTGTGTCCAGCCCTTGCCGGTGAGCCCGCCGCTGCCGACCGAGATCAGCGACTGGCGCTGGTTCCAGCCGATGCCCATCGGGTCGATTTTTTCGGGGGCGACGAAGGAGATGATCCGGTTGCGCTGGTAGTCGTGCAGCGGAAACCAGGTCTGCGCCTCAAACTTCCCGCGGTCGCGCAAGTAAGAGTAGCCATGCGTCTCCATAAACTGCGCGTAGCGCCACGTGTCCCAGCTCACCAGCCCCACGATCAGTAAAAATGCCGCCAGAGCCCCCGCAAAAAAACGGGCAGAGAGCTTGGAGACGAACAACATCGCAAAAACCATCGGGGGCAGCACAATAGCCGACTTTAAGTCAGGCTGGAGCAGGATAAGAACCAGGGGCAAACCCACCGCAAGAGCCAATTTGCCCAGCACCCCGAGCGAGTCGCGCAGCGTCCCCACACGCTCGCGGACGAGCAGGCTGGCGGCCATGATCAGCACCGCAACCTTCGCTGTTTCAGAGGGTTGGAATGTAAAGAAACCCAGGTCGAGCCAGCGCTGCGCGCCGAAGCGCTCGCTGCCGATGCCCGGCACGAGCACCAGCAGCAGGGGCACCAGTGCGAGCAGGTAAAACCAGTGCGCGATGCCCAGCCAAAACCGGTAGTCGATGAGCGAAACCGCCAGATAAAGCCCCGCCCCCAGCGTCAGCCACACGAGCTGCGTAATCCAGTTGCGCCCATGCACGGGGAGCTGCGCGCTGTAGATGAAGAAGACGCCGATCAGCGCAAGGCCGAGGCAGGCCAGCGGGCTCACCCAATCCCAACGCCCGCGCGTTTGGGTTTGGAAGCGGAGGAGGCTGTCGAGACGCTCGGCGAGATTCACGTAAGGGGGGGAGAGGGCGGCAGGCTGCGGAAAATTCCCGCGAGCTAAACGGGCGAGCCGCCGCGGGGTCAATGGAAGCAGCGGCACAAGACAGTTTTATTTTGGGAGGGGTATCCGACTCCCACTGCGCGTGGGGCGGGGGACGGTGTCCCCTGCCATTTACATTGCGGCTTGGGCGACGGGCGTTCCGCCGTCGCTCAAGCCGCAATGCAGAAATGCCCGACCTTCGGTCGGGCTGGCGAATTATCCGTAAACTAAAAAAATCGCCCCAATGGGTTTTCGCTCCGTTTGCATTTGATGCCTCATTTCCTGTCGCGCCGCGAGTGGAGCGGGAACCCGCTTGGGCGAGATGAAATAATTCACCGGTAAAATGCGGCTTGGGTGCGGCCCAACGAGGCTACGCCCAATAAACCGGCCTTCGACCGCCCGACCAGAGGTCGGGCTTATTCAACTGTGCGGCTTGTTCGTCGGGCGGAACGCCCGACAGCAAGCCGCACAGTAAATGGCACGTGGCGCCCCGCCACCGCTGCCCGCGTAGGGCATTGCCTACCGCTCCCCACGCGCAGTGGAGTCTTCGACTCTTTTCTTTTGCGAGGCGCTCGTTGGGGCCTCGTCAAAAGGGCGCACGCGCGGCTTGTGCGGTTGCGTTATGAAATCTGGTTCGCTGGCTTTGGCCTGGATGCCGGATGCCCCGCCCAATATTTTGTGGATTCTGACGACGCAGTGGCGGGCGCAGGCTTGCGGGTTTGCGGGGGACCCCAATGCGCGCACGCCGCACCTCGATGTGCTGGCGGCGCAGAGCGTGAACTACACGCGGGCGGTGACGCCGCACCCGTTTGGGCCCTTCGCGCGTGCGGCTCTGCTCACCGGCATCCCGAGTCCGCAAAATGGGGTGGCGCGCTACTACGATCCGCTGCCGCCGGGCGCGCGGACGATCGCGCACGAGCTGGGCGCGCGCGGCTACCACACGGCGTTTTTTGGCAAGTGGCACCTCGCTGCGCGTGACCCGGCGGCGCCGCTGGTGGGCGAAGCGCATGCGCGGATGCGGGTGCCGCCCGAGGCGCGCGGCGGCTTCGCGTTTTGGGAAGGCTTTGAGAGCGGCTTCCTGCTCAACGACCCGTGGCTGCATGGGACGCGGCTGCCCGAGCCGCAGCGTTTTAGCGGCTACCAGAGCGAGATCTTGTGCACGCGTGCGGCAGAGTATTTGCGCGAGTACGCGGCGAGTCGCGGGAGCGCCGGCAGCGGCGACGTGGCTGAGGTGGCCCGTGCTGCCGCACCGTGGTTTGCGGTGCTGAGCCTTGAGGCGCCGCACCCGCCTTACGCGGCAGCGGCCAATGGCTTCGCGCCACTGCCGCCCGGGCAAATCCAGCTCGCGCCAAACGTACCGCGCGGCGGCGCGGTGGAGCAGCGCGCGCGGCGCGAGCTCTCCGGCTACTACGCGCACATCGCGGCGACGGATGCGGCAATCGGGCGGCTCCTGTCGGGACTGCCGCGCGAGAACACGGTGATCGTTTTCACCAGCGTGCATGGCGACATGCACGGCGCGCACGGCCTCTTCCGCAAAGGCTGGCCGCACGAGGAGAGCGTGCGCGTGCCCTTGCTGGTGCGGCATCCGTTGGAGCCGCCGCGCCGCGATACGGAGACGGCCGCTTCGCTGCTCGACCTGCACCGGATGACCTGCGCGTGGGCGCGAGGCGAGCGCTGGCTGGAGCAGCCCGAGCGCGCGCAGATCTCGATGCCCAGCGTGGTGGGGCTGCCCGACCAGTGCGACCACGCCTGGAGCGGCTTCTGGGGGCCGGGTGGCCAAGTTATTTTTAACGCCGACGGCTCTCTGTGGGAGCTTAACGAGCTCGGCAGATGAGTAGAGAGCCTTACACGAAATAGGCGGCTACCGGCTACCGTATTATGGCATAAGTGGAAATAATATGTGCGGAGCCGGTGTGGTTGTCATCTGTGCCCCACTAGCTTTTTCGAGGGATCTGTGCTACAGGTTGGGGCGTAACCCCAAAATACCCTATGCTCTTAGAAACACCCGAAAAAGAATCCGCAGTTAAAGGCTACTCGTCTAACGAGCCTTTTGTCCTTTCCGAAGGAAATATCGACGAGGCGAGCCTCGCCCAAGCGGCTGAGGCCTTTCACCGCGATGGTTATTTCATCGCCCGTGGCCTTTTTTCGCCCGAGGAGGTCGAAGACCTGAACGGGCTTTTTATGAAAATGCACGCCGACGGAGGTGTTCCCGGGTTTTACGACCGGGCAGGCTGCCGACCGTTGATGAGCTGTGGGGCGTGGATCGCAATAAGGTCGACCCACTAGCCCAGTGGCCGCGGGTGATGCATCCACACCGCTTCAATGAGAAGGCGCGTGCCTACATGCTCCACCCCAAAACTCGCGTGTATCTCGAACGCTTTATGGGAGGGGAGCCCGTGGGGACCCAGACTATGTACTACTTCAAGCCGCCCGGGGCGCGCGGCCAAGCTATGCACCAGGACAATTTTTACCTCTTGGTGCAGCCTGGCACTTGTATGGCCGCATGGACGGCCTTGGACGATTGCGATGCGGAAAACGGCGGGCTGATGGTCGTGCCGAATTCTCAAAACAATGATTTGGTTTGTCCGGAGCGGGCCGACGTATCACTTAGTTACGCGCCTCATCGGGTACCTATTCCAGAGGGGCAAAAACCTGTTTTGGCAGAGATGAAAGCGGGCGATACGCTGTTTTTTAACGGTAACGTGATTCACGGCTCTGGCCCCAATCGCTCGAAAACGCGTTTTCGCCGCTCGTGGATCTGCCATTACGCCAAGGGAGATCTGAGCAGAATATCGAAATTCTTCCTACCCCTTGTGTCGATGGATGGTCGTGATATCGTAGTCGAGTTCGAGCCTGGTGGTGGTCCTTGCGGCGGCACTTGGGAGGGCGCGGAGGGAGCGTAGCCTTGTGCATTTCCGATGGCTCGAACCGACTTGTCAGATTTTACGATTGGATAAACAATAAGATTGCTTCGAAGAAGTGGTCTTATTGTGGGGGGGGGGGATGTATTCTATCTCTTAAGATTCGTGTGTTTCTAAGAACACATTTCGATTGATGAGGTCTTGGATCTGGTCTTGTCCTTTTTGGAGCAGGCGGAGTGCTTCGGAGGCGAGGGCATCGACTTCGTAAATGCGGTGTTTTTCGGCATAGGCACGTAAGCCGATCATGGTGTTGACCAGTTCGGAATAGGCCAAGTTTTGGTAAGGCGAAGCTGGAGACTGGGGAACATGAGGGATTTGCTCAATAAAAAGTGTGCCGGAGGCTTGGCCTCCGCAGAACGGGTCGGGCTCGTGATAGAAAGGGGCTTGCCAGTTGGGTTTGAAGGGTGTGATGATTCCCGAACCGCGATAAATATGCTTCGCGACTTCGCGTGAAGTATAAAGAAATTTGGCCATTTCCCAGCAGGTATCGATATGTGGGCTACGTTTGTTAATGGAGATCATCGTGCTACCGGTCGAGCTGGTGCGGCGTCCTCCGCGCTCAAAAGCGGGAATAGGCATGAGTTTAATCTTTCCTCCAAGCTGAGGGTTTTCCTTTTTCCAGAGCGTGAGCATCCAGTCAGTAATAATCGTTCCTACAACGACCCCATCGAGCCGTTGTTTGTGTCCGGCTGAACTGTGGAGGGGGACGTCAATACTTACGCGGTTTGGGCCGGTAATCCACTTGGTAAGTGTCGCGAGAGTACGGGCATTTCGTTCATTAGCGAAGATGGGGTGACCATTTGTGTCGAAGAGCACTCCATCATTTTGTAGGACAAGCATACGGATTGTATCGTGACTGACTTCAGAAAGGCTTAGCAAGTAGCGGTCGGGCCGCCCGTCGCCATCAAGGTCCACCATCAAGGGGTGCATGACACGGAAGTAGTCGTCCCAAGTTTCGATTTGTTCAATTTCTGCGTCGCTTATGCCGGCTGCTTCAACGAGGTCGGCGCGGTAAGCAAGTAGGGCGGGGGCAGCCGCCAGAGGTAATCCAAAGTGCCTACCGTATGCACTATGTTGTAAAAGAGTCGATTCGTTAAACTGCGCGTAAAGTCCATCGTTGTGCAGCCGATCCGTGATGTCCAAGAACCCGATCTGGTCGAGTGGGCCGAGGTAAGCCTTGGGATACATACCCTCATGTGTTTCGAATAAATCGGCCATCGGTGTGCCTGATAGAAAGCCCGAAAGCATCCTGTGCTCAATTGCTTGGGCATGTAACAAAGACATTTCAAAGGGGCTTTCTGGGTGCTCCTTATTCCACCGTGTGATTGGCTCGACATAGGAATCACGATGGGGAGTAGCGAAAACCCAAAAGGAGATCCCCTCGGATTCGTTCTCGGGTAATAGGATGACTAGAACTGAGCTTACAGCAGCGAAGCAAAAAATCAGGGTAGGGCCAAGGAGAGATCTCATGATTAAGTACGTAGATGCGTTATGGGGAGGGGGCAAGAGGGCACTCTAAGAAATGCCTCAACGGAAAGGCGTGAGCTTCTCATAGGCAGCCAAAAGTAAGTGTTTGGCAAGAAAATATGAGTTTTGAAAGCAGACTTTCGTCTTAGGAGCTCACCCTATGGGTGGTGGCTCGGGTAGCAAAGCGAGTGTCAAACTTTGGCGGGAACTTAGGCACGCTTATACGGACTAAGAAACATCTGCTTTTGATTATGAAATTCAAGTATTTATATGACTCGGGGGCTTCATCTCCATCCAGAGGGTTGACCTCAGGTTCGCAGCCGCTGCGGAGCCGTGCAGCTGGCCGATTCGGCAGATTGCTCTTACTGGCTCTTGTGGTATGTGCGCTGTGGCTGACTATCGAGGATCGCTGGGGGAGTGACTTCGTACTGCCGACCCGATATACTGGTGATGCACATTATATCTTGGCTATGATGAAGCTGGCTAAGGAGGGCGACCTCGGATTGTTTACTCATATAACAACTGCTTCTCTAGGGGCCCCATTTCGCGGGCAGTTAAACGATTTTATTGAGGCCGAGCGAGTGATTGTTTGGCTGGGAGGGCAGGTCGCCAGAGTGACTGGGCTCATGCCTGCATCAAA
Source organism: Cephaloticoccus primus (assembly GCF_001580015.1). Classification (GTDB taxonomy): domain Bacteria; phylum Verrucomicrobiota; class Verrucomicrobiia; order Opitutales; family Opitutaceae; genus Cephaloticoccus; species Cephaloticoccus primus. Next base: position 8,479 of record NZ_LSZQ01000022.1, read on the forward strand.
TATTATGCTGATACTGGCATGCGTAGGTGCAGCCTTTTCATTTTATTTTGCAGCCAGGCTCTGGCGGGTGTCGCGGTTAACCGCATGGGTTTTCGCCATCGTCTATGCTTTTCTCCCACATAATCAACGCTCTCTTGACAGTCTAGGGATAGTCACTACGGGGCTTCTTCCTCTTCAGTTCTACTGCTTGTGGTATATCGCGACTGTGCAGAGGCTTTCTTGGAAGTCTTTTCGCTTTCGGCTTACGTTAGTTATCGGGATGCTTAGTGGGCTGCTGAATGTTTACTGGGTATTCTTTTTTGCTCAGATGTGTGTCCTTGCTGTGCTATGCGGATTACTAAAACGTCGCCAAGGCGTTATTATGGCACTCATCCCCTTGGCAGCTACTTGCTTTATGGCCATCTTGGTGCTGGGGAGTTTTGTTATATATAGATTTCAGTACGGAGTGAACCCAACTGCTATGGTTAGGACTTATTCTGATGTAGAGGGAGGAGCACTTAAACCGATTGAGCTCTTGATTCCTATCTGGGGGACTCGCTTAAAAGGGGTCTCCTTATTTTTCTCGCGGTATTATGATGGCGGTAAGTGGGATGTCGGAGAATATTGGTGGGGCGTTTATATTGGCTTATGCGCCATAGCTGGGTTACTTGCATTGCTTTTTAGGGGAGTGTATCGTCAGTTAAATAGGCATTCTCCGTCACTGCCTTTTCTCGCTGTGTGTTGGACTATTGCCTATGCCAGCTTTGGCGGGGTTAATGCGATTTTTAGTCTTATAACGAATTTTTACGACATTCGAGGTACTAATCGCTACTCGTTTGCCATCGCGACGATAGGGTTTCTATATTTCGTTTTTGTAATTCATCGATTGACGAAGAGGTGGTCTTTAAAGGTAAGGTTTGGTGTACTGATTGCGCTCGGCTCACTCTTTATGTGGGATCAATCTTATCAGAGCTACTTCTTTCCTCGCTATAATATTCCTACAAGTCTGACGAGGGAGCGAGTGATGGCGGATAAGGCTTTAGCTTTAAATTTGGAGAATCGTTTGGACGCAGGAGCCATGATCTACATACTGCCTGTTCTTGACTTTCCGGAGCCTTTCTCGGGGCGTGGAGCTTTTAAGCTCAACTTTTTTATTTATGACCCTATTCGGCCTTTCCTTTACTCCACCAAGCTGCGTTATTCCTATGGGAGTAACAAAGGTAGGCAGGGGGCGGATTGGCAGCTCAATGTGCAGGAGCTACCCGCTGGAGAACTTGCAGCTAGACTCGAATCCTATGGCTTCGCTGGGATCCTGTTGAATCGGAAGGACTATCCAGACCGTGGGGAGCAGTTGTTGGCAGAGTTTGCCAAAGCCGGTTGGCCAATGGAGTTTGAGCAAGGGATTCGCAATGAGTGGGCTTTTATTCGGCTCAGACCAAGTGAAAGACCAGTATTCCCAACACAGACTCCTTACGCGATGTCTGTAGAAAATCAGGATTCGTGAGCACTTGCTTTACCCGCTCCAATAAAAACTTACGGCGCGCCAGATGGCGCGCCGTAGGAAGGGGCTTAACAGAGGTTTATCAGGCACTCGCTCAAAAATCATAACGAAGAGTGAATTTGGGGTTAATTGGAGTACTCATATAAATTTGGCTCCGGCCGGAGCCAGAAACATAGTCTCTATCCAAAAGGTTATGAATATTGAGTTGTGCGTGCCAGTGCTTTTTGAAGCGGTAGCTGGCGCTGGCTTCGACGATAGTATAGGAAGGGGTCCAGAATCGGGGCTGGATCCTGACGGGATCGTAACCGAGAGGTGGTGTGGTCCATCTGCCGCGTGTATCGCCTGCACGCTCGCCTACGTAATTGGCACCTATGCCTAGTCGCAGCCCGCGTAGTGGGCCTTCGGAAAAGGTGTAGGAGGCCCAGAGTGCGGCCGTTTCCTCGGCAACATTAGGGGCGCGGATGTTATCTTCATCGCGGAATTTGAAATCTGTGAAACTTCCAATCAGCGAGAAATTTGGGGTGGGCGACCAAGCGATCTCAAACTCAACTCCCTTAGAGGTGCGGTCAGTGCTCACTGCAGGATTCAGAGGAAACGGAATCGGGGCCTTATAGTTATCGGGATCTTGTTCCCAAAGGTTTTCCTGCAAAATGTCGAAATAGGAGACTGTCGCGTAAAGTCGTCCCTCGAAGAGTCGGAGCCGGAGGCCGCCCTCGTGCTGTCGTCCAGGACGAGTGTGAGGGGGGATTGCTGAGCCTGGGTCGGCACTGCCAAGTACCTCTTGTTTTGAGAAACCGTAGAAAACTGAAAGCTCGGGGATTATTTTGTAAACAATACCGGCAGAGGGTAGTGTTGCCTCTGCTTTTTCCTCAACGCGTATTCCCGTTTGGTTGTTATGAGTGTTGGAAACATAGCGGTTTTGAGAAATGCTCCCGCTAAGTACTAGCCGATTCTCGAAGAGGTGGAGGACTTCGTAGATGTAGGCTTGATTCGTGCGGTAGCGGTCCGATGAGTTAAAGTTCCAATCGTTCCCAAGGGTATAGGCTGGCTGGGTATAGTTGTTAACGAAGTCATAATATATCCCGTCGGGGATGTAGTTTATCTGCCGGAAGTGCTGACTCCTGTAGCCGAAGGCGTAGCCTGCGACCGTCTGCGATTTCCAAGTGTTTGCTGTGTGTTCGTAGACGAAGTCATTTTGGAAATTACCCGACAGGCGCAAAGGCCATTCCTTGAGGCCGCCGAGGATATAGGTCGGGTTGGGATTCACGGTGACGCCATCCCAGTACCATTCTCCCGTGATTTGGTCGAGTTTGATCGGGTCTACAACTATGCCAGTTTGTCCAAGGTAAGGATCACTCGGGCCCAGGAAGTTCGAGCGCACGTCTGACTCTACCCAGTTTCCCGCAACTCGCATGGATAGTTTATCGGTAATTTGGCTGGAAAGTTTAAATCGGGTGTTGTGAGCTTTTTGGTGGGCGGTGATATTGCGTCCGCCTATCTGGAAGTCGCGTGGTAAGCCGTCTTGGGGGCGGACATCGCTTCGGCCAACTGCGTAAACCGAGACTGGGATGTCACCACCAGCGAAAATAGAGGCGTTACTGGCTTGAAACTGGAGAATGAATTCCGTCTGTGGGCTGAGCCGGTAGGTGAACATCGGCATTACAGTGGTGTTCTGGTGAAACTGACCTTGGCCGTAGTGGTCGGCATCAGTGAATGCACCTACCACGCGCAGGGCGAGCTTGTCAGGGCGGAGCACGTAGTTGGCATCAAGTTCGGCGCGGTTGGCATCCCAGCGACCAACTTGATAGGAGGCGTAGCCTTTATTCACAAATAGAGGGGTCTTCGTGATGTTATTAACAACACCACCGGGCAGTCCCTGCGGGGCAAGAATCGCATTAGGCCCCTTTACGATTTCGATGCGCTCTACGATGATCGGATCTTGGTTGCTCAAGCTGAACTGGCTGAAGCCATCTATGGTCAAGTCATAGTCTGAGAAGCCGCGAACATTCATCACGTCCATAAGCAATTGGAATCCCCCCATACTGCTAATGCCAGCTACATACTTGGTGGCATCCAAAAGGCGAGCAGTGCCGATATCAGACATGAACTCGTTTGTGACAACCGATATGCTTTGGGTGGAGTCCATCAGGTCCATTCGAACTCGGCTGCCTGATGTGGATTCGGCAGCTTGGTAGCGGCCCATATTTGCGCTTTCGTTTACCGCGAAGGGGGAGAGGTGGACGATTTCTTCGTCGGTTTGGCTTTGGGATTGCTGGGCAAAGGCGGGGAGGCACAGGGCGAACATCAACGCGGATGCGCTCGTACGGGTTGCGAATGCATATTTTCTCATGGGGGTAGGGGATTTGGGGGTGAAGCGGTTCGGCGCGTACTTGTGTCGAACCGGCAAAGGGGCGGGAAAACTAAGGGGGGAGCGGGCCGACCTAAAGGGACGCGGGAAACGCTTTGGGGGGGCGACCCGCGAAGGGGGGAGTGCCCGTAGCCGGACAAAAAACGCGTAGGACGGCAACAGAATAATACCAGACAGAGTATCCCTTGATCTCATGTAACCTTGCACCTCGAGTGCGTATAACTGTTGAGGGCGCGTTGGCCGAGCTCAGCTCGCGCGAGAGGGCGACGACACAGCTCCCCAATTAGCCAGACTTAGTAGTCTGCGCCGGTATTGTGGTGTACGTTTGCTGCGTCTATTTGCGTGTTCGATCCTGTTTCCGAAGTTTCCGGAACCTCGGCCTGCGGCGGATTTTCTTCGGGCGCGGGCGCGGCGGCGTTGTTGGACGCGGCATTGGGATTGTTGGGTGCGGTGGCGGGATTGCTGCTGAAGTGCAGGAAGTTCCACTTCGGGTTGTCGAGCGGGCCGGTGAGCCGGACTTCGAGCACGTTGGAGATCGGTGTGAGCATGAGCCCTGCGATGGTTTTCAGGATGGAGCGGCTCTCCTGAAAGGGGTTTATGCGGGCGCGAAAGTCGAGCTGCCCACGGTCGAGCGCGTAGTGGCCGCTGGCGGTGATGGCGGAGTTTGAGCCGGTGATGTGCACTTCGGGGAAGACGATTTTATCGCCCTCAATCGAGAAGCTCGTCAGCAGTCGGTTGAAGTGCAGCGCGGTAAAGTTGAGCAGCTCGGAGAGGAGGCCGAAGATGTGGATCTCGCCCAAGCCGCGGCCTTTGAGCTCCATGTTTCCGGAGCCCATGAAGCTGAGCGTGTCGCCGGGGCGGCCTTCGGCGGAGAGGTCGAGATCGATCGTGACGTTGGTATTTTTCTCAACGTTCGGTGGGGGCTCTTCGCCGCGCCGCCGCGCGAGGTAATCGGAGACGATGCCGGTCCATTTGTAAAATTTGCCCTGGGCGAGGCTGAGGTCGAAGCCGAGGGTCTGCGCCTCGCCCGTGCCCTGGAGGAGGACGCGGCCAGAGACGAGCCCTTCGGCGAGGCCCGCCGAGAGCGAGTCGACGAGCAGCATGTCGTCGTCGATCATGGCGGTGAAGTTGAGCCCGTTGAGCGGGAAATCGTAGAACGTGAAGTCGCCTTTGGTGCTGCCGTGCAGGTCGATGTGGCGCGCGCCGGCTGCGGCGATGAAGCCGCGGGCTTTTACCGAAACAGGCTCGGCGAAGTAAAAGGGAGCTATCGCAGCCTGCACCTCTGGCCCGCTCAGCGCACCGAGGGTGGGCATGTCGAGCGTGGAGCTGAAGTCGAAGTCCTCCCGCGCGAGCTGCCTGGTGGCCGGATCGTTGCGCCGGAGGAACCAGCCGTTGGCGCTTTGCGTGCCGCGCCGGATGGAGAGCTCCATGGCGTGGTAGTAATCGGGTTTTATGTAGATCCGGGTGCGGACCTGGTCGAGGGCGGCCCCTTCGATTGTCGGGCTATGGCTGTCGGCATAAACGAAGACGCGCGAGTGCTGCGGCTCGCCCCAGCGGCCGCGCACATCGACCGAGGCCGTCGGTGCGTTTTTCGAGAGGTCAAAGTTTTGCCAAAACTGGGCCCACCAATCGTGAAACCACAGGCTGATGTCCGGCGGGTTGAGCTGCCCGCTTAGCAGGAAGCGGTAGTCGCGCGTGCCAAGGTCCTGCGTGTAGCTGCCGTGGGCATAGTTGCTGCCGATCGCGGCGTAGGCTTGCGGGGCCTCGAAGCGTTTTCCCGAAAACGTCACCCGCCCGCCGATCTGGTCGAGCGTGAGCCCATGTGCCCAGACGGCGCGCGCGTCGAACCGGCCGGTGAGCGCGGCGAGTCGGCCGCCAGCGATCCGCAGCTCAAGGTCGATTTCGGGGGCTGCGCCCAGGCGGACGAAGCGGGAGAGGTCGGTACTCGTGTATTCGCTTGCGAGGTCGAGCAGCGCGGGCGGCAGGCGACCGCTCGCGTGGAGCTGCGCGTCGGGCTCGCCGAGTGTGAACCGGGCATCGAGGTCGAGCGGGGCGCCGCCGATTTGCAGGAGGGCGGCGCTGCGGATGCGGGGCCAGCCGTCCAGCTCCGCCTGCAAGGAGATGTCGCGCGGGCTGGCTCCGGCGAAGCGCAGCTCTGCGGCTGCGACTGCGAGCGCTTGCGGGCGGACGCGCATCTGGGCGAAGTCAACGAGGCCGCGAAGCGTGCCGCGCAGGCCCAGCACTCGAGCCTGGCGGTCGATGGGCGAGTTTTGCCGCAGGGCGAAATGTGGCGGGAGGGCCGACGGCGCGACCCGTGTTGGGAGAGGCGGGAGGGGCGGGAGCTCAAGGTCGAGCGCGCGCAGCGCGAGGTCGATTTGCAGCGGTACGGGGGCTGTGCTGTGCAGAGGCAGTGGGGAGCTGGTCACACGAAACGCGCCGAGCGAAAAGGGGGGACTCGCGTGTTTGGGCGCATCGTAGCCATTTCCCGTGATCGTGATTTCGGCGAAGGCGCCAGCCACATCGTCGGGACTGAGTGCGATATCGATTCGTGTGCTCGGGTGAAGGCCGGCTGTCCATTGCGCGGCCTCGCCGAGGCGGCGGCAGAGCAGCGGGTAGTAGCGGGCGAAGAGTTCGGCGGCGGGGAGCGTCTCGGTCGCCTTGGTGCGGATGAGTGGGCGCGGATCGACACGGCCCTGAATGGAGAGCGCGAGGTTGCCGAGTTGCGCGGACTGGGCGCTGAACTCGGTGAACTCCAGTGCGTGTTCGCGTGTGCTGAGTGCGAGCTCGGCGTTTTCGATCAGGAGCTCGCGCGCGCCGCTGCCGCTGAGCAGCGCGGGGATGTAGAGGCTCAGCCCATTGGCGCGCAGCGCATCGGCCTGCACGCGACCGGTGAGCAGGGCCAGCGGGTCGAGCTGGATGTAGAGCGAGCGCACCTGAGCGACTGGCTCGGCAAAGCGGGGCAGCGACAGCCGCAAGTCCTGAATCACGATTTGCCCGGTGGGGTCGAAGCTCGTTTTGCCGAGCTGGGCGCTGAGCTCGGAGTTCGAGAGCTGCTGCTCCAGCGAGCGCAGCAGAAAGGGCGGGACGGGCATCTGCTTGGTGGTGGCCGTGTAGATCTGAAACCCGAGCAGCAGCCCGAGCCCGAGCCACAGCGTCCACCAAAAGAAGCAGCCGAGGCAGTGCCCGCAGAAGCGCAGGCCGTGGCGCAACAAAGGCGGCGGAGGCCGAGGGACCGAGGCAGGCATCTTATTCGGCGGCGCCTGCGTTTTCGGCGGCGGGGTTTTCGGGGGCAGTCGCTTCGGAAGCCGTGGGAGCGGGGGGGGCTGCTGTCTCGCGACTGGCGTCGTCGTCTGTGGCGTCTGCGGCGGCAGCCTGCGCGGGCCGGGCAGTCGGCTGCGCTGGGGCGCTGCTTTGGTGCGCGCTGGCTGGCTGCGTATTTTCGCTGGCGGCGGGCTCGCGGTAGTTGAGCTGCCAGAGCGCGTCGAGGAGCTCCTGATTAACCGCGAAGACGAGGCCCAGCTCCGGCGAGCCTGCGAGCTGGAGGTCGCCCCCGAGCCGCTCGCTGAGGAACAGCGTGCTCGCCTGGCTCTGCTCGCCGCCGCCACCGCTGGGGAGCTGCACGGTGGTGTCGATCCGCCAGCGCCAGGAGCGCTCGGCCCCAGAGGCAAAGATCGTGTCGCTAAAGTGATCCTGGACGAGGCTTGCCGCCTCCAGATGGCGGAGCGCGCCGAAGAGGCGCTGCACGGGCGCGTTACTCGCTGCTGCCGCAGTGGCGTTGGGTTGGGCAGGCTCGGTGGCGCTGCTTTCCTTATCCTCGATGTTGGCCTCAAACGCCACGTGGCCCTCGCGCAGATCGGTGATCGTGAGCGCGCTGAAGCGGGCGGCCTCGGGGAGCTCGCGCAGGAGCCGGTTGCGATAGAGCAGCGGATCGGGAGCGGTCTGTTCGAGGATCTCGGCGGGGATTTGATAGACGAAGCGGGCGTGGCCGAGCCGCGCGTAGAGGTGGGGCTCGGAGAGGCTGGGCCGCCCGATCTGGAGCTGGAGTGTGCGCGAGGAGTCGGCGCCGTTGTCGCGGTTGCTCGCGCGGCTGGCAGTGGGGGCGGTAGCTGCCGGGCTCAGGGCACTTGCCGGAGTGTTGAGCGTGAGGGTGATCTCGCGCTCGGGGCGGTTGAAGCCCCAGTTCTCCAGGTCGGCGTCGCTGGGGGCGTCGCTCACGAAGCGTTGTGCGGCGAGCTGGCTTAGCGTGCGGATGAGCTCCTGCATGCGCTGCGGATCGGCGGGCTGGAGCTGCGGGCTTTGCTGGGCGTCGCGCCGGACGAGCTGCCAGGTGTTTTGCCCGTCGGCTGTGCTGCGCAGCTGCTGGAGGGTGAGTGGGGACTGGTTGGGCGCAGAGAGGGTGACTGCCGTGAGCGCCTCGGGCTCGAAGTCGAGGATGCGTGTCTCGCGCAGCGCGTCCTGTGCATTGCGCAGTGTGTTGAGCAGGGGCTCGGGGATCGGGAGGGCGAAGCGCGGGGCCTTGCCTTCGAGCGCGGCGATGAAGACGTGGATGGGCTCCTGCCCGGGCGTGGAGGAGTGCAGGCCTGCGACTTCACCGGGGACTTCGCGCAGGAGGATGAGGGTTTGCTGGCGGTTGTTGCCGATGAGGCTGACGCGCAGCTCGGCGTTGGCTGTGGGGCTGTCGTTGTCGGGCAGGAAGTGGTGCACGCGCAGGGCGTTGAGCGCGTTGATGGTGAGCTCGACCTGGGGCTTGTTTGCGCGGGCGATGATGGGTGCCTCGAAGCTCCAGTGCTTGCCTTCCTGGCGGATGCGCACGCGCGAGGCGCTGGCGCTTTGCAGGTTAAGGCTGCGCGCCTCAAAGGTGGGGATCGAGAAGAGGTTGTCGGTGCGCAGTTCCTCGAGAGGCAGGTTGAGGCTTTGCAGGAGGGAGAGGCCGACGACGTGCACGCGGTCGCGCTCGGGGGAGAGCAGGTAGAGCCGGTTGCCGACCTTGGTCTCGTCGCCGACCTGGAGCGTGACGCTGGTGGCACTGCCCGCTGATCCGGCGGGCGTGGTCGGGGTAAACTCGATCGTGAGGCGCGGGTGCTCCAGCCCGTAGTCGGCGAGCGACTGGTGGTTTTTCTCCAGATCGGCGACGCTGAAGCTGGTCTCGTGTTCGAGAAACTGGAGCTCGTTCAAGATGCGGTTAACGGCGTGCGGGTTGGCAGGCCAGTCGATGGGGGAGCTCAAGGCCCACTGCTCGCCGCTGCGTTGGAGCTCGATTGTGGAAAGCCCCGGGCCGCTGATCCGCAGCCGCTGGATGCTGGCGGCCTCGGGGCCGAGGACGCGGCGGCGGGTCTCGCGCTCGGCTTGCTCCGTGCGCCAGCCGCGCTCGAATTTAAAAATAAAGACGAAGAGCGCGACGTTTAGAAAGAGGAGGACGAGTGTGACTTTGGTGCGCAAGGGAAGAGGGGGGCTTTCTTGTTTGATCGGCGCCGCCGCGCGGGCGTGCCAGTGTCTGGGCTTTAAAGGGCAGTGGGTGTGTTAAAAACAGGAACGGTACGTAGGCGGAGCGCGTACAGCGTGGAGGAGGTGGTGGTGCAGATGTGCGCCGTACGCTGCTCTAGCTGCGGCGCGACCAGTAGACGATGAGCCCGAGCAGCGCAGTCGCGAGCGGCAGGGCGAAGCCGAGCAGGCTGCGCAGCTTGAGCAGCTCGCTGCGGTCGAGCGCGAGCTGGAAGCGCTCGATGGGCCGCGGCGGGATGTTGAGCTCGGCGTCGCGGTCGATCCCCCACTTCACCGCGTTGAGAAAGAGGCTCTGGTTCCCCGGGTTGGCGATGCGCTGGTTGGTGACGAGGTCGCCCGTGCCGATGACGACGAGGCGGCCGCTGCGCACGCTGAAGGGCAGGTCGCCGCGCGCCTGCACGCGCTCGGAGGTCGCGACCAGGCCGAGCCGTCCATCGGGCGCGAGCCCGGGCTGGCCCTTCAGGTCGACGCCCGCGTTGTACTCGGGCCTGCTGCGCCGCCGGTAGCTGACTTCTCCCCAGGCGGTCTGCGCCGTGGCCGCCAGCACGGAGACCTCGAGCCCGCCCGCAAGACCGCGGCCTGGGTCGGGCCGCACGCTGCGGGCCGCGCCGATGCGCAGCGGCATCCGGTAGTCGATGAGCGTGCGGGTGATGGGGTGTGGGTTGAAATCGCGGACGATGAGGTCGCCGTTGTCCGTGTAGCTGGCGAGATCGCCGTCGTGGATGACGACGTCGTCCACGAGGATGCCCCAATCGTAAAAAAACTGGTCGAGCCCGTGCGGGATCCCGGGCGCGAGCAGCACGATGAGTCGGCCTTGGCGCAGGGAGAGGTAGTCGCGCAACTGCTCCTGGGTGCGCGCGTCGTAGCGGCCTTGCGGCGCGGCGGCGATCACCAGGTCGGCATCGGCAGGGACGGCGTCTGTGGTGGCGAGCGAGAGCAGCTCGACCGCGTAGTTGCGCAGCCGCAGCTCGTCGCTCAGCACGGAGAGGCCGCGCGTGGGATCGACGTCGTCGGGGCGCAGCTCGCCGTTGCCAGTCAGAAAGTAGATTTTTTTGCGCGCGGGGTTGGAGACACTGAGGATGGCCGCCGTGATGGCTTCCTCCCCGCGGAAGTCTTTTCGCTGGCGCTCGGAGACGCCGTACAGGTCGGCGATGGCGACTTGCTGGCGGCTTTCGCCGCAGAGCAACAGGATCGTGTTGGAGTCGCTGAGGCCGAGCTGGGTGGCGATTTGGTGTTGGCGGTACACGTCGATAAACTCGACGGAGATCGGCCCGTTGGGATTGCTCTGGCTGGCGTAGCTGTACTCGCGCAGGAGGCCGCGCAGGTCGCGGTAGGCTTCGGCGATTTCCGGGTCCTGATCGGTCTCGCTCAGGGTGACGACGATACGCACGGGTCGCTCCAGCCCGCGCAGGTACGCGCGTGTCTCGGGCGAGAGCGAGTGCCGCTGCTGGGCCGTCAGGTCGAAGCGCCACGCGTAGCTGCGCGCCAGGTAGTTTAGCCCGCTAAAGAGCGAAAGGAAGAGCAGCACCTGCAGGACGAGGTTGCAGGTGCGCAGCCATCGGGCGGCACGAAAACTGTCAGGCGAAAACAAGGTCGCAGACCTTTCTATTTTGCGCGCGGCTCGTTGGCCGCGCGTTGGTGGGGGTTGAAAATCGGGTGAAGTGGCATGCGTGCGGGACTGAAAATGGGTGGGGCAGTGGCGGGTAGGGCGGGCGCTTAATTGTGCAGGAGCTTCGCCTCGACACCGAGGATGCTGAAGATGAGGGCGAGCGTGGTGCTGCTCAGGTAGAAGAGCAGTTGGCGGGTATCGACAATGCCGCGCGCGAAGTCTTCGCGATGCTGGATGATTTGCGCGTAGTGGAGCGCTTCGCGTGCGGGGTGCAGCACCTCGCGTTCGAGCCAGGCCGTATTTTGCAAAAGCCCGCCGCCGAAGATCAGCGCAAACAGAAGCGCAAAGCTGAGTATGCCCGCGACGGCCTGGTTGCGCGCCAGCGCGCTGGCGAAAACGCCCACCGCGATGAAGAGCAGCCCGGAGACGGCGATAAACAGGTAGCCGCCAAAAAGCGACTCGGGGTCGATGAAGCGCAGGTCACCCGCAAAGCGATACAGGATGTAGAAGAAGCCGCCGGTCGTCGCCCAGAGCGAGAGGTACAGCAGGTAGGCGGCGGCGTACTTGCCCAAAATGACTTCGGCCGTGGTGACGGGCGTCGTCAGCAGCGTTTCCAGTGTGCCGAGGCGGCGCTCCTCGGCCAGGCACTTCATCGTCAGCAGCGGCACCATGAAGAGCACGGGAAACCAGAAGAGCTGGAAGAATACCTGGGGCGGCGAGACTTCCTGGGGCGCGTTGCTGTAATCTTGCAGAAGGCTCGTGAAGAAAAAGCCCATCACGGCGAGGAACAACGTCGCCGCGATATAGGTGCTGGGCGTGACCAGCAACATGCGGACTTCGTGGTTAAGGATCGTGAGGAAGTGGCGCATCGGGAGAGGCGGGCGGGAGCGGAGGAAGTTGCGTTACAGAAGAAGTGGGCGAGGCGGGAGGGAAAGGTTCGTGCGGAGCGGAAGGGCGGCGAGCGGGTTAGCGTTTCAATTCATCGGAGGTGACGTCCCAACTGCGGCGCGTGGCCGCGAGGAAGACGTCCTCCAGCGTGGGCTGCGAGCGGCTCAGCGAGCGCACGCGAAAGCCGCTTTGTGTGAGCGCTGTCAGGAGCGCCTCGCCCAGCGGGTCTTCGCGCTTGGTGGTGAGCAGCCAGCGGTGAAAGCCCGCCGCATCGGGCTCGCCGGTGGCGGCGATTTGCAGCGACTCGTCGCACTCGCCGAGGGCGCGCGGCAGCAGGCTGGGGTCGCCCGCGGCTTCGAGCTCGTAGTGCGAGTGGCCGATCACGCTGCGGCGCAGCTCTTCGGGGGTTCCCTGGGCGACGATCCGGCCCTGGTTGATGATGAGGACGCGGTCGCAGGTCATCTCGATCTCCGGCAGGATGTGGCTGGAGATGATGACCGTCATCCGCCCGCGTAGGCTGGCGATCAAGTCGCGCACGATGAGGATCTGGTGCGGATCAAGCCCGATCGTGGGCTCGTCCATGATGATGATCGGTGGCTCGGCGAGGATCGCTTCGGCGATCCCCACGCGCTGGCGAAAGCCCTTGGAGAGCTTGCCGATGATTTTGTGGCGCACGCGCTTCAGGTCGCACAGCTCCAGCACCTCGTCGATGCGCGGCGCGAGTGCGCGGCGCGGCATCTCTTTTAGCCGCCCGCGAAAATACAGGTACTCGTGTACGCGCATGTCTTCGGGCAGCGGGTTATTTTCCGGCATGTAGCCGATGAGTTTTTTAACCTCGGCACCGCGCGAGGCGACCGGGTGCCCGCAGACGGCGACGCGGCCCGAGGTCGCCGGCAGGTAGCCGGTGAGGATCCGCATCGTGGTCGACTTGCCTGCGCCATTGGGGCCGAGGAAGCCGAGGATCTCTCCGCGCGGCAGCGAGAAGCTGATGTGATCCACGGCGACGTGGCCCGCGTAGCTCTTCACCAGATCGTGCACCTCTATGGCGGGAGGGGCGGGGGGCGAGGGCGGCGCGGCCTGGGGCGTTGCATCGCTATCGGGCGTCGTGGCTGGCGCGGGCGCCGGGCTCGCTGTGAGCGCGTCTTCGCTTGTCATGTGTGCGGGGGGCGGGCCCGCCACAGCGGTTTCAAAATCAGACTGCGCCTCACCCTTCACAGGCGGGCGGGCTTGTGCGGCGACTGTGGCGGGCCCTGCGTTGGCGTTGCTCATGGGGTGATCGGGGCTTGGGCAGCAGCGCTTTCGAGTGTGACTTCGCCTGCTGCGAAACGCTGCTGCGTGCCGTCGCCCACCCGCAGCAGCAGCTTGCCGTTCTCGTCGATCCCGCAGGCGGTTCCCTCGATGTTTTGCGTGCCGTTTACGACGGTGATTTGCTGGCCGCGCAACGCATCGTGCTTCTCCCAAAGTGTGGTGAGTTGCTCGGCGTACTGGTCGGCGACGAACTGGCTGTACGCGAGGCTGATCCTGCCAAGCAACGCCGCAGTCAAATGGTTCACATCGATCGGGCGTCCCGCCTCAACCCGCAGCGAAGTGGCGGGGCGGCGCAGCGACCGCCCCCAGGTGCCCGCCACCTGGTTTACGTTTAGCCCGAAGCCGAAAACGAGGTCGCGCATCTGGTCGGCATCGATCCGCGCCTCGGTGAGGATGCCGCCGCATTTGCGCCTGCCGAAGACGATGTCGTTGGGCCACTTGATCTGCGCGGGCAGCCCGCACAGCGTGTGGATCAGCTCGCAGATGTTTACCCCCATCCAGAGCGTAAAGGTCGGCATCCGCTGCGGCGGCAGCTCGGGGCGAAACGCAAAACTGGAGTAGAGGTTGCCGTGCTTGCCGCTCTGCCAATCGCGCTTGAAGCGCCCGCGGCCCCGGGTCTGCTCGCGGGCGAGGATGGCGAAGGGCGCGGGCTCGCCGCGCGCGAGGCGGCGGGCGGCCTCGTCGTTGGTGCTGTCAATCGTGTCGTAGACGCTAAAGGGCACCGTATCGCGCCCCCGCTTACGCAGCAGGATCTCGATATAGGCGGCGTGCAGCTCCAGCGGTACCGCGCCGATCCGGTAGCCGCGCGAGTGCTTGGTCTCGAACTCGAAACCCTGCGCGCGCAGCTTCTCCATATGCTGCCAGACGGCGACGCGGCTGATCCCCAGTTGCGCGGCGAGTGCCTCACCCGAGACGTAGTCGGGCGCGGCCTGGGTGAGCTCGCTCAAGATCACAAGTTCAGGTCGGTGGGCGCGGTGTGGCATGCGGGCGGAGAGCGTGAGAGTGGCGGGAGGAGGGCGGGAGGGAGGCGGTAGCAGTGGCCGCGAATAAACGCTAGTGGGCCGCCCAGCGGCAAGGGGTCTTCGCATCCTTTTTTAGCGGTGAGCTTGCGGGGAAGCTGGGCGTTTCTACCTGGAGCGTGACGTCGAGAAGGCGAGGGGGAGGCCGGAGAAGGCGGGGCCGGGCATTGTCTCGCGCAGCTCCATCCTGCGTAGCCCCGACCTCGGTCCGGAGGGAAATGCGAACGGTTGCGCGCCGGCGCCTGCACTACTACCGTGGCGCACATGTTACTCGCCGAATTTAAACGCTCAGTGGCTGCCGATAGTGCCCCGCCCGAGGGGCTCTCCGTTGAGCTGGGCGCGTTGTGGTACGATGCCAAAGGCGATTGGGAAAAAGCTCACGAAGGAATCCACCGGCTGGAGTCGCGCGAAGCGTGTTGGGTACACGCCTACCTGCACCGCAAGGAAGGCGACCTCGGCAACGCCTCGTATTGGTACGGCCGCGCAGGCCAGCCCGTCCCAAAAACCGACCTCGCTCACGAGTGGGAACAAATCACCCGCACTTTTCTCGCGCAGCTTTCACGGTAAGAAGCGCGGAGTATTTCGCGGGCTACATCATGCTGCGTGGCTCACGAGTCGCGCGAGCGTGGATGGTAGCGGGCACTGCCCGTAAGCTGTGCGCTGAGGTGGTGGCGGAAGCTTCGGAGGTCTTTTACTGCGCCCAGGGCGATGAGCTGGCGGGCGATGTTGCCGACAGCCGTTCCTTCGAGGCTGAAGGAGTGCACGGGGATGCCCGCAGCATCGGCGGTGGCTTGGCACAGCAACCGGTTTTTGGAGCCGCCGCCGACCATCAGGATGCGCTTGAACTGTTTGTTCGTGAGGCGCTCGAAGAGGTGCATCGCTTCGGCGTGACTGTGCGCGATGGAGTCGTAGATCAGCCGCGCGTAGCCGGCGAGGTCGGCGGGCAGCGGCAGCTTCCGCTTGCGCAACTGGGAGTCGATTGCGGCCCTCATCGAGGCGGGGTTGGCGAAGCTGCCATCGTTTAGTTTTAGCAGCGCGGGGCCTCCAGCCGCCGCGCGGGTGTTGCGTTTGCTGGCGGGGCGCAGGGCTTCGGCGGCGCTGACGAGCGCGGCCCAGTCTTTCGCATTTTTGGGCCGTTGCTCGGGGTACTCGACCATGAGTTGTTCGAGCAGGAAAAGGCCGTCGATATTGGTGAGCGGGCGGAAGTGGCCGCCGCCTGCGCGCTCGTTGGCGATGCGCGCTTTTTGCGCCGCAGGGCCGAGCAGCGGCGTAGGGTTTTCAAAGCCGATGAGCGACCAGGTGCCGGAGCTCAGGTAGAGGTCACCGCCGTCTTCGCTGGCGGGCATGGCGTCGTAAGCGCAGGCGGTGTCGTGCCCGGGGACGGCGATTACCTGCGCGCCGCGCAGCTCGGGGATGGAGCGGGCGGGGCCGAGCGGCGTGCCGGGGAGAATGGGCGTGCGAAACCATTCCGGCGGGATGCCGAAGTGCGCGAGCGCATCGGGCGCCCATTCGGCTTGCGGCTGCACGCCGAGAAGCTGCGAGGTGCTGGAGATGGTGAGCTCGTTTTCGAGCCGGCCGCTGAGCAGGAAGTTGAAGTAGTCGGGCAGGAAGAGGCAGCGCGTGGCGAGGCCGCGGATAGCGGGGTAGCGGTCGAGCGTCTCGGCGAGGTGCAGGCTGGTATTGTAAAAGAGATTGGGGATGCCGGTCGCCGCGTAGAGCCGCGCACTGCTGGCGCGGTCTTTGTTGAGTGCCTTGAGTGCGGGCTGCACGCGGTTGTCGCGGTAAGCATGGAGCGGGAAAACGATCCGGCCGCTGTCGTCGAGCAGCACGTGGTCGCAGCCCCAGCTATCGACGCCGACGCTGGCGAGCCGCCCGCCGTGCGGGACGAGTGCGGCGGCCTTTACCAGGCCGCTGCGGACTTCGTGCCAGAGCTGGCCGATATCCCAATATGCGTGCGGCCCGAGCTCGCGGTAGGCGTTGGGGAAGCGGTGCGCCTCGGTGAGCCGGAGGCGCCCTCCCGCCTCTCCCGCCCAGAGCCCGAGGATGACGCGCCCACTGGTCGCCCCCAGATCAACCGCCGCGCAAGCAACCGGAGCGGAGCCGCGGCGCCCGCTGCTGATTGTGTGGCGTGCCACGTTGCCGGGCTGGCTTGCGCGTACAGGCGTTGGTTTGGCCCGTGTTTTTTTTGCCGCGGCGCAGCGGGTAGCCGTTTCTTTGCGCACAGGCTTCGGGGGATTTTTTACAGGTTTCGCAGGCATGGGGCAGGAGGGGAGTTTGGGGCAGCGAGCTGGGGGCTTCGGGCTCGTTTTCTTCGCGCGTGTCGCTCGTTGAGCGAAACGCGCTTCTGAAGCGGCGGCGCCTTACGCGAGCTGGAGCCGTTTCAGGGCTTGGCTGTGGAGTGCGTCAAATCGCTCTGCGTTTTCTGGCTGGGCGAGGTCGAGCGAGTAGCTGGGGACGATCTGGGTGAGGCGTTCGCGGACGGCGGGATCGGCGAGTTTTTCGGCAAAGCAGTTTTCCAAAACTTCGAGGACGATGTTCACGCTGGTCGACGCGCCGGGTGAGGCGCCGAGGAGCGCGGAGATCGTTTTCTCGGGGTTGGTGATGACTTCGGTGCCGTAGTGGACGATGCCCGCCTGACCGTCGGTTTTCTTGATGGCCTGGACGCGGATGCCCGCATCGATCAGCCGCCAGTCTGCGAGTCGCGCGCCCGGGTAGAAGACGTGGAGCACGTCGAGCCGGTCTTGCATCGACTGGGTGCCTTGCTGGATGAGGTAGCGGATGAGGCCGAGGTTGCTGAGGCCGATCTTGATGAGCGTGCCGAGGTTGTGCGGGCGGATGGAGCGCGGCAGGTCGGTCCAGCGGCCTTTGCGGTGGAGGAACTTGGTCGTCCACGAGCCGAAGGGGCCAAAGAGCAGCGTCTGGCGGCCGTCGAGGATGCGCGTATCGAGGTGCGGGACGGCCATCGTGGGCGCGGCGGCGAGCGGCTGGCCGTAAACTTTTGCGCGGTGGCGGGCGACGATCTCGGGGTTGTCGCAGATGAGCCACTGGCCGCCGATGGGGAAGCCGCCGAGGCCGCGCTGCTCGGCGATGCCCGCTTTTTGCAAGAGCGGGAGGCTGCCGCCGCCCGCGCCGATGAAGACGAACCTGGCGTGCGTGTGCCGGACGGCGCCAGTGGCGAGGTCGCGCACGCTGACGCGCCAGCCGCGCTGCGGTCGGTCGAGTTTCTTGAGGTCGACGACCCGGTGGGCGGTGGTGACTGCGCAGCCGTCTTGCGCGGCGAGCCAGGAGAGGAGTCCGCGCGCGATTTCGCCGAAGTTGACGTCGGTGCCGCCCGGCATGTGCGTGGCGGCGATCGGCACGGCGGGGTCGCGCGCGTCGAGCAGCAGCGGTGCCCACCGGGCAATGGTCTCGCGGTCGGTCGAGTACTCCATCTGCCGGAAGAAGTGGTGCTGGCTGAGCCCGCGATGGCGCGATGCGAGGAAGTCGACCCAGTCCTGCCCGTGGACGAAGCTGATGTGCGGCACGGGGTTTATGAAGCGGCGCGGCTCGGGCAGCATGCCCTGCGCTGCCGCGTAGCCCCAAAACTGGAGCGAGTGCTCAAACTCGGCGAAGACGCTGATGGCCTTGGCGACATCGACCTCGCCATCGGGGCCGCGATTGGGCGTGTAGCTCAGCTCGCACAGGCCCGCATGGCCGGTGCCCGCGTTGTTCCAGCCATTGGAGGCTTCCTGGGCGAGCTGCTCGGTCGCCTCGTAGACCTGGATCGTGAGCGCGGGGTCGAGTTGCTTGAGCAGCGCGGCGAGGTTGGCGGACATGATGCCGCTGCCCACCAGGAGGACGTCGGGCGAATCGATGGGCGGCGTAGCGGCAGGGCGGTGAGTGCGGGCAGGCATGGCGTGTTAAAGCGGGGGGCGGGGCTCCGCGCACACGGGTTCTATTTATAAGCGAAGATTGGCGGGACACGTGTTGCCGATCCGGCGGCGCAGGAGGCGTGAGGGCAGAGGTGCGATATCGGGAGAAAAACGGTGGGCGCGCTGATGAGAGTGCCCGCGCTTCGGGGGGGCAAACTCTCGGCTCGTAAAAGTGGCGAGCGCAAGGCTGCTTGAGCGTCCTGTTTTGCGAAAACCCTGCCCTTCTAGCACTGCAATGACCTCGTTGCCCACTCCGCCCCCTGTCTTAAACCCGGCGCGCTTGCGCCTGATTGCCAGTTGCCCCGACCGCGTCGGGATCGTCGCCCGGGTGGCGACGTTTTTGGCGGAGCGCGGCGCCTCGATCACCGAGGCCAACCACTACCACGACACGCACAGCCAGTGGTTTTTCATGCGCTCGGAGTTCGAGATCGGGAGGGGCTCGCCGAGCGCGGCGGAGGCGCACTCGCCCGTGAGTGCCGCCGCGGATGATGCCGCATTGCTCGCCCGCCTGGCGGAGGAATTCCGCCCCATCGCAGAAGCGTTTGGCATGCAGTGGCGGATCACCGATGCGCAGCAACCGCGCCGCGTGGTGATCCTCGTAAGCCGCTTCGACCACTGCCTGGCGCACCTGCTGCACCGGCGAAAGTCGGGCGACCTCGTCTTTGACCTGCCCTGCGTGATCTCCAATCACGACGACCTGCGCCCCCTCGTCGAGTGGTACGGCGTGCCCTTTCACCACGTGCCCGTGCCGCGCGATCCAGCGGGCAAGGACGCTGCGCTCAAGCAGACTGCTGCGCTGATCGATCAAGCCGCGCCCGATACGATCGTGCTCGCGCGCTACATGCAGATCTTCCCGCCCTGGCTCTGCGAGCGCTACCGCGACCGCATCATCAACATCCACCACAGCTTCCTGCCCTCCTTTGTCGGCGGGCGCCCCTACCACCAAGCCGAGGAACGCGGCGTGAAGCTGATCGGCGCGACCTGCCACTACGTGACCGAAGAGCTCGATGCGGGTCCGATCATCGAGCAAGATGTCGTGCGCATCCGCCATAGCGACACGATCAAAGACATGATGCGGCTCGGCAAAGACGTGGAGAGCGCCGTCCTCGCGCGCGGCTTCCGCCTGCATCTGGAAGACCGTGTCCTCGTCCACGGCCACAAAACAATCCTCTTCTCCGAATAGGAGCCGAGTCACAGACTTCCCCACTGCGCGTGGGGCGGTGGCGTGGCGCCACATGCCATTGAATTTGGGAATCGGCCTCGTCGCTGCGCGCCGAAGCGCGATTCCCAAATTTAACGGGCCATCCCCCTGTCGCGTTGCGAGGGGCTCAGCCCCGTTTCATTTGGCGAGCCGCTCGTTGGCGGCTCGTCAGTTACCTCAATCCGTGTGTGGATGGAGCGGGAACCCATTTGGGCGCGGCGAAAAAGTTTACGGGTTAAACTTCCACCTGAGCTCCGGTCAGGGAGTTCATTCAACTGTGCGGCTTGTTCGTCGGGCGTTCCGCCCGACAACAAGCCGCACAGTAAATGGCAGGGGACACCGTCCCCCGCCCCACGCGCAGTGGAGAGGGGCGCTACCTCGTTAGAGCTTTGGGAACTTGAGCCACTTGGCGCCGAGTTTGGAGCTCTTCACGGTGGTCTCGATGAAGGCCATGCCGTAGACGCCGTCGTCGATGGTCGGGAAGTCGAGATCCTTGGGCAGTTTCTTGCCTGCGACTTCGGCGCGGATGGCGCGAACGGCTTCTTGATAGATGTTACCGAAGCCTTCGAGATAGGCTTCGGGGTGGCCGGCGGGGATGCGCGTGAACTTCGCGGGTTGGGCGGAGACGTAGCCGTTCCCGCGCCGCCAGATTTCGCGCGGCTTGTCGGGGTATTTCACCACGAGTTCGTTGGGGTGCTCCTGGTGCCACTCGATTGAGGCTTTGGTGCCGTAGACGCGGATGTTGAGCGCGTTTTCCTCGCCCACGCTGATCTGCGAGGCGTGCAGGATGCCTTTGGCGCCGCCCTTGTAGCGCACGAGGATGTTGCCGTCGTCGTCGAGCTTGCGGCCTTTGACGAAGGTGGTGAGGTCGGCGCACAGGGAGTCGATCTCCAGCCCGGTGATGTAGCGGGCGAGGTTTTCGGCATGCGTGCCGATGTCGCCGATGCAGCCCGCTGCGCCGCTGCGCTTGGGGTCGGTGCGCCAGCCGGCCTGCTTGTTGTCGCCCTTCTCGGCGAGGGTGGAGAGCCAGCCTTGCGGGTACTCGGCGATGACCTTGCGGATGTCACCGAGGTAGCCACTGCGGACCAGTTCGCGGGCCTGCTTCACCATCACGTTACCCGTGTAGTTGTGGGTGAGGACGAGGACTTTGCCGGTCTTCTCTACGATCTTCTTGAGCGCTTTTGCTTCGGCGAGGTTGAGCGTGGCGGGCTTTTCGAGGACGACGTTGAAACCGCTTTCGAGGAAGAGTTTCGCGGGCGGGAAGTGCTGGTGGTTGGGCGTGACGATCGAGACGAAGTCGATGCGTTGGTCAGCGGGGAGCTGCGCCTCTTTCTTGGCCATCTCTTGGTAAGAGCCGTAAGCGCGCTCGGGCGCGATGAAGAGCGAGGCCGCGGAGGCCTTGGCGCGCTTGGGCTCGGAGGAGAAGGCGCCGGCGACGAGTTCAGCTTGGCCGTCGAGGCCGATTGCAGCGCGGTGGACGGCGCCGATGAAGGCACCTTGGCCGCCGCCGATCATTCCGTAACGTAGTTTTCTGTTCATAAGAATTTGTGGGATCGCTCGGCTCTTTCTGTCGCCTGGCTGCGGGATGCTCCCGTTTTCGCTTCGGCGAGTAGAAGAGCCGTCAGGGTTATGTTTTTTTGGAGGGGAGAAAAAGTGGGAAGGGGGGGAGTCCTGAAAAACTGTTAAACCAAAACACTCGGCCCGATGGGTTTCCCGTTTTGCCGGGTGGCGGCTTGTTCCGTTTTGGCGAATCGCCAAGCGGCCTGAGCGGCGAGTGTTCTTGGGTTAAGCCTTATGCTAAAAGGCTCGCACTGCGTTTGCGGTGCGAGCCTCGGTGTTTTTTTGCGACTACTGGTTTTTCTTGTCGAAGGCGGCGTCGAAGGCGACGTCGTTGCGCGGGAAGTCGAGGCGGCGGACGAAGGCTGCGCTCTCGGTCGCGCCGTGCACGCGGTCCATGCGGATGTCTTCCCACTCGACGGAGAGCGGGCCTTCGTAGCGGATGTCGTTTAGCGCGACGATGATGTCCTCGAAGCGGATGTCGCCGCGACCGACTGAGCGGAAGTCCCACGCGCGGCGCGGGTCGCCAAACTCGGTGTGCCCGCCGAAGGTGCCGACGGTGCCGTCTCCGTGGCCCCACCACACGTCCTTCATATGCGCGTGATAGATGCGGTCGGCGAAGCGGCGGATGAAGCCGACGTAGTCCACGCCTTGGTAGCCGAAGTGCGAGGGGTCGTAGTTGAAGCCGAAGCGGCGGTGACCTTTTAGCGCGTCGAGCGCCATCTGCGCGCTGGCGGCGTCGAAGGCGATCTCGGTCGGGTGGACTTCGAGGGCGAAGTTTACGTTTACCTTGTCAAAGGCTTCGAGGATCGGGCCGAAGCGTGCGGCGAAGTCGGCGAAGCCCGCGTCCCAGTACGATTTCGGCGTGGGCGGGAAGCTGTAGATGGAGTGCCAGATCGAGGAGCCGGTGAAGCCGTTGACGACGGCGGTCTTGCCTTTCTCGCTGTCCTTGAGGCCGGGCTTGGCGTCGAAGAATTTTCGCGCGGCCTGGCCGGTGACGATCATCTTGGCCGCGGCGCGCTGGCGCACGCCCTCGGGGTCGCCATCGCCCCAGACGTCGGGCGGGAGTACGGCTTGGTGGCGCTCGTCGATGCGGTCGCAGATCGCCTGGCCGAGCAGGTGGTTGGAGATCGCGTAGCTGCTCAGCCCGTTGTCGAGCAGGAGCTGCCATTTCTCATCAACGTACTTGGGCGAGCTCAGCGCTTGATCGACGTCGAAGTGGTCGCCCCAGCAGGCGAGTTCGAGGCCGTCGTAGCCCATTTTTTTGGCGAGCGGCGCGAGCTCGGCGAGGGGGAGGTCGGCCCATTGGCCGGTGAATATGGTGACGGGTCTAGGCACAGTCGTTCATGGCCGCTTTACGTGGCGCATCGGCAATCGGTGCACGCGCGTCAGGTAAGAGGCGGCTTTTAGGGTTCTTTGTTTTTGGGTGAGAGTTGGGGGAAGAAACGCGCGGGCAGGGTGCTGCCCGCGCCGATGCGCGCTAGTTGGAGAGAAAGCGTTTTGCGCTGCAAGCAGTCTTCATCCGCTTTATTTGGATCGTGCTGCGGGCCGCGTTTGCTCCGGTTGAGCGCTCGGTTGGGGGGAGGCGGGCGAAAGGGCCGTGCGCATCAGGGTGCGTACAGCCAGTAGCGGCGCGAGTGCCGCTGGTAAACGAGCGCGCGTGCGTGCCAGTCGCGAAAGAGGGCGTCGATATTGGTGCGCGCGCCGTGGCGGCGCAGCGCGTCGAGGAGCGCGGCCGAGCCGGTGTGGATGAGGAAGCGGCGTTTCTCGGCTTCGTTGAGCTTGGCGAAGGGGTTCTTCTTGTCGTGTTTGGCGGCCAGGCGCATAAGGTGAAAATTGAGCTCGGTAGGCCGCCACGCGTCCCAGTCCGTGACTTCGACGTAGAGCGCTTTGGTGGGCTGGCCTTTGGCGTTGCGCGCGTCGATCAGGCTGAAGCGCAGCCCCGGGAGCCGGAGTGCGGTCAGCTCTTTCTGGAGCGCCTGCGCGGTGAGGTCGGGATGGGAAATCGTGCGAAACGGGTAGAGCGGGCCGGGCAGCCCGTGGCTGAATTTCCCGATCTCGGTGCCGAGCCCGAGCATCGGGTAGCCGACCACGGCAGCAAAGTCCTGGATGTACTGCGAGGTGGGGATCCACCTGAGCCCGGTGTCGGGCCAGCGCATGCTGCGCCGCCAGCCGCGCATCGGGATGACGGTGAGTCGCCCGCGCTCGCGGTTGGCCTCGGTGACGTTGATCCCGTTGGGCCCGGGCACGCGCATGACGCCCGGCGCTTCCTTCGCCATGCGGGCGAGCTCGCCGATCGTCAGCCCATGCACGTAGGGCACGCGAAAGGCGCCGACGTAGCTTTTCCACTCGGCGTCGAGCGGTGGCCCATCGACCTTGAGGCCGCCGAGCGGGTTGGGCCGGTCGAGGACGATGACCTCGACTCCGTTTTCAAAACAGGCGGCCATCGTGTACAGCATCGCGCTCACAAACGTGTAGCTGCGCGTGCCGATGTCTTGCAGGTCGATGACCATCGCATCGAGTCCGGCGAGCATTTGCGGCGTGGGTTTGCGGTGCTTGCCGTGCAGCGAATAGACGGGCAGCCCCGTGCGCCGGTCGATGCTGTCGGCCACATCGACGGCGGCCTTGAAGTTGCCGTAAATGCCGTGCTCGGGGCCGAAGAGCGCGACGAGCTTTACCGCGCCGCTGCTGTGCGCGCGCCGCAGCACATCAATCGTGCTTTCGCCGCGCCGGTTGACGCCCGCCGGATGGGTGAGCAGCCCCACGCGCTTGCCGCGAATCGCGGCAAAGCCCTGCGCCTCCAGCACATCAATCCCGAGCATGAGCGACTCGGCACTCCTGTTTTGAGTAAGTGCGGTCGAGCCCGGTTCGGGCCGTTGAGGAGCCTTGGCCGCGGCAGACTGCGCCCGCGCGGGCTGCGTTTGCACAGCCAGAAACAGGAGCGGCACCAGCCAGCCAAACATCACCGCGCATGTAATAAAAGAAGGGCAACGCGTACCACGCATCCGCCCGACTGTGCGTTGGCGCATCGCTCCGTCGAGCCCTCAGCGTTTTGCCACTACGCGTGGTGCGGGGCCGCCGAGGCCCTTTCATTTGGCGAGCCGCGTGCTGGCGACTCGTCAGTGCCTGCCTTTCAGCTACCGTGCGGTGAATTGAATGGTAACCCGTGGTAGCGATTCGCTTGGGACACCGGTTTAACCAGTGGTTTTTTGTAATTCGCCCAAATGGAATCCCGACTCGTCGGGATCACGGCAGAACTTCTGCTACGATGTGGCGGAGTCCTGCTTATTCAAATTCCGGATTTGGTGTGCTCGCGAAGCGAACTCACCAAATCCGGAATTGAACGGAAGTGGCCACTGGCCACCGCCCCGCGCGCAGCGGGGGCTTCGGCCCTTTTTATCGGGCGGCGAGTCGTTGCCTCGCCGTCAATCGGCGCCTCGGTCAATTGAGTGCACGTTTTAAAACTTCGTGCCGTTGGCCTTTGTGCCGCAGAGGGCGACTTCGAGGCCGAGCTGGGAGGCGAGGGCGGCTTTCGTGTAGAGGGCGAGATCGGCCGCGGCGGCGTCTTTGGCGTAGGCGACCTGGATGTGGTTGGCCTTGTGGCGGGCCATCATCTGGTCGCGCGAGACGCCGTAGGTCACGGCGTGCATGATGGGCCACTGGGGGTTGGTCTCGCGCCAGCGGCGCTCGGTTTCCTCGCGCGGGAGTTCGACGACTTTGGCGCGGCCGAGGTCCATCTTGAGTTTGCCGTTTTCCACGAAAATGCGGCTCCAGACGATCTCGCCCGGCTTGGCGACGCCGCGCAAGGTGCCGCCGCCGAGGCGGAAGTACATGGGCGGCTGGCGCAGGGAGTCGCTGCCCTTGTAGCCGCCGATGTGGTGGGCGGCGGGCGCGGCGCCGGAGATGAGGAAGACCCAGACGTAGTCGTCTACCGTGCCGGTCGGGTCGGGGGTGCCCCAGCGCAGGTCGTGCAGCGTGTTTTCGATGGGCTGCTTGAGGGCGCGGTGCACGCGGTGGGTGAAGATGCCGTCGAGCCCGGCGCACTCGTCGACTTCGTTGAAGTGGGTGAGCGGCTGGCCGGGGAGGATTTCCTTCCCCTGGGCGTTTTTGACCGGGGGGCGGTCGGCGTTGTTGAGGAGGCCTTCGGCGAGGTCGGAGGCGGGGAGCAGGTCTTTGAGTCCTTGCTGGTACTGGATGCCGATGGCGTCGCAGCCGAACTCGTCGGCGATGCGCAGTGCGGCCACGTACATCTTACACTGTAGCAGGACCTGGTCTTCGGTGAGGTCGGTCTTCGGGTTTTTGCCGTAGTGAAAGGTGAGCCCCTTTTTCTTCAGCCAGGAGTAAACGGCGCGTGCTTCGGCGTCGCTGACCTGGGTGGTCTCGTAATAGAGGGCGGACTGCGAGAGGCGCTCTTTGTAGACGCCAGTCTGGAAGAGCAGCTCGTCGGGGATGATGGCATTGTACATGCCCATGCAGCCTTCGTCGAAGATGCCCATGATGGCCTTCTTCTGGCGCAGCTCGTCGGCGAGTTTCTTGCCAAGGGTTTTGGCGCGAGCGGGCACGGCGCAGCGGGAGAGCGGGCGCACGTGCGTCTGGCGGTGCTGCACTGCGCCGGTCTTCAGCCACTTCTCCAGGTTTTTGAGAAAGAAGCTGTCGGTGAAATCTTCGCTCCAAAGGGTGGAGTAGTTTACGCCCGCCTTGGTGAGCGAGCCGTTGAGATTGAGCATGCCGACGAGCCCGGGGGCGCTGCCCGACCAATTGGCGACGGTGAGGATCGGGCCGCGGTGCGAGATGAGCCCGTGCAGCACGTGGTGCGAGTATTGCCAGACAGACTCGGCGACGATCAGCGGCGCCTGCGGGTCGATCCCGGCGAAGACTTCCATGCCTTCTTTTTGTGAGGAGATGAAGCCGTGCTTGAGCTTGGGTTTGTAGGCGTGGGCGCGGACGAGTTTGTAGCCGAGTGCGGCGACGGCCTTGGCGAGCTGCTTCTCCATCGCGACTTGCAAGTGCCAGGTCGCTTGATTGGCGGAGAGGCGCAGGTCGCCGTTGGCGACGAGGAGGATCGATTTTGCGGGGAGTTTTTTCATGAGAGGGGAGGTGAAAGGAGGAGTGGCCGCGCGGTGAGCGCCGGGGAATGGAAGGGGGAGTAGGTGGGGGCAGTGGCTTACGCTTTCGTAAAATTTCGCACACAGCTAGCGGTTTGGCAGGCTTCGGCGAGCGTTGATTTTCTTTGAATGCGAGTGCGGCGCGGCTTTGGTCGGCGTGATTATGACGACGCAAAAAACGGCCTTGGTGACGGGCGCCTCGCGCGGTATCGGGCGGGGGATCGCTATCGAGCTCGCCCGCGCGGGCTGCCGCGTGGCGATCAACTACGCGGGCAATGCGGCCGCCGCTGCCGAAGCGCTCGCGCTCGTGCGAGAGGCGGGCGGCGAGGGCCTCACCGTGCAGGGCGACATTGCCTCGGCGGCAGATCGCGAGCGGCTCGTGGCCCAAGCCTGCGAGGGACTCGGCGGCCGGATCGACCTGCTGGTCAACAACGCGGGGGTGGCCCCGACCGTGCGCGCCGACTTGCTCGACGCGGGGGAGGAGAGTTTTGACCGGCTCTTTGCGATTAACCTGAAAGGGCCGTTTTTCCTCTCGCAGCGCGTGGCGAAGCAGATGCTCGCGCAGGCGCCCGATGCGGAAGGTTTTCGCGGGCGGATCGTCACCATCACCTCCATCTCGGCCTACACGGCCTCCACCAATCGCGGCGACTACTGCATGGTGAAGGCCGGGCTGGCGATGATGACCAAGCTCTTCGCCGACCGGCTCGCGGCAGCCGGGATCAACGTTTACGAAATCCGCCCGGGCGTCATCGCGACCGACATGACCGGCGCGGTGAAGGACAAGTACGACCAGCTCATCTTGCGCGAGGAGCGCGGCATCACGCCGCTGCGCCGCTGGGGGCAGCCCTCCGACATCGGGCGAGCCGTGCGCGCAATCGCCGAAGACCGCTTCCCCTTCTCGACCGGCGCCTGCTTCGACGTGGACGGCGGCTTCCACCTTCACCGCATCTGATCAGTCCGCTACAGGACCGGGGCCGGCCTCTTCTCCCAGTTTAGCTGCGGTGTAAGCCTGCCTCCCGTGCGTGGGAGTGGCTGGGAAAGCCATCCATAAAACGCGCTCCCGAACCATTGGTGCGAGGTACCCATTGCGCAGTGCGCTGCTACGCGGTGGCGGCTTTGGTGACGACGAAGGCGGCGCGGACGTCGACTGCCGTCTGGCCTTCCTCGATCACGCGGGCGTGCAGCTTGAGCTTGGCTTTGCCGTAGCGGGAGAGCGCGTCCTTAAACTCGGCGATTGCTGCCTGGGCGGGGCGCTCGCAGATCGCGCGCAGGTCGCCCAGCACGGGGCGCCGATAGGCGACGCGGCTTTCCTTTACGACGATGCGCCACTCGGAGTTGTTTTTCCCCTTCATCAACTCCCACACGACGCCGTAGCCCGCGAGTGTGGCGAGCGAGACGAGGCTGCCGCCAAAGGCCGTCCCGAGCGGATTTTTGTTCTGCTCCTTGGGGGCTTTCAGGACGAGCGCGTGGTCGTCGCTCACCTCCACGCCTACCCCCATCATTTTCGCGAGGGGGATCATCTCGTGAAGAAAGAGCTGAAAGGCCGGGACTTTGAGCGACTTCATGGCGGCGGTTGGGGGCGGAGCTGGGCGCCGAATTTGGGAAAGTTTTTCCATCCGTCAACAGGAGCCCGCGACACTTTTGGGCAGAGGGAAACCCGGCTCGGTAGTCGGCGCCCGCTTTTCAACAAAACGCTCGAAGTGCCGCAGCTCGCCCCTTTGCTCGCCGCCACATGATTTTATACGAACTACGCGCGGAGGTCGCCCCCGAAGCGGTCGAGGAAATCGACGGAGCAATACAAGCCGCCGAGCTCCTCGGCTGGAACATCGTCGAAGACGCACTGGCGCACACAGCGGCCCTGGTCGCAGTTTTTGAGAGCGAGGCAGAGGCTTGGCGCGCATGGGAGCAGTTGCGAGAGGCTTGCTCCGCGCTCGCCGCGGCTGAGGTGCAACCCGCGTTGCGCCAGCTCGCCGAGCCGGAGTGGCGCGAAAGCTATCGGGCGCATTTTCGCGCTTGGCAATTTGGCCGCCTGCACTGGGCCCCAATCTGGGAGCAAGACGCGTTTGTCCTTCCCGAAGGACACGAAGTGCTGTGGCTCGACCCGGGCCTCGCCTTTGGCACGGGCAACCACGAGACGACCCGCCTTTGCGTGGAGCGCCTGGTCGAGCTCGCCGCGCGCGCAGCGGCGGGCGGCGAGTCACCGCGCGGCCTGCGCGTGATCGACGCCGGCTGCGGCTCGGGGATTCTGGCGCTCTCGGCGGCAAAGCTTGGTCTGGGGCCAGTTGTGGGCTTTGACAACGACCCCGAAGCCGTGCGCGTGAGCGAGGAAAACGCCGCGCTCAACGGACTGTCCGGCGCCGTGGAGTTTTTTGTGGGCGATCTCGTTTCGGGCCTCGCCGGGCGGCAGGCCGAGCTCGTCCTCGCCAACATCCTGGCGCCGGTGCTGATCGAGTTTGCCGCCCCACTCGTCGCCGCAGTCGCCCCCGGCGGGACGCTCGTCTTGAGCGGCATCCTCACCAGCGAGGGCAAAGCCGTGAGTGAGGCCTTCCGCCGCGCCGCCCCCGACTGGCACTTCGCCGAAAGCCACACACTGGGCGAATGGTGCGACATCACCTGCACCCGCCCCGCTTGAGCGGAAAAGCCCCTTGGGGGGGCAAATAACTGAAGCGCCCCGCCTGGGCGCGCGGCTATCCGTTGGTCAGGGTGCTAGTTGCAGCCCACACAAAAAGTGGGCTGCCGACTTTTCGGCAGGACGGGCAGCTCGACTGTTTCACGAGTCATGAGCTGACGGCTCACTCGGTGCGGTCTCCGCCGTGTTTTTTATGGCGCGGTTTGTGCGGGGCTGGGTTCTTCGAAGACGCCAAGCTTGCGGTAGCGGGTGTAGCGGTTTTCGAGGAGTTCCTCGATGCTCAGTTTGTTGAGCTCGCGCAGGTGTTTTTTGAGGCTGCGGCCGAGGGCTTCGCCCGCGGCTTGCGGGTCGTAGTGGGCGCCGCCAGTGGGCTCGGAGATGACTTCTTCGACGACGCCCAGGTTTTCGAGTGTGGCGGCGTTGAGCCGGAGTGCTTCGGCGGCCTGGGGGGCGGCGGCGCCGTCTTTCCACAGAATCGCGGCGCAGCCTTCGGGCGAGATCACCGAGTAGTAGCTGTTCTCAAAAGTGAGGACGCGGTCGGTCACGCCGATGCCGAGTGCGCCGCCGGAGCCGCCTTCGCCGACGACGACGGCGATGCTGGGCACGCGCAGCAGCGCCATGTCGCGCAGGTTTACGGCGATGGCTTCGGAGACGTGTCGCTCTTCGGAGCCGATGCCGGGGTACGCGCCCGGGGTGTCGATAAAGGAGAGGATGGGCAGCCCGAACTTCTCGGCCATTTTCATGAGGCGGTTGGCCTTTCGGTAGCCTTCGGGCTGGGGCATGCCGAAGTTGCGCGCGATTTTCTCCTTCGTGTCGCGGCCTTTTTGCTGGGCGATGATCATGACGGCCTGGCCGTTGAAGAAGGCGGTGCCGCCGATGAGGGCGCGGTCGTCGCGAAACTGCCGGTCGCCGTGCAGCTCGACAAAGTCTTCGCAGAGTTGGGAGACGTAGTCGAGGGCGTAGGGGCGCTTGGGGTGGCGGGCGATCTGGACGCGCTGCCAGGGGCTGAGGTTGCTGTAGATCTCGCGCTGGGTTTGCTCGATTTTCTTTTCGATGGCGGCGATCTCGGGTTTGAGGTCGAGCTTGGTCTCCAGTGATTGCTGCTGGAGCGCGCCGAGCTGAAGCGCGAGGTCGCGCAGCGGTTTTTCAAATTCCAGGACGTAGGCCGACGGTTCCATGTGTGTGTGCAGAGGGAAGGGGAGGCCGAGCGCATCGGAAGCAGGCCGCCCGCGCAACCTTTGTATTAGCCGCGGCCAATCAGCCCGCCCAATAAATCAGCCCGCCCGATAAAAGAGTTGAGGATCCTGATGAGCGCAGGGCCTCTCTGCTTCCCCCCTCCCCACGTGTAGTGGAAGCGCCCCACTTATTTCGCGAGCCGCTTGCTGGCGGCTCGTCAGTGTCGCCACCACGCGTTGTGGCTAGGGTTGCCCTTCTTTGAGCTGCTCTTTCCAGCCGAGGATTTTCGCTTGAGCGCCGAATTTCTCGGCAGCGGCTTGGTCGCCGCGGGCTACGTGGATGCGGGAGAGCGTGGTGTTGATGAGGAGCTCGTCGGGGCGCAGTGCGTGGGCGCGTTGGGCGGCGGAAAGGGCTTCGTCGAGCTGTGCGGCGCCGAGGTGGATTTCGGCGAGGGTGTGCCAGAGTGGGAAGCTTTCGGGTGCGGTTTCGACAGCGGCGTGGAGTTTGGCGAGTGCCGTAGCGGCGTCGCCCATCGTGTAGTCGAAGGTGGCGTCGTCGATCAGGGCCTGAAGGGAGTTGCAGTCTTCCTTCGGTGTCTGGGCACGTGCTGCCGGGCTACTCGTTGGTGGCCCTTCGGTACCGGGGGTGGGCGTCGTCGGCTCTTCTCCTGTATTTGGTATGCTCACGTTTTAGGGCAGATTGGTTAAACGGCTTCAGCGTGGGGGCGAAATAATTGGGGCGCATCCGAAAAATGGATGCGCCCCAATTGGAGAGCGAGAGTCGAAGCTAGGTTTGCCGTTTACGGCAGGCTCAGCCTTTTGCGGGGCTGCCGACGATGGCGAGCGAGAGGGCGATCTCGGGGTTTACCTTATCTTCGTTCTGGCCGGGCTTGATGCCGTAGTCGGCGCGCTGGATGGAGAACTCGCCGCGGATGACGAGCAGGTCGCCGGGGACTTCGGGCTTGTTGATGCGTTTGCCGAAGGCGCCGGGGAGGTACGAGAGGCGCACGGGCACGGAGATTTCGCGGGTGATGCCCTTGAGGGTGAACTTACCCGTAGCGGTCGCGGTGGTGTTGTTGCCCTCGGTTTTGACGTCGCTGAGGCCGGTCAACTCGAAGACGATCTCGGGGTGATTGGCGGCGTCGAGCCACTGCTCGCCGAGCATGTGGTCGGTCATCACCGAGTTGGAGACGACAGCCGAGCCCGCTGCGACGACGATCTTGCCCGTGGTGGCGCGTGGGTTGGCGGGGTCGTAGCTCACGGTGCCGGAGACGCCGTTGGCGTTGCCGCTGATCGGCTCAAGGAGCGAGTCGAGGTGGAAGCGCACGGCGTTGACTCCCTTGGGATCAGTGAAGTCGAAGGCGAGCGGCGCGGCCGTTGCGGCACTGAGCATGCTGCCTGCGAGGAGGAGGGAGGCGAGGAGATGACTTTTTTTCATACTTCTGGGTTTTCTTTAGGACGGAAAAAGAAGGAGAGGCCGAAGCTGAGTACGCCGAGGGCCATCGCGCCGCCGAGCCATTCGATGCCCGGGACGAAGCGCTCTTCGTAAGTGGTGAACTCGATTTCGGTGATTTCGTCGACTTGGGTGACGGGCACGCGGTTCATGCTCCAGCCGGTGTGTGCGCCTTTGCCCGCCCAGTAGACGAGGCCGAAGACAAAGACGAAGGCCGCAATGAGCCGCAGGGCGAGCCGGATCGGATGCGTGGTGGCGCGGGGTGCGGCGGAGCTGTGTGCGGCAGGCGCGGAGTCGGCGGCGTCGGCGGCTGCGGGGGATTCGTTGGCGGGCATAGGCTCTGAGATGGCGAGGGCGCGGTAGATAGTGTGCAACGTGGTGGATGCAAATGCGGGCGGTCGATTTTTCGGCGAATTCGGCGGAAGTGACGTGGGCTGCGCGGCGCAGGTTTAAAGAATCAGCATGGCGTCGCCGTAGCTGAAGAAACGGTAGCGGCGTGCGATGGCCTCGGCATAGATTTCGTGGAGCCAGGCGATCCCGTCGGTCGAGCCGGGGGCGAGAAAGGCGGCGACGAGGCACAGGAGTGTTGAGCGCGGCTGGTGGAAGTTGGTGAGCAGTGCATCGACTCCGCGAAAGGTCGCGGGCGGGTAGATGAAGAGATCGGCCTCGCTGCTGTGCTCGGCGGTCTCAGGGCGAGTGTCGGCCGCCGTGCATTGTTTTTGGCGCAGGTAGTGCTCGATGCTGCGCAGGCTGGTGGTGCCGACGGCGATCCGGCGGCCTGTGCCGTGGCGCAGTTTTTCGAGCGTCGGCGCGGGGATCTCGTAGCGCTCGTGGTGGATCTGGTGCGCGTTGATCGTATCGGTCGTGATCGGGCGAAAGGTGCCCAGACCGACGTGCAGGGTGAGATCGGCGAGCGCAACGCCGCGCGCAGTGATTTGCGCGAGAAGCTCGGGGGTGAAGTGCAGCCCGGCCGTGGGCGCAGCGACAGCGACAGGGCGGGCTTCATCGGCGTAAACGGTCTGATAGCGCGCAAGGTCTTCGACCTTTTCTGTGTGCGCAGCCTCGTTGGGTCGCATAGGTGCTTCATTTGTCGCTGCGGTGTCGTACGCCTTGCACGCATATTCGCGGCGGATGTAGGGCGGTAGCGGCACGGCACCGAGCCGGCGCGCGAGCTCGGGGACGCTCGCTCCCGAGGGGATGCGGAAGCGGACGATTGCCGTGCGGTCGGGTTCTCTGGCGACGACTTCGGCACTGAAGGCGCCGCTCGCGTGGGCAAAAGTCGCGCCGATGGGGAGGCGCTTGCCGGGTTTTAAAAGGCAGAGCCACAGGGTGGAATTTTCGCCGCTCTCGTGAGGCCGCAGCAAGAAGCACTCGACCTGGCCGCCGCTGGGGCGCAGGGCGCGGAGTCGGGCAGGGAAGACGGCGGCGTTGTTGCGAAACAGGGTGTCGCCCGCGCGGAGAAACTCGGGGAGCTCGGCAAAGTGGTGGTGGGCGATCGTGTGCGCCGTGCGATCAACGACGAGGAGCCGCGAGCCGTCGCGCCGCGCGCTCGGCGTTTGCGCGATGAGCTCCTCGGGCAGCGCGTAGTCGAAGCACTCAGTCGGCAGCGGTGGCGTGGTGTAGGCGGGAGGGGCGGGAGTGTCGGCGGTCACAGAAGTGGTGGCGAGGTGCGGGAGTCTTCGACTCCTTTTTTTGCGCGGCCTTATCGGGCCGCGCCGGCTTTGCGGTTCTGGGTTGGTTGGTGAGTCCCGTCGCTGCTGGAGCGGGCGGGAGGGAGCGCGTGGGCGCGGCAAATGAAGGCTTGCGGTGTGAGTGGCGGCGAGTTTCTTCGGCGGCTCCCCGATTTGAATCGGGGCCGTGAGACGCCGAGCTAGCTCAGTTGGTAGAGCAACGCTTTCGTAAAGCGTGGGTCGTCGGTTCGAGTCCGATGCTCGGCTCACGTGGATGTCGAGCAGGGGAGGCCTAGGTGGGCTGCCCTTCTTCTGTGTGAGGGCTAAAGCCGGGATCGGATGGCCGTTTTTCCGCGAGGGCGCGTGATGTTGGTGCAGCGTTATGCCTGACTGCCGTTTCTGGGGGGCTGTTTGGGGTTCGGGGGAGAGGCGGACGGTGCGTATGCCGAGCGATTTCGATAATACTACCTGTTGAAGGGGACCGATTGAGCGCGGGTAGCTGAATTATGCCTTGAGGGCAATATATGCATGGTTTTTGCTAGGGACAGAGCCCCACTACCTGATTCTACTTAATTTACCCCATGTGTGAAACCTGTTCCTCCTTCGCCGGTGTACCCATGAACTGCGTAAGTATATGCAATTTAAATGTTAGAGTGAATCGATCAGTTGGGATTCTTGCCGCCCTCTTATTGCTTGGTATGGCGGGAGCGACAACTGCTATTGCGCAGATCTTGCCTCCGGCAGGGACCGTAGAGTGGAGCGGGGCGGCTGCGGATAGTGACTGGGGCAGCGCGGATAATTGGCAGGGCTCTGCGCTGCCGCCAGCTGGGGCCGATGTGCTGTTTGGCAATGCGCCGAGCGGGGAGCCTTGGAGTACCCAAGCGGTGACGAACAATGTGAGCGACCTTTCGCTGCGCTCGCTGTGGTTTGACTCGGGCTTCGACTACGTGCTCTCGGGCTCGCCTTTTTTGCTCGGCGAAGGGCTGGACGATGGCGGGCGCCTGATCACGGTGCGTAGCGTGGCGGGTGTCCACAGCGAGGTGACCTTTGAGTCGGCGGTCAACCTGAGCTCCAGTGCCCCGAGTCACGTGTTCAGGGTTTTTAACGAGAATCTGGGCGGGCTGCGTTTTAACGGCACGTTCGGCTTGAGTGGGCATACGCTTCTGCTTGAGGGGCCGGGGCCGATGCGCTTTTCGGGTGCTTTTGGGGGAGGCGGCGAGCTCCGCGTCAACACGAGCACGGGTCACGTGGTGTTTGCCAACACGAGCGCGGGCTGGGCGGGGACGGTGCACGTTGATTCAGGAATGGCAGTAGCAAGCGCCGATGGTGCGCTAGGCAGTAGTACGCTGGCGACACAGGTGGCTGCGGGCGCGACGCTCGCCTTTCGCCAGCTTAATTGGGGCGCCCTTGGCCCTTCGGTGAACTATGAGAGTGCCAAGACCATCGAGATCGCGGGCTTGGGCGTGTGGCGCCATGGCGAGGGCCACGTCGGCGCGCTCTACAGCGACGGGGGGAACAACACGTTCGCGGGGGATGTGGTGTTGCTGGGGGATGCCTCGGTCGGCGCGCGGGTGAACCGGCTGACGCTCGCTGGCGTGGTGAGCGGCAGCGGTTCGTTTATCAAGGTCGGACGCGGAATCGTGAGGCTGAGTAACACGGGCAACTCGTACACGGGTGCGACGATCATCAAGGAGGGCGGCCTGTGGATCGCGAGCGAGGCGGCGCTCCAGGGCGGCTTTGGAAATACCGATGTGGGCACGAACCTCATCCTTGATGGGGGCGTGCTGGCGTTTAACAGCGATATGAGCTCCTCGGGCAAGTTTCGGAATTTTGAGCGTAAGCTCGGCACTGGCCCCGGCCAGATCCAGTGGACGGGCAGCGGGGGCTTTTCGAGGGCCGAGTTTGGCAACCCGGGTTACGTGGAGTTGACGAATGAAGATGGGGTAGTACGCGGCAAAGTGACTTGGGGGAAGAGCGGCTTCGTCCCGATAGGCAGCGTGCTGATGTTTGGTGCGGAGGGCACAGGCGGGCTGGTGAGCTTTCACAACCCGATCGACCTAGCTGGCGGCCAGCGCGAGATCTGGGTGCACCGCGAAACAGTTGCAGGCCTGCTTTTGGGCGGCGAGTTGACCAACGGCGGCCTTATCAAAACAGGCACGGGCCGCCTCATAATCAGTGGCCACCTCAACTATAGTGGCCCGACGGAAATCCTGGAGGGATCTTTGGAAAGGCCGATCTCGTCTTATAACGTGTTGACCAACTTCCAACTCGGCGGCGGCACCTTCGGACTTGAGGGCGACACGGTGATGCTCGGTGTGGGTGCGGGGCAGGTGCAGTGGATGGCGGGAAAGGACGGCGGGCTCGCACACTTTGGCGGCCTTACCGGTACCATTCGCCTCAACGGCTCGCAGGACAAAGTCACTTGGGGGCAGCAATATTTTGTAGGGCTCGATAATATGCTGATCATCGGCGCGCATGGCAGTGCTGTGACCCACATTTGGGATACGAAGCTCGATTTCGCGGGCGGCGAGCGCACGATCCGCACGGCCGATTCGCGCGTTATGGGAGTGGAGGCTGCCGTTCGGGCGGAGGTGAAGGTTACTCAGCCGCTCTCCAACGGCAGCCTGCGGCTCACCGGTGACGGGCGGCTCGACATGGCGGTGGAAAACCCCGACCTCGAAGGCTCGGTGACGGTCGAGGGCGCCGAGCTTCGACTAAACGAGGACGGCTCCTTGGCAAACATCAGCGAGCTGCGGATTGGCCGCGCGGGCCGTGTCACCCTCGACAATAGCGGCACGCACGACTCGGCCACTGGCGGACAAGATAGGGCCGACCGCGTCAAGAACGATGCACCGATTACCCTGAGCGCGGGCACGCTGCGCTTCCTCGGCTCTGTGATTTACGACTCTTCGGAGACGCTCGGTGCGCTCACGCTGGCCGGCGGGGCAAACACGATCGACGTCGTTAACAATGGCAATGTGGCCACCCTCACGCTGGCTTCGCTGAAGCGTATCGACGCGTCTTCGACGATTAATTTCACCAACTCGGCGGGCACCGGCACCTATGGTGGTGGGAGCACTGGCCCGCGGTTATGGTTTAGCGCTGCCCCCGCCTTGAGCGGCGGCATCTTGCCCTACGCCACGGTCAACGGCTCGCAGTGGGCGACAGTGACGAGCGACGGCGCACTGGTCCCCTACAACGATTATTGGACAGGCGCTCCCTCGACTTGGGCTCCTGATCACAACGTGTCGATCAATACCGCGCGGACTGTGAATGGCACCCTTACCATCAACTCGCTGCGTTTTGAGGATAGTTGGGTCGTTGACCTCGTGGATAATAATACGGCGCTCAACATCACCTCGGGCGGCTTCGTTGCCACCGCGCCCAATGGCCAAAGCGGCAAGCTCGTGCTCGGCCGGCTGACGACTGCTGCGGACAACCTCTATGTCCACATCGCCAACTCACAGTTCAACCTCAGCGCGGCGATCTTTGGCAGCGCAGGTTTTGTGAAGAGCGGCCCGGGTGCCCTGGCTCTTCACGGGCCGGACGCCAATACCTACACGGGCACGACTTATGTGAACGAAGGCATCCTCTCGCTCCAAAAAGACCACGGCGTGACCGCCATCGCGGGCGACATTGTCGTCGGTGATTTTAAGGGGCGCGACACGCTGCTGCTCTTCAATAGCCACCAAATCGCTGACACCGCCAAGGTCACCCTGCGCGGCGTGCAGCCTCGGCACCCCTCCGGATCGCAGCACGTCCACGAAGGCATTTTGCAGTTCAACAACGGTCCCAACTCGCCCGGAGTGCGCGAAGCCTTCGATACCCTGCACATTGAGGGCCGCGGTGTCCTCGACTTTTCCGGCGGGGAAATCGGGAAGGCGAATTACCTGATCCTGAATCACCTCACCTTTGCAGATGACATCTCGCGGTTGATCATTCGCCGCTGGGTGGAGTTTGCCGATTACCTGCTCGTGCGCCGCAGCGGTAACGAAACGCTGATCCCTGCGATCCTCTCGCAGATTAATTTCGACGGCTACGGCGATGCGCGCTGGATCCCCTTCGACGATACTCATTGGCAAATCACCCCCGTCCCCGAACCCGCCACCTACGGCACAATCCTCGGCGCCGCCGCGCTCGTCCTCGCCCTCTGGCACAGGCGCCGTTTGCGCAAACCGAGCCGCAGCCACTTTTAGTGGGGAGAGTGGCGGGGTGTGTCAGGGGTGGGACAGGTTGGCGCTGATGTGCCGGTATTTGCGCGAGAAGGGCGAAGCGTTGGCGGCTGGGATGGTAGTCGCTATTTAAATTAACTAGTTTATTTAAAATCAGTTACGTTTTTTTTAAGCGCTTGGCACGGGAGCTGCTCCAAGGGGCAGCATGAGCAGAATTTTAGGTATTGATCTAGGAACGACAAATTCGTGCATGGCCGTCATGGAGGGTGGCGAGCCGGTCGTCATCCCCAACGCAGAGGGCGCGCGCACGACGCCTTCCATTGTGGCTTTCACCAAAAACGGCGAGCGCCTCGTGGGCCAAGCCGCCAAGCGCCAGGCGGTGACCAACCCGCGCAACACGATTTTCTCGGCCAAGCGCCTCATCGGGCGCAAGTTTGCCGAGGTCTCCGAGGAGGTGAAGACGCTGCCCTACAAGGTCGTCGCAGGCAAAAACGGCGACGCGGCGATTGAGGTGCAGGTCGGCGACAAGACCGAGACTTTCGCGCCGCAGCAAATCTCTGCCTTCCTGCTCGCCAAACTGAAGGCCGATGCGGAGGCGTACCTGGGCGAGAAAATCACGCAGGCGGTCATCACCGTCCCGGCTTACTTCAACGACTCGCAGCGCCAGGCGACCAAGGACGCGGGCAAGATCGCGGGCCTCGATGTCCAGCGGATCATCAACGAGCCGACCGCCGCGTCGCTCGCCTACGGCCTCGACAAAAAGAAGGACGAAAAAATCGCCGTGTTCGACTTGGGCGGCGGCACCTTCGACATGTCGGTGCTCGAAATCGGCGACGGCGTTTTCGAGGTCAAGGCGACCAACGGCGACACGCACCT
Organism: Cephaloticoccus primus; assembly: GCF_001580015.1. GTDB lineage: Bacteria > Verrucomicrobiota > Verrucomicrobiia > Opitutales > Opitutaceae > Cephaloticoccus > Cephaloticoccus primus. The sequence goes on from NZ_LSZQ01000022.1 coordinate 46,402, forward strand.
CGGCGGCGACAACTGGGACGACGCCTTGATCAACTGGCTGGTCGAAGAGTTTCGCAAAGAAAACGGGATCGACCTGCGCCAGGACCCGATGGCCCTCCAGCGGCTCAAGGAAGAGGCCGAAAAGGCGAAGATCGCCCTCTCCTCCGCGCAGTCGGTGGACATCAACTTGCCCTTCATCACCGCAGACGCGACGGGCCCGAAGCACCTCAACGTGCAGCTCACCCGCGCGAAGATGGAGCAAGTCTGCGACACGCTTTTTGAGCGCTGCCGCCCGCCTTTCCAGAATTGCCTGAAGGACGCGGAACTTAGCTCCTCAAGCATCGATGAGCTCGTACTCGTCGGCGGCATGACACGCATGCCCAAGGTCGTCGAGATCGCCAAATCCCTCGCGGGCAAGACCCCGCACCAAGGCGTGAACCCCGACGAAGTCGTCGCCATCGGCGCAGCCGTCCAGGGCGGCGTGCTCAAGGGCGACGTGCGCGACGTGCTCTTGCTCGACGTGACGCCGCTCACCCTCGGCATCATGACCGCGGGCGACGTCGCCACGCCGATGATCCCACGCAACACCACTATCCCTTCCAAGAAGACTCAGGTCTTCTCGACCTACAGCGACAACCAGCCTTCGGTCGAGATCGTCGTCCTCCAGGGCGAGCGCCCGATGGCCCGCGACAACAAAACGCTGGGCACTTTCAAGCTCGACGGCATCCCGCCCGCGCCGCGCGGCACGCCGCAGATCGAGGTCACCTTCGATATCGATGCCAACGGCATCCTCCACGTTTCCGCCAAGGATCTGGGCACCGGTAAGGATCAGAAGATCACCGTCCAGGGCTCCTCGGGCCTCTCGCAAGAAGAGGTCGAGCGGATGACCAAGGAAGCCGAGCTCCACGCCGAGGAAGACAAAAAGCGCAAGGAAGCCGTCGAGACCCGCAACCAGCTCGACAGCTCCATCTACCAACTCGAAAAGACACTCTCGGAGGCGGGTGACAAACTCCCTGCCGACAAGAAGACGCCGATCGAGACCGCGCTGGCCGATGCGAAAAAGGCGCTCGAATCCAACGACGCCGAGCAAATGAAGTCCGCGCTCGAATCCCTCTCCAAAGTCGGTGCCGAGCTCTACGCCCAAGCCCAGGAAGCCGCACAGGCTGCCCAGGCCGGTGCGGCGGGTGACGCCGCAGGCGCGGGCACTGCTGCTGGTGGCGACTCCGGCAAGCGCACCGAAAAGCCCGCCGACGTCGTCGATGCGGACTTCGAAGTCGTCGACGAAGACAAGGACAAGAAGTGAGCCCCTGCTTCGCCCATTAACCCTTTTGCGTGCGGGAGGCCCCCGCTGCCCCATCCGGGGCGCCCTCCCTTGCGCAGCCTTAAACCCTACCTGGAAAATCTAATCCACAAAACCCACACATATATATGGCTAAAGTAAGTATCAAACCCATCGGTGATCGCGTGCTCGTGCAGCACATCGAGGAGAAGGAACAAGTGCGCGGCGGGATCATCATCCCCGACTCCGCCAAGGAAAAGCCCCAGGAGGCTACGGTCATCGCCTTGGGCACCGGCAAGAAAGACGAGCAGGGCAAGAACGTGCCCTTCGAGGTCAAGGTCGGCGACAAGGTGCTGATCTCCAAATACGGCGGCACCGAAGTGAAGATCGACGACCAGAAGTTCACGATCGTGCGCGAGGACGACATCCTCGGCGTCGTCGCCTGAGGCTCCCGCGCCCGGGCACTTCCCTGAGCCTCTCTACAGATCAACAACCCACATATAGTCCCTTAAAAATTATGGCAGCTAAACAACTCCTCTTCGACGAAGCCGCGCGGCAGAAAGTCCTGCACGGCGTCGAGCTCCTCTCCAAGGCCGTCAAGGTCACGCTCGGCCCCAAAGGCCGCAACGTCGTCATCGACAAGAAATTCGGCTCGCCCGCCGTCACCAAGGACGGCGTCACCGTCGCCAAGGAAATCGAGCTGGCCGATCCGTATGAAAACATCGGCGCGCAGCTCGTGAAGGAGGTCGCCTCCAAGACCAACGACGCCGCGGGTGACGGCACCACCACTGCGACCGTGCTCGCCGAAGCCGTCTACAAAGAAGGCCTCAAGCACGTCACCGCCGGGGCGAACCCCATCTACCTCAAGCGCGGTATCGACAAGGGCGTCGAAGCCGCCGTCGCCGAGCTGGCCAAGATCTCCAAAAAGGTGAACGCCTCCGAGGAAATCCGCCAGGTCGCCACCGTCTCCGCAAACTGGGATGCCGAGATCGGCAACATCATCGCCGAGGCCCTCGAGAAAGTCGGTAAGGACGGCACCGTGACCGTCGAGGAAGCCAAGTCCATCGAGACCACCCTCGACGTCGTCGAAGGCATGCAGTTCGACAAGGGCTACCTCTCGCCCTACTTCGCGACCAACGCGGAGACGCAGGAGGCCGTCCTCGAAGACGCCTACATCCTCATCCACGAGAAGAAGATCTCCAACCTTCAGGAGTTCCTCCCGCTGCTCCAGACCACCGCCAAGAGCGGCAAGCCCCTCCTCATCATCGCCGAGGAAGTCGAGGGCGAGGCCCTCGCTGCGCTCGTGGTCAACAAGATCCGCGGCACGCTCAACGTCGTCGCCGTAAAGGCCCCCGGCTTTGGTGACCGCCGCAAGGCCATCCTCGAAGACATCGCCATCCTCACCGGTGGCCGCCTGCTCTCCGAAGACCTCGGCATCAAGCTTGAGAACGTGCAGCTCACCGACCTCGGCCGCGCCAAGCGCATCGTCGTCGGCAAGGAGAACACCACGATCATCGAGGGGCTGGGCAAGTCCTCCGACATCCAGGCCCGCGTGAAGCAGATCCGCCACCAGATCGAGGAGACCACCTCGGACTACGACCGCGAGAAGCTCCAGGAGCGCCTCGCCAAGCTCGCCGGTGGCGTGGCCGTCATCAACGTCGGCGCCGCGACCGAGTCCGAGATGAAGGAGAAGAAACAGCGCGTCGAAGACGCCCTCCACGCGACCCGCGCGGCCGTCGAGGAAGGCATCATCTCCGGCGGTGGCGTCGCACTCCTGCGCACCGGCAAGGCGGTTGACACAGTCATCAACTCGCTCGAAGGCGACGAGAAGCTCGGCGCGCAGATCGTCCGCCGCGCGGTCGAGTCTCCGCTCAAGCAGCTCTGCTTCAACGCGGGTGTCGAAGGCGCAGTCGTCGTCCAGCAGGTGCTCGCCAGCAAGGGCAACAACGGCTACAACGTCGCGACCGGTGACTTCGAAGACCTCGTCAAAGCGGGTGTCGTCGACCCGACCAAGGTCACGCGCACTGCGCTGCAAAATGCGGCGTCGATTGCCGGGCTGCTCCTCACCACCGAGGCGATCATCACCGACGCTCCGGAGAAGGAAAAGCCCGCCGTGCCCGCCGGCGGCGGCGACATGGGCTACTAAGCGGCCATAGGCCGTTTTTATGGGCACGGGCTCGTTGGCCCGTGTCCATGTGCCCTCCTTTCATTTGGCACACCGCCTGCGGATGGCGCGCTCGCTGGCGCGCCGTCTCGCTTCGGTCCACTTACAACTCACGCGGCACACCCAATCGGGTGTGCCGCTTTTTTGTGTCTCCCTCCATGTACGAAAGAGCCCTCCGCCAAGTAAACCAGTCGAAGAATAGTGAGGCGTAGTTGTTGGCCCACTCCGCTCAGCTTTTCCAAAAAAGTCGGCCCCCGCATGGCGGGGCAGAGTGATGTGCTCGCTGATCAAGTCGCGCGAGCGTGAGCGGCAGAGGTCACCGACCTCCGCTAACTGAACAGGTCGAAGACTGTGCGCTTCCGTGCATCGGTGCTTTGACTCGGGCGGCGGAGCGTCCACTCTTGCGAGCATGCTCCCCGCTGCCCACGCAAACGCCGCCGCCGCTGCTTCTGCCCCCGTGCTCACCGATTCGTCTGCCTCAAGTAGTTCGCTGGGGCGGCAGATCAGTGACTCACGGGTAGGCTGGAGTGATGCACAGTGGGACGAGTGGGCGGTGACGACCAGCGAGGAGGATAAGTTCGCCGAGCTAAAGGCGGCTATCGATGTAGCGCGGGCAGAGTACGACGCAGGGCTCGGTATCGAGGTTCCTCACGATCAACTCGGGGCTTTTATTCACGGGTTGAGCGAGGAGGCGGGCAAGCGGGCACAAGCTAAACGGGAGGCTCTAGCGTTGGCTCATGCGTCATGAGCTTCCCCTACACGTTTTCCCCGGCCGTCCAAGCTGACATCGCGAGGATATTAGAAACATCAGAAGAGGAATTCGGGCCGGCTGCTCGCCTCCGTTATGCCGCACTGATTAATACAGCACTGTCCGACATTGCGGCGAATCCCTATCGAGTGGAGAGCCGGGCTTGGCCGGAGCTTGGGCGTGGAGCGCGGTCTTGGCATTTGCAGCTGAGTCGGGAGCGTGCACGGACCCCTACGGGAATGGTCAGCCAGCCGCGCCACATCATCTTTTACCGTATAGAGGCAGGCGTCGTCATCATCGAGCGTGTGTTGCACGAGAGGCAGGACCTGCGGCGGAAATTCGCGCGATAAACCGTTCGAAGATCTTCCGCCGTTTTTTGCCACTCGATGACGGCGTGCCAACGAGCACAAGGGAAGGGGAGGCATCTGCGCATCACTCCAATGAGCTGTTCATATGGCTTGAGCTGAGCGGATTAGCGAAACTGCTAAGTTGAGATCAGGTTTCAATTTCCTTTAGGGTTTTATTTCGCTCTGTTCGACTGGGGATCTCATGAATTTTTGTTCGAGCATTTTTCGCCAGTTGTCCGCCACAGTCATCGTCTTCGGGGGGGGGGG
>NZ_LSZQ01000023.1 GCF_001580015.1 Cephaloticoccus primus
CCCGTTAAATTTGCGATTTTGTTCGGGCGCGCAGCGCACGGGCAAAATCGCAAATTTAATGGCACGTGGCGCCACGCCACCGCCGCCCGCGCAGGGCTGGTCTCGAGGACTTGCGGCAGCGGCGGCGGCGGCGGAGGAGGTACAGGCCGATGCCTGCTGCGCCGAGGAGGGCGCCGTAGGTGGTGGGTTCGGGGACGGCGCCGAAGGGGGTTATCTGGATGTAG
>NZ_LSZQ01000024.1 GCF_001580015.1 Cephaloticoccus primus
GATGAATTGAGTGTTAATGCCTCTCTCGAAGGTTATGCGGCGCACTCAGTTTCCATCGGGCGGCGTGAGCAGGCGTTACGGGAGATTCCGCAGTCAATCACTGTGCTGACTCGCCAAAGGCTGGATGATCAGAATATCCATTCACTGGAGCAGGCCATGCAGTTTACACCGGGAGTCACCATCCAGCCGGCAGGTGCTGGCGTGCTCTATGATTTTTATGCGCGGGGCTTCCCCATCAAGAACGTGTCCTTTGATAGCGTGCAGGCACTACCCGGCGGGGGCGGTTTTGATTCGCAGCCAGATACAGCCATTCTCGAACGTATGGAAGTGCTCCGCGGGGCGGATGGGCTGTTTACCGGCTCAGGCCAGCCGGGCGGTACGGTGAATCTTGTGCGTAAGCGACCGCTGAAAAGACAACAGATCGCTGCGAGTTTTGCACTCGGATCATGAAGTAATACACGTGCTGAGTTTGATGTGAGCCAGCCACTTGGCGCCACCGCAGCGGTGCGCGCGCGCAGTGTAGTAGCGTGGCAGGAGAGGGGCTTTTTCTACGATGCGAATGATGCCCGCACGCGCTTGGCTTACGGAGTTGTTGAGGCCGATTTAGGTGCACACACGACGGTGGGGCTGGGGCTGAGTTGGCAGAAGGATCACACGCCGATGAATACGGGGCTTACCCGAGCCAGTGATGGCAGCGACCTGGGACTGCCGCGCAGGCGTAACTTTGCATCGCGCTGGAGCTATTATAAGTTCGAGACCGCGCAAGTTTTTGCCGATCTTAAGCATACTTTTAGCGAGGATTGGAGCCTCGTCGTGAACGCGGCCGTGCTTGATGAGACCAATACTTTCAAGGATGCCTATATCACAGGGACCTATAACAAGGCGACTCAGGATGGACTGTCTATTCGTGGAAATGCTGGCAAGGGCGCATCCACGCAATACGGGGTAGATGTTTTTGTGGATGGAAAATTCCCGCTATTTTCGCGCAAACATGGTATTGGTATCGGTGCTAATTATGTGGATCGGGATAGCCCGAGTTTTGAGCGAATCGGCTGGGTTCTCCCTGAGCAGGGTATGGCGGTCGGTCTCGATTTTGATGCTCACTCCATCCCTGAGCCGACTATGCCGAGGATGCGCAAGAACCGGAATCGCAACACGCGCCAAAGTGGTGTGTACGGTGTAGCTCGCTGGTCGCTGGCCGATGAGGTGACGTTTGTTACTGGAGCGCGCAGCACTTGGTTCGACTACGAAGACCGCAACTTGGACACCGGTTTTATCAACAATCAGTACAGACAAGATGGAGAAATAACACCTTATGCAGGGGTGATATGGGACTTTACTAAACGGTACTCGTTGTACGCCAGCTATACCGATATTTTCCGTGTGCAAAGCGACCGTCGCCAAGCCAACGGCCAGCCTTTGGATCCAGCTATTGGCGCGAACTACGAGCTAGGCCTGAAGGCCAGCTCTCCCAACGAGCGGCTCAATGCGTCTCTGGCGGTATTCAGGATCGAAGAAACTAACCGTGCGCAAACTGATCCGGCGTGGCCAAACGGTATGTCTGGGGAAACGGTCTATATCAATGCGGGAGAGGTGCGCAGCGAAGGCTTTGAGGCTGAACTTAACGGCGAGATCTTGCGCGGCTGGCAGTGGTCGGCGGGTTACACCTATAATACGACCGAGTACTTGCGCGACCGTACGGCTAATGGCTCGCCCTCAAATAACGAAGGTCAATCATTTCGCAGTTATGCGCCCAAGCACATGCTTCGCCTATATACTACCTATTTGCTCCCGTGGGCGGAGAAGCGCTGGTCAGTGAGTGGCGGGCTGAATGCACAGAGTGCCACTTACAGCAGCAACTCTGGCATGCGCGCCAGACAGGGGGACTATGCCATTCTTAACGCCGGTGTGGGCTACCAGATTAGCGAGAAGCTCTCGTTGCGGCTGTCAGTGAGCAATGTTTTCGACAGGATATATTATAGGAAGATCAGTACTGGATCGGGCAATATGTACGGCGAGCCGCGCAGCGTCATGCTCACCGCACGGATGAAGCTCTGAAGTCGGAAATGGGATTTTGAGGCGGAAAGCTGTGAGGCGCGCCTCTTATCGGAGGGAATCTGCGTAGATTACTGGTTTTAGCGACAGGTCGATTGTCGACCGAGCTGGGTTTGCTCACTCATCTGGGCGAAGCCTGTATCAAGTGCTAACGAGCCTTTCGCTAAATAAACCAGTCGTAGATCTTGTGGACTCTACTTACTGCCAGAGGAAAGCTCCGTAGTGCTTTCGTCTAAAACACTGCGGTGAGAGCGGATGAGCTGGGGCGGAATGTCCCTTTCCTGGTTACAACTGAAGCACCTTGCTGCGCTGGCTTTTGCCATTGGCGTTTGCGGCCTGGTGTGCGGGGCAGTTGCCCGGGAGGAAACGGGAGGAGGCGATTGCGCTGAGGTCGCGCCCGCAGCGGCCGATCCGCCGCCGGATGCTGCGGGTAACCTCGATTGTGATGCCAATCCCCCACGCGTTGAGCGGCTGATGCGGGGTAGCGCCAGCTTGATCTTCGACGTGGGCGCGGGGCCGGTTCCCTTGCTCTGGGACGATGCGCCCGACCTTGATCCGCTGCGCAGCCTTTACCTCGTTTCCGAGGAAGAGGCGAACCAGCGCGTGGCCTTGAAATTCAAGTACACGGCCGAAGGGCGCGACCGCGTTCAGCTCTGGGAGCTCGACGCGTTTGGCTTCGATGCTGCCGCCGATCTTTTCGCGGTCACACAGCGCAGGCCCGAGCCGGAGTGGCGGCTGGCCGATAACGCCTTGCTGGGGCCGCCCAATCGCGGGCGGGCGCTTTCCGGCTCGCCCGAGCATTTCGCCGTCGCCGATGTTCGCGGCTTCATGGCCCTGAGTTTGGCGAATCGTGGGCCCGGGCCGGGGTTTACATTTTCTCCGTTTACGCCTGCGCGCCTTGGCGCTTACGCGGCGGGGAAAATCGGCTCTGCGGGGCGACTTGCTGTGGCGAGTGCCGGTGGCGGCAGCCGCACTTATGCGGGCGGCGTCACCGCACGTTTTGCCCCCGCGCCTGCCTTTTCGCAGGCCATGCCCATTTCCCGAGTCGCGCCCGGAAACGGCGGCTTGCCCATAAACGGCGGGCTTTCGCCTGCGGCGCCTCCGCGTCTGGAGGATTGGGATTCGATTAACTGGACGAAGACGAAACAGGTGGACTGGGGCCCCACAGCGAATGTCTGGGCCTCCGGTAACTACCTCGTCACCGCTGATCGCCAGCTCGCCCGGCTAAAGCTCGATGGCGTGGCTTCGGGAGCGACCAATCCAGAGGGCGTCACGCTGGGCCGGATAGTGGATATGGAGAAACACACGCTCTCTCTGGACGGCATCTTTTCGAGCGGCACATACAGGAACACGATCCGCAATGGCACGGTGCGGGCCTTGCACGAGAATCTGGAGATCCATGTCGTCGGGGGCGGCCGCGCGGATGGCGGCATGGAGATTTCTGGCGTGATTGCCAACGGGCTTATGGGGGCGACCGGGCTTGTCAAAACGGGCGCGGGCGAGCTCATCCTGAGCTCCTTTGTGTCCCCGGGGCGGCCGAGTGACCCGAGGGGCCAGTCGAATACCTTTACGGGCGCCGTCTACGTCAACCAAGGCACGCTCACGCTCTACAAGAGCGGCACGAGCATCGCGAGCCGCGAGGTGTACGTCGGCGGCGGGGCAGGGGAGGCGGTGCTCAACATCAAGAGCGCGAGCGGGCAGATTAATGAAGACGCAACGGTCACGCTGCGCGGCAGCGAGCAGGGCGCGGCCATTCTCAGGCTCGAAAGGACCCGCCCCTGGGAGGGCGTGACCCAGACCCTGCGCAAGCTCGTCGTCGAGGGCTACGGCATCATCGAGTTTCGCGACTCGCGCCGCGAGGGCGGCGGGGCGAGTAACGTCCTCTATTTTGAGGAGCTCGACATCCGGGGCGATCTCACCATCCGCGGCTGGGACAAGTACAACAGCCGCATTTTCATAAAATCGCACGTCCAGCCCGATGAGGTGCTGCTCTCGCGGATCCACATCGAGGGCTACGAAGACCTCCAGGCGACCTGGGATAAAAACGGGTACTGGGGGCTCACGGCAAAACCCACCCCCGAGCCTGCGACCTGCGGCAGGATCGTCTCGACGGGCGCGCTGGGCCTCGCGCTTTGGCGCCGCTGGCGTCACCGGCGGCGCGTGTTGCGACTGCGGCGGCGGCGCGAACAGGCGGCCGCGGGACTTGCTTAAGCGCGGCGAAAATCGGCTTAGCTCTTTCGCCTAAAAACCTGCGACCAAGAGCGTATGGCCTTAGCGGATGCTTCGTCACCTGCTACCATGGCTACGTTTTCTCCCCCTGCTTTGGGGCGGCTTCTTTGGAGACCCGGTATTTGCCCAGCGGGAGGGGCGAGAAGGGCGGGAGGGGCCAGAGCCGCAGTCGGTCGCGGCTCGGCCTGCCGAGCCCGCCGCTGCGGCCACCGCTGAGCACGCGAAGGAAGCAGCGGGCGCGCAGAGCGCCGCACCTGCGCGGCAGGACGCCGGAGCTGCGCAGCCCGCAGCGACTGCGCAGCAGAAACCGCTGCCGGCCCCCGCCCCCTCCGTTCCCGCTGCCCGCGAGTCGGCAAAGTCCGCGAAGCAGCCCGCTGCCGCCCGCGCAGCGCAGCCGCGCCGCCCTGCGCGGGAGCCGCATTTCGCCGAAGCCGAGGCCGACGTCCGCTTTGCAGCGATGGATACCGACGTGTTCGTGCGCGCCAGTGCCACAGAGTCACCCGTGCGCTGGGGCCAGCTCGTCTACAAAGACGGCCAGCTCATCTTCGGCTCTCACCGCAGCACCGGCTCCATCATTTGGGAGACGGCCCTCGACCTCGGCGAGTACATGATGAACAGCATCTACCTCGTCGCCGGAGCCAGCGAAGCGGAGCGCGCCTCCGTGCTCATGCAGCGCGAAATCATCGGCAGGCACGACTTGCAGCTCCGGGGCGACGGGCGGATGGACCTGGCCACCGCCAACAACCGCTTCACCGGTGCACTCAAAATCGACGGGGCCGAGCTGCGCCTCCGCGAGGCGGCGACCCTGCACAAACCCGCTTCGGTGCAAGTCAGCGCAGGCGGCCACTTCGTCATCGATAACACCGACCTCGGTCACGTCATGAACAACCGCTTCCGCGGCGGCGACATCGCCCTCTCCGGCGGGAGCTTTCGCTACCTCACGCGTGACAACGCCGCCGCCATCGAGCACATCGGCACACTCACGGCCCGCGCGGGCGCAAACCGCTTCGAGGTCTCGGGCGGCGGCGCGGGGCAGCTCGGCACGACGATCTCCATCGGCCACCTGCGCTTCGGCCCCAGCGGCAGCCTCAACTTCAGCACCTCGGGCGGGGCCGATTTTTCCGGACGCACGACCGTCAAGTTTCAGCAGCGGCCGCAGCTCCTCCACGGCGTCATCGCCCGCACCACGGTAAACGGGCGCGACTGGGCGACCGTTGATCAGCACAACCGCCTGCGCGCCTACGCGGGCTACCAAACCGGCAGCGAGAAGACCTGGGGCCCAGCGGTAAACGCGGCCCCCGCCGCCAATCAGCGCCTCACCGCAGATCGCGAGCTCGCCTCGCTCAAGCTCTCCGGCGAAGGGCTCGGCGGCACGGATGAGGATAAGAACCCGCTGGGCCGCATCATCGATCTGGGCGACCACACGCTGACGCTCAACGGCGCGGGCATCCTCGCCACCGGAGACGACTACCGGCACGAAATCCTCGGCGGCACGATCCGCACCACGCGCGAAAATTTCGAGATCCACGTGTCCGGCTCGGGCGGCCTGTCCATCGAAAACAGCGTGCTCGCCAATGGCGCGAGCGGGGCCACCGGCCTTATCAAAACCGGCGACGGCGAGCTGATGCTAAACTCGCCCAAAATCCCACCCAAGCCCCCGCACCCCACCGTTAAAGACAACACCTTCGCAGGGGCCGTCTACGTGAATCAGGGGAAGCTCACGCTCTTCAGAAAGCGGGCCAACGTCGCCAACATCCCGGGCACCTCGATCTACGTCGGCGCCGGCCAGGGCGACGCCATCCTCAGCGTCAAAGGCGGCAGCGAGCAGATCAACAACAAGGCGACCGTCACCCTGCGCGGCGGACCCAAGGGCGAGGCGATATTCCAGCTCGATCGCGTCCAGCCCCCGCGCGGCCCGCGCGAAACTTTTCACAAGCTCAAGGTCGAGGGCTCCGGCGTCATCGAATTCAAGGACTCCCACATCGGCACGGCCCCGATCGACGACAACACCAAGAGCATCCTCTACATCAATGAGCTGGAGATCGACGGAGAGCTCTTCGTCCGCGGCTGGGATACCTACAATACCCACATCCTCCTCAATACCACGGTAAAGCCCAGCGACGAACTGCTCTCCAGAATCCACTTCGAAAAAATGGGCAAGGTCTACACCGAGCAGTTCACCTACGAGCGAAAGACCTACTGGGAGATCAAGGCCGAGTTTATCTACCCCGACGATCCCGAGTACCCGCCCTATCCCGACGCGCCCGAACCCGCCAGCTACGGCGGCATCCTCGGCGCCTGCGCCATCGCCTTTTTCCTGTGGCGCCGCCGCGCCTTCTGCAAAGCCAAGTCCGCCCGCGCCCCCACGCACACACCCGCCGCCTCCCCAACGGGCTGACGCGCACGACGACGAGCCGCTGGCCCGCGCAGGGCCGCCGGCGCACCAACGAGCGGCTCGCCCAAAAGAAGGGGCAACGCGTCCGGCGAGGCAACGACTCGCCGCCAAATAAATCGGTCAACGACCGCCCTGCGCGCGGGGCGGTGGCGGGGCGCCACGTGCCATTGAATTTGCGATTTTGCCCGTGCGCTTCGCGCCCGAACAAAATCGCAAATTTAACGGGACCACCCCCTGTCGTTTCACGACAGGGGGTGGGGCATCAAATGGGGATGAAGCGGAAACCCATTTGGGTGCGGCGAAAAAGTTGACGGGTTAAACTCCCACCTGAGCTCCATTCAGGGAGTTCATTCAACTGTGCGGCTTGCGTGGTTGTGCGGAACGCACAACCCACAAGCCGCACAGTAAATGGGTGCAGGCACCGCCTGCCGCCGCCCGCGCAGGGCCGCTCCACGCGCAGTGGAGAAAAAAGGCGTACCGCGCAGCGGTGCTCGTTGGCCGCGCGGCTTCGACGCTTTTGCTACCGGTGGCGGCGGGTGAGGTTGGCGAGGGTGGCTGCGGTGAGGAGCAGTGTTGCGCTGGTGGCGAAGGTCGCTCGGTAGCCGGGGCCATCGAAGAGCAGGCCGCCGACGAAGGAGCCGAGGCCGATTGAGAGCTGGATCATGGCGACCATGAGTGCGCCGCCTGTCTCGGCGTTTTTCGGCAAGGTTTGCGCCAGCCAGCTCCACCAGCCGACGGGGGCAGCGGTACCGATCAGGCCCCAGAGCGCGAGCAGGGTGACGGCCACCGGGAGTACGTGGCCGAGGGAGAGCAGTCCGCCAGCCAGCACGGCCATGAGGATCGGCACCGCGATGAGTACGCCGTAGAGGCTGCGCCGCAATGCGCCGCCGATCAGCGCGTTTCCCACCAGGCCCGCCACGCCGATGGCGAGCAGGATAAGCGAGAGCGTGGATGCTTCGGTTACCTGCGTGGCATTTTCCAGAAAGGGGCGCACGTAGGTATAGAGCGTGAACTGGCCCATGAAGAAGAGCCCCACGGCGAGCATTCCCAAGGTCACGACTCGTTGACTCAAGAAAAGTGTGAGGACGGAGCGCTCGGCTTTTTCGGCTGCGGCGGTGCGGGAGCGGCTGCTGTGTGCGGTGTGGCGCGCATTCGCGTCTGCGTTCGCGCTCGCGTTTGCCCCGGTTTCGCGCGGCGCGTTTTGCGCGGGCAGCGGGGGCAGTGCGAGCCGCTGCCAGAGAATCGTCGCTGCGGCCAGTGGCACCAGCGAGAAGAAGACCCCGCGCCAGCCGACGAGCCCGCCTAGGTAGCTGCCGAGCGGCGCAGCGAGGACAGTCGCCAGTGCGTTGCCCCCATTGAAAATCGCCATCGCGCGCGGGATTTTTTCGAGCGGCACAAGCCGCATCGCTACCGCGACCGACATCGACCAGAATCCGCCGACTACGACGCCGATCAAGGCGCGCCCGATCATGTAGACCGTATAGTTGGGGGCGAAGCCGACGATTGCACCCGAGGCACCCATGATCGCTGTGAAAACGAGCAGCAGGCTGCGCCGGTCGCGCTGGCCCGTGAGCTGCGGGATCAGCAGCGAGGTGATGACGGCAAAGATGCCCGAGATGCCGATGCCCCAGCCGGCCTGGCCCTCGCTGACGCGCAGGTCGGCGGCGATCGGCGTGAGCAAGCTCACCGGCATAAACTCCGAAGCGATCAGCACGAAGGCGCACAGCGACATTGCCCAAACCCCACTCCAGTACGCGCGGTCTGCGGCCTTCCTTGCGGGTGCGGCCTCGCTGGGCCGAGTCGGTACGGTGTGGAGCGGCTTGCGCGGGCGTGCGCCGGTTTGGGCGGCCGGGTGGGTGCGGGCTTGGTCGGCGAAGCCGGTAGGGGCAGTGGCGGGCTCGGTGGAGAAGCGGGTTTCCATAAACGTTGTGCAGGTAGGGATTGGAGAGGCGGGATTTTCCAAAAATCAGGGTGGCAGAGCGTAGCGGCTGTGCCGCAGCTTCGTCGCCCCGAGTCTTGCGCGGGCTGTTCCGTTCTTGCTCAAAAATGCGGTGAGCAAGCGCAGGCCACTGCGCGCGTGCGCCGCTGCGCCGAGCTCGGCACCGCAACGCAGGGAAGGCCCGATCCTACCAAATCCGCCCCGCCCGGGCGGTAGCTCGATCCGCTCCGCTTCTTGCCTGATCCTATCGCGACTTCTTGGGCTTGGGGCGGGGTGGGGCCCAAAGGCGCAGGAGCAGCTCGGCGAGGTTGCGCATGCTGGTGCGCGCTGCGGATGGCGAATCAGCCGAGAGCGGCGCGGCGGGCGGCGCCGCTTCGCGAAAGTGGGGGAGTACGCTGCTGCGTTCCTGATAGTAGGCCCACAGGTCGCGATCGAGCTGCTGCGCGGCGGCATGGTCGCTGGCGCAGTCGGCTGCGGTGCTGCGCACCTTGTCCTCCCAGAAACGCCGTTCGTCGGGGTTGCCTTGCCAGTAGTCGAAGACGATTTGCTCGCTGCGGTTGAGACTCACGGGCGCAGACGCTGTGCGGGCCGCATCTAAAAACAATCGCATATTGGCAGCGGCTCCGCGCTGTGCAGGATCGGCGTCCACGGGGTTGGTTTTTCCCGTACCGGGGCCAGATTTTCCCCGCGCACTCTCTCACTCTCCCGATAGCCAATCACTCATTCTCAACCGCTCTGCTACCATGTGGTCTAAACTCAAAGAACAGTTTCCTACCGTGCTCCTCACCGCACTTCTCGTCTTTGGTGCGGCCTATTGGCTGCACTTGAAGACGGTCGCGGGCCTCGCCGAGAGCCAGCAGCAGGAGCTCGCCCCGCTGCGCGAGCAAAACGACGCGCTGAAGGCCGCCGCCGAAGAGAGCCGCCGCCAGATCTCCGACATGGACCAGCTCCTCAAGGACGCGATTTCGCGCCGCCAGGCCGACATCTTCATGACCGACGAGGAGATCGCCAAACTGAACGAGGAAAAAGTCGAGGCGCTGGCCGAGGCGATTGCGCGGCGCGTGCAGCCTTTTGGTGGGCAGCTCGCGACGACGCCCGAAGAGGCCGAGCAGCTCCAGAACGAGCAGATCGACCGCGTGTCCTCGCGGATGGTGGCGCAGATCGGACCGATCCTCGCGGAGATGTCCCAAGACCAGAACCTCACCCGCGAGGCGATAGAGGCCTATAGCCAACGGATCAGCGAGCAGGTGGGCGGCGTCTTGACCGCCGAGCTCGCGAAGAATCAGCAGCTCAACAATAACCTGATGGAGACGCAGGCGGCCGCCCACGATGCGCTGAAGGTTTCGCACGAGCTCACCGCGCTGTACCTCAGCTCGCAGAAAGACCAGGGGCTGATCATGCGCCTGCTCACGCTGCCCGCCAACGTCGTCAAGGACGTCGCCCACTTCAACATCGTCGACAAGCGCAGCAAAGATCAGGTCGCCGAGGAGCTGATCCAGAAAATGACCGAGCTCGAAAAGCGACTCCAGGAGCTCCAGCGCCAACAGCCGGGAGCTCGGTGAGCTCCGCCATTCATGCTCGCGTGACCCGGGAGGCACGCAGCCTGCTCTTCCCCGCTCGCGCGGGGGGGGG
>NZ_LSZQ01000025.1 GCF_001580015.1 Cephaloticoccus primus
ACTCATCCCGGCCCCTGCGCAGCAGGGAAGAAAATGCTCCGTGCTTCATCCTGTCGCGTGAGCGTAAATGGAGGGGCGACTCGTCCCTTACCGAGCTCCGCCTCTTGCGTACTCGGTTTTTTCCCTCCTTCTAGCCTGCACCCATGTCTGAGCTCTCCGACCTCTACCAACAGGTCATTCTGGACCACAATCGCCGCCCGCGAAATCGCGGCAAGCTGCCCACGGCCAACCGCGTCGCCCGCGGCGACAATCCGAGCTGTGGCGACCAGTGCTGCGTGTACATCCGGCTCGATGGCGAGCGGATCACCGACCTGTCCTTCGACGGCTCCGGCTGCGCGATCTCGCAGGCCAGCGCCTCGCTGATGACCACGCAGCTAAAGGGCAAGACTGCGGCGGAAGCGCAGGCGCTCTTCGATGAGTTCAAGAAAATCGTGACCACGGGCGAAGCGCCCGAGGAGATGAGCGACGTAGCGGCCTTTGCGGGAGTCTCGGCCTTTCCGGCGCGGATCAAGTGTGCGACGCTCGGCTGGCACGCCGCCCTCGGCGCACTGGCTGCGGAGCCGGCCGGCCCGGCGGGCTCGACCAACTCGGCCAGCGCGGATGCATCGGCCAACCCGGCCAGCGCACAGCCCGCCGCATCGGCTGCGGGCGCGGAGGACTTCGGCCTGTCGATTACGACCGAGACGCATCTCGACTAAACGCTCGCGCGGGCGTTGCTCCTTCTCCCGCTCGCCCCTGCCGCCCCTCCCGTGCATTTTCCCCCGCGCTGTGCCAGCGCCTCGCCTCCCCAATCCCCCCTTTTTTTCCGCCCGTGCCTATTGACCTGAGCCCACACACCCGAGCCGCCTTTCCCGCGCTGCACCAGAGCGTCAACGGCAAGCCGCTCGTCTACCTCGACAACGCCGCGACCATGCAGAAGCCGCGCTCAGTCATCGATGCACTCGTGCACTACTACGAGCGCGACAACAGCAACGTGCACCGCGGGCTCCACGCGCTCTCCATGCGCGCGACCAATGCCTACGAAGGCGCGCGTGCCCGGGTGGCCCGCTTCATCGGCGCGGCGGCTCCGGCGGAGATCATTTTCACGCGCGGTACGACCGAGAGCGTAAACCTGGTCGCCCAGGCCTGGGGCCGCGCCCACTTGCGCGCGGGCGACGTGGTGCTCACCACGCAGATGGAGCACCACGGGAATCTCGTGCCCTGGCAGCAGGTCGCGCGCGAGACCGGGGCGATGCTCCGCGCCGTGCCACTGCTCGGCGAAAATGGCGAAGGCGGGCTCGACCTCGCCGCGCTCGACTCGCTGCTGACGCCGCAGGTGAAGCTCTTCGCCTTCACTCACGTTTCCAATACGCTTGGCACAATCAATCCCGCGGCCGAGCTCTGCGCAAAGGCGCGCGCGGTCGGCGCGCTCACGCTCGTCGATGCCGCGCAGTCGGCCGGCCACCAGCCGCTCGATGTGCGCGAGCTGGGCTGCGACTTCCTCGCTTTTTCGGGGCACAAAATGTGCGGCCCCACCGGCATCGGCGTGCTCTATGCGCGGCTGCCGATTTTGGAGAACATGGCGCCCTACGAAACGGGCGGCGGCATGGTCTCGACCGTCACTTACGAGGAGGCGACGTGGAAGCCCTCACCCGAGCGCTTCGAGGCGGGCACGCCCAATATCGCCGGAGCGATCGGGCTGGCCGCGGCGTGCGATTATCTCGACTCCGTGGGCCGCGAAAAAATCGCCGCGCACTCGCACGCGCTGGGGCAGCTCGCCTGCGAGCGGCTGGCGCAGCTTCCCGGGATCCGGCTGCTGGGCCCCCCCGCGGGCGTGGAGCGCAGCGGCATAGTGAGCTTCGCGCTGGCCGATGTGCACGCGCACGACGTGGTCACCTTTGCCGATGAGGACGGGCTCGCACTGCGCGGCGGCCACCACTGCAACCAGCCGCTCATGCACAAGCTGGGCCTCACCAGCACCACGCGCGCGAGCTTTTCGCTCTACAACTCTGCCGAAGAAATCGACGTCCTCGTCGCCTCCCTGCGCCGGATCCAATCCTTCTTCGGGTGTCAGTGACCTGTTGAAATAAACACAGTAAACAGACTCGAAGCGGCGCAGCAGCGTCGCCTACGCTGCGCGCACCATGCCGGCGGCCACACTCTCAAACACCCTGGACAGCGACGCGGTGCAGCCGAGCACCAAGCTCAGCGACCTGGAAATCAAAGACGCGCACCTGATCTTCGAGTCCGTGTGGCACGAGCTCGAAGAGCAAATCGGCCGCCAGGAGCTGCGTTTCCCAAAAGAGATCATCCTCCTCGGCGGTGCGCCCGGCGCGGGCAAGGGCACCAACACCGCCTTTATCACCAAGGCGCGCGGGCTCACCTGCCCGCCCATCGTGGTCAGCGCGCTGCTCGACTCGCCCGAAGCCCAACGGCTCAAAAATACCGGCCACATGGTCGGCGACCGCGAGGTCATCGGCCTGATCTTGCGCGAGCTGCTGCGCCCGATCTACCGCGACGGCGTCGTACTCGACGGCTTCCCGCGCACGCTCGTGCAAGTCGAGTGCCTGAAGCTGCTCGTCGACAAGATGCACCAACTGCGGCGCGAGTTTTACGGCACGCCGCTGGGCATCTATTTCCGCCAGCCCACGATCCACATCATGGTGCTGTTTATCGACGAGAAGGAGTCGATCGCGCGCCAGCTCAAGCGCGGACGCGAGACGCGCCGCCATAACGAAGAAGTGCTGCGCACCGGCGTGGGCACGCTCTGGGAAGACCGCGCCACCGACCACGACGAGGCACTCGCGCAGCGCCGCTACCGCGTCTTCAAGGAGCAGACCTGGGAGGCCCTACAGTCGCTTCAGGAGATCTTCCACTACCACTTCATCAACGCCCAGGGCACCATCGCCGAGGTCGAGGAAAACATCACCAACGAGCTCGACTACCAAAGCACGCTGGAGCTCGACCCGCAGACCGTCGACCGGCTGCGCGGCGTGCCCGTCGCCAGCGAGATCATCGTCCACGCCCGCCAGGAATTGGTGAAGCGGCTCGACGGCTACGAGATGGAGCAGCCCGAGCTCTTCGCGCGCGTCATCGCCTTCATCGAGGTGAAGATGCTGCCCATCGTCCTGCGCCATGCGATCTCGGGAAACGCAAACATCAACACCGAGGATCCCGTGCTCGACGACCCGCTCGCGCTCTCGATGCTCATCGACGTGTTTTCCGAGCGCGGCTACCACGCCACCGTTGACCTGCACAAGGTCGAGGTGCCCGAGCGCGTAGACCTCTCGACCGGCCAGATCCACTGCCGCCTGAAAAAGGTCTACCGCATCCAGATTCGCTTCCAGGGCTCCGTCATCCGCCGCGGCTAAGGAGTCTTCGACTCCTCCTTTTTGCGAGCCGCTCGTTGGCGGCTCGTCTTCAATCATTCACTCAATTGTGGTCCCGCGGCAACCGAGCGGGCCATCGCCGCTCGCGCGAGAGGAGGGATAATGCAGCGAGTTCTTCCCTGCTGCGCAGGGGCCGTTTTAAAGTACTCGCCTCAGCCGAGCCGCTCGCCCTCCCGCTTGGCGGCTCGGCGGTGCAACGCGGGCGAAAGGCGTTTGCTGTGAAGGTATCGTTATCGGCCTCGTCGGGGCCGCCTACTTATTGCGGCCCACGCGTAGCGGGGAAGAAATTGCTGCGTGCCCCCCAAGTCGCGCGAGCGTAAGTGGAGGGGCGACTCGCCCCGCGCGTCGTGTTGGTTGGCCGGAGTCACCGACTCCGACTCCCACTCCCTCGCGGAGCATTTTTATGAACTGGAGGACGCCGCGTGCCTGGTAGCTTTGCAGGTGGCGGACGATGACGAGCTCGCGCGTGGGGCGTGTGTCGGCGAGCTCCAGGTAAATGATCGTGCCATCGTCTTTGGAGGAGCGGGCGATCCGCGGCAGGATTGCGATTCCGGCACCGAGGGCGACGAGCGACTTCACGGTGGCGATTTGCGCGCAACGGTAGCCGATGTGCGGCTCAAATTTGTGCCGTCCGCAAAACTGGCGCACGCGCTCGGTGAGCGAGCTGGAGTTGCCCAGCATGATGAAGGTCTCGTCGGCCAGATCGGCGGCTTTGACCTTGGGCTTTTTGAGCAGCGGATGCTCGGGGCCGACGGCGAGGACGAGCGGCTCGTGCATGAGCGGCTCGACCGCCAGTGCCGTGCTGGGGACGGGGGTGGAGACGACTGCGAGGTCGAGCGAGCCGTCGAGCACGGCTTCGACGAGCTCGGGGCGGAAGTCCTCGCGCGCGCGGATTTGTAGCTGCGGGTACTCCAGCCGCGCCTGCGCGATGAGCGCGGGCAGGATGTAGGGCGCGACCGAGGGGATCGCGCCGACGGTGATCCGGCTTTCGGCGTTGGGGTTGTCGCGGATTTCCTTTGTGGCGTTGTCGGCTTCGAGGAGGATGCGCCTGGCCCGCTCGATAAACGTGCGCCCCGCGTCGGTGAGCACCGCGCGGCGGCCCAGCCGGTGCAGGAGCTTGTGCTCCAGCTCCTTTTCCAGGTTTATGATCTGCTGGCTCAAGGCGGGTTGAGTGATGTTTAGCGACTCGGCCGCACGGGTGAAATTCCCGCTTTGGGCGACGGCGACGAGGGAGCGGAGCTGGTATAATTCCATAAAAAAAATGGATGATTCATATCAGTACTAACGATTTTTATTATTGTAAAGTGGGCTTA
Organism: Cephaloticoccus primus; assembly: GCF_001580015.1. GTDB lineage: Bacteria > Verrucomicrobiota > Verrucomicrobiia > Opitutales > Opitutaceae > Cephaloticoccus > Cephaloticoccus primus. Next base: position 4,682 of record NZ_LSZQ01000025.1, read on the forward strand.
TACTGGGGCCAGCCGCCACGCTTCACCGGCGCACACTGAAAAAACCTGAAGCCGCCCACGACCCACCTGCTCCCGCTCCACGAGCCACACACAACCGAAAGGGATTACCGCCATGAAGAACAAACTGCACAGCCGCTCACTCGTCCTCGGCGCCATCGCCGCCACGCTACTCATTTACCTTGGTTCGCTCGTCTCCGTCAGCATCGACATGATCGTGGCCTATGGCTCGGTCGTCATGATGATGGTGCTTACCAGCTACGACTACTTAAGCCCGCGCCGTAAGTACTCCGCAGCCAAGTAAAGCGCGCGAAGAGACTCGTGCCGCTCTAACAGACCCGAGGAATTACCCCCTCGGGTCTTTTCGTTTTGGTTATTGGCGTGTTGGCGCCCCGGGCGTGTTTCCCGCTCCATTTGCGTTTTTCCGCCGAAGCACGACTTCCCAAATCAAATGGAGGCCGGCCCCGGACGGCGCACCAACGAGTGCGCCGCCAAATAAATCGGTCTGCGACCGCGACCCCAATCCCTCTGGTCAACGCGGCTAAAACCCCCGAAGCTGCCGCCCACTTATGGCGAAGCAGCAAACGGGTGATGCCCCGAAGATCATTTTTTCGATGCTCGGTGTCTCAAAGAAGATCGAGCGCAAGGAGATCCTCCGCGACGTATCGCTCTCGTTTTTTTACGGGGCAAAGATCGGCGTCCTCGGGCTCAACGGCTCGGGCAAGTCTTCGCTCATGCGAATTCTCGCGGGGCGCGATACCGAGATCGAAGGCCGCATCCATCTGGAGCCGGGCTACACGGTCGGGCTGCTTGAGCAGGAGCCACAGTTAACGGCCGGGGCGACTGTGCGCATTTGCGTGGAGGAAGGCGTGCAGCACTTGAGCGAGCTGGCTGCGGCGTACGACGCGACTTGGGACGAGCTCGCCGAAGCGGCAGACGATGCGGCCCGCGAGCAAGTTGCCGAGCGTCAGGCCGCGCTCCAGGCCGAGCTTGACCGGCTCGACGCCTGGGACACTGCGCCGCTCGTCGAGCAAGCCATGGACGCGCTGCGCTGCCCGCCGGAGGAGGCCGTGGTCGATACGCTGTCGGGCGGTGAGCGCCGCCGCGTGGCACTGGCCCGCCTGCTGCTGCAAAAGCCCGACATCCTGCTGCTCGACGAGCCTACGAACCACCTCGATGCCGAGAGCGTGCACTGGCTGGAGCAACACCTTGCGCGCTACGCGGGCACGGTGATCGCGGTGACGCACGACCGCTACTTCCTGGACAACGTCGCGGGCTGGATCCTCGAGCTCGACCGCGGCCACGGCATCCCTTGGCGCGGCAATTACTCGGGCTGGCTGGAGCAGAAACAACGCCGCCTGGCCATCGAGCAGCGCACCGAAGATCGCCGCCAAAAAGCGATGGCCCGCGAGCTGGAGTGGATCCGCGCCTCGGCCAAGGCGCGCCAGGCAAAGGGGCAAGCGCGGCTCAATGCCTACGAGGCCCTGCTCGCCCAGGATGTCGCCGAGCAAGAGCGGCAGTTTGAGATTTTGATCCCGCCCGGCCCGCGGCTCGGAAACCTCGTCGTCGAAGCGCGCGGCGTGGCCAAGGCCTACGGCGATAAACTCTTGTTCGCGGGCCTCGACTTCGCGCTGCCGCCCGGCGGCATCGTCGGCGTGATCGGCCCCAACGGCGCGGGCAAGACCACGCTCTTCAAACTCATCGCCGGACTCGAAACGCCCGACGAAGGGAGCTTCAAGGTGGGCGAGACCGTGCAGCTCGCCTACGTGGAGCAGAGCCGCGACTCGCTCGACGATGCGAAGACGATCTGGGAGGCGATCAGCGACGGGCAGGAAATGATGCAGCACGGCAGCCGCCGCGTGAACTCGCGCGCGTACTGCGCCCAGTTTGGCTTCACCGGCGCCGACCAGCAAAAGAAGCTCGGCATCCTCTCCGGCGGCGAGCGCAACCGCGTACTGCTCGCCCGCGTGCTCAAGAGCGGGGCAAACCTGCTGCTGCTCGACGAGCCCACCAACGATCTCGATGTGAACTCGATCCGCGCACTCGAAGAAGCACTCGAAAACTTCGCGGGCTGCGCAGTCATCATCTCGCACGACCGCTGGTTCCTCGACCGGATCGCGACCCACATTATCGCCTTTGAGGGCGACAGCGAAGTCCGCGTCTTTAACGGCAACTACACCAGCTACCTCGAAGATTACCGCCGCCGCAAGGGCACCGCCGCCGACCAACCCCACCGCCTCAAATACCGCCAGCTGCGCTAAAATAAAAGGGCTGCTGACGAGCCGCCAACGAGCGGCTCGCCAATAAGACGGATCCTCGACCCCACTGCGCGTGGGGCGGTGGCGGGTCGCCACTTCCATTCAATTTGCGATTTTGCCCGGGCACAAAGTGCCCGAACAAAATCGCAAATTTAACGGGACATTCCCCTGTCGCGTTGCGACAGGGCCGGAGGCAGCAAATGCAAACGAAGCGGAAACCCGTTGAGGCGAAACTTTTGGTTAACGGGTGAATACCTTTGTAGGGCATTTCCAACAGTGCCGCTTGTGCTCTGTGCGTTCCGCACAGAGCACAAGCGGCACTGTGAATGGGTGCAGGCACCGCCTGCCGCCCCACGCGCAGTGGGAGTTGTGTCCTTTTCGATTTCCCTTCGCCGCCAGAAAAAAAATGGTGCTCGAGGCGGGACTCGAACCCGCACGCCTTTCGGCACACGCCCCTCAAACGTGTGTGTCTACCAATTCCACCACCCGAGCAAAAGGAGGAGCGCGGACTAAGCGGGAACCTCAGGTGCTTGTAAAGCCCTGAAATGAGGGGCGGCCGAAGTTTGGCTTTTCTTGAGCCGGGATGCGACGGGCGCGGCCGGTGGCGTAGCGGCGGGACTGGGGAGGGCGTGCGTTGCCGCCTGTGTCGGAGGCGCGGGCCTTATCCACTTTGGGCGTGGATGTAGGGCGGGCTAATAGTGGGAGGGGCGCCCTTAAGTTCTCGATTTTACAACTCGCATTGCGGGCGCGGGGCTGGCGATTGTGGGCGCGGGATTTTTTGAATCCGCGCTACCGAAGACCTAACGCCCTATGCCCAAATACAAACTCGAGTACATCTGGCTAGACGGCTACTCGCCGCTGGCCAACCTGCGCAGCAAGACCCAGATCAAGGAGTTCGCGAGCTTCCCGAAGCTCGAAGAGCTGCCCCAGTGGAATTTTGACGGGAGCTCGACCCGGCAGGCAGAGGGCAAGAGCGCGGATTGTTTGCTGCGGCCGGTGGCGGTTTACCCGGACTCGACGCGCAGGAACGGCGTCCTCGTGATGTGTGAGGTGCTCCTGCCCGATGGATCGCCGCACCCGTCGAACACGCGCGCGACGATCCCCGATGATGAGGGCACGTGGTTCGGCTTTGAGCAGGAGTTTTTCTTCTACAAGGACGGGGCCCCGCTGGGCTTCCCGCCGGGTGGCTATCCTGCGCCGCAGGGCCTGTACTACACGGGCGTGGGCTACCAGAGCATCGGCGCGCTGGCGCGCGAGCTGGTCGAGCAGCACATGGATATCTGCCTCGATGCGGGGCTGAACTACGAGGGCACCAATGCCGAGGTGGCGAAAGGCCAGTGGGAGTTTCAGATTTTTGGCAAGGGCTCCAAAAAGGCGGCCGACGAGATCTGGGTCGCGCGCTACCTGCTGTCGCGGCTGACCGAGCGCTACGGGATCGATATCGCGTGGGAGTGTAAGCCGATCCGCGGGCCGTTTAACGAGCCGCTGGACTGGAATGGCTCGGGCATGCATGCGAACTTCTCCACGGCGTACATGCGCGAGGTGGGCGGCAAGGCGTACTTCGAGCAGTTGATGGGCGCGTTCAGCAAGTACATGGACGAGCACATCGCCGTCTACGGGCCGGATAATCACATGCGGCTCACGGGGCTGCACGAGACGCAGTCGATCGACAAGTTCACCTACGGCGTGGCCGACCGCGGGTCGTCGATCCGGATCCCGCATGCGTTTGTGAACAACGGCTACCGCGGCTACCTCGAAGATCGGCGGCCAAACTCGGCGGCAGATCCGTATCTGGTCGCCGGGCGGATTCTGAAGACGGTGCAGAGCGTGCCGACACCTTAACTTTTGTTTGTTGTGCAATGAGGTTGGCGCGCCGCTTGCGGAAAAAAACGCGGGCGGCGCGCTTTTGCTTTTGGCGGAAGGGCGGCCCTACGCGGGCAGCGGTGGTCGGTGACCACTGCCATTGAATTTGCGATTTTGTTCGGGCGCACAGCGCCCGAACAAAATCGCAAATTTAAGGACTCTCCCCCTGTCGCGTTGCGACGCGGTCTTCGACCGTTCCATTTTGCGAGCCGCTCGTTGGCGACTCGTCAGGCTCCTCAACCTGTGCGCGAATGAAGCGGAAACCCATTGGGGCGCGGGGGGCGCGGCGAAAAAGTTGACGGGTTAAATCTCCGACCCGACCTCCGGTCGGGTGTCCCTTACTGTGCGGCTTGTTCGTTGGGCGGAACGCCCGACAGCAAGCCGCACAGTAAACGGGTGCAGGCACCGCCTGCCGCCGCCCGCGTAGGGCCGCCCCACGCGCAGTGGGGTTTTCCTTACGCCAGTATCATGTCTTTGACCGATTTGCCGGCGGGGATCATGGGCAGCACGTGTTCGGTGAAGGGCACGATGACGTCGAGGACGTAGGGCCCGTCGTGGTCGAGCATTTCCTGGATGGCTTCGCGCAGCTCGCTTCGCTTGAGCACGCGGCGTGCCTTTACGCCGTAGCCCTCGGCGATCTTGGCAAAGTCGGGGTAGAGCGCATCGGGGTTATCGGGGCTGCCGACGTTGGACTCGTCGCCGAGGATGGTGTTGCCGCGCACGCTGCCGTAGAAGAGGTCCTCCCACTGGATGACCATGCCGAGGTGCTGGTTGTTCAGGATCATGGCTTTGGCGGCGATCTTCTCGATCTTCGCGGTGGCCAGTTCCTGGATGTTCATGGCGAAGGAGCCGTCGCCATCGATGTCGATGACCTGCTTGTCGGGGCAGGCGACTTTCGCGCCGAGCGCGGCGGGGTAGCCGAAGCCCATCGCGCCGAGCCCCAGCGAGCTGATGTAGCGGCGGGGCTTGTCGAAGCGGTAGAACTGCGCGGCCCACATCTGGTGCTGGCCGACGCCGGTGGTGATGATGGCGTCGCCGCCTGTCAGCTCGTAGAGGACTTCGATCGCTTCCTGGGGCTGGATGTGCTTGCCCGGCGTGTAGCGGAAGGGGTGCTCGGCCTTCCACTGGGCGACCTGGGCGTGCCAGGCGGCGGTATCGGGCGGGGTGAACTTGGCGGCGGCGGCCAGTTCGTTTAGCCGGCGCAGGGCGTGTTTGATCTCGCTGACGATTGCGAGCAGCACGGCTTTGTTTTTGCCGAGCTCGGAGTCGTCGATGTCGATGTGGACGATCTTTGCCTTTGGCGCGAAGGTGTCGGTGTTACCGGTGACGCGGTCGTCGAAGCGCGCGCCGAGGCAGAGCAGCAGGTCGCATTGGTCCACGGCCCAGTTGCCATAGGCGGCGCCGTGCATGCCAAACCAGTGCATCGAGAGCGGGTGCGTCTCGGGGAAGGCGCCACAGCCCATCAGCGTGTTGGCGACCATGATGTTGGTCGTCTCGGCAAAGGTCTTCAGCTCCGCCGAGGCCTCGGCAGAGATGATGCCGCCGCCCGCGTAGATGATCGGCTTTTTCGCGTCGGCGATGAGGGCGAGGACTTGCTTGAGCTGGTCGTCGGTCGCCTCGTGTGTGCAGCCCACGTAGGGGTTGTTAAACTGGACGGCCCGCGGGAAGACGGGGCGGAAGAGCGCCTGCTGCACGTCCTTGGGGATGTCGATCACGACGGGCCCGGGGCGCCCGCTGCGCGCGAGGTGGAAGGCTTCCTTGAACACGCGGGGCAGCTCGTGCACGTCGGTGATCAGGTACGAGTGCTTCACGACCGGCAGCGTCATCCCGTAAAAATCGGTCTCCTGAAACGCCATCTTGCCGATGTACTTGCTGTAAACCTGGCCCGTGATCGCGATCAGCGGGATCGAGTCCATGAAGGCATCGGCGATGGCCGACACGAGATTGGTCGCGCCCGGGCCGCTCGTCGCCATGCACACGCCCACGCGGCCCGAGGCGCGCGAGTAAGCCTCGGCGGCGAAAGAGCCCCCCTGCTCGTGGCGGGGCAGGATGACGCGGATCTTGTCAGTGCGGGCGAGCGCCTGGTGCAGCTCCTGGGAGGCGCCGCCCGGGTAAGCGAAAATCGTGTCGACGCCCTCGCGCACCAGGCATTCGACGACGGCTTCGGCGCCCTTCATCTCGGGGCCGCGCTCGGCTTCTTCGGGGGTGGTGGGAGAGCTGGTGGTATTCATGGCAGGCACGGAAAAATAGGCGCGAGCAGAGCAACTCTGCGGCGGCCTCGCAAGGCCCACTTGGGCGCAGGGGCGGCTTTTATTTTGCGCGCGGAGCGGGGGAGCGCTCAGCCTGCGTACCAAAATGCTGAAGCTTTTATTTATCGGAGATATCGTGGGGCGCCCCGGGCGCGACATCGTCAACGCACGCCTCGGCTCGCTGCGTCAGACGCACGGCCTGGATTTCGTCGTGGCCAATGCGGAAAACTCGGCTGCGGGCTCGGGCATCACCGGCAAGATCGCGCAATCGCTGCTCGCCGCCGGAGTCGATGCGATCACGCTCGGCGACCACGTCTGGGATCAGCGCGAGTGGGCGCACGAGATTACGCAACTGGAGCGCGTGTGCCGTCCGGCCAATCTCCCTGCGGCGTGCCCCGGCTGGGATCACCTCATTATTGAGAAACGCGGATTTCGCCTCGGGGTTTTTACCGTCCTCGGTCGCCAATACCTCGCGATGAAGTCCGAGTGCCCCTTTCTCTGTGCGGACCGGATGATCGAAAAACTGCGCGGGCAGACCGACGCGATCCTCGTCGAAGTCCATGCCGAGGCGACCTCCGAGAAGCAAGCACTCGGCTGGTACCTCGACGGGCGCGTGACTGCCGTGCTCGGCACCCACACTCACGTGCCTACCGCCGACGCGCGCGTGCTGCCCAAAGGCACGGCCTTCATGTGCGACGTCGGGATGACCGGCCCCTACGCCTCCGTGCTCGGGCGCGAAATCGAACCCGTCGTAGGCCGGTTTTTGGACGGGATGCCGCGTCGCTTCGAAGTGGCGAGCGATGACGTGCGCCTCTCCGGCGCCCTGGTCGAAATCTCCGCCCGCAGCGCCCAAGCCCAACGCATCGAACTCCTCACCGCCCGAGCATAGACTCTTGTAAATTTCCGAGACATCACCTCGGGAATTTTCACTTCCTGCCGTGCGGGCTAGCTTCCCCTTCTATAAGAGGGCGGTGTAGTGACAGAAATACTAAGCAAAACAATCCAGATGAGTGATAATTCCCCTCTCAGTAATAAGTACTGTTTCAGTGCACTGCCTCCGGAAGTTAGAGCTCTTTGGGCGAAGAGTGGTGAAGGGAGTGGGCACAGCTTGCTGGCACACCTGCTAGACGTGGCGGCAGTAGCAGAAACATTATTAGAAATAGAGTCGCCTGCTTCCCTAGACTGGGCTGCGGCTGCTTTTGGTCTACCCAGAGAGCATTGTGCCCGTTGGTTTGCTGCACTGGCAGGGTTGCACGACTATGGCAAAGCGATTCCCGGCTTTCAGGCTAAGTGGGAAGAGGGGAAAGCGGCAGACCAGGCCAATGGGCTGGATTTTCAAGCGCATACGCTTCGAGTTTCGGATCATTCCTGCGCTACTGCTGCATTGTTGCGTGATCCTCTGCATCAGAAGAGCGGTGCAGACAAAGACTGGCTGAGGCATGCCATCCGTGTTCCCCGCGAATGCGGGGATGAACCGGGGTTTCTGGCGCGGCGGATAATCGAGGTGCTGTGTTCCCCGCGAATGCGGGGATGAACCGACTTAACCCGTTTGCAGGGAGTCGTTGGTTGGCGTGTTCCCCGCGAATACGGGGATGAACTTGCGGACAGGCTGGGCGGCAGCCGCGAGTGGGTGCGCGAGGCGCTGCCTGTGAGCGAGGTCAATGAGCAGAGTTTTCTAGGACAGGTGGCACATGGGCTGGCGCAGGCAGTTGGCCAACTGTATGAGGAGGGCTACGAGGATGCGCTGGAGCACACGGGCGATAAGGAGAGGGCGCACGATGCGGGGCTGAAGAATGTGCCCGCGGCCGCGCTGGAGTATCTGGGCGACAAGCTGGTGGTGGGCAAGATCCTGAAGCCGCTGGTGGGCAAGGTGACGGTGGGGCAGGTGCTGAAGGCGGCGGGGGCCAGTGCCGCCAGCGAGGGCCTCACCGAGGGCGCCCAGCAGATGTGGCAGAATGCGGTGGCCAAGTGGCTGAGCGGCTATGATCCGGATCGCAAGCTGGATCAGGAGGTGCTCCATGCGGCGATACTGGGCGCGACGGTAGGAGGTATCGCCGGTGGCGGGGGCGTGGCCGCCAAGGGGGTGCTACAGGGCGGGGTCTTCGACCCATCTATTGGGCGCACTCCCGATGGTCGTGCGTCAGAGACTGAGCTGGGGGAGGGGGAGCGCTTGGCCAATGCGGGCGGGGTCGCAGACCCATCTCTCATGCGTGCCGACGATGTCGGCACGTCTCGGGTGGAGCGCCTCAATGCAGCGATGGCAAAACAACTGGAGCAGATCGATGGGACCAAGCGGTCTTCGACCGATTCATTGGGCGGCGAGCTCGCTGGCTCGCCGTCCGATGTCGGCACGCCGTCGGCTCCTGATGGGCCGCTGGATCTGGAGGCGCTGCTGGCGCGGGCTGGGGAGCACAGTCAGGGCGCGCGCGCGGCGATCGAGGCCGAGCAGCGGGCGCGGGCCGAGCGGCTGGAGGAGGCCAAGCGGCGGCGCGAGCAGTTCGACGAGTACCTGGCCCAAGCGCGCGAGCTGGCGGCAGCGGAAAATCCCAAGCCGGCTGCGGTGAAGGGCGTGGTGACGACCTTGCGCGCGTACACCGAGGACAAGGCGGTGGGGCTGGGCGAGGACCAGCTCTCGAAGGCGTATGAGCTGCTGCGCGAGCTGACGCCGCGCTATGAGGCGATTATCACCGCCGAGCAGGAGGCTGGCCAAGAGCGGCTGGCGGCAGCCAAGGAACAGGCCGAGGCAGAGGCTGCGGAACGAAAGGTGCGCATCCGCGAGGAGCGCAGGGCGATAAGGGCCGATGACAAGCAGCGGCTGGAAAACCTGAGCGACGATGAGCTGGCCAAGCGGGCGCAGGAGGGCGATGAGGCGGCGTGGCGCGAGCTGGAGCGGCGCGCGCAGGACTCGGGGCCGGGCTTCACTGATGAGGAGGATCTGCTGACGGTGCTGCGCAGGATCAAGCTGCCGACGCGGGACAGTGGCCTGCAGGCCGAGCTGGACGGGCTGCGCAAGGAGGGGATGAGCTTTGGCACGGCCCAGCAGCTCTTTGATGCGAAGAAGAGCTCGCTGGACAAGACGGCCGAGGCGCTGCGCGAGGATTACGGGTTTCACCAAATACAGACTCCCGATGATGTGCTGGGCTACGCGCAGCGGGCCATAGCGGGGGAGCGCATCTTGCCGCAGCCGAGGGTTGATTTTGCGCGGGAGGGGGCCAAGGCTGGCGGGCAACCTGATACCCATAATGAGCAGCGACTGGAGAGTGACCCGACGGCCGATAGACCCGACCCATTTACGGGCGAGCGGTCTTTCATTACAGGAAGCCGAGTCACTGCTGATGAGGCCAAAGGGATCGCTCGACGCGCCCGAGAGAGGCTTGCGGCTGTTCCTGAGCCAGACGCCGGAGGAGCGCAGGGCGTGGCGGCGGCGCAACTTCGAGACGGCCAAAAAATACTTCCCCTTGCTCGAAGTCCCGACGGAGCTTCTGTAATCAATACCCGTACCGGGCAGGCACTGCCGCAGATCGGGCGCGGGGTAGAGGCCTACGTCTACGAGGACGCGGCCCAAGGGGTGGTCTACAAGGTCTATGAAACAGGAAGTTCCTCCGATCAGTCGATCGGGATGAGGCTGGCGATCGATGAGGGGATGGTGGGACTGGATACCGGCCAGTTCCCCGACATCATCGAAAAGACTTGGGCGATCAACGAGCTGGGCGGGACACCTACGGAGATCGTGGGGCTCACCGAGGATGGGGAGATCGTCGTAAAACAGCCTCGGGGCAATGATGCGGCGCGGTGGGCGCGCGCGCAGGTGATCGCCAAGGCGCGCTTGCAGGAGATCCCTGCCGAGGTGCTGGGGCGGATCGACCCGCGCAGCCCTGTGTACTATGCGCAGATCGAGGGGCAGGATGTGCTGCTGGGCGACTTGCACGCGCGAAACCTCATCGGCGATACAATCGGTGAGGGGCGGATCAATGACCTGGCTACCCATGTGCTCACGGAGGAGGAGCTGCGCACGGTGCCCAGGCTCGCCGAGTGGATCGAGTCGCGGCGGGGGCAGGCACAGGCGCGCGGCGCAGCCGAGTTTGCCAAGGGGGGTGACCGCCCGTTGGCCGATACCTCCTCGCCTGAGGCCGCGCTGAAGGCGGACACAGCAACTTTACGGGGGGTCGCAGACCCCTCTTCTTTGCGAGGCGTCGATGCCGCCTCGTCAGCAGGCTCTTCGACTCCTCTGCCGTCGGCGGGGGACTCAGGGGCGGTGTTGCCCGAGGCGGACTTTAGGGCGCGGGTGCAGCGGATCGCCCCCGGGCTGATGCTCCAGTACAGGGCACTGGTGGGCGACCCGCAGATGCTGATCGAGCTGGGGGTCAAGCCGGAGGATCTGGAGGGGGGCGAGCAGGCCGCGCACTTGGCGCGGGGGCGCGAGAGGATCTTGTGGTTTCTCCAGCGCAACTTGCGCGCCGATAAGGACGGGTTGATGGATGAGCGGCTGCGCAGGGATGTGCTGCATGAGGCCGCGCATGCGTGGCTGAACACGCTGCCTGCCGATCGGCGCGCGCAGCTGCGGGACTTGTGGCGCAGGGATGTGGAGGCTGGCGATGGCTGGCTGGCCAAGGTGCAAAAGGAGGGGGCGGCCCTGCGCGAGGGCGTGCGCGAGGACTGGGCGGAGTACTGGGCCGAGCGGCTGGCCTGGGAGAACAACCGCTGGGCGCAGGCGCGCGAGAGCTGGGGGCTGGCGGGCGACCGGGGGCTGGTGGCACAGGTGGCGGCCGAGCTGCGCCAGTTTCTGGAGGAGGCCATAGAGCTGTTGCGCAGGGCCTTCACGCGTACCAAGCGGTACAATATCGACTTCAGGGACTTTTTGGTGGACACCCGTTTCGGGGAGCCTCGACAGGCTGGGGCACAGGCCAAAAAGCATCCCGCCACGATTCGTGCCGAGAGTATCCCCTCAACCCCGAATCCCAACGTTCAGGACGATGGCGGGAATGCGCTGGCAGTGGTCGAGCGGCCCGCCAAAGTCAAGGAGTCGGGCGAGTCGCCCGTCGCGCGCGACATCGAGGCGGGCAAACCGCTACGCGCGGCGGCTCGGGTGCTGGGAGGGCAAGCGGCATGGAGCCGTGGTCGCAATGCGGGCGATACCAGACTGGGCTATCAGGACTGGGTGAAGGCGCACAGCGAGCCGTTCAAAAAATGGTTCGGCGACTGGGAAGCGGTGCGCGGTGTGAAGCAGCTAGAGTCACAGGGGCCACTCGTCTTAGATGGAGTCGAGGAGCTGGCGGATAATAAGGCGATGAGGCGCAAGTTCCATGAATTTGGCGAAGTGGCTAATGAGCTGGACGGTAGGCGCGTAAAGTTCCCCTCAAGAATGGCGGGGAAGATAGCTCGCGACAAGGGGCTGTCGCCGCTGCGCGTAGCGGCGGGCTTTGACCGACTTTTCCGCGCGGCGGTACCGATGTACTCTGAGGAGTTAAAGCCAAAGGAGAAGGATCAGTCGGGGCTGGCGGGTTACCACCACTACGTGGCGAAGCTGCGTTTCGAGGGGGGCGACTACTACGTGCGCTTCACGGTGCACGAACAGCGGGCCTCAGGCGTGGAGCGGGCCGGTGGCCAGTCGACAATGCACTCTTCGTTTATCTCGGAGGTGCGCATATACAGCAGTAGCGCGGTTGGCACCTCGTCAGACGCACTCCCTGTCCTTACCAAGGCGCAGACTGAGTCATCAGCTATGGCCGAACCGCGCTACGACTCCAAGCTTGGGGCGTGGCTGGAGGCTGGCAAGTCGGAAATCGACGAAGAAAAACTGATCGCTGAGACTGGCGAGCCCAAGGCTGTGGTGTTGAGTGAGTGGGCTGCGTCCAAGGTGGCGCAGACGGAGAAGTGGCGCGCGAAGTACCCGGACTGGTGGAGGGGTGTGGAGCGGGAGGTCGATGAGATATCGAGCCACTTGGAGTTTCTGAAGGAGATGCAGGGAGGCACAGGGCTGGGCAAGACGACGTACCAGCTGGGTGTGGTGGATCGGGTGTATGGGGGCCGTGGTGCGTATGATGCGGCGGCGGCTGCGGGGCGCACGAAGCTGGGGTACTGGCAGTGGCTGCAAGTGCGCACACCGGAATTCAAGGAGTGGTTCGGTGACTGGGAGGGGCTGCGCGCGCAGAAGAGGCTGGACGCGATGCAGCCGGTGTCCGTACCGATCCCTGATAAGTGGCGCGGGCTGCCCGTGGAGCAGCTGCGCAAGGAGGCACTGGAGAAGCTGAGAGGGCTGGTCGGCGACAAGCGCAAGGGTGAGGGCTTTACCGACATCGAGCATCCCGAGCTGGGCACGATCCGCGTGGATGGCCGAGGGGTGAGGAAGACGAAGCACGCGTCTGCCGATCCTGCGAAGCTGCTGGTGGCGGCGCATGTGGACAAAATCCTGCCAGAGGCGATTTACTCGCGCAGTGAGCCCCCGGAAGAGGGGAGCAACAAGCCAAACACTGAGGGGGTATCGAAGCTACTGGCCCGCGTGGAGGTGGATGGGCTGGAGCTGGTCGCTATCTTCACCGTCTTGCGCGAGCCGGACGGAAGCTGGTACTACAACACGGTCGTAGTGCATGACCTGAAATCCGCTGAGGGGGAGGCTGGCGGGTTAACTACGGAGTATAATCAGCAAAGCGCTGAAAAACGAGCCGCTCCTCTGTCCAGCCTCCGGGAACACCATCGCAAACCGTTGCGGCGTGTCAACCCCGAAACGGTGTCGCAGGCGGTGGATCCGGAGACGGGCGAGCCGGTGGTGGTCTACCACGGGACGCAGCGGCCTGACCGTGTGGGGACGGTATTTTCTGCCGAGCGTGCGACGAGCGGGCCGATGGCGTTTTTTACGGATAATGCGGAGGTGGCCTCTGGCTACGCGCAGACCAAGTCGGATACGTCAATAGGTGGGGCGAGTGCGTACAGTGAGTGGTTCAAGTTTGATGTGGGCGGCGGACAGGAGGTGCTGCTGGAGCAGGCGTGGGGCTCGCTGAGCGCGCAGGAGCAGGCGGTCATCCTTGAGCGGATGGAGAATATAGGGGTGGATGAGGATAGCGGTGATCCGATCTACGACCCGAGTGGTGAGCATAGGCTGGTGGATTCCGGGGAGTACGCGCGGGTGCTGCGCCAGAAGCGCGGCAATGCGCTGTCGGTGCTGGTGGAGCTATGGCTCAATCATGGGAATCTGTACGACAGGGAGGAGCAGTTTGTGGAGGTACTGCGGCTGGCTGGGGTAGACAGCAAGCGGGTGCGCATGGATAGCCCGTGGGCACGGCATGATGCGGTGTATGCGGTGCACCTGTCGGTAAGGAATCCGCTGGATACGGCGGCGATAGGGCCTGATGTAGTGTCCGCGCTGGAGGAGGCGGCGAAGGCCGCGCCTGAGCCCAAGTACAGGGATGGGGTGGATTTCTGGGACAAGGAGGCGATGCCGCCCAGCGTGTGGCTGGAGCAGTTGCACGAGGATCTGGAGACAGGTAGCCAGCGTGCGTGGACGAGTATCCCGGACTGGGTGAGTGATACGCTGAAGAAGCTGGGCTATGATGGGATCAGGGACAGGGGCGGGAAGTATCATGACTTGGAGCACACGGTGTGGATCCCGTTTTACCCCGAGCAGGTGAAGAGTGCCTTGGGCAACCGGGGGACTTTCGATGCGGCCAATCCTGACATCACTTACGAGCTGCGGGATGCGCGGCGCGAGGCGGCGAAGCGGCAGGTGTACGAGGCGACGGGTGTGCCGCAGAGCATCTACCATGAGATCGAGGCGAGGCTGGATCGGGTGCGCGCGAGGCAGATGCAGGAGCGCGAGGCGCGGTACCGGCTGAGCCCTGCGGCGCAGGCTACGGGTGCGGCTGCGGACGAGGCGGGGCTGGTGACGCGTGCGGTGCGCGGGGTGCTGGACAAGTGGGCCGAGCCGGTGGTGCGGCGGCTGGAGAAGATCAATGCGGTACTGGGGGCGCAGCTGCGCCGCTTCGAGTTTACGATGAATCGCGAGCGGGCCAAGGGGCTGGGCCACGCGCAGGGCTTTACCAATGGGCTGCGCGAGCTGGCGGCGCGCATGTCGCAGAATCATAGGCCGGTGGACAGGAAGCAGGCACTGGCGGCGGCGATAGCGCAGGCGCGTGCCAGCGGGCTGGCGGGTACCGAGGCGGAGCTGGTGGCCGGGCTGGGGGGCATGAGTGGCGATGACTATCTGGAGCTGGACTTGGCCTTGAAGAACCGCGACGGGGCCCGGCGCGATGCCATACTGGAGCAGTACGGGCTGGCTGAGGCGTGGGCGCAGGTGGAGGAGCTGCTGGCCGACTACAACAGGCGGCTGCGTAAGGCGGGCTTCAAGTTTGGCTGGCTGGCGGACTACTTCCCGCGCAAGGTGACTGACTTGAGCGGCCTGCTGGCCTATCTGGAGAGCGATGAAGCGGCGGTGAAGACTGCGCTGGATGAGGCGATAGCGGCCGTAATCAAGGAGCGCGGCGAGGGCGAGCAGGGCCCGGCCTCGCGCGAGGCGGTGGTGGTAAGGGCGGAGCGTGCGGACGAGGTGGCGCGCGGGATTCTGGAGGGGCGCATACCGCTGCCGGATAACCTGCGCAGGCGCGCGCTGGTGCAGGTGACCGAGGGTATGAACCGGTTTTACGCGAGCCCTGCGGAGGCACTGAGCCACTACATCGAACAGGCCAGCGAGGCACTGGCGGCGGCGAAGCTCTTTGGCGAGTATGCGCGGCATGGGGGGCCGCTGCCGCAAGTAGGGGAGGTGCTGCTGGATGAGATCGGCGACTTGTTCGGGCTGCGGCTGGGGCCCTCGGTAGAGGCTTATGTGCAGGGGCTGGTGGCCACGGGGGCAATCGGTGCGGCACAGGCAGGAGAGGTGGGGGATCGCCAAGATCTGCTACCGGCTCGACTACCACAACGACCCCCTCGTCAAACCCATGCTTGCCGAGGCCGGTATCGAAATCGTGCAACTGGGCAGCTAGGCTTAGCTGAGCTGCTGGCGGGGCGAACTGCTGGCGGGCCGATTTTGAAATGCGAACAAGCCCTCAGGGTATCACTCCTCCGTAGTTTCTTCGGGCGTCGCTTCAGGTTTTTGGGCGCGGGCCGCGTTGGCTTGCAGTTCGTCCAGGGCGGCTTCGTGTTTTGCGCCCCAGCGGTACAGCATTTCAACCGCTTCGGCGAAAGTTTTACCCAGCGCGGTGAGTTCGTATTCTACCTTGGGTGGGACGACTGGATAAATATGGCGGGAGATCAGGCCGCGCGCTTCCATGTCGCGCAGGGTCTGCACCAGCATTTTTTTAGAAATCCCGGGTAGCGAACGCTGCAATTGCCCCGTGCGGCAGCGTCCACCGGGCCAGCGATCCAGCGCGTGTAGTACCATGCTTACCCATTTGACTGCAAAGAGCTCCATGACGCGTCGCGGGGCGCAGTTGGCCTCAAAGGTGAGGGGACTGTCTGTAGTATCAGGCATGGTGAGCAGTAATCTATGGTTACTATTTGGTGACTATATCACTTTTTTGTGACTAATTTACAAAAAGTATAAATAATATTATTCCATCCCTTATGCGTTTTTTAACTCTTAAGGGGATTGGGGTTCCGGCCGCGATCTGGGCACTGGCTGTCGCGGCCTTTGGGATTGGCACTACCGAGTTTGTTATCTCTGGGCTGCTGCCTGGTATCGCTGCGGAGTTTGGTGTTTCCATTTCGATGGCCGGTTACGCGGCTACGAGTTATGCGCTGGGGGTATTTTTCGGTGCGCCGATTTTGGTGATTCTGGGGATGCGTCTGCCGCAGAAAGCGATGCTGCTGGGCCTGCTGGTTTTTTTCGTCGTGGGTAATGTACTGACTGCATTGGCACCGAGTTTTGGCTGGGTGCTGGCTGGCCGTGTGGTGACGTCGCTCACTCACGGAGCGTTTTTTGGCATCGGATCCATCTTGGCGGCAGATCTGGTGGCTCCTGATCGCCGCACAACTGCGATTGCGCTGATGTTCAGTGGATTAACGGTTGCCAATCTGGCCGGTGTTCCGGCGGGCACCTGGCTGGGCCAAGCCGTGTCGTGGCGAGCCACTTTTTTGGCTATTACCGTGATTGGCGTGGTGGCGTTGCTGGCCGTGCTGGCTTGGGTGCCGAAAACCAAGTCGCGCGGAGTGCCCAGCCTGCGTCGGGAGCTGGCGGCTTTTGGCAATGCTCACGTTTTGCTGGCGATGGGGATCACCATCTTTGGGCCAGCGGCATTTTTTACCGCCATCACCTATATCTCGCCGATGATGACGCGGTTGGCGGGCTATAGCGAAGCGGGCGTGAGCGGCATTTTGTTTCTGTTCGGACTGGGGCTGTTTATCGGCAATCTGCTCGGCGGGAGGCTGGCCGACCGCGCGCTGATGCCTTTGTTGTACGCAACACTGGCCGGACAAGCGCTGGTGATGTTTGTGCTTTTTGTGGCGGTGGAGAGTCGGGCGGCCTCAGCCCTTTGTGTACTGCTGATGGCTGCGTTTGGCTTTGCCAGCGTGGCACCGATCCAGCGGCTGGTGTTGGACAAGGCCCGTGCGGCGGGCGCGTCGTCCAACTTGATCGCATCGTTCAACATCGGCCTCTTCAACTTGGGGAACGCCATCGGGGCCTGGCTCGGCGGCTGGGTGATTGCGCGCGGCTTTGGTTACGCCTCGCCGAGCTGGGCGGGGGCTTCGTTGTCCGTCGTTGCGCTGCTGCTGGCTCTGGCTTCGGGCTGGCTGGCCGCGGCTCGCGTGGGACGGAAATAAACCTCGGGGGCCGACGAAGGGCGCCGAGGCGGGCTGCCCTGACGGTTTCATCTGGGGCGCGCAGTTAATGCTTACGAAAAACCCGCAGGCGCGCGTGCGCTCTGCGGGTTTGGGAAAGTGAGGGGTGGGCGGTTTTGGGCTACGCCCGCTGTTGTTTGCCTCAGGCTTTTTGGACGAGGCCGGCTTTCAGGGCCTTCACCGAGACGAGCATGCGCTTGGTGCCGCCGTTGGGCAGCTTTACGCGGATGCGCTGGAGGTTGGGGCGGAACTTGCGCGCCGTGATGCCCGTGATGTGGGTGCCGATGCCGCCGCTCTTTTTGGCAATGCCTTTGCGGTGAATGATGCTGCCTTTGGTGGGGCGTTTGCCGGTGATTGCACAAATTCTGGCCATGAGTCGGTGTGGTTTAAGCGGTTTGGTCTCTGGTAAAAAAGGGGGCGAGCTAGAGGTCTCGGCGAGCCCGAAGCAAGGGCAAATCTGCTCACTCGGGTGAGAGCCCGCGCCGGGCGCTGAGCGCCTGGAATTTCTGGCCCATGTTGGCGGGGTGCAGCAGTTGCATGAGCGCTTGTTTGCGCGGGGAGAGCTGGCGTGCATCGGCGGCGATTGTCTGGGCAATAAAGCCGCTGGCGTGCTTCACAAAAAAGGCTTCCTGCGAGTCGAGCGCGATGCTGCCGAAGCCGCGCTGCGCGAGCTCGGCTTGCAGCCAATCCCAGCACACGTGGCAGGTGAGGTCTTGCTCGCCGGGTTGGTCGAGCAGCGCGCCGGATTGGCGGTGCCGGGTGTAGGCGCGCGCGGTGCCTTGCGGCGTCGCCTCGCAGAGCTCGCGCCACGATTTTCCGTAGTCGAAGGCGATGAAGAGCCCGCGCCAGTCGGCGCCAGCGATCTGGGCGAGGAGTTGGCGAGCGGCGACGGGCGCGTCGATCCGGTAGCCTTGAGCTGCGGTTTTGGGGAGAAAATCGGGCGGGTTTTCGAGCGCGTGCTCCACTTCGGCGAGTGCGCCCTCATTCGTGCTGCGTACCCAGATTTCGCGCCAGGCGGAGTCGCGCAGCACGAAACGGCGGCAGGGCTGCGCGTCGAACAGCTCGTTGGAAAAAACGATGAGTGGCGGCGCTGCGGCGCGCTTTTCGGGCGCGGCCTCGCTCGACGGTGCCTTGAGGAGCTGTGCCAGATCTTCGCCCACGGAGATGGTTTTAACCGCGGCAAAGGGCAGCTCGCGGAGCCCGCGCAGTACGCCGCCGCGAGGGACGGGAGAGCGATCCGTGCCGGCGCGCGCCTCGCCGCCTGCATTGCTGTGGGTCGCTGCGGGGCCGCCCTGCGGCTCGGCGCCGATTTCCACAAAAGTGGCCTTGGCGCAAAAAGCTTCGCCCGCGAGGGAGAGGCAGCTCTGGACGACGAGTTCGCCAAACAGGTTTGTGCCGGAGGACGTGCCGTGCCCTTCGCCAACGGTGGTCGCGGTGAGGAAATCGCTCTGGCCGCCCCCCCCGCCCCTCGCGCCTCGACCGATCCGCCGCCGCGCGCGGGTGTAGTAGCCCACCTGTGGATCGTAGAGCGCGAGCCGCATGAAGTGCTCGAAGCTCATTTCGTGAGCATCGGCCTCTTCCCGAAACCGCGCCAGAAAATCGGCCGCGGGCCGCGAGGCCACCTGCACTGGCTTGGCCGCTTCGGCATTCATGCGGCGCGGCGCGGTGTCGGTGAGTGCGGTTGCGCCGAGGTGGGGGCTATCGGTGGGCGAGGTTCCCATGTGTTTATTTACAAGCAGGGGCTGATGCCCACAGTGCGCGCCATGCTCAAACGGATTTTACTGGCCTTCTTCGGCTCGCTCACTGGCGTTCTCCTCGCCTTGGGGGCGTTGCGGGTGGCCTTGTATTTTGGGCTGGTTTCGCTGCCCGTGGGCGCGGGGCGCGATGGGGCGGCCTCGGCGGATTATCTGCGGGAAGTGCTCGGGCTGGTGAATGCGCACTACGTCGATGCGCAGGGAGTGGGAACGGGCACGGAAGGGCTGGCGCGCGAGGCGATTCGCGGCTTGGTCGGCTCGCTGGATCCGCATTCGGAGTTTTTGGAGGCAGAGCATTTTCAGCGATTTGAGGAGGATCTGGATGGCGACTTCGGCGGGATCGGAGTGCAGGTGGAGTCGCGGAGTGGGCGGGTGGTGGTGATCGCGCCAATCGCAGGAACGCCGGGCGCGCGCGCGGGGCTGCGGCGCGGCGATGAGATCGTGCGCGTGGACGGGCACGAGATCGGCAGTGAGGGCCGGCCACCGATGGATGACGCGCTGAAACGGCTGCGCGGTGCGCCGCAAACGCCGGTGCGCGTGAGCATCTGGCGGCCCTCGGCGGAGGAGGAGCTGGAGCTCGAAATCGTGCGCGAGCGGATCGAGATCGATAGCGTGCGTGAGGCGCGCTTGCTCGGCGCGACGGTCGGCGGCAGCGGTGGCGGTGGCTCAATCGGCTACATTCAGCTAGTCGATTTTTCGGCCCGCACGGGGGATCAATTCGTGGCGGCGCTCGACAAGCTACTGGCCGAGGGCGCGCAGGCGCTGATCCTCGATTTGCGCAATAACCCTGGTGGCTTGCTTGATGCGGCGGTGGCGGTCGTGGAGCCGTTTTTTGAGCAAGGCGAGCTCGTCGTTTACACGCGGGGCAGGGATGCGAGCGGAGGCGTGAGCGACGCGAGTGCGGGGCGGGAGGGGCGCGAAGGGCGCGAAGTCCGCGAGGAGCTGCGCGCACAGATGGTGGGCCAGCCCCTCTCACTGCCGATAGCCGTCCTCATAAACTCGGGCACGGCCAGCGCGGCGGAGATCGTGACGGGCGCGCTGAAAGACACGGGTCGCGCAGTCGTCGTGGGCGAGCGTTCCTTTGGCAAAGGCTCGGTGCAAACCCTCTTCAAGCTGCGCGATGGCTCGGGGCTGCGGATCACGACCTCGCGCTACTACACGCCGAGCGGCGTGAGCATCCACGGACGCGGGATCGAGCCCGATGTCCCGCTCATCATGACGCCGGAGGAGGACGATAAACTGCGGCTCCAGCGCGCGCGTGCCGATGTGCTGGAGCTGGCGGACGCGGCGGAGTTTGAGGCGCAGTTTGGCTTTGCGCCAATTGCCGACAAGCAGCTCGAGGCTGCGGCCGATGTGCTCCACGGCGTGCAGCTCCTGCGCACGCGCGGCTTTGCCCAGGCCCTGCACCGCGAGCGAAGCGCACAGACGGCGGCCCCCAGCGAGCCGTTGAGCAGTGACGCGCTCGCCGAAGCCCAGCCAATCTCCGCCCGATGATTCTTGCGATAGAGAGCTCCTGCGACGAAACGGCGGTCGCACTTTTCGAGCCCGCGCGCGGGCTCGTCGGTGAGTGGGTGCACACGCAGATGGCCCTGCATGAGAAGCACGGCGGCGTGGTACCCGACCTCGCGACGCGCGAGCACTTGCGGCACTGTCCGGCTCTGATCGAGCTGGCGCGGGCCCACCCGGATTTCGCGCAAGTGGACACCGTGGCGGTGACACACGGGCCGGGCCTCGCGGCCTGTCTCGCAGTCGGCCTCTCGGCGGCCAAGGCCCTCGGGCTGGCACTGCGCGTGCCCGTCTGGGGCGTTAACCACCTGCGCGCGCATGCGTTCTCGCCCTTCGTCGCGCTGCATGCCGAGGCTCCGGGTGAGTTTGCCGCGCGGCTCCAGACGCTGTTGCCCCACCTCGGCCTCGTCGTTTCCGGCGGCAATACGCTCCTGGTCGAGATCGACGAAGCGCGCCAACTGCGCGTCCTGTCCACCACGCGGGACGACGCCGCGGGCGAGGCCCTCGACAAAGGCGCCAAGCTCCTCGGCCTCGGTTACCCGGGCGGCCCACAGGTCGAGAAACTCGCGCGCACTGGCGATACCGCTGCCTACGACTTTCCGCGCGGTCTGGGCCGCCGCGACAATCTCGAGTTCAGCTTTTCGGGACTCAAAACGAGCCTGCGCTACCAATTGGAAAAAATGACCGTGACCGAGATCGGGCAGCGCCTCCCCGATCTCTGCGCCAGCTACCAACAGGCGGTCATCGACGCGCTGCTGCGAAAGCTTAAGGCTGCACTGCGCGCGGGGCCGCGCGGCAAAAGCCCAACCCGCGCGCCGACCTACGCGAGCGTGGGGCTATCGGGAGGCGTCGCAAATAATCGCGCGCTGCGCGCCGCCGTGAGCGAAGCCGCGCAAGCCAGCGGCCAAGGTGCGGGGATTCCCGTCCTGCTCGCCGAGTCGCAGCACACCGGCGACAACGCGGGGATGATCGGCTTTGCCGCCTGGGCCGATACCCACGGCGTCAACCGCCGCGATGGACTCTCGCTCGAAATCTGCCCCGGCAGCGCGCTATGACGCAGTTTGTTTTCTCGGGCGGCGCCCACGGTAGAATGCGCTGACCTCGCCCGCCTCCGAGCGGTGCTCCGTTTACATCGAATGCGAGGTTGACAGTGCTTTCTGCCGCCATGTGTTCGCGCCGTCTTCTCCTGCTGTTCTCCCTGTTTTCCCTCCCCATGAGTGCTCCCATTGCTTCCCCGATTGCGGCTGCCGCGCAGCCAGTTGCCAAGAGTGTTGATAACGCTGCACCCCATTCCGATGGGCCGCGCTCGAAATGCCTTTTTGACGAGCAATGGCGTTTTCAGCTCGGCGATGTGGCGGGCGCGGAAGCGGCCGGCTTTGACGACGGCGCGTGGCGCACGGTCGATCTGCCGCACGATTGGAGCATCGAGCTGCCGCGCGACCCAAAGGCGCCGACCGGCGGGGCGGGCGGTTTTTTCCAAAACGGGATTGGCTGGTACCGGAAAACTCTGGCGGTTGATCCGGCTCGGGCGGGCCAGCGCGTGGTGCTCGAATTCGAGGGCGTGTACTGCAACGCCGAGGTTTTCGTAAACGGCCAGCACACCGGCGTGAAGCAGCCCTACGGCTACGTTCCGTTCAGCGTGGATTTGAGCGAGGCCGTGCAGGCCGCGCTCGCGGCAGGCGGAGCAGCGCCGCAGCCGATCACCGTTGCGGTGCGCGTAGACAACGAGCGCCAGCCTTCGTCGCGCTGGTTTACGGGCTCGGGGATTTATCGGCATGTGTGGCTGCACACGTTTTCGCCGACACACATCGCGACCGATGACTTCAAGCTGACGACGACTTCGCTGAGCGCCGCCGAGGCTGTGCTGCGCGTCGAGGCGGGCGTCGTGAGCGCGACGCAGAGCGCGGGTGCGGTGAGCCTGGACTTTGCGGTTTACGCGCCGGATGGCGCGCAAGTCGCCCAAGCCCGCGCAGCGGGCGAACTGGCCGGAGCCGCGACGCGCGCGCGGATCGTGGCCGATCTGAAAATCCCCGCACCGCAAGCGTGGTCGCCCGACAGCCCGAGCCTGTACCGCGTCGTCGCGCAGTTGCGCGGCGCACAAAGCAGCGGACGCGGTGGCAACGACACCGCGCCAAATGAACAGGTCTTCGACCTATTGGACGAAGTCACCGTGACGACCGGCCTGCGCACGCTGGCGTGGTCTGCTGAGCGCGGGCTCTTGCTCAATGGCCAGCCGATCAAGCTTAACGGCGGCAACGTCCACCACGACAACGGCATCCTCGGCGCAGCGGCCTTTGACCGCGCTGAAGAGCGCAAGGTCGAGCTCATGAAGGCCGCCGGATTTAACGCCGTGCGCACCGCGCACAACCCACACTCGATTGCCTTTCTCAATGCCTGCGACCGGCTCGGCCTGCTCGTCCTGGACGACATGTTTGACGGTTGGGCCGAGGCTAAGACCGCCGCCGACTATCACTTGCACTTTGCCGAGTGGTACGCGCGCGATGTCGAGGCGTGGATCCGCCGCGACTGGAATCACCCGGCGGTCATTTTCTGGTGCATCGGCAACGAGGTGTTCGAGCGAGGGAAGCCGGAGGGGGTGGCGATTGCAAAAAAGCTGGCTGCGCTCGTCCGCTCACTGGATGCATCGCGTCCCGTCACATCTGCGGTCAACGGGGCCTGGGGCGAGGAGGAGTTCTGGAAGTCGCTTGATCCGTTTTTCGCGGAGCTCGACGTTGGCGGCTACAACTACGAGCTCGCCTCGCGCGATACCAGTGAGCGCGAGCCCGGGCGGTCGAAGTTTCACAAGCTGTACCCGCGGCTGACGCATGTCCGCGATCACGAGCGCGTGCCACAGCGACTGATGGTGGCGACCGAGTCGTTTCAGTCGGAGGTTTTTGCCAACTGGCAGGCGACGCGCGATCACAGCTACGTGCTCGGCGATTTTGTGTGGACGGCGCTCGACTACTTGGGCGAGTCCACGATCGGGGTGACCTTTCCCCCGGGGCTGAAAGAGCTGCACCACTGGGAGCACGGGACGCTTCTCGGGTGGCCCTGGCCGTGGGCAGGTGCGTACTGCGGTGACATCGACCTCACGGGCTGGCGCAAGCCCGTGTCGTACTATCGCGAGATCGTCTGGAACGGGGAAAAGGCGGGCGCCCGAAAACTCTACATGGCCGTGCAGGAGCCGCCACCGCAGCCGCAGTCGGGCCTGTCGGGCGCGGTGCCCGCGACTCCTCCGATAGCGGCGGGCGAAGCCGAAGTGCCCGCGCCCGAAGAAGCGTGGCGCCCGACGCTGTGGGCTATGGCTCCCGCGCTGCCGCTGTGGGATTGGCCGCAGAGCGAGGGCAAGTGGCTGACCGTGGAGGTCTACTCCCGCTACGACTCTGTGCGGCTGTACCTGAATGGGCAGCTCGTCGGCGAGAAGCCCACGGGCGAGGCCGAGGAGTTTGCTGCGCAGTTTCGCGTGCGCTACGCGGCGGGCGAGCTCGTCGCCGCAGGCGTGCAAGGTGGCGAGGAGCGCGAGCGCTTCGCTCTCAAGACGGGCGGCCCGGCTGTCGCGCTGCGCGCAAGCGTGGATCGCGACCGCAGCACCGACGAACGCAGCGCGAGTAAAGCGAGCCGGCCGACTCTGAGTGCCGATGGGCAGGACTTGGCCTTTGTCACCATCGAGGCCGTGGATGCCGCCGGTCAATGGCAGCCTTGGGCCGCGCAAAAAATCGACGTGCAAGTCTCCGGCGCAGGTCGCCTCGCCGGACTCGGCACGGGCAATGTGCGCGACAGTCTGGAGCTTTACACCGGCTCGGCTTGCACGCTCTTCCAGGGCCGCGCACTGGCCGTCATCCGCGCGGGGAAAACGCCGGGCCCCATCACGCTGCGCATCAGTGCTCCGGGCCTTGGCAGCACCGAGCTGGAGCTTCACGCCGATTAGGACACGGCCCAACGAGGCCGTGCCCAATGAACGGGTCGAAGACCCCTGCGCGGGGGCCGACGGCGCACCAACGCGTGCCCCGCAAAATGAAAGGGGCGAAGTTGTGACGAGCCGCCAACGAGCGGCTCGCAAGAAAAGAGGGTCTGAGACCCCGCGGTGGCGGTGGCGGGGCGCCACGTGCCATTCAATTTGCGATTTTGCCCGTGCGCTTCGCGCCCAAGCAAAATCGCAAATTTAACGGGACCTCCCCCAGTCGCGTTGCGACTGGCAGTCTTCGACTGTTTTTATGTGCGCGGCCTCGTTGGGCCGCGTCGGAGCGCGATGAAGTAAAAAATTCGGCCAAGTGGAGAACCCATTTGGCCGCAGCGAAAAAGTTGACGGGTCAAACTCCCACCTGAGCTCCAGGGGAGTGCATTCAAATTTGGGAATCGTGCTCCGCCGCGTAGCGGCGGGGCCGATTCCCAAATTAAATGGCAGGGGACACCGTCCCCCGCCCCACGCGTAGTGGGAGTCTTTAACCGGTAGAGTGCTCCTTGTGGCAATATATGCGCATCATTACGCAGGTTATGCGTAGTGTTGGGTATTGTCATGGCTGGGGTTAGCGGTGCCCCTTGGAGGCTTTTTGCACAACAGCCGAAGCGACACCACAGCCTGACCATGCGTATGCGTAAATCCCCCCCCCTCTGTCGGGAACTACTTATCTAAATCGAGATTAGCGACTTGCGCGAGCGCCGTCACTGCGTGGGCCGCAGCCTTGGGGCTTTTCGTTGCCCAGCCCGCTGCGCGGGCGCAGCTTTTGCCTCCCACACTTCACATTATTACGAGTGGTTCGCCGAGCGAAATCACGCTTCAAGATGGCGGTACGCTTGCCTTTCGTTCTAGCACAGGTGTCGGTCCAGCCATCAATGTAAGTGGCGAGGGAGTCGAGCGCCAGATAGGCGGCGCGCGTATTGGAGCCATTTATGCCGAGATAGGGAAACAACCTATTGCGCGAACAATCGTCTTGTATGGTAATACCAGTTTTGGCGGACGCTCTGGCATGACCGATGCCCTCACACTTTCTAACGTTACTCAAAGTACCCCCTTCGACTCCCATGATTTTATCAAAGTCGGCTCTGGCCTAGTTATCCTCGGGAGCACCAACGAGTGGGGTGGAGCGACCAGAGTTGATGGAGGAGTCCTTCGCCTAAGCCCTGGTAGTCAACTTCCCGCAGGCAATATCCGCT
This sequence comes from Cephaloticoccus primus, assembly GCF_001580015.1. Taxonomy (GTDB): domain Bacteria; phylum Verrucomicrobiota; class Verrucomicrobiia; order Opitutales; family Opitutaceae; genus Cephaloticoccus; species Cephaloticoccus primus. The sequence continues at coordinate 30,230 of NZ_LSZQ01000025.1, forward strand.
TTAACGGCGGTATTCTTCAGCTCAGCAACACCGATTTTCACCGAACTTTGGGAGTGGGAGACAACCAAATCCAGTGGTTCGGTGATGGGGGCTTCTCCGCGTTGGACGTAGCTCGTACGGTGACGCTTAGTTATAACGGCGTACTCACTTGGGGCCAAGGGCACTTCGTCAGTGATGGCTCTGCACTTTTGCTGAATTCACGCTATTCGGGAGAGGCGATTACCCTTACCAATCCGATTAACCTTGGCGCACAGTTACGCGAAGTTCGAGTCGCATCCTCCCTCTATCACACTAGTTCGGTCTACAGCCATAGGGCACTTGCCAAGCTGACTGGCATCCTCTCCGGCACAGGTGGCCTTGAGAAAACGGGGGGAGGCCTTCTGTACCTCACTGGTGCCAATACCTATACTGGCGCGACACTTATTCGCGACGGTATCCTGCGCGGTACTGTCCCCAACTCCTCCAACATTCTGCTCGACGGCGGCGTGTTGGGGATTGATAGCGACTTCACCCGCGGCCGCTTCGGCACAGGCGGGCGCATCATTTGGCAAGGCTCCGGGGGCTTTGCTGCTTTCGGGGCCGACCGAATTGTTCGTATTGATAACACCACTGCACCGATTGGCTGGGGCTGGAATAACTTCGTGCCACACGGCCAGGAGCTGCGCTTCGGTCACGTCGCTCAGAACGCCGGCGTTCAGAATGGGACTGTTATTTGGGATAGGGCTCTAGCCTTCGGCAATGCCATGCGGACGATTCGCGTACGTGTTGGTCCGGGTGGTGCTGACGCGGTACGCTTCACCCAGCCGCTGAGCAACAGTACCAAAGCAGGTGGGCTCCGGCTCGTTGGCGATGGTACCGCAACGCTCGCCGCAGATAGCCCTGACCTCGATAGCGACAGGCTTGAAATTTCCGGTGCCAACTTAAAGATAATCAAACTTGGTCGGCTCGGCCCCGTGGGCTCCATCGAAATCAATAGTAACGGTACCTTGACTAATGAAATCGTGCATGGTGCCGGTGAAACTCCACCATCACATTTCACAGGCTCTCCAGATATAGTCCTCAACTCCGGCAGGTTAGCGTATATCGGAACAGCTGGCCCCGGTGGCGTATCACAAACTGAAAAATTTGGGACACTTTTCCTTATTGAAGGATGGAATCAGATCACTGGGTTCTTTAAAGGCATTGGCAATGGCACTATCACTGGCACTATACAACCTGTGTATCAATTCGATAAGCTTAGTCGGGCGGGGAGCTCACGCGCTACCCTCTACTCGGGGTCTTCCGGAGTACCTATCGACAGTCGATTGTGGGTTCGTATTTTAGCTGACGCAGCTTCTCACCTGATCGGTGGTATTATTCCTTGGGCCGTCACGGGCAATATCGTCAGCGGCGAAGCGTATCAGCAAACAGTTTTTACCACTATCAATAACTCTGGCTACCTCACCGCAGCTCCCTTCTCGTCTTCATTATCAGGTAACTATAGAAATACAACACCTGTCACTATATCGAGCCCCCTTACTCTTAATTCGCTGTATGTATCGGCAACGGGTGGCATAACTCTTAATAGTGCACTTACTATCAGTAGTGGTGGTTTGATTAAAGATGAGGCATTATACAAGAGTGGGGCGGGTATGTTGCCGATATTTAGCGGTAGCGGTACAATAACGACTGCGGCCAATCGACCGCTTTACTTCTTTGGTGCAAAGAGAGTAGGGGGGGCGGATGTGTCAGGTTCAGTTCGGTTCATCGGCGGGATGGACTTTGTAATCGATACAAATACTGGTATTGTTTACAATAGTTCGGGGATCAGTAGTGTTGGCTCGATTTATATCAACCGGGGAGACCTTGACATCGCATCAGGGAAGTTTTGGACTTCAGGACAAGTACATGTCAGAGCGAACGGGAAGATTTTTGTAAGAGGCGGCGACAGCGACCGGCTGGCCAGTCGCCCTCGTGTGAACCTCTACGGCGGCCAGCTTACCCTTTTTCATAACGCGACGCAAACTCTCTCCGAACTTCACATTGCCGACAGTGGCGTGATTGAGTTTAGATATGGCTCTTCGGGGCCAAACTTCCTTTTCCTCGATCTACTGACATTTAATAACACGGATGCAAAGCTTTTCGTTAAAGGGTGGCATGAGTTTGAAAACTACCTGCTGATCAAGAAAACGGCCCTCGCCACCGGGCAATGGGCGCAAGTGCTCAAGCAAATCGACTTCGACGGCTACTCGCTCGACTACGACCTCCTGGCCAGCGACTACAATAACGACTACTTTCAAATCTCCCCTTGGGGTTCATGGTCGCAAGCCATCCCCGAGCCCTCGACCTACGGTGCAATCCTCGGTGCACTGGGCGTAGGCGCCTACCTCATCCGCCGCAAACGGCAGACCGGACAGCGCACCACCGAGTGCGCCGCCAAATAAATGAGTCGAAGACTCCTCCCGCTGCGCGCGGGGCGGCCCTACGCGGGCGGCGGCAGGCGGTGCCTGCATCCGTTTACTGTGCCGCTTTTGGGCCGTGCGTTCCGCACAACCCAAAAGCGGCACAGTAAGGGACTCCCGACCTGCGGTCGGGCCGGAGATTAACCCGTAAACCAGAAAATCCGCCCCCAATGAGTTTCCCGACTCATCCGCGTTTTGGGATTCCGCGCCTGTCGCAACGCGACAGGGAGGCAAATTTGGGAATCGTGCTTCGCCGCGAAGCGGCGGAGCCGATTC
>NZ_LSZQ01000026.1 GCF_001580015.1 Cephaloticoccus primus
CCGTGGCGCCCCGCCACCGCCCCACGCGTAGTGCGGTCTGTTCAGTAATGAGCTACAGGACGATGGATAGTCCACAAACTGGCCCCCGCGCAGCGGGGAAGAGTGATATGCGCGCTGCATCGTGTCGCGTGAGCGTGAATGGCAGGGGACACTGTCCCCCCATGTCGCGGGATGTGTGGGATTCGTGTGTATTGGCAGATGGGGTGCTGGCGCCGTTGTTGTTGCGGTTGGCGCGGGCGGTGGAGGTGCCGTTCAAGCCGCTGTGGACGAAGCGGATTTTGAAGGAGACCTATCGGATCCAGACGGGGAGCCTAGACTGGGAGCCGCGGCGGGCGATGAGCTTTCGGGCGAGCCTGTCGGATCAATACCCGACCAATCGGGTGAGCGGCTACGAGCGGTACCTGCCGCTGTGCCGGAACGGGGAGCCCGGCGGCCACGTGCTGGCCTGTGCGCTGGCGGCGCGGGCCGACAAGATCGTGACCCACAGCCTGCGCAATTTTCGGGCCGAGCGGCTCGCCCCGTGGGCGGGCCGCGTGCTGCACCCCGACGATTACCTGCTGGAGCTGTACCTGCTCTTCCCCGAATGCGTCCTGCGCATCCTGCGCGCCCACGAAGTGGCAACCGAGGAGCTCCTCTCCACGCTCGCCCCCCACGCCCCCGAATTCGCGAAAGCAGTCCTCGCCGACGAAACCCACATCGACGGCACCCTGCACTAACGAGCCGCCCGCCCCGTGTTGGGCCGACGGCGCACCAACGAGTGCGCCGCATAATAAACGGGTCTCTGACCCCGCGGGGGGCGGTGGCGTGGCGCCACGTGCCATTCAATTTGCGATTTTGCCCGTGCGCTTCGCGCCCAAGCAAAATCGCAAATTTAAAGGACCTCCCCCTGTCGTTTCACGACAGGGAAAGGAGCTTGAAGAGCGAATGAAGCGCATACCCATTTGGGCGCGGCGAAAAAGTTGACGGGATAAATTCCCTGCCCGACCGGAGGTCGGGTATTCCTTACTGTGCGGCTTGCGGGTTGTGCGGAACGCACGGCCCACAAGCGGCACAGTAAATGGGTGCAGGCACCGCCTGCCGCCCCACGCGTAGTGGGAGCCGTCGGATCTTCTTTTTTGCGGGCCGCCCGCCAAATAAATAGGGGCCTCGGCACCTTGACCGAGGGGGGAAAGGCCGCTGGCATCGCGCCCGCCTATGAGGACTTTTCTGCTCACGGTCTTGGTTGTTCTGGTGGCCTTGCTGCTCGGCGTTGCGGGGCTTGTGTTTACCGAGTCCGGGCAGGGCTGGGCGATCCGGCGGGCACTGGCCTACGTCGATCTGGGTGAAACGAAAGTTGAGTTTCAGCAGGTGAAAGTGGGCTTGGGCGGCCTGCGACTCCGCGGTTTGCGAGTTGTGCACGAAGGTGCGGTTTTGGATCTTCCTGAACTGGATTTAGCTGCGGAAAAACTGACCGAGCTGCGGGCCGGGAAAGTCACGATCACGGGACTTGTGGCGCATGGGTGGACGCTGGATTTGCGCGGCCTGGAGCGCGAGGAGCTGCGCCAGTGGCTGATGGTGAAGCGCGAGTCGCCAGCCGGGTTGCGCAGCTCGCTGCCGCGCCCGTTTTCTCTTTTGCCCACCGCTTACGCGCAGACTGCCAATGCGGACGCGGAGCCCGCGCTGCGCTCAGTGTTCGAAGGCGTGCTCTCTCAAATCGAGCTGCCTGTAGACCTCTCGCTGGATGGTGTGGATCTGGAAGGGCGGGTGCTCTTCCCAAAATCCCTTTACGAAGAGTTGCCCGAGGCGGAGCTCGCGCTTGGGCTCAAGGGCGGCGGCTTCGGCGAGGGCCGCGAGGGCCGTTTCGCGCTGCGAGCGCAGATACAGTTTGGGGATGAGCCTGGCAGCGTCGCCCCGCCATCGGGGGGAGCTTATTACGCGACGCTTGCTGCCGATTTGACGGCGACGATGGAGTCTGCCCGGCACTTCTCCTCGCTGGCGCTTGAGCTGAGCGGGGAGGGTGGCGGCGGGCCAATTTCCGGGCCCTTGCGGCTGGGCGTGACGGCATCGGCCCGTCGTGCGGCGGGCGGCGAGGACTACGAAGTGTCGCTGAGTTTTTCCGAAAAACGCTGGGCGCAGGTGCAGGGCCACTACAGCGCGGCCAAGGCGGGCGATGCGGGGGGATTGGTGAGCCGCTGGGAGCTTGCATTGAGCGAGGCCGATCTGCCGCGCGGGCTTTTTGAGGACGGGCCATTGGGGGCCGTACCGCTGCCCGCTGCCTTTGAGCTGCAAGGGCAGGGAAGCTTCGACCTGGACGCTGTCTTCGCGACGCTGACTGCGGCAGGCCGGCTCCAGGCTAGTCTGGAAGGGCTGGCTGCGCTCGTGCCGTCTGTGCCTGCGGCACTCGATGCATTGAGCGTGGACGCCGAGTTTGGCGGGACTGTGAGTGCGCTGGGCGCAGCCGATGGGGCGACGCAAGAGCACGTGGAGTCTCTGCGGCTCAAGGTTGCCGTGCCGGGCGATGCAGAGCCTCTGCTTCTTGTCGAGGCGGCCCAACCCTTTGCGCTGAATCGCGCCACGGCGGCGGCGCAGGGCGATGACGGCGACGCCCCGGCGGCGCTCCGGTTTGTGGCAAATGATCCGCAGGCCGCGCTGGCTCGCGTCGAAATCCCCGGGCTGCCGCTCGCCCTGCTGGAGCCATTTACCGATGGAGTGCAGTTTGGCGCGTCGGTCTTGCGCGGGCGTTTTGAGGCGAGCCTGCCGAGCGAGTCGCGCGTGCGTGTGAAGACGCTGGCGCCGCTGCGCGTGGAAAACTTGGCGCTGACACTGGAGAGCGGGCCCGCGCTCGAAAACTTGAGCCTGGAGACGGAGCTGGAACTTGAGCACGACTTTCAGACGTCGCGCGCCAGTTTGCACGTGGGTGGCCTCACCCTGCGCGATGCGTTGACACAGCTCCTGTCAGTGCAACTCGAGGCCAGCGCGGAAGGGCTCAACGCTGCGCAGCCCTCGGTTTCGGCTACTGGCACCGTGCGGGCCGATGTTGGTGGGCTGCACACGCAGCCGATTTTTCACGGGAAGCTGCCGCTCGAGACGGGCAACCTGGGGCTGGACTTCACCGCTGCGGTGGCAGACGAGGCGCAGTCGCTCTCCGCGCTCATTGAGCTGGGCGAGCTCCACGCGCGCGGGATCGCACTGCCGAGCCTCGAAGCGCAGCTAAACGCGCAACGCGACGAGGCGGGCACGATCACGTTTGCACTGCCATTGACCGTGCGCAGCGCGACGCGGCAGCAGCGCGTCTCTGACCTGAAACTGGAGGGCACGGCGCGGGTGCGGCCAAGTACAACGGGAGGCTTGGCGAGCGGCGCCTCGGGCACGGCTCCCGCGGACTCGGCGGGCGGCGAGATCGCGGCAAAAATCCACGGCGAAAAACTCTACCTCGACGACTTTCAGTTCCTCATCGCGCTGGCCTCCAACTCCGACTCGGACGAGACGCCGACCACCCCATTTATGGATAACTGGAGCGGCGAGGTCGGCGTGGACCTGGACAGCGTAAGCTATCTCGGCCAACTCGAGCTGCGTCAGGTCGGCGCCACACTCAAAATCGGCGACGGCAAGCTGCGCTTCGAGGGGCTGAAGATAGGCGCGCGCAGCTCGACAGCCGGCTTCTTGCGCGGACTACAGGACAACCTGAGCGAGGCACTCGGCGGCGGGCTCCTGGACTCGCTGCGCGGTGGCGGCTCCAGCAGCTCTGAAAACCCCGCTGCGCCAAACGCGGGCGGCGACGGAGCCACTCAAGAAGAGGCTGCCGCGCCCGCGCTGCCAAAAAATCCGCTCGATGCGATAAGCGAAGGGCTCCGCCGCCTGCGCGGTCGCAGCCGCTAAGGCAGCAGGGGCAGCAGGAGCGGGGCCCCACAATTTACTTGGGGCGGCGCAGGGCCGCGCGCACTGGAGCCGGAGTGCAGGTACCTTGATGGGCCTGTGCACTTGCTTTTTTATTTTTGAGCCTTATTCTCATTAACTGGATGAGAAACCCCACGCGCAGACTTTTGATTTTTATGATGCTCCTGTCCGGAGTGCTTCAAAACGGTCTCGCCCAAAATGAGAAAGAAGGCAGGCGTATGAAACAATCAGAACGATACCAATTGGGCTGGGAAAAGCTCAAAGAGATAGATGGCGAGGCGGGAGAAAAAGTCATCAACAGCTTGAAAGATATTTCGCCGGATTTGGGGCGATTCATAATCGAGTATTCTTTTGGCGATATCTATTCGAGGGAGGGCTTGGACTTGAAATCAAAGGAGCTCGCTGTAGTGGCCGCGCTGACCGCCATGGGTAATGCCAGGCCGCAGTTGGGCGTACACATCAATGGCGCCCTGAATACGGGGAGCTCCATCAGCGAAGTGAAAGAAGTGATCCTGCAAATGTCCGCATATTCCGGGTTCCCGAGCAGCATAAATGCAATGAACGCATTGAAGGAAGTGCTGGCCGAGCGGGAAAAGCATGGAATCAGGGACGATAAGGGGAAACCGCCAAGTCCGGTGCCAGCCAATCGGTTGGAGTTGGGCGAGCAGGAGCTTTCCCAATTGGATGGATCAATGATTGAGCGGTTGAGGGAAGCTTATGATGACCTCTCGCCCGAGCTGGTCCGGTTTACACTGGAATATGGCTATGGTGATATTTTCTCACGGGATAATCTGAGCAAAAAACATCGCCAGATAGCGACCATCGCCGCCCTGACTGCTTTGGGCACCGCACAGCCTCAACTGAAGTTTCATATCAACGCAGGGCTGAATATTGGCGTCTCGGCAGAAGAAATAAAAGAAGTGATGCTGCTGATGACTATATACGCAGGCTTCCCCGCAGCCATCAACGGCACGAACGCCCTGAAAGAAGTGCTCGCCGACCGCAACACGTAACAACGCCCGATGAGTTCGGAAGTCTGCTAGCGCATGCGATCCAGGGTGGAGAAGGTGTAGCGGTAGTTGGCGTCGTGGGATTCGCGTCGCTCGCTTTCGTGCCACTTGAGGTGGCGCCACTCGGGGAAGAAGCGGTCGCCGGGGACCTCGGCATGCACGAGCGTGAGGTAGATCCGGTCGGCGGTGTCGATCAGCTCCTCATAGATTTGTTGCCCTCCGCAGACGTGAATTTCCCCCGGGAGACTTTGGGCGATTGCAAGCGCTTCGGCGACGTTGGCAGCTAAACGTATCCCTGACTTTTCGAGGCTGCGATCACGGGTGATGACGATGGGCTGCCGTCCATCCAGTGCCACGCGCGGCCACACTTCGTAGGTGACGCGCCCGAGTACGACGGTTTGCCCCGCAGTGATCCGGTGAAAGTGCGCCAGGTCTTCGGGGATGCGCCAGGGCGTGAGCCCGTCGCGGGCGATGACGCGGTTCTCACTGCAGGCGACATCCAGACTGATTCGTTTGCTCATGGGAGAAAAGAGGTAGGCTCCCACTGCGCGTGGTGCGGTGGTCAGTGACCACTTCCATTTACATTGCGGCTTGCTGGCGGACGTTCCGTCCGCCGAACAAGCCGCAATGTAGGAAATTGCCCGACCTCCGGTCGGGTGGGCGAAAAGGAGATTAACCCGTGAATTTTTTCGATTCGCCCCAATGGGTTTCTGCCCTACTCGCGTTTTGGGCTCCGGTACCTGTCGCAATGCGACAGGGGGAGGATCCCTTAAATTTGCGATTTTGTCCGGGCGCAAAGCGCACGGGCAAAATCGCAAATTCAATGGAAGTGGCGACCCGCCACCGCCCCACGCGCAGTGGAGTCTTCGACTCTTTTTTTTGGGCGGCGAGTCGTTGCCTCGCCGTCGCTGGTTCTTCTTTACGCGGCGGCGGGGACGATCTCGATTGAGGTGACTTCTACGCGGTCGATCGGTGTGCTTTTCTCGCCGCCGCCGCCGTGCTGGGTGGGGACGGTCGCGATCTGCTCCAGGACTTCGTCTCCCGCGACGAGCTCGCCAAAGGCGGTGTATTGGTTGTCCAGAAATCGCGCGTCGCCGTGGACAATGAAAAACTGCGAGCCGGCGGAGTCGGGATGCGCGCTGCGAGCCATCGAGATGACGCCGCGCACGTGGGGCCGCGTGTTAAACTCGGCGGCGATCTGGTAGCCGGGCCCGCCGGTGCCGGGCATGCCGCTCTGGCCCGCCTTGGTGTTGGGGCAGCCGCCCTGGATCATGAAGCCCTTGATGATCCGGTGAAATGCAGTGCCGTTGTAGAAACCCTCGCGGGCGAGTTTCTTGAAGTTCTCGACCGTTTTGGGTGCGACATCGGCCCAGAAGTTCAGGGTCATGTCGCCGTAGCTGGTCTTGATGATGGCTTGTTCAGTGGTGCTCATAGGAAGTGGAAGGGGGAGTAGGAGAGAGTAGGGAAATCGGGAAAAGGCCGGAGCAAGACAGCCCGCCCAGCTCAGCCCGTCACTCTTTTACCGACCCTTCGGCTAAATTAGTAGCCGAGGGATTTTTGCGGGACGAGGTAGTTTTGGACGTAGTCGCGGACGGCGTCGGCCAGCGGGGTGACGGGGCGGGGGTAGCGGCTGTTGCGCAGTTTCCGGATGTCGGCCTGGGTGAAGTATTGGTACTTCCCGCGCAGGGCCTCGGGCATGTCGATGAAGTCGACCTGTGGCTCGCGGCCGAGTGCGTCGAATATCGCTCGGGTGAGCGTGAGCCAGGTGTTGGCCTCGCCGGAGCCGAGGTTGTACAGGCCGACGTACCGGCTCCCCGTTGTGGCAAAGTGCAGGGTCATCTCGGCGGCGTCTTTCACGTAGAGGAAGTCGCGCTTCTGTTCGCCGTCCTTGTAGTCGGGGTGGTAGCTTTTGAAGAGGCTTACGCGGCCCGTGTCCTGGATTTGGTGGTAGGCTTTGTTCACGAGCGAGCGCATGTCGCCTTTGTGATCTTCGTTGGGGCCGAAGACGTTGAAGTACTTCAGGCCGACGATCCGTTCGAGTAGCCAGCCTTTGGCCAGTGCTTCCTGGTCGAAAAGGTGCTTCGAGTAGCCGTACATGTTGAGCGGGCGCAGTCGGTCGATGTCTTCCTCAGCGTCGTACATGCCACGGGATCCGTCGCCGTAGGTGGCGGCCGAGGAGGCGTAGATGAAGCGGTAGCCGTAGTTGATCGCCCACTGGGCGAGCTCACTTGTGTAGGCATAGTTGTTGTCGGCCAGGTAGCTGGCGTCGCGTTCGGTGGTGGAGGAGCAGGCACCGAGGTGAAATACGGTGTTGAGGCCGGAGATTGTGCTGGGACGACGATTGACCAGCTCGCGCAGCTTGGGGGCTTCGATGTATTCTTTGAAGCGCAGGGGGACGAGGTTGCGCCACTTCTCGTCGCTGCCGAGGACGTCGCTCACAACGATGTTGGTGATGCCGCGCCGGTTTAGCGCCCAGACGAGCGCGCTGCCGATGAAGCCCGCGCCGCCGGTCACGAGTATACCGGTTTGCTGGAGCCGGTCGTAATAGGCTTCGAGGGCGGCATTTGCGGCGTCGTCAGCGGTGGGAGTGGAGGTGTCGGTTGAGGGGGGCGGCGTGGTCATGTGTCGCGCGCAATCTCCAGTCCGCGGGCCTGTGCAGCAAGCACGGTCTGGCGGATGATCTGGCGCAGGCCGCCGGCCTCCATCTGGTGAAGGCCGGCCAGGGTGGTGCCGTTGGGCGAGGTGACCTGGTTGCGCAGGGCCTCGGGCGGCTCGCCGCTTTGGGCGAGGAGCTTGGCGGAGCCGAGGAGCGTTTCGACGACGAGTTCTTGAGCGAGTTTTTCGGGGAAGCCTGCGGCTTGTGCGGCTTCGCTGAGCGCGGCGGCGAACTCGAAGAAGAAGGCGGGGCCGCTGCCACTGACGGCGGCGATGTCGTTGATCTGCGGCTCGGCGACTTCGAGCACGCGGCCCAGCGGCGCGAGGAGCGCCTCGATGTGGGCGCGGTCGGCGGCGTCGAGCGGGGCGAGCGCGGCCCACGCGGTGACGCCTGCGCCGATGCGTCCGGGGGTGTTGGGCATGGCGCGCACCCAGGCGCGCGCCGCAGGGAAGGCGGCCCGGAGCTGGGCCAGCGTTTTGCCGACCATCACGGAGACGATGAGCTTGCCCGCTGTGGCTTCGACGAGCGCAGGATCGCGCGTAGCGAGGTGCTGTGGCTTAAAGGCAATGACGAGGAGCTCGGCGCCATCGAGCAAGGCGGGGATCGAGTGGGCTTGGGCGATGCCTGTGCTGGCAGCGAGGCGCTGGGCGCTTTGCCCACTGGCGGTGTAGCAGGCGATTTCGGCGGGCGGGTGGCCGTTTTTGAGGAGGCCAGCGACCATCGCAGCGGCCATGTTTCCCGCCCCGAGAAAGGCGATTTTTGGGCTCATGACTTTCTAGCTAGGGCCTGTGCCCAATCGATGGAAGGAGAATGGGCGACTCCACTGCGCGTGGGGCGGCGGGCAGTGCCCGCTCCCATTAACTGTGTGGTTCGTGCATTGCGCAAAATGCGCAATGCACGAACCGCACAGTAAGGAATACCCGACCTGCGGTCGGTAATGCGATTTACCCGTAAATTGTTTCACCTCGCCCTAATGGGTTTTCGCCTCATTCGCGTTTCAGGCTCCTTCTCCTGTCGCGAAGCGACAGGAGGGAGTTCATGTAAATTTACGATTTTGTTCGGGCGCAAAGCGCACGGGCAAAATCGCAAATTGAATGGAAGTGGCGACTCGCCACCGCCCCACGCGCAGTGGAGCCGCTCGTAATTGAGTACTTGGCCTAAGCGTGGGTGCGCTGGTGGTAGGCTTTGAGTGTGTTGCTCATGAGCATGGCGACGGTCATCGGGCCGACGCCGCCGGGGACGGGCGTGATTTTTGACGCGAGCTCGGAGACGGGGCCGAAGGCGACGTCGCCAGTGAGCCGGTAGCCGGCTTTGCGGCTCGGGTCTTCGACGCGGTTAATGCCGACGTCGATGACGACTGCGCCGGGCTTGACCATGTCGCGCGTGATGAACTCGGCGCGGCCAATCGCGGCGATGAGGACATCGGCCTGGCGGGTGAGCTCGGGCAAGTTTGCGGTTGCCGAGTGGCAGATGGTCACGGTGCCGTTGGCGCCTGCTTTTTTTTGCAAGGCGAGCAGCGCGACGGGTTTCCCGACGAGCAGGCTGCGGCCGACGATGACGACGTGCTTGCCCTTTAAATCGACGCCGCTGCGGGCGAGCAGCGCCATGATGCCTGCGGGCGTGCAGGAGACGAAGCCGGTGTCGTCGTCTTGGGCGATCTTGCCGAGGTTTACGGTGCCGAGGCCATCGACATCTTTCTCGGGCGCGATGCGGCGAAAGATTTGCAACTCGTCGAGCGGGGCGGGGAGCGGCGACTGGACGAGGATGCCGTCCACGCCTTCATCGGCATTGAGCTGGTCGATGAGGGCTTCGAGCTCGGCCTGCGAGATCGTGACGGGAGGCAGGATGACGCGGCTGTCGATGCCGATCTCGGCAGCGGTTTTTTCTTTTTTGCGCACGTAGGAGACGGAGGCGGGATCGTCGCCCACGCGGACGAGTGCGAGGCAGGGCTTGCGCGCGGGCAGGGCGCTGACCTCGGCCTTGAGTTCGGCGATTATGGTGGTGGCGATTTCGTTTCCGTTGATGAGTTCCATTGATGCGAAGTTGATGCGGGAAAAAGTGAAGCGTAGCGGCAGGGGAGGGCGTGAGGGCGCGTGCGGCGAGTGGTGGTGTCCGGTGGTGCGAGCACGTGCGGCGTGCGCGCCGCCACGCTTTATTGAAGGCGCAGGCTTTCGACGCGCATCACGTAGTTTTTGCCATCGGGCAGCGGGTCGAGGAGGCCGATGATGACGACTTCGCGCCTGGCGTAGCGGTCGAGCTGGTCGGTGCCGCGCATGTGGGAAAAGTCGAGGTAGGCGATGCGCTGGCCCTTGGCTTCGAGCTGCCAGTCATAGGGGCGGCGCGGCCCGAAGCGACGCTGCGCGGAGACGAGCCGGCCCCTGATTTCCATGGGCGCGCGGTAACGCGTTTCTGCGGACGGAGTCGCCTGTGGCGCGACGGAGCTGCGTGCTTGGGCGCTCGGGGCGGGTGCCTTGTCGGTGCTTGGAGCGGGGCTTGGCTCTGGATCAAGGGTTGCGCTGACTGCGGGCTCGGTGGTCGCGGGGTTTGGGCCCACCGCATTGGCGGCTACATCGGCCACGGGAGCTGGCGGCTCGGCTTCGCCGAGCGGGAGTGCTGGCGTGAGCGTGGCGGCGGGTTGGGCTTTTGCAGTTTCGAAGGAGGTTCCGACTTCGGAAGCGGGCTCCGGTTCCGATTCTGCGACCGTTTTCGATGTGGGCTTCACGGATTCGGCGGGCTCGGTGATTTTTGCCGCGTCCGGAGTCGTCTGAGCGGTGGGGGAACGGCGGGCGGTGGCGCCTTTGGCGCTTATGTAAGCGACCAGGGTTTTATTGAGTTCGATCTGCGTCCAGCGGCCTTGCAGGCCGGTGATCGTAACGAGGTCACCCTCTTCGGCTGCGGCGAGCACGGGCGAGGACAGGTCGGGTTTTTGGTAGAGTGCCGAGCCGGGTTTGATTTGGAGGGCCTTATCGAGGTCGCCGTTGCGCACGTAGAGCACGAAGGGGCCTTCGATGGAGATCGCGCGCCAGTCGTCGGGCGTAGCGTTGGCGACTTCGGGGGGCGCAGGCTGTGGCTCGGTGCCCTCGGGCAGCATGCGCAGGACGGGGGCCGCGCTGTCGGGCGCGACGTGGGCGGGAGTAGAGGCGGCGGTGGCTGCGCTGGCGAGGCCGAGAGCAAGCGCGAGCGCGAGGAAGCGTGTGAGTGCGGGTTTCATGGGAGAAAGAGCGTGTCGCGAAGGTTAGCGTCTGGAAGAAGACCGCGCCGAGCGCGTGCCGGTGCCGTGTTTTGCCCGGCTGGGCCGCGAAGTTTCGGAGGAGGCGTGGAGGGCGCGTGTTGTGGCGCGTCCCGCCGCGCGCGCGGGTGTGCGCCGAGTGTGAGATGCGGTTCGCGTTGTGTGCGCTGCTACGCGCGAGGCTGTGCGCGAAGTCGTGGTTCGGGGCAGTGCGGCCACGCGGGTACTCCTCAACCGGCCTGGGCGTGCGGGCGGCTCGCTCGGGGCGGGCGTTTCGAAGAGGAGGTTGATCTCCCTCGGGCTGAGGATTTTCCCTGCGCGCAGCGGAATCCCCTTTAGCGGGAAGGCGCCGACTTGGTAGCGGCGCAGGCGTTTCACGTCGTAGCGCAGCGCGAGGAAGAGCTGGCGGATCTCGCGCTTCTTGCCGTGGTGGAGGTGGACGTCGAGCTCGGTCGAGTTTTGCTGCGTGGGGCTGGGGTGGAGGAGGGCGGCGTATTCGACGCGGAGTTTCTCGCCCTCGATGGTGACGCCGCGCAGGAGCTGGCCGAGGCGGTCGGCGGGGTAGGGCTGCTTGAGCGTGACGTGGTAGCGCTTCACCACGGTGTTTGACGGGTGCATGAGGCGGTTGGCGAGGTCGCCATCGGTCGTGAGGATGACGAGGCCTTCGCTGTCTTTATCGAGCCGTCCCGCGCAAAAGAAGCGGTGGCGGGCGAGCTCGCGCGGGAGCAGGTCGAAGATGGTGGCGGGGTTGTGCGGATCGTCGTTGGAGCACACCAGGCCGCGGGGTTTGTGCACGGCGAGGGTGAGGCGTGGCTGCGGCGCGGTGGCGCGGACGGGCTTGCCGCGCACGGTGACCTTGTCGGTGTCGGGGACGATTTTCTGGCCGAGCTCGGCGCGGGCCGCGTTTACCCAGACCTCGCCCTGGCGGATGAGTTCTTCGGCCGCGCGCCGCGAGCAAAGGCCGATGTCGGCGAGGTGTTTTTGAATGCGAACGGGCGTGTGGTGTGTCATCGGGGCGCGGGAGGCGGAAGGGCGGCAGCGTGCTGGCGGCAGGAAAAAGAGATAACGTGCAGTTGGCGGCAAATCGCTGCGCCGCGCAAGCTCCGCGCAACAAAGGCTTGCGCGTAGAAAGCGCGCTACCCTTCATCGCCGCCCAATTATGTCCGAGGTTTCGCCTGCTGCCGCTCCCGCCGCCTACAACAGGGATAATCCGTTTCTCGCCCGCTTGGTGGAGAACCGGATGCTGAGCCGCCCGGGATCGGGCAAGGAGACGCGACACATGGTCGTGGATCTGGGCGACAGCGGGCTGACGTATAAGCCGGGCGACTCGCTCGGGATCTACGGGCTGAACCGCGACTGCGAAGTCGATGAGATCATCGAGCGGCTGGGCGCGACGGGCGAGGAGCCGGTCACGCCGATGCGCGCGACGGCTGCCGTGCCGCTGCGCCAGGCACTGACGCGGGACTGCGCGCTGGCCGGGCCGACGAAGAAGACGGTGGAGATCTTTGCGGGCAAGGTGAGCGACCCTGCGCAAAAGGCGCAACTGGAGGCGCTGCTCGCGCCCGAGGCGAAGCCGCAGTTGGAGGACTTCCTCTACAACCGCGCCTTTGTGGACTTCCTCGCGGAGTACCCGAGTGCGAAATTCGAGCCGCAGGAATTTGTCGCGATGCTGCGGCGGCTGGTGCCGCGGCTGTACTCGATCGCGTCCTCGCAGCGTGTCTACCCGGGCGAGGTGCACCTGACGGTGGCGGTCGTCCGCTACGAGACGAACGGTCGCGAGCGCGTCGGCGTGTGCACGAGCTACCTCGCGGATCGCGTGCCGGAGGGCGAGCGCGTGCCGGTATTTGTCTCGCACTCGCACTTTGGCCCGCCCGCCGATCTGGCGGCAGACTGCATCATGGTGGGGCCGGGGACGGGGATCGCGCCCTTCCGCGCCTTTGTCCAGGACCGGCTCGTGCTCGGCGCGACTGGCCGTAACTGGGTGTTCTTTGGCGAGCAGCACGCCGCCCTCGACTACCTCTACCAAGACGAGTGGGAAGACTACGTCGCCAAGCAGCAAGTGCAACGGCTCGACCTCGCGTGGTCGCGCGATCAAGCGCAGAAGATCTACGTGCAGGATCGCATGCGCGCCAACGCGGCGGAGCTCTGGGCTTGGCTGGAAAAAGGCGCCTATTTCTACGTGTGTGGCGATGCCAAGCGGATGGCCAAAGATGTGGACGCTGCGCTCCACGAGATCATTGCCACGCAGGGCGGCCTCGGCGAAGAAGGCGCGGTCGCCTACGTGAAGCAGATGAAGAAGGACAAGCGCTACCAGCGCGACGTTTACTGATGCGGCGCGCGCAAGTGCGCGGTCGCTCCCGCGCGCTACCGCTGCGGCTGCCTTTGACAAAATCCCGAGGCCTCCCAATCCCCAACTCCTCTGCTTTTTCCCAACTCATATGAGCTACACATTTACCAATCGCACCGCAGTGGTGACCGGCGCGGGCCGCGGCATCGGTCGCGCCATCGCCGAGCTGCTCGCTGCAAAGGGCGTCAACGTCATCTGCGTATCGAAGTCTGCCGCCTCCTGTGGGGCGACTGCCGAGGCCATCGTCGCGGCGGGCGGCCGTGCCAAAGCTCTCGCCGTTGATGTGGCCGACAGCGCGGCCGTCGCCTCGGCCTCGGCGACGCTTCTGGAGGAGTTTCCGACGATCGACATCCTCGTTAACAACGCCGGAATCACGCGCGACGGGCTGCTGTTCCGGATGAGCGATGAAGACTGGGAGGACGTCTTGCGCACCAACCTGACGAGCTGCTTCCACTGGTGCAAGCAGCTCGGCCGGCCGATGACGCGCGCGCGCTGGGGCCGTATCGTCAACATCGCCTCCGTGAGCGGCATCCTCGGCAACGCGGGCCAGGCCAACTACTCGGCGGCGAAGGCCGGCATGATCGGCTTCACCAAGACGCTCGCCCGCGAGTTCGCCTCGCGCGGCGTGACGGCCAACGTCGTGGCCCCCGGCTTCGTGAAAACCGACATGACGACCGAGTTCGTAAACACTCCCGAAATCGCCGAAAAAGTCCTCGCCCAGGTGCCGCTCAAACGCTTCGGCGAAGTCGCAGACATTGCGCACGCCGTGGCCTTTCTCGCCTCCGAAGAAGCCGGCTACATCACCGGGCAGGTTTTTGCCGTTGACGGTGGCATGGCGATGTGAAGCCTCCTGACCTTCACTCAATCTCATACCAATTTCCCCCCTATGGCTGATCAAAAAACCATCGAACAACGCGTTAAGGAGATCATCGTTAAGCAGCTCAATGTAAACGAAGAGCAAGTCACTCCCGCCGCATCCTTCCTCGACGATCTCGGCGCAGACTCGCTCGACACCGTTGAGCTGATCATGGCCTTTGAAGAAGAATTCAAGGAAGAGATCAAAGGTGAGATCCCCGAGGCCGACGCCGAGAAACTCCAGACAGTTGGCCAGGTCTGCGACTACATCAAAGCAAAGGCAGGCGCCTGAGTTTTTGGGGCGGCCGGCCCAAGGCTCCACCACGCTTCACGCGCCGGTTTCGTTTTTCCGGAACGCCCACTGCTTAACTGCGGTCGGGCGTTTTTTTTGCGTACATTTACGTTGGTAAAACGGCGGCCCGATCCATTATCCTGCGCGCTATTTTTTCACACATGCTTACACAATCAGCAGAGCAGCGGCGGGTCGTGGTGACGGGGCTTGGGGCGGTGACTGCGGTCGGTCACGACGTAGCGAGCTTTTGGCAGGCACTCGTCGCCGGGGAGTCGGGCATCCGGCGCGTGCAGCGCTTCGACCCCTCGCCCTTTGCCAGCCAGATGGGCGCGGAGGTGCTGGACTGGGAGGCCGACCAGCACATGGACCCGAAGGAAGCGCGCCGCAGCGACCGCTACACGCACTTCGGCTACGTCGCCGCGAGCCAAGCAGTCGCCGACTCGGGGCTTGATCTGGAGGCCGAGGATGGCGACCGCATCGGCGTGATGATCGGCTCGGGGATCGGCGGCATGTACACCTACGAGTCGCAACTCGCCGTGCTCGCCGAGCGCGGCCCGCGCAAGGTCTCGCCCTTCACCATCCCTTCGCTGATCGGCAACATGTGCTCGGGCATGGTCGCGATAAAGTACGGCGTGCGCGGGCCAAACTTCGGCCTGGTCTCGGCCTGCGCGACCGGCGCCCACGCGATTGGCGAGGCCATGCACACGATCCAGCGCGGCGATGCAGACGTGATGATCGCAGGAGGCAGCGAGGCCGCGATCACGCCCTTCGCTTACGCGACCTTTTGCGCCATGAAGGCCATGAGCGAGCGCAACGACGAGCCCGCGCGGGCGAGCCGCCCCTTTGACCGGCAGCGCGACGGCTTCGTGATGGGCGAGGGCGCGGGCATCCTCATCCTCGAATCGTTGGAGCACGCGCGGGCGCGCGGCGCGCGGATTTACTGCGAACTGGCGGGCTACGCGGCGAGCTGCGACGCCTTTCACATCACGCAACCCGATCCCGAAGGCCGCGGGCTGCTGCTGGCGATGAGCCGCGCGATCGGGAAGGCCGGACTCGCACCGGGCGACATCGACTACATCAACGCGCACGGCACCTCGACTCCCTACAACGACAAGTTTGAGACCCTCGCCATCAAGAAACTCTTCGGCGAACACGCCTCGCGCCTCGCCGTGAGTTCGACCAAGTCGATGACCGGCCACCTGCTGGGCGCCGCCGGCGGCATCGAGTCGGTTATCGCTATCAAAACAATCGAGACCGGCACAATCGCGCCGACCATAAACCTCGACGAGCCCGACCTGCCCGACTGCGACCTCGACTACGTGCCTCACACCGCGCGCGCGAAACCCGTGCGCGCCGTCTTGAGCAACAACCTCGGCTTCGGCGGCCAAAACGCCTCGCTCGTCTTCAAGGCAATGTGAGCGCGCTGCTGAGTAAGACCGGCTACTATGCTTGGTGAGCGGGCGGGCGGCAGGCGGTTGTCTGCACCGATTTACTGTACTCAGTAAAAAGGGGCGAACAGAGGGTCGGGAGGTGATTTACCCGTTAACCAAAAAAATCGCTCAAACGGGTTACCCTTTCGATTTCCTGTCCGACTGAAGATCGGCAATTTCAACTGAGCGGTTTGCTCGGTAAATGGCAGCGGGCACTGCCCGCCGCTCCGCGCGCAGCGGACACGGAATGCTATGCGAGCCCCCAGCGCGAGCGTGAATGGCAGGGGGCGCCTCGCCCCCCGCGTGAGCGTGGATTGGCAAGAGCCACGGACGCACAGCCAACGAGCTGTGCGCCAAGTAAATGGGGGCGTGAAGATCTCTTGACGGGTTTGTTAGGGTAGCGGCCTCTGCTGCCGCCCCGATTTGGGCGGCATTTTTTATCAAATGGACTCACTTCTCACCACGATCACCCTCACAGGCTTCACAGTCGCCTTTCTGCACGCTGCGATTCCCACACACTGGCTGCCCTTCGTCCTCGTTTCACGTGCCAGAGGCTGGCGCCCCGCCAAGACGCTCTCGGTCGTTTTCCTCGCGGGAATGGGACATGTGATGCTGACGACTCTCCTCGGGCTCCTGATCGCGTGGTTCGGATTTCGCGTTAACGCCGAGCTGGAGCACGTGTTTGGGCCACTGATCGGCGGCGTCATGATTTTGATCGGCGGCTATTTTATCTGGCGGCAATTGAGCGGCCGCGGGGTCTGCCATCACGCCGCGCCAGGCAGCCACCACGAAAAGAGTGAGCACTGCGGCCACGATCACGATGAGCAGGGCGGCGGCCACACCGCCACGGCCGCGACCAGCCACTGGGAGCAGGAACTCCGCGAAAGCCGCCTGGGGACTGACAAAGGCGACTGGGCCGCGATTGGTGGCCTTTTCCTGATGCTGACGCTCTCGCCCTGCGAAGTGTTCTTGCCCGTGTACCTCTCCGCGGTGCCCTTTGGCTGGCTGGGCTTCGTGCTGCTAAGCGCAATTCTGGCAGTGGCTACGCTCGCCGGGATGATCCTCTTCACCTGGCTTACCCTGATCGGCTTCGAAAAACTGCGCCTGCGCTACTTTGAGCAACGCGAGTCCGCCATCCTCGGAACGATCTTCGTCCTCCTTGGCCTCGTCCTCCTGCTCTTCCCATATCACCACTAAACGACAGCGCGATCCGTCCGTTTTTTTTAAGGTCGGCGCAGCCACGCTCGCACCGCTGTGTTCCCGCGTGTGCTGTACTGCTGCGCCAGCTACCGCGCCTCAGCCCCTCAAGTGGGAGAGGCGGTGGGGAAATCGAGCTTCCTCTCTGTTCGAGGAGAGAAACTCACAGGATGGGGCTGCTAAAACCCGAGGCCGCCCTGCGAGTGTTTCTCATCCCGCGTCTGCTTGTTATCCGGTAGCGAGTGCTGTGTGACCGATGTTGCCGTTCTGATCCTTTGGTCAGGTGAAAAGAAAAGCTGCCTATTCGGCAGAAGTAGCTTAATAGCAATAACTAATATTTCTAAGCTGCCTATTCGGCAGTATGGGAAAAGGTGGCTTTGGATATGAAAAAATCAACCTATTAATTTTTACTAAAATTTTAATTGACGTTATAAGGGATCACTCTTCATTCATTTCCCTGTCCTGTTTTACCCTATGCCCCTTAATCCCTCTTCTTCCCGAGCTATCCGGATTCGCCGTGTGATTCACGATTTCATTAGGGAACGCCTCACTCCTAAATTAGAGAAGCTAGCTGATGACGATCCCAAGCGTGCCAAGCTAATTGCAGACTATCAGCCTACCGCTTGGCTTGAAGACGCAGCTAGGCGTGTGAGCCAAATTCAGGCCGTCACCCACTTACTGAAGGCTATTCATCCATCTGCTCGCGGTACTAATCTCTATATTCCCCCTCAGAGTCTATCAGCTCGGTCCGAGCTTGGTAGCCATATTTTGGATAGTACCTTCGTCGTTGATGTTACTGGCAACGCGGGGGCACTGGATGTCTACAAGTTTCTCAAACTGGAAATTGATGGCCGCAGCCTGCTGGATGCGCTACTCGCCGAAGACAGCGACGCCCTGAACGCGCTGGATGAGGATTCGGGCAAAGCTCGACAGCTACGTGATGCCTTTATTTCCCTCGTTCAATCGAGTAAAGGTCGACCTTCTTCGGATGGCCTGGCGAAGCAATTATATTGGTTGGTGGATGAGGATCCTGTGGATGATGGGGCGTATCATTTGCTGGCGCCTTTGTACCCCACCTCATTGGTACACGAGGTATATAATCGGATTCAAGAGGATCGTTTTGGCGAGGAGAGCAAGGCGGCGCGAGGGGCTCG
>NZ_LSZQ01000027.1 GCF_001580015.1 Cephaloticoccus primus
AATCATTAAAAAATAGCGTCACGCCACCTACACCCGCAAAGTCAATCACTCCGGCATGACCCACCGGATTTTCAACCGAGATTGTGTATATCCCTCCAGACTTGGATGTGATATCTTTTACGTAAAGCTCACTACGCCACCTATTCAATACCACCTTATCTTTAATAACAGGAATAGCGCCTGCATGTACACCTTTTCCAATCCAACAAGCATGATGCCTGTACGGGCCATTCTCAGCTCCTGAAAATGAATCATAATTATATTTTTTATAATGATTTAAAAACTCGGGGGGGGGGGGGGGGGGGGGGGGGTTTTTTT
>NZ_LSZQ01000028.1 GCF_001580015.1 Cephaloticoccus primus
GGAAACCCCAGTTGAAGCAATTTACGATTAGTCATGATTAACAAGTTCCGATTGATACTTAGAGCATCTCAGTATAATTAATAGAAATCAGTTAGTCACAAATCCTCACTGAGTACGAAAGTCCCGAAAGAATCTTGATACTCAGTAAATAAGTAACAGTCCCTAATTGCGCGACACACGCCTTGCCCTGTTCGCCTACTTTGTTTCCGCTCCGTTCTACTCCTGCATGAAATCCCTTCCCTGCTCTTCCTTTCGCCGCTCACACCTCTCCCGCGCCGCACTCGGCCTGTTCGTCACTCTCTTCAGCCTCGGCGACCCGGCCTCTGCCCAGACGCTCTCCACCTCGCGCGAGGTTAATTTTTATCGCGACGTGCCGAGCCGAAGCCTCGACGGGCTCGCTGCCCGCTCCGATGGCGCGCTCGTCAGCGGCCCGCGCGTGAGTCCGCTCGACTTGCCGCTCGATGCAGACCTGCTCTGGAGCGCGGCCGAAACAGGCGGCACGCTCTTCCTCGGCACAGGGCCCGCAGGGAAACTGCTCTCGTATCACTTAGCCGCGGCAGACAGCGAGGCGCCGCTCATTCCAGCCGAGACGATCACGCTGCCGCACGACTCGCACCTGCTCGCGCTCGCCACGCTGCCCGACGGCGGCCTCCTCGCAGGCAGCTCACCCGAGGGTGCGCTCAGCTTGGTGCAGGATGGCCAGGTCATCGCGCGCAGCGCCCTGCCCGTCGGCTCGATCCTTGCGATCAGCGTTCATGCGCCAGCCCTCGACCAGGCGGCCCCCACTGCCAAAAACACGGAAGTCCTCGTCGCCACGGGCGCACCCGCACGGATCTACAAAGTCGATCTCGCGAAATTTCGCGCGTCGGGCATCGGCCTCGAAAAGCTCCCCGCAGACGATGAGGCCGCGCTGGCCGAGCGCGGCTTCACGCTCTGGGGCAGCGTGCGCGACGAAAACTTGCGCAGCCTCCTGCGGCTCGCCGATGGCCGCGTAATCGCGGGCTCCGCCCCAAAGGGAAATGTCTATGAATTCCCCGCAAGCGGCGGCTCGCCGCGCGTCCTGGCGGAAAACAACAACGCCGAAGTCACCACGCTGCTCGGCTGGGACGATGGTTTTTACGCGGCGATCACGCGAGGCGACACCCAGCGCCGCCAACGCCTCGACAGCAGCAGCAGTGGCGGCGGCTCGCTGCGCTCCTCAGTGCCCACGAGCACCGACTCCTCTTCCGGTTCCGACGAGAGCGGGGACTCGGGCGATGACAGCGGCAGCAGCGAAGAAGGAGGCTCGGCGGGCGGCAGCCGCAGCGATGGCGAAACCCGAGCCGCCCTGCCCCCGACCGCACCCGGTGCGGAAAAATTTGGCGGCAGCTCGCGCCTCGTCTGGTTTCCGAAAGATGGCTTTCCGCAAACGGTTTTCAGCCGCGTGGGGATCGGCTTTTTCCAGCTCGCGCGGCACGGCGACTACGTCCTCATCACCGCGGGCGACGAGGGCGAGCTCCTCGGCTACGATCCGCAGCAACGCCGCAACCTGCTCTTTGCCGGAGCGCGCGCCTCCCAGGTCAACGCCATCGTGCCACTGCCTCACGGTGGCAGTGACTTTCTCCTGATCGGCAATAACCCCGCCTCGCTGGAGCGGATGAGCTGGGCGCGTGATGCCAATGCCGAGCTTGTCGCGACAACGCGGCGGATCGACCTGGGCGGCCCCGCCGAGCTCGGCGCGCTGCGCGTGGGGGCGGGAGGGGCGGGAGGGCAGCTCTCTGTCCCCGCCAACATGGGGTTACGAGTGGAGATGCGCAGCAGCTACAGCAGCGATCCGCTCGAAGGCTGGGGCGAGTGGCACGAGGCGATCCGCCACAGCGACGATCCGGCCTGGTACGCAGCGGAGAACAACGGCGCGCAGCCGGAGGGCGCCCCGCCGCCCACGCCGCTTCGCGGGCGCTACGTGCAGCTCCGGCTGAGCGCCCGGGTCCCCGCATTTGAGGTTAGCGGTGCCCGACTCTACAGCCTCCCGCAAAACCAGCACCCGCAGCTCAGCAGCTTCACCGTGCTGCCGCCGAGCAATGCCCGCAACAGCGCCGACACGCTGCGCAAAGCCGCCGAGGCCGCCAAGATCGGCTACCGCGACGATCTCGCCACCGCCGCCGATACGCCGCTGTATCGCAGCTCGCGCGTAATCATCTGGGACTTGAGCGATGCCAACGGCGATGTGCTCCTGAGTACGCTCTCCATCCACGGGCCCGAGGATGACGCCGACGCGCAGTGGGAGCCCGTGCTCGTGGACTCGGAAAACCGCTTTGCGATTTTCGACACTGCCCCGCTTCCCGAAGGCCGCTACCGCACCCGACTCGATGTGCGCGAGACCGCGCCGCGCCCCGCCCCGCAGCGGCTCAGCATTTCGTTTTCTACCGACGATTTCGTGGTCGACCGCAGCCCGCCCGAGATCCTCCACACCCAGCTTGAGCGCACCGAAGCAGGCGGGCTCACGCTGACGGTGCAGGCCCGCGATGCGCTCTCGCTGTTGCGCGGCGCAGAGTTTCACCTCAATAACGGCACGCGCTACACCGTTTCGCACCCGCTCGACGGCATCCTCGACGGCCGTGAAGAGGGCTTTGCCCTGGAGCTCAGCCCCGCGCAGCTCGGCACGGCGACCGCTGTCGAAATCATCGTCCTCGACGAACACTTCAACAGCGCCAGCACACGAGTAGACCTCCGCCAATAAGCAGGTCTGCGACGCGCGGCCAACGACCCCCACTACGCGTGGGGCGGCGGGCAGTGCCCGCTCCCATTTACTGTGCGGCTTGCTGTCGGGCGTTCCGCCCGACGAACAAGCCGTACAGTTGAATAAAATCCCTGACCGGAGCTCAAATGGGAGTTTAACCCGTAAACTTTTTCGCAGCGCCCCAATGGGTTTCCCACTTCATTTGCGATTCAGGCTCCTTCCCCTGTTGCGAAGCAACAGGAGGATGCCCCGTTAAATTTGCGATTTTGTTCGGGCGCGAAGCGCACGCGGCAAAATCGCAAATTGAATGGCACGTGGCGCCACGCCACCGCTGCCCGCGTAGGGCCGCCCTCCCGCTTCCACGCGCAGTGGGAAATATCGCCAAGTCCGCTAGGAGCGGGGGTGGGCTTTGGCGTAGATCTCTTGCAGGCGGGCGATGCTCACATGCGTGTACACTTGGGTGGTGGTGAGCTGCGCGTGGCCGAGCAGTTCCTGGACGAGCCGCAAGTCGGCTCCGGCGTTGAGCAAGTGTGTGGCGTAGCTGTGGCGCAGCTTGTGTGGCGTGATGTCGCTCGGCAGATCGGCCAGCACGAGGTAGCGCCGCAGCACCTGACGAATCTGCGCGGCGCTCAGCCGCTGGAATTTTTCGCTGATCACCACCGGATCGCTCGCCCCTGCGTTGTGGGTGGCGAAGTCGTTGCGAAATTTTTTCAGCACGGCGAGCGCGAGCGTACCGATCGGGCAGAGCCGCTCCTTGCGCCCCTTGCCGACGATGCGGGCCACACCTGCGCTCATGTCGATCATCCCGTAGTCGAGGTTCACGAGCTCGCTCACGCGCAGTCCCGCGCCGTAGAGCAGCTCCATCACCAGCCGGTCGCGCCATGCCGTAAACGCGTCCACTGCGCCGTTTTCGAGTAGCCGCTGTGGCCCGAGCAGCAGGCGCTTCATCTGCTCTTCGGTGAGAAATCGGGGCAGCGCCTTGCTGAACTTGGGCAGCGGGAGCCCGAGGAACGGATCGCGGCGGATGCGCTCCCGCCGCATCCAGAATCGGATCAACGAGCGCAGCCCCGAGACGTGGTTGTGCAGCGTGCGCGCGCTGTAGCGGTGCTGCGCCTCAATCACAAAGTCGCGCATGTCGCGCGGGTTCAGGCCGTCGAGCCCCGCCGCCGTCCACAGGCCCGCCGCGTGCAGCCACCCGTAAAAATCCTCAAAGGAGATCCGGTAGTTGCGCAAGGTGAGCGGCGAGTAGCGCCGCTCGCCCTCCAGATAATCGGCAAAGGGCAGCCACCACTCGCGAAGTACCGCTTCGGGCACGCGCGGCCTATCTGCGGGGCGTCCGGGCACAGGCTTCGGCCTCGGCGATGAGGCGGTTTGTCCAGCGGCGCAAGGCATCTTCGGGGTTGAGCCCCGCTTGCTGCGCTGCCGCGCTGAGCTCGAAAAGCGCCCGCCCGAGCTCAGCTTCGGTGAGCCCAGCCGCGCGCGTCGAGACGGCCTCGCGGTCAACCGAGGGCAGCCGCGTGCCGAGCTCCTTTTTGCGGCATTGTTTCCACACATTCTCCGCGAAGAGCAGCGCGGGCAGCCGTGGCGGCAGCGACTTGAAGAGCGGCTCGGCCGGGGCGCGTTGACCGGCAGCCGCACCGCTCGCGGCGTCCGGCGAAGAGCCGCCTGCCTCATTTTGGCGCGCTGCCTTTTCCTGCGCCTTGATCGCCTCCCACTGCGTGAGCACTTTTTCGGCGCTGTCGATCAGGGGCCCGTAGCCTCCGGCGGCTCCATCCGCATTTGCCGCGCCAAACACATGGGGGTGCCGCCGGATGAGTTTCTCGTTCAGTTCGCGCGCGACTGCGTCGAGGTCGAAGTGCCCCGCCTCCTCGGCCAACTGCGCGTGAAACACGACCTGGAGCAACACGTCGCCGAGCTCTTCGCGCATGTGCGGCATGTCCGCCTGGTCGATGGTCTCGATCAGCTCGCTGACCTCGTCGATCAGGCAGCGCACCAGCGACTCATGGGTTTGCTCCTGATCCCAGGGACAGCCGCCCGGGCCGCGCAGGCGGGCCACTGTGTGGCGCAATTCGTCAAATGCTTGGCTCATGGTTGTGTGTAAAATCGGTGAGCGAGGATCTCGCCCCAGTTTTGCAAAAAACCGCAAAGACAAAACCCGACCTTGCGCCGCCAGCGGCACTTTGCGGCACTCCCGCCATGTCCGACAAGTTGACCGAAATCATGGCGCACAAGCAGCGCGAGATCGCCCCGCGCCTGCGCGAAGTCTCGCCCGCCGAGTTGCGCGAGCTCGACGCCTCGCTGCCCCGCCCGCCCTCCTTTGCCGAAGCGCTGAGGCGCGCGGACGGGCAGCTCGCCGTGATTGCCGAGATCAAGCGGCGCTCGCCCTCGGCAGGCGCAATCGCCGCTGGCGCCAGCGCGCCCGAGCAAGCCCGCCGCTACCAAGCCGCCGGTGCGAGCGCGCTGTCGGTGCTCACCGATTCGCACTACTTCGGCGGCTCGCTCGACGATTTGCGCGAGGTCACCGCACTGCTCGCCGCGACGCCCGCGCCGCTGCCCTGCCTGCGCAAGGACTTCATGCTGCACCCGCTACAGGTGCACGAAGCGCGCGCTGCCGGAGCGAGCGCGATCTTGATCATCGTGCGCGCTCTCGACGATCCGACGATCAGCACGCTGTACGCGGCCGCCCGCGCGGCAGGCCTCGATGCGCTGTTTGAGATTCATGAAGAGGCCGAGCTCGCCCGCGCGTTGGCGCACGGCGCACAGATCATCGGCGTAAACAATCGCGATCTGGCCGTCTTCAAGACTGACCTCGGTTTCAGTGAACGGCTCATCCCGCGCTTCCCCAAAGACGTGATCGCCGTCAGCGAAAGCGGGATTGCCGCGCCTGCCGATGCGGCGCGAGCCCGCAGCGCCGGAGCCCATGCGATACTCGTCGGCGAGGCGCTCATGCGCGCGGCCGATCCGCGCGCGCTGCTCCAGTCGCTCGCCACCGCCTGAAGAGATGCCGCTCAGCTACTCAGCGACGCGCGACTTGCTCGGGAGGCTCGGCCACAGCCCGAAGCGTTTCCTGGGCCAAAATTTTTTGGTCGATGGCAATATCGTGCGAAAATCGCTGGAGCTCGCCCGACTCGCGAGCGGTGACCGCGTGGTCGAGATCGGCCCAGGCCTGGGCACGCTCACGCGCGCGCTGCTCGACGCAGGAGCTGAAGTCTGGGCCATCGAAAAAGACCCGCAGCTTTACGCGTATCTCGCACAGGAGCTGGGCGGCTCGGCTCGGCTCCACCTGATGGAGGGCGATGCCGTGGAACAGCCGCTCGCAGGCTTATCCCAAATTTTTAAGAATCTGGATTTACCCCTTGATCCAAAGAATTCGCCCGAATGGGTGAGCGGCCCAGAAATCGCGGTACAACCAGATGGCGCGGCGGCGCAGCCACTTGACTTCAAAATCGTCGCCAACCTGCCCTACGCGATTTCCACGCCGTGGATGGTCGGCGTGCTCAATGCGGGGCTCCCCTCGCAGTCGCCTGAAGCTGAGCCTCCGTTGGCTGGCAGCGCGCAAAATCAGCGCCCCGGCGGAGCAGCACCACTCCCCAGCCGGATGGTGCTCATGCTCCAGCTGGAAGCGGCCGAGCGTTACGCCGCGCAGCCCGGCACCAAGGCATTTGGCGCGGTTTCCATTTTCCTCCAGTCCGCCTACGAGGTCGCGCCCGGGCACCGCGTGTCGGGTAGCTGTTTTTATCCGCGGCCCGACGTGGATTCCTGCCTGCTCCACCTCGTGCGCCGTGTGCGGCCCTTCCGCTTTTCCCTGAAAACACAGCAAGTGATTCGCGCCTGTTTCCAGCAACGGCGTAAGCAATTGGGCAGCCTGCTCCGCGGAAAGCTCCCCGACGGCGGGCAGGGTTGGCTCGCCGAGCTGGAGGCGGCGGGCTTTTCGGCTCAAACGCGCCCCGAGCAAGTCCCTGTCGCGCTTTGGGAAAAATTGGCGCCCTACGTGGCCTCTTGAAACTCGGGGAGATCCCCCTAGTCTCCCGACCACGATGGCGCGCTTATCCCCACTCCTCCTCGCCCTCATTTCGCTGCTGTGTTTCCCTAGCACGGCCCCTGCCCAGCCCGAGGCAAACCGACCTTCCACCGGCCTGCTCGGCACGATCGAGCGCGACCACTACATCGCGCCCGGCGGGCTCTACCGCGTAAAAATCCCTGTGCTGCCGGAGCTCGGCGGCAGCATCTCCGACACGGGAAATGTGGTCGTCTTTCGCGACGACTATTCGACGCATGTGAGCATCGGCGCCTTCGTCCTCGACGCCACGCAGCGCTGGGAGCTCGCGACCACCGAGCGCGAGCAATACCTCACGGCATTCTTCGCGATGCTCGTGATGCCCGACTTCGAGAAAATGTTCCCCGGCTCGCAAATTGAGACGACGCGCTTCGAGCCCGGGCTGCTCAGCGCGGCAGAGGGAGTGGGCGCTGCGGAAAAATCGGGGAGCGAAACCAGAAGAAACGCAGGAACAACCAAGGGCGCAGTCCCGGATGACGAAGCGGGAGGCGCGGTCTTCTGCTTCACGCTGCTGCCCGGCGGCAGCATGTTTGGCACGCCCTTCGCCGACGCTCGCGCCGCCCGGGAAGGCCGCCCGCCCGTCGCCAAACGCGGCAACCTGATCTTTGCTCAAAACGGCGTCGTCTACGTTTTAAGCATCGAGCTGAGCGAACGCCTCCACAGCCGAAATTACCAAAAAACCCCCGAAGAAGAAAACGCCCTGCTCAGCCAGCGCCTCACCGCCCTGCTCCACTCCATGCAGTTTGCCGGCGCCACTGGTACTTCCCCCCGCGCCCATGCAACAAAATGAAGCCTGCGGGGTGAGGCCTCCACTTCGCGTGGGGCGGTGGCGGGGCGCCACGTGCCATTGAATTTGGGAATCGGCTCCGCCGCTTCGCGGCGAAGCACGATTCCCAAATTTGCCTCCCTGTCGCGTTGCGACAGGGGAAGGAGCATCAAACGCGGATGAAGCGGGAAACCCATCGGGGCGCGGCAAAAGGGTTTACGGGTTGCGAGCGGGGCGGCCTTACCTAACTCTCCGTACAAAAAGGAAAGGAACACCCGCGATGCTCACTGCCCAAATTGCCAAGCCGGCGGCCTCGTCAACCGCTACCAGCCGCAAGCTGCGGCCCGCTCCCAAGCGGCCACAGCCTGACCTGGCCAAGGAGACGCTTTCCGTCGCCGAAGCCGCACGACTTCTCGACCAGGAAGAGTGGATACTTCGCTCGCTCTGCCGCCACGGCTCCATCCCCAGTCATGAGGTAAATGGCGAACGCTACATCACTCTGTCCGATTTTACCGCCTACCGCCGAAGACGGCAGGCCCGCTTCGATCACTGGGATCGCTCGCCCGCCCTCAAAGCACTGGATGAGGTTACCGATGCTCTCATAAAACAGGGGCTTTACTGGGAGGCGCCTCCAGAGGCCATGGCCCAATCTTCCGGTGATCGCTAAACCCAGCAGTTCTCATCAAGGGCGGGCACTTTTGTATGTGGTGATCGACGCCTGTGTTTTGGCGAATTACGCGGTTGTTGATCTGTTACTCACTTTGGCTGAGTTGGGGCTGATTTCCCCCCGTTGGTCTTCTCAAATTCTTGAAGAGACCTACCGCACGCATACTCAGAAACTGCACTGGGAGCCCCGGATTGCTCGCGGTTTCCAGGCAGCAGTCTTGGCCCAGTTTCCGACCAGCTTGGTGAGCGGCTACGAAAAGTGGATTCCTCATTGTACGAATCACGAAAAAGACCGTCACGTTTTGGCCTGTGCGATTGAGGCCAAGGCGCGGGTTATCCTTACCTACAACCTACGCGACTTCGCCTCGAGGGACCTAGCCCCATGGCACACCCGAGCGCTCCACCCACAGGACTACCTGCTCGGGCTGCATGGGCAGGACCATGAGCAAATAGCAGATGCTCTCGAACGGGTTGTACGTAACCACTCACAAAAACTCGGGCGCAAATTCACCATCCAGGACGAGCTGAGGGCACTCGCACCTTTCGTTCCCGAGTTTTCCAAAGCGCTGCTCGCCGAGAGCAACGCGGTATTGCGCTAACGCGCCCCCCTCATTGGGGGCTCGGGGTCGCAGCCCCGCTTCATGGGAGGCGAGTTGCTTCGCGACTGGGGGAGTTCATGTAAATTTGGGAATCGTGCTTCGTCGCTTAGCGACGAGGCCGATTCCCAAATTGAATGGCACGTGGCGCCCCGCCACCGCCCCGCGGGGTCAGGGGAGTCTTCGACCCGTTCACTTTGCGGCGCACTCGTTGGTGCGCCGTCGGCTTCGACTCTTCTTTTGGGCGAGCCGCGGCTGGATCAGCTTACCTGGTTGCGCGCGAGGGCGAAGTCGACCCACACGGGGCGGTGGTCGCTCAGGTAGCTGGGGACGATTTCGCAGCGGACTTCGGCACAGCCCGGCGGCAGGAAGATGAAGTCGAGGCCGCGGCTAGGCAGTGCGGAGGGGAAGGTGAAGCCGCCTTGCGGGTGCAGCGAGTAGTGGCCGTGCAGCGAAAAATAGCGTAGGAGCTGGGCTGTGGCATCGGGCAGGTGCGCGGCGTTGTTCAAGTCGCCGCACACGATTGGCAGCAGCGCCCACTGCGCGCCGCAGTCGAAGTGCTTGGCCGCCACGTAGTCCATGACCTGCTCGATCTGGCGGAAGCGCCGCACGCGCGAGCGGTAGTGCAGGTGCATATTGAGCAGCGGTAGCCGCCCTCCCCCGCCGCAGTCGAACTCCGCGTACAGGAAGCCTTTTTCGCCGACACGGCGCGTGCCAAAGGCCCGGCTCTCCCAGTCCAGAACCGGCAGTTTGGAGAGAAAGGCATTTCCGTAGCTCAGGTTGAGGAGGCCCTCGCGGTGGTTGTTGATGCCGAAGACGGCATGCGGGTAGCCGGTGTGCATCCGCAGGTATTCGAGCTGGTCAAAGTTTCCCGCCCAGCGCGAATGCTGGTCGATCTCTTGCAGCGCCACGATGTCGGGTGAGAGCTTGAGGATCAGCCGCGCGATCCGGCGGAGGTTTGTGCGCAGCTTGCGGCGCAGCGTCAGCCCCTGGATGGGCGCCAGCCCGCGACCGTGGGCGATATTAAAGGTGAGGATCCGCAAGCGTTGCTGCTGCATGCCGCGCGCAGATCTAGCGCGGGCGCCCCGAGCGCGGCGATCCCAATCAGCCGCCCGCTGCTGCGCAGCGCAAAACCGCCCGACCGGGCGACAGCACGCAAGGCCGCCCCTCGTCCGCCCCGCGTACAAGTTCCGAAACCAAGAGTTGACAGGTCGCGAAGTGCTCGCGAGCGTCCGCGCCTCTTTTTTGCGGCGGCCATAGCTCAGTTGGTTAGAGCACTTGATTGTGATTCAAGGGGTCGCGGGTTCGAGTCCCGTTGGCCGCCCCACCCCCGAGCTGCCCTCCTTCGCGAGGGCCGTTTTTTTGCGGGAGACGAGACCAGAACACACGCACACTTTACGCACGCACAGCCCCATGCAGTTCCTGTTTTTGCTAAAAAAAGTGGTCACCTACTTCCTGCTCCCGCTGCAACTTAGCCTCTTGCTCATGCTCCTGGGCGGCGCGCTGTGCAGCCTGACCAGGCGCAAAGGTTTTGGGACATTGGGGAAAATCAGCCTCAGCGCGGGGATCCTCCTGCTGCTCGTCCTCAGCCACAAGCAAGTCGGCATTGCGCTGCTCCAGCCGCTGGAAACCCGCTACGCCGCGATCCCCGAGCTCGCCCCCGGCGAGCCGCTCCCGGCCGCGCTGGCCGAGTGCCGCGCCATCGTTGTCTTCGCGGGCGGCGTTTCCAATACGCCCTGGCTGCCCGCCACGTCGCGGCTCAGCGAGGTGGGGCTGGCGCGGCTCGTCGAAGGCGTGCGACTCGCGCGCCTGCTACCCGATGCGCTACTCATCTTGACCGGCCCGGCCTACGAACAGGACGCACCGGAGAGCGAGACGGCCGCGGCCGCCCTCGCCCGCGCCGCCGAGTCTCTCGGCATCGCCCCCGAGCGGATGCGGCTGATCACTGCGGCGCGCGACACCGAGGGCGAGGTCGCCGCACTGCACGCACTCTATGGCGATATGCCACTGGCACTCGTAAGCTCCGCCTCGCACATGCCGCGTATCATGGGCTACGCGCAAAAGGCCGGACTGCACGCCCTCGCCTGCCCCGCCGGTTACAAGATCCGCCCCAACGCCAAATTCCGCTGGCACGAGTGGACCGCCGACATCAGCGGACTGGGCAACAGCACGGGCGGCATCTACGAACGGCTGGGCACCCTCTGGGCGCGGCTGCGCGGGCGCACTGACTGACGCACCACTGCGCGTGGGGGCCCTTAAGGCTGCCCTACGCGGGCCGCGGTGGCGGGGCGCCACGTGCCATTGAATTTGGGAATCGGCCCCGCCGCTGTGCGGCGGAACACGATTCCCAAATTAGCCTCCCTGTCGCTTCGCGACAGGAGAAGGAGCCTGAATCGCGGATGAAGCGGGAACCCATTGGGGCGCGGCGAAAAAGTTAAAGGGTTAAATCTCCGACCCGACCGGAGGTCGGGTATCCTCTTACTGTGCGGCTTGTTTGTCGGGCCTTCTGCCCGACAAACAAGCCGCACAGTAAATGGGTGCAGGCACCGCCTGTCGCCGCCCGCGTAGAGCCTCGCCTCCCACTCTCCGCACACCGCGTGTAGTGGCGGGAAAAATCAGACTCGCCGCACTTCCCGTTATCCCTCCAACTCTGCGGCCCAAGCACATGTTTTCGCTCAAAAAACTCTTCGGCAAAGACGACAAGTTTTACGACCTGCTAGAGGCGGGGGCAGACGAGGCCAAGGCCAGCGTCTCGCTGCTGGAAGGCTACCTCGAACAGCTCTACAAGACGGGCAAGGCGCCCGAAAATCTGGACGAGTTCATGCAGAGCCGGCGCGCCGAAAAGCGCATCCGCAACCTCGTCCTGGAGGAGCTCAGCCGCACCTTCGTGACACCGCTGGAGCGCGAAGACATCGAGGCGCTCTCGGTCGCCCTGTACCGCATCCCCAAGTCGGTCGAAAAAATGGTCGAGCGGCTCTCGATCTACCCGGGCCGCGTGCCGCACAGCGCATTCCAGCGCCAGTCCGAGCTGCTCAAGCTCGCCGTCGAAGCCGTCGTCGTGATGGTGCGCCAACTGCGCAGCGGCACGAATCTGGAGAAAATCCGCCCCGCGACCGACCGGCTCCACTACGCCGAAGGCGAGGCCGACCGCGTCATGTTTGACCTGCTGAAAGAGCTCTACCGCGGGCCCTACGATGCGAAGGAGCTCGTCATCTTGCAGGAGATTTACGAGCTCGCCGAGCAGTCGGTCGACTCCTGCCGCAACGCCGGAAACATCGTTGTGCAGATCGTCCTCAAGCACTCGTGATGACGCCCGAGGTCCGCCCGCCCGATGCGCCGCGCATCCCCCCGCTGCCCGCCCGAAAACGCCACGCGAATGCTGCCTTGCTGCTGCTGCCTCTCCTCCCTCTGCCCACTCGTGCGCCACAGCGCGCCTAACCTCTGGCCCATTTTTCCATGACGCTGTTCGTGCTCGTTTTGCTGGCCGCGCTCATCTTCGAATACATCAACGGCTTTCACGATACGGCGAACTCCATCGCCACCGTCGTGTCGACCAAGGTCCTCACGCCGCGCCAGGCCGTCGTCTGGGCCGCCTTCTGGAATCTGGTCGGCGCACTGATGGGGACAGCCGTTGCGACCACGATTGGCCGCGGCCTGGTCGATACCAACGTCATCGACATGAGCACGGTGCTGAGCGCGCTGCTCGCCGCCATCGTGTGGAACCTCTTCACCTGGTGGCTCGGGCTGCCCTCCAGCTCCAGCCACGCGCTCGTCGGCGGGCTCTGTGGCGCGGCGCTCACTGCGTCCGATGGCAATTGGAACGTCCTGCACTGGCACATCATCGCCGAAGACGGCAGCCACGGCGGCCTGTGGCCCAAGATCGTGCTGCCGATGGTCACCTCGCCGTTTTGCGGGTTCCTGCTCGGCGCCGGGCTCATGTACCTGCTCCTCGCCCTGCTGAAAAAACTCAGGCCGCGACTCATCGGCCTGATCTTTGGCAAGGCGCAGCTCGTCAGCGCGGGCTTCATGGGCTACAGCCACGGCTCAAACGACGCGCAAAAAACGATGGGCATCATCACGCTCGCGCTCTTCACCGGCACACAGGCCGGTATCTTTGAAGGGCTGCCCGCGTGGGCCTCATTTCTGGAAACGCCCGAATTTACCGTTCACCGCTGGGTGATGATCGTCTGCGCGCTCACGATGGCCGCGGGCACTGCGGCGGGCGGCTGGCGCATCATCCGCACGATGGGGCACAAGATGGTAAAGCTCCAGACCATCCACGGCTTCGCTGCCGAGACCACTGCCGCGCTCGTGATTCACGGCGCCTCCACGCTCGGCATTCCCATTTCGACGACCCACGTCATCACCACCTCGATTATGGGTGTCGGCAGCTCGAAACGCTTCAGCGCGGTGAAGTGGGGCCTCGTCGAGCGCATCGTCTGGGCCTGGGTGCTCACCCTGCCAATCACCGGCCTGCTCGGCTACGGCATCGAGAAACTGCTGAAATAAGGGGACGGTCGAAGGCCGCCCCCTGCCGCTCACGCTCGCTCAAGGGGAGCGAGCCGCCCCGCGCACTCATCGGGAAGCGGGGCGGCTGGAAGAGAGAGCTTAGAAACCATAGGTCATGGTGAAGCGCACGTTGCGCCCGGGAAATGGGCTCACACCAAACCTGCCATTGGGCTGCCAAAGCGTTTTCTTGTCGGTGAGGTTATCCACGTTGAGCTGGAAGCGCAGGGAGCGGTAATCGTAGCTCGCCCCTACGTTGTAGATCGTACGTTCCGGCATGTAGAAGCTGGTCTGCGTTACGATGCCACGCGGGGTAACATCTACGGCGGGGTTTTCCCCGGGGTGCTTTCCCACATGATTAAATCCGGCAAATAGATTCAGCCCCTTCGCAGGCCCGCTCAGAAAACTGTATTTGAGCAGACCATTGAGTATTTCATCTGAAATATTCCTCCGCTGCCGCCCGTAACCATCGCGCAGTTTCATATCCGTGTAGCTGGCGATTACGGTGAGGCTCGGAGTAAGGCCACCTACGACATCGAGCTCGAAGCCCTCGTTGGTAAAATCCGAAAAGACGAACTGTGGCCGATCAGGATCAAAGCCCGTCTCGGGAGCCGTGTTTATGATCGGATAGTTATTCTGCGAGAGATCGAACCAGGAGGCCGTAATCGATAGCCGCCGCTCAAACCACTCGAGCTTTACCCCGACCTCATCCTGCTCGCCTTTCTGGAAACGCACGTCGCCGCCAAAGAGCGTACCGTCGGCGTTGGTCGAGTGGCTGTAATAAACCGAGGCATACGGCGTGACTTTAAACAGTGCAGCGTAAAAGGGGCTGTCCGCATCTCCCTTCAGGCGAGTTGTGCTCCCTCCGAGATGATTTCTGGTGAAGTAATCGAGCCAGAGACGGGAAATGCCGCCGTTGATCAGTAACCGCTCCCCGAGGAAGCCGAGCTGCGCGTAAGCGTAAGCCCAGGTTTTTGTATTGTGCTGGGAAAGCTCAAGGGACGGTGAAAAGTCCGCGGAGACAGGCCGTGCGGGCATGGTATCGGGATCCGCCAGGACAAGAGTCCCCGACCAACCAAACGCCGTGCGGCGGCGGGTTTCGCTGGTTGCCCGCGAGTGAGAGCCGCCAGCAACCGTTTTAATCGTGACCAGCGCATCGGAGCCTGCCCCACCGATTTCAAAGTTCCCGGCAAAGTCCGCCTGGTAGTGGGTTTCATTGTTGTAGTCGTTCAGAAGGCTGGGCTGAAAAGCGATACTGATGCCGGAAGGGTCGACCTGAGGGGACGAGGTCGAGACGTAGGGATTTGTCGCCTCATCGTAGTCGAGCGTATCATCAAGGAGCCCCCAGGTATGGTTCGGTGTATAACGCCCCGTCATCGGGTTGTAACGGCTGGCCTGGTCTGGGCTTCCAGTGATCGAGCTGCCTTCCTCAAAAACAATTGAGTGTGAATAGTGGCGCAGCGCAGCCAGCCGCATGCTGATTTGATCGGTAAGCGAGGTAGTAAACTCCAAAGTGGCTCGACGAACCTTGTTATCGCGCAAAATCCAATCCGGTTTCGTATTGGATTCGTCGTAACCAAAGCCGGGGACAATCGAGTCCAGCGAGGCGGTCCCGCCGTCGCTCACCTCCGGGCCGACATGCAAAGTAGCAGGACTTACTGCCGCTCCCCTGGCTTCCCAGTTAATCAGGAAGCCTTTCAGCTTGAGCTGGGTAGTCGGCGAGATGGCCCAGACGACCTGCGGATTTACGTTTTTGTTGAGAATTTTGCCAGGTACGAAGGAGTGCGCATCTTGGTATCCGGACGTGACGCGGTAGGCAAAACGGTCGGTACCCGGCAGGGGGCCAGTGCTATCAACACTGAGCCGGTTGCCCAACTCTTCGGCAAGTTCGAGCACGGCAACCTGGGAAGCCTCGAACTGTGGGGCCTTAGTTATAACATTCACTGAGCCTCCCGGGTTTCCCGTCGGGGCAAGAATGGCGTTGGGGCCCTTCACGATCTCAATCCGCTCAATAAGCGCGGGGTCCAGGTTGCTCTGAAAGGAGCCAATCGTCGCAAAGTTATCGATGGAACGGCCAGAGAGCTGGAAGCCACGGATCACCTGCCGGTCGGCAATACCGCTCGCGCCAGATAAATAACCGTGCCCCACACCCGAAATGTATTGGGTGGCATCGATCATGGAGACGGCGCCGATGTCCTTTATAAAGTCGCTGGTCACGACGTTGATCGTCGCCGGAGTATCGATGAGTGCCTGGCGAATCCGGGAGCCCGACATGGAGTCAACGGCCCGGTAGGCATTGGCACGCTCGGAGGAAATGTCGAAGACGGGCAAGCGGACGGGCTCTTCATCCGCGACGGCGGGATTGGGCGCGGTAGTCTGTGCGGTGGCCGTGCAAGTCACAGCCGCTAACAGGCCCGCAAAAAAGCGGCCGGTGTTTCGGGTTTTCATAGGGTTTGGGGTGGGGTTGGGGTTGTGGGGTTTATTGGTACAGTAGCTCCCGTGTTTGATCACGAAGGCCCCCGTTCTCTCACCGCGTATCCCTCAAAAAACTGCTTTTGCAAACCGAACGTCAGGATCACCCCAAAATTCCTCAAGCTCCCCTCTATCCGATCCGCCAACCCAGCTAAATTACTCAACGCGGCCCCGGCGCGAGCAGGGCAGAATGAGCTACGTGCTCCCCCGTGTCGCGCAAGCGTGCGTAGCCTCGGCGCCCTGCCCCGTCACCAGAACCGCCGAAACAAATCCCTTCCCCGACATTGCCGAAGGCAATCAGGGGGCCAAACAGAATGGCTGAGGTTCACCGACCTCAGCCGAAGTGGCCGTTGATGTAGGCGGCGGTTTGCGGGTCGGTCGGCTGCGTGAAGATTTGGCGGGTGGCACCGCTTTCGACGAGGTGGCCCATGTAGAAGAAACAGGTCTGATCCGAGCAGCGCTGTGCCTGCTGCATCGAGTGCGTGACGATCACGATTGTGTAGCGGCGCTTCAGCTCGCCGATCAGCTCCTCAATTTTGGCGGTGGCGATCGGGTCGAGTGCCGCGCAGGGCTCATCCATCAGCAGGACTTGCGGCTCGACGGCGAGCGCGCGCGCGATGCACAGCCGCTGTTGTTGACCGCCCGAGAGCGCGAGCCCCGAATCGCCCAGACGATCTTTCACCTCGTCCCAAAGTGCGGCCGAGCGCAGGGCCTGCTCCACCGCCGCATCGAGCACTGCGCGGCGGCGCTGGCCCTGAATCCGCAGTCCGTAGGCCACGTTTTCATAAATCGATTTGGGGAAGGGATTCGACTTTTGGAAAACCATGCCCACGCGCTTGCGCAGCAGGATCGGGTCAACCTCGGCCGCGTTGATGTCCGCTCCGTGGATGCGGATTTGCCCGCGCGTGAGCCGCGCCACATCGACCAGATCGTTCATCCGGTTAAAGCAGCGCAGGAGCGTCGTTTTACCGCAACCGGAGGGGCCGATGAAGGCCGTCACCTGTCGCGCCGGAAGCGCGAGGTTGATATCGAAGAGCGCCTGCTTTGCGCCATAGGCGAAGTCGAGATGCTCCACCTCGATTGCGGTCGGCGCGTGCACCGGGGCCGTGCGCCCGGGGGCCACACGCAGCACCGGTGGCCGCTCAACAATGGCGCCCGCGCGGGTGCCTAGCGTCGGGTGCACCACCGCGCTGCGCATGAAGTGGGTCTCCAACAGCCGGTTCGCGAGCCCCCGGGAAGGAGTGAGGTTTTCTATGGTTACCATGATGTTTTAAATCGGTTGCGCAGGAGCAGTGAGCTGAGCGCGAGCAGCCCCACGACGCCCAGAAACACAAAGGCGGTGCCGTATTGCACGCGGCTGCTGTACTCGTTTTGCGGGATTTTTGTGGCGACCACGTAAATGTGGTAGGGCAGCGCCATCACGCCCTGAAAAACGAAGTCGCTGATCCGCTCGACCTCCCAGGGCAGCTTGTCGCGCACCACATAGGCCGCGGTAAACATGATCGGCGCGGTCTCCCCGGCCACGCGCGCGATTCCCAAAATCGACGAGGTAAAAATCCCCGGCAGCGCGCAGGGCAGCACGGCGCGGCGGATCGTCTGCCAAGGCGTCGCGCCGAGTGCGAGCGAGCCTTCGCGCAGCCCGCGCGGCACTGCCTTTAGCGCCTCCTCGGCGGCAGTGATCACCACCGGCAGTACCATCACCGCCAGCGTGCACCAGCCCGCGAGCAGCGAGACATTCCAGCCAAAGAAATTCACAAAAAGCGCGAAGCCGAAGAGGCCGAAAACGATGGAGGGCACGCCTGCCAGATTGAGGATGCTCAGCCGGATCAGCCGCAGCGCGCGCCCTTCCCTCGCGTACTCGCTCAGAAAAATCGCCGCGCCTACGCCGAGCACGAGCGCGATTCCCATCGCTCCGGTGACCAGTAGCACCGTGCCCACAATGCAAGGCCAGATCCCGCCCGCCGCATAAACATAGCTCTGCGAGCGCAGCGGTTCGGCGGGAGGAGCCGCCCGCCCCTTGCGCCCCTCCTCCTCCGCGGCGACGGCACGCGCACGCTCGCTCGCGGCAAAGGCGCGAAACTCGCGGTCGCCCATCTCGCGCGATTCGCCTGCGTATTCAAACACATGCAGCGACTCCGGTGCCTGCGTGAGAAACTCCACGTTCACAAAAGGCCACTCGGCGCGAAAAACCGTGCGCGAGCCCTTTAGCGCGATGTCGCCAAACACCGCCAGCCCACAGCACAGCACCACATAAGTCGCTGCGCGCAACAGCCCCACCGAGCTGCGCTCAAGCCAGCGCCGCGCTCGCGAAGCTGCGCCATCCGCAGTCGTCGAAAAGGGATTGGTCGCAGCCGCGCGCCGATTTTCGGAAACGCGCTCAACAGCAGCGCTGCCCCGCCCAAACGACTTTTCGCCGCCGCCCATCAGTTGTGCTTTCATCGTCATCACAGTGTGGGCAAGCGGTAGCGTGCGAGCAGGCGCTGCGCGGTATAGTTGAGCGCGAGCGCGATCAGGAAGAGCAGCAGCCCCACCATGAAAAGCGCGCGGTAGTGGATCGTTCCGGGCACGACCTCTCCCATCTCCTGGGCGATGATCCCGGTCATCGTATGCACCGGCTGCACCGCCGCGCCGAGCCCCGCCGTAAAGTCAGGAATCGCGATCCGGTTTCCCGCGCAGAGCAGGACAACCATCGTCTCTCCGATCACGCGGCCGAGACCCAGCAACACCGCCGAACAGAGCCCCGAAAGCGAGCTCGGCACGATCACCCGCCAGGTCGTCTGCATCGGGCTGGCGCCGAGCGCGCAGGAGCCCTCCTTAAACGCGCGCGGCACATTCCCCAGCGCGTCTTCCGCCAGCGTAAAAATCGTCGGCACCGCGATCAGCGCGAGCAGGCAGCCGGCGGTCAGCGCGTTGAGCCGCTCCGCATAAGGAAAGCCCGGCACCCAGGCCAGCCACGGCACTTGCGAGAGGCTGCGCAAGAGCTGCCCGAGCACCACGATGCCGAAAAGGCCGAGCACGACGGACGGAATCGCCGCGATAAATTCGATCACAGGCTTGATCAGCCGTCGCTCGCGCGCGGTTGCGATCTGGCTCACGTAAACCGCCGCGCCGAGCCCCAGCGGCACGGCCAGGCACAGCGCAATCGCCGACACCAGAAGCGAGCCGGTGAACAGCGGGACGACCCCATAAAAATCCTGCCAGAAACTCGCCGTCAGCCACTGCGGGCCGAAGAAAAAACTTTTAACCACCTGCCACTGCGAGACGGGCCGCGTGGCCGACCAGGAGCGAATTTCTTCGAGCGCGACTGGCAACGCCGCCACGTAGGCGCGGAGCCGTTTTTGGGCGTAAACCATTTCGCGCGCCCGAGCGGGTGGCCCATTTTTGGGGGCGGCGCCCGCGCCCAGGTTCGCCGCCGGAGATGCCTCGGTGAGTTTGCCCCACTCCGCAGCGAGTGTGTTCACCTCCGCAGCCAGCTCGACAAAGGTTTTCTCGATTTGCGGATACTGCGCGACGAGCTGCGCCACAGTTTCCAGACGGGTGGCCGCAGTGGCACTTTCCTTCGCCTCGAGGGCGATATCCCCGAGCTCGCCTGCCAGCTCGCGCAGCGGCAGGGCCGCATCGGCGAAGCGCTCTTCGTAATCGGCAAACTCCGCCGCCCCCGCTGCCCCCATACGCAAGCGCAGCTCGCCGAGCTCGCGGCCCAGCGCGGCGTGCGCCCGATCTTGTTCGCGGAGCAGATCGACCAGCTCCTGACCCGACTGACGGTACCGGGTGAAGGACTCGCGCTGCTGCGCGAAAAACCCGATGCCTTCGCGAAACAAGAAGAGCGTGATCAGCGCCAAAACGACGACCGCCACGACCGCATGCCCGCCAAAAAAGGCCCGGATCGCATCCTCCCGCGTCAGGCCGAAAATACGGCGGTGACGCTGGCGGATGCTAAAGTCGGGCGAGTTTTCTGAGGGCAAGCGGTGAGGCATGGCGGCCGAAATTTTTGTGCGGTCAGGTGTGCGGTTCGTTTTCAGGAAAACTTTCGCAGTTCGCGCATTCGTGTCCGGGCGCTTCAGCGCACAGGCACGAAGCCGATTTCCTCGACGCGCTGCTGCCCGGCCTCGCTCAACACGTAGTCGATGAAGCGGGCGGCCTCGCCCTCGGGCTCGCCGTTGGTGTAGAGAAAATTGGGCCGCGCGTAGGGGTACGCCTTGGCGAGCACGCTTTCCTTGCTCGGGCGCGTGCCCTCGATCGCGACGACCTTGATCCCGGGCGCACCGATGTAGGCGAGCCCCACGTAGCCGATGCCGTTGCGATTGTGCGCGACTTCGGAGACGATCTGCTCGTTACCGGCGAGCTTCTGCGAGGTGGGCGCGTAGTCGCGCTTCTTCATCGCGAGGTCTTTAAAGTCCGCGTAAGTGCCCGAGGCGGTGTTGCGCGTGTAGACCGAGATCGGGCCCGCCGAGGCCGCGCCGCCGCCGAGTGCCGCCCAGTCGCGCACGTCGCCCGTGAAGATTTGCTCGACCTGCCGCTTGGTGAGCGAGTCCAGCGGGTTAGCCTCGTTTACGATGAGCGCGATCCCATCGTAGCAGACGACGAGCGGGCGCAGGGTCACGCCCTTTGCCACGCCGTTGGCTTGCTCGTTGGCGCGCGCGCGGCGCGACGACATGCCGATGTCCGCCGTACCACCGATCAGCGCGGCAAGCCCGGTCGAAGAGCCTTCGGCGGCGATCTCGAAAGAGACGTCCGGATGCAGCGCGCGGTAATCCTCGGCGAGGACGGGCACGAGCTTCGCGCCGAGTGTATCGGAGCCTTTGATGACGAGCTTCTGCGCGTGCAGCGCAGTGCCAAACACGAGCGCAAGGCCCGTGGTGATGATCGGCCGCAGGCCGTGGAGGAATCGGGTTTTCATGATGTGGAGAAAAACGAAGGATTTTTTTTCGGGGGGAAGTGGTGGGAGGAAACGAACACGTGCGTTCGTGAAAGTGGGCGCGGCAGCGCGGCAGTGCCGCGCACGGCGCAGTGCCGCCGCCGCCCGTTTAAAAATTGAGCTGGAGCTGCGAGCGGACGCCCTGCGACTTGGCCTTGCCCGCCGAGCTGCCACCCGCCACTGCGCCGCGCGATTCGCCGTAGACGTAGCCGAGCTGGAGCTTCAGGTCGTTGCCGCGCAGGTACCAGTTACCGCCAAAGAAGAGCTCGCGCAGCTTGTCGTGCGTGCCACCGCCCGGGGCTGAGCGCACGCCGTCGGAGAGGCTCACGCCACGCCCGTCGGAATCGAGCGCGCTGTAGCGGGCGACCAGCTCGAACGGCTCGCTGAGCTTCAAGCTCGGCTGCACCCAGTAGCCCCAGGGCTGCGCATCGCGCGTGGCAGAGACGCCGCGCTCGACATCCGCGCCGAGCAGCTCGGCAGCGAGCCCGAGCCTCCCGCCCGCCAGTCCGCGCAAATCCGCGTAAACCGTGTACACCGCGAGGTCGTTGCCCGTGCCAGTAGGCCGCCCGCCTTGATCGGGCAAGTAGCCCGCCCCCGCACCGAGCACAATCGAGCCGCCGCCAAGCGCCTCGCCGAGGCGCCCGCTGAAACCCGCATTGGCCCACAGCGCAAATTGGTTGCGCGAGCCGTTGCCCGCCGAGGCCGCCGCGCCCGAGTTTACCGCACGCTCGGGGTTGGTGATCGCCGCGCCGTAGAAAAATTTGCCGGACGGCGATTTCCCATCGACGAACACGCCAACGCGGTAACTGCCCGCACCGAGACGGCGGCCATTGTTTTCCTCGACGAAATAGCGGGTAACGCCCGAGCGCTCAATCGCCAGCAAGCTGCCCGAAGACGTGCGCTCCTCCAGCCCCAGGTTTACCTTGCGCAGCCCCAGATCGACGCTGAAGGCGCGCCCCTTGTACTGTACCCAGGCCGCATCGAAAAGCCCGCCCGCGAAATCGTAGGTCAGGTTGCTGTTCCAGCTCGGCCCCAAGTCGGCGCGCGCCGTGAGGTAGAGCCGCCGCGCGAAAAAGTGATTCGTCGCAGCCGGATCCGCACTCGTGCCCGCGATGTCGGTGCCGATCGAGGCAAACTGCGCCTGAAGCCGGCCGCTCACGCGCAGCCGCGTGGTAAGGCTGCTCCCTGCCGTCGCAAGTGCGGGTGGCTCGGCGGCCTCGCGCAGCAAGTCCGCGCGCACCTCCTCCGCCTCCTGCGAAGTGAGAATCCCCTTGCGAACGAGGAGCTCAATTAAAGCACCGCTATCCTTGGCAAGGACGATAGGTGACGAAGCGAGAAAAACGCCGCAGAGGAGTGCGGCCACCGCCAAGCCCCTTAAGAAGGGGCGATAAGAAAAACAACGCGGCGCGCGCGCAGCATTGGTCGTGTTCGGGAACTGGGTGAAGGGAGTATTCATGGGAAGCGTGTGCGCCCGAAACCCTCGGGCTACGCTCCCGACAATCGCCCCTTTGTGTTACAAACCCGCGTCTCCCAGGTCACAATCCCGCCACAAACGCTCCCCACACACAGGGACGCACCAAATAAAGCGGCCGCACTCACACTCGCCCAGCAGGAAGCTTCTCTGATCAACGGGGGAAGAATCCTCCCTTCGCGGGTAAATTTGCAGTTGCGGTTGCCACGATGGCTCCTTTTGGTGCCGCTCCCTCCTCAAGGGGACTGGAGCAATCGGGGTGTAGCTTAGCCTGGTAGAGCGCTACGTTCGGGACGTAGAGGCCGGGAGTTCGAATCTCCCCACCCCGACCAGGCTCAGAGGGAGGATGGCGTTTTCCTGAGAGACAACCGCATGCGGCTCGGCCCACACGTTAGGGATCATCGAGGGCTTCCAGTTTTAACAGGTATTCAAGTGCTGCG
Organism: Cephaloticoccus primus; assembly: GCF_001580015.1. Lineage (GTDB taxonomy): Bacteria > Verrucomicrobiota > Verrucomicrobiia > Opitutales > Opitutaceae > Cephaloticoccus > Cephaloticoccus primus. The sequence continues at coordinate 22,612 of NZ_LSZQ01000028.1, forward strand.
CTCCTACGCGCCCGCTCTTGCAGGATGGCTGAACAATACGGGGCGGTGGCGGGTTGAATTTACAGCCCTTGCCAAACTCGCGAATTCGGGCTTGCCGAGGCGGCCACTGTCTGACTTTGTCGCCGCCCTCGATAGAAAAAACGTTAGGTGACAGGATCTGGTGAGTCGTTAGCAGAGCAAGGGCTCTAGTGATGATTTCGAAACCCACGGTGGGAACAGAACTGGCAGCGGACGCGAAGATCTACGAATCATCAGATGAGCAACTCCAAACTGTATGTCGGCAACCTCCCCTTCAAAGCCAATGAAGACGACCTGCGCGCACACTTCGCGCAATTCGGCGATGTTACCGACGTCTATGTCGCGATGGATCGCATGAGTGGCCGCCCCCGCGGCTTCGCATTCGTCACGATGGGCACTGCCGAAGAGGCCAAAGCGGCCGCCGAAAAACTCAATGGCAGCGACTTCGATGGCCGTCAGTTGACGGTAAACGAGGCCCGCCCCAAGGAAGAGCGCCCCGCTGGCGGCGGCTTCGGCGGTGGTGGACGCGGCTTCGGTGGCGGCGGTGGTGGTGGCTACGGCGGTGGCCGTGACCGTGATCGCGGTGGCTACGGAGGCGGGCGTGACCGCGACCGTGGACGCGACCGCTACTAAAAGCGCCCGCGCCCGGGCAGCCGATAAATCAGCCCATTTTTCAACGCGACGGAGCCCCTTCGGGCTCCGTTTTTTGTCTCTGGACGATCTATCTGATCGCCTCCCCCGGGATGGTGCCGCGCGCGAGTCTGCACGCTGGGCCCATTCTCCCTTCTCTGTTTATCCAGTTAAAAAAAAGGCGGGCCCATTTAACCCACGCTCCGCCGCCAAAAGCAGCCCAAGCCTGCGCCCGACTTTTCATGCCATTTAAAGCACTCAATCTTTCTGCGCCGATCCTTCGGGGCATCCAATCCGCCGGCTACTCCGAGCCCACGCCCATCCAGCTACGCGCGATTCCGGTCGTACTCGAGGGCGGCGACCTCATCGGCTCTGCGCAAACCGGTACCGGCAAGACGGCGGCCTTTGCGCTGCCGATCCTCGACAAGCTCCTCAACGCCGCGACCGCGGCCTCGTCCGCAGCGGGCGGCAAAAATGCGAGCCGCGCGTCCGGACCGCGCGTCCTCGTTCTGGAGCCGACCCGCGAGCTCGCCGCACAGGTGGAGACCTCGTTTCGCGATTTCGCCCGCTACACCGACCTGCGCATGCTCGCGGTTTTCGGCGGCGTAGGCTACGGCCACCAGCGCCGCGAGCTCGCGCGCGGTGTGGACATCATCGTGGCCACGCCCGGCCGCCTCATGGATTTCCTGAAGGACGGCTCACTCAGCTTGCAGGGCCTCACGACCCTGGTTCTGGACGAAGTCGACCACATGCTCGACATGGGCTTCCTGCCCGCCGTGCGCGACATCATCGGGCGCTGCCCCAGCGAGCGGCAAACGCTGCTCTTCTCGGCCACCGTGCCGCCCGAGATTCAAGCCATCGCCTCCTTCGCGCTGCGCGACCCGGCGCGCGTCGCCATCGGGGTGGATCGCTCTGTAAACGACTCGGTCAAGCACGCGCTGTACCCGGTCGGCTACGCGCAAAAGTTCGACCTGCTGCTCGCCCTGCTCGAGCGCACGGACTTTGACAGCGTGCTCGTGTTTTCGCGCACCAAACACGGGGCCGATAAAATCGCGCGCAAGCTGCGCACGGCCAACCACTCCGTGGCCGTCCTCCACGCCAACCGCTCGCAGAACCAGCGCATCGAAGCCCTCGCGGGCTTCAAGTCCGGCAAGTACGAAGTCATGGTCGCGACCGATATCGCCGCGCGTGGCATCGACGTCGCGGGCGTCTCCCACGTCATCAACTACGACGTGCCCGAGAAGCCCGAAGACTACGTGCACCGCATCGGCCGCACGGGCCGCGCCCAGGCCGTCGGCGACGCCTTCACCATCGTCACACCGGAAAACGAAAAAGACATCCGCGACATCCAGCGCTTCATCGGTGCGCGCATCCCCGAGCTGCGCCTCGAAGGCTTCCCCTACGGCCCCTACGAGCCCAAGCCCGAAAACGAAGGCAGCCCACGCCAAGGCCACTTCCGCAACGACGCCAGGCGGGGCAGCGGCGCCAGCACACGCTCGGCGCAAGGGCACCGCAGCAATGACGGTGGCCGCAGTGGCAGCCGCAGCGGGCCAGGCGCCAATCGCAGTGCGAGCGGCGGCGGTCGCGGGCGCAGCCGCTCCAGCGGTACAGCGCAAAGAAATCGCAGCAGCCGCTAACGGACTGCTGGCTGCTACCTGCCAAATCTGAAAAAAGTCCGTGAACTCGGGCCGTATTTTACTAACTCCCCAGCCTACCATGTCTCGCCACATCGCATCGCTGCTCTTGCTCGCCTGCCTCGCCCTCGCACCGCTGCACCTGCATGCGCAGCGCGAAAAGCTCCCGCCCGAAGACCTTGAGTGGGTGGAGCAAAACTTCCCCGATGCAAAGATCTCCAACACGGGCATCCGCTACGTCGTCGTTGAGGAAGGCAGCGGCCAGACCGCCAGGCGCGGGCAAATGGTGTCGGTGCTCTACATCGGCCGCTTCATCAACGGCGACACCTTCGACCAAACGATTGATGCGGAGAAGCCCTTCAAATTCCGGCTCGGGCGCGGCCAGGTCATCCAGGGCTGGGATCAGATTATCCAACTGATGCGCCCGGGCGATAAATGGCTGGTCATCATCCCCCCCGAGCTCGCCTACGGCACGCGCGGCCAGTCGCCAAAAATTCCGCCCAACACCACGCTCGTTTTTACAATACAACTCCTCTCGGCCGAGAAGAACTGAGTACCACTACGCGTGGGGCGGCAGGCAGTGCCTGCTCCCATTTACTGAGTGTCGTGTGTGTGTTGCGCGTTCCGCGCAACACACACACGACACTCAGTTGGAAAAGCCCAGCTCTCCGCTTCATTCGCATTTGAATGCGCCTTCCCCTGTCGTGAAACGACAGGGGGGAGTTCATGTAAATTTGCGATTTTGTTCGGGCGCGAAGCGCACGTGGCAAAATCGCAAATTAAATGGAAGTGGCGACCCGCCACCGCCGCCCGCGTAGGGCCGCCTGCATCCAGCCGGGGGGGCCTACCGCCCTGCTTTTGCCTCTTTGGTAAAGCTGTACTTCGCGCGAAACTCGGCACCTGCCTGCTGCTCGGCGGCTTGGGCACTCAGCCCTTGGGCCACGAGCTCGGCGACCCGTTTCTCGACCCAGCGAGTCTTGAGCGTCTGCTCAACTGCGGTCGGGATCGATTTCTCACGGGCCACTCTTTTTTTCCGAAAGCCAAGGCAGCCAGAAAGCAAAGCAGGCACAACAAGGAGCAGGAGAGAGGCAAAAATGAGGCGCGATTTCGCTAGCATATGGGGCCGGGAGTCAGGCCAAAGCCCCCCCTCTCGGCGAGCGAAAATCCGCGATTGGAGCGCAATCCGAACGATCCCTCCCATCACCGCGCGCCCTGTTTTTTTGGAGGTATGTCAAAAAAACGTGCGGAAGGGTTGAAAATTCCTTCGCGCGCGGCGCGCCGATCTGAAAACACCTTGGGCACACACATCCACATACCATGACTTACGCCGAGATCGCCGCGGCCCTGCCTTCGCAGGCTCGCACTGACTCCCCCGACCTGCCCTTCCCGCGCATCGCCTCCGGAAAAGTGCGCGAGATATTCGACCTCGGCGACGCGTTGCTTCTGGTCGCCAGCGACCGCCTCTCGGCCTTCGACGCCATCCTGCCCGACGGCATTCCGGGCAAGGGCATCATCCTCACCCAGATGAGCCTGTGGTGGTTTGCCCAAACCAGCGGCATCATCACCAATCACTTGCTCCCCGATCAGGCAGGCGAGTTTGCGCGGCGCGGGCTCCATGATCGCGACCTGCAACTACGCAGCATGATCGTGCGCAAGCTGCACCCGCTGCCCGTCGAGTGCGTCACGCGCGGCTATCTGATCGGCGGCGGCTGGAATGCGTATCAAAAAGATGGCACGCTGTGCGGCATCACCCTGCCCGCGGGTCTGCGCCAGGCAGAGCAGCTCCCCGCCCCGCTCTTCACGCCGACCACCAAGGCGCTAAAGGGGCAGAGCGACGAGCCGATCGACGAAGCCCGCGCCGCCGCGATCCTGGGCGACGCGCTCTGTGCGAAGGTCAAAGCAGCGAGCCTCGCGCTCTACGAATTTGGTGCGACCCGCGCCGCTGCGGCGGGCCTGATCCTGGCCGACTCGAAGTTTGAGTTTGGCACCGATGACAGCGGCCAGCTTTTTCTGATCGACGAAGTCCTCACGCCCGACTCCTCGCGCTACTGGCCCGCAGACCGCTACCGCGTCGGTATCTCGCCCCCGAGCTACGACAAGCAATTCATCCGCGACCACCTCGTCGCAATCGAGTGGGATCCGCAGTCGCCTCCGCCGCGGCTGCCCGTCGAAGTCATCCGCCGCACCCAGCAAAAGTACCTCGCCGCGCTCGAAAAGCTCCTCGGCTAAGAGGCGAACCGGTTTGTGGCACTGCGCTGTAGGGCGGGGTCGCAGACCCTTTTTATTTTGCGAGCCGCTCGTTGACGGCTCGTCAGGCCCCATACAGCGCCATTCTCATGGGGCGGACTGTGGGCTCTCACTCGCTTCGATTCTGTCGAGCGGGTTGTCTCGAATCAGTGCTTTGACCTGGCGCACGTAGGCTTCGCCGCGTTCAGAGTACGCGCTCAGCCCATCGGCTAGCCGCAGCCCGGAGAGCGGCTGCCCGCTCCGCCGCGCCTCGGCACGGAGTGCCCAAAGTCGATGGTAGGCGGGCTGCGTGTTAAGCGTCTGGAAGTACGCACGCACCGAGTCGCGCGGACTCGCATAAATCGCCACGCGAAACCTGGCCCCCGCAGCTCGGCGGCGAGGCACAAGGCCGCGACCATCGTAACTACGCAGGCCGAAAAGGTTGTTCCCCTGTCGCGCGAAACGCGAAGTCCCCCAGGCCGATTCGATGGCCGCCTGCGCGAGCACCAGCGAGGGCGGCAGCGTATCGACGCGCAGCAGCAATTGATCAATAAAGCCCAAGTCAATTTCGGCTGGCGGCGCAGCGGTGCGTTCTTCCGTCTGCGCTGTGGCCTCCTCGGCGGGAAGCGCGAGCGCGTAATCTCGCGCCAGCCCCCACAGCCAACGCACATCAGCTCCACTCATCGGGAGAGCTGCCAGCGCCGCAGGTTCGGGCAGAGGCTTTGGGGAAACGTCCGTCGAAAAGGCGGGCTCGCCCGCTGGGGCCGTGGGCCCGCGTTGCCTCGCGAGCGCGCAGCGGATTTGCAGGAGCCGCTCACGGTCGCGCGCAATCTCCCCATTCGCCGCCTGCACGAGCGGCAGCAGGTAACTGAGAAACGCATCCTTGCGCGCAGCGCCATCCGCATAACGCGAAAAGTCCGGCAAGCCACGGCCGCCCGATTCTCCGCCGCGTGGCTGCTCCGGAAGAAACAGCAGGCCCAAGCCGAGCAGGATCACGACCAGGCCCACCGCCACCATACGGCACTTCTGCGGCAACGGCTGCCCCCGCCACCACTCGTGCACTTGAGAAATACGAATACCATTTGGCAGCATTTGAAGTGAGCCCTCCCAAACCCTGAGCTATAGCCCCTTGGTCGAACGGCGAACCAACGGGTCCGCCCGCGCAAGCCAACCCCACCTTGAACGGGACGGCGAGGCAACGACTCGCCGCCAAAAAAATCGCCGATAAAAGAGAGGATCAACAACTCAAACGGCGCACCAACGAGTGCGCCGCCAAAAAAGGGGGTCAACGACCCCGGCTACCGCTGCGGAGAAGTTCGCGGCGCAGCCAATCCAGCGCCGCGTTTACGGCGCGTGTTTTGATTGTTTGGGGCGGGCCCGGGTAGCTCAGCTTTTTAGCCCACACACCGTGCGGCGCATGTAGCCCGACGAAGAGTGTCCCCACCTCGCTGCCCCGCGCATCGGCGCAAGGCGCGCCCGAAAATGCCGTGATCGACAGCGCGTAATCGGTGCACAAGTGCTCGGCCACGCCGATTGCCAGCGCGACCGCGCACGACGCGCTGACCGCCCCGTGCTGCGAGATCAGGCACTCCGGGCAGTCCAGCAGAGCGACCTTCGCCTCGTTACTGTTGCACACGACCCCGCCGGCGAAGCACTTTGCCACGCCGCAAATATCGCCAAACGCGCTCGCGAGCAGCCCGCCAGTCCCCGCCTCGGCCACAGCCAGCGACTGCTCCTGACTGCGCAGCAGGTCGACACATACCTTCGCCATGGAGGCATCGCCGTAGCACATAAAATCCTCGCCGAGGAGCCCTGCGCACTCCTCCGCGATTGCGCTCAAATCCCCCCCCGCCAGCGCACCGCCCGGCGAGCTCAAGCGGCAATCGACCTGCCCCGCATGCGCGCAAAACGCCACGCTCAGCGCGCCGCCCTCGCGCCCGCCGCCGTAGCGGTCAAACACGGGCTGTAGCCGCGCTTCGAGCTCCGACTCGCCGATGCCCGCCGTACGCAGTTGCACATAAGCCTCGCCCTCCAGCAGCAGCCCGCGTGCCGCCAGGCGCGGGAGCACCTGGTCGGTAAACATCGGCTGCAGCTCGTTGGGCGGCCCGGGCAGCATGCACAAGATCCGCCCCTCCTGCTCCACCCAGAGCCCCGGTGCCGTCCCGTGCGCATTGGGCAAAACCTCGCCACGCTCGAAGCGGTACGCCTGCTTCAGGTTATTCGGCGGCAGCGTGCGCAGCCCCAGGCGGTTAAACCGCTCCTTGATCGCCGCCTCGATCTCCGGCTCAAACACGAGCGCCTGCCCGAGCACGCCGGCGATCACCTCGCGCGTCCGGTCGTCGCAAGTCGGCCCCAGTCCGCCGGTCGTGATGATCACATCGGCACTCGCCCAGCTCTCGCGAAACTGCCGCTCGATCTCCGCCGCCTCGTCGGTGATCGTCACGTTGCGTGCGAGCTGCACACCGCGCCGCCCCAGTTGCGCGCCGATAAACGTCAGGTGGCTGTTTGCCGTCAGGCCGAGCAGCAACTCGTCGCCGAGCGTGATCAGTTCGAAACGCCGTTGCGTGAGGGCCTTGGTATTGGTGCTGGAATCGGCGGCAGGCATGGATAGAGCGCGAGCAGGCTAGGCAAAGCCCGGCAAAATGCCAGTCTCCAACGCGCCCGGCAAAAGCACTCCTCATCCCCCCCTCCCTCCCCGCTAAAACAAAACGCGCATGAGCGACGACGCCCCCATCACGCTGAAAGAGAAAGTCCGCGCCCTGCCCGACCGCCCCGGCGTGTACCTGATGAAAGACCGGCTCGGCACCATCCTCTACGTCGGCAAGGCCAAGAGCCTGAAGAAGCGCGTGTCCTCCTACTTTCAACGCGGCCGCGCCCGCATGATCGAGCAGCCCAAGATCCGCTCGCTCATCCCGCTCATCCACGATGTGGAAACAATCGAAGTGCGCTCCGAGCCCGAGGCGCTGCTCCTCGAAGGCCGCCTCATCAAGCAGTGGAAGCCCCGCTACAACACCGACTTTACCGACGATAAACGCTTCCTGCTCGTCCGCGTTGACCTCAGCCAGCCGCTCCCCCGCTTCGTCCTCACGCGGCTGCGCAAAGACAAGCACTCGCGCTACTTCGGCCCCTTCGCGCAGTCCGGCCCGCTGCGCACCACGCTCGCGCAAATGCGCCGCCAATTCGGCATCCTCCTCGCCGATGCCAGCCCCGCCCGACTCCCCGATGGCCGCTGGCGGCTCTACGACGACGTGCGCCAGGAAATCTACGGCCACGAAAACATCCTCACCGCCAAGGACTACCGCACCCGCGTCGAGGCCGCCTGCGAGTTCCTCGAAGGCAAGTCGCGCGAATGGCTCGCCAGGCTGCGCAGCGATATGCAGGCCGCCGCCGCGGCACTCGACTTCGAGAAAGCCGCGCGGCTGCGCGACCTCATCACCGCGCTGGCCGCCACGCTGGAGCCCTCGCGCCGCTTCGAGCGCACGACGCACAGCCGCCTGCTCCCGACCAGCGACACCAGCAGCGCCGAGGCACTCCGCGCCCTGCAGGCCGCTCTCGCGCTGCCCACGCCGCCCGAGCACATGGAGTGCTTCGATATCTCCCACATCTCGGGCACGCTCGTCGTCGCCTCGATGGTGCACTTCAGCCACGGCCGCCCCGACACCGACCGCTACCGCCGCTACCGGATAAAAAGCTTCATCGGCAACGACGACTTCCGCGCCATGCACGAAGTCGTCGCCCGCCGCTACCACCGGCTCGCCAGCGAAGGTCGCCCCCTCCCCGACCTCGTCGTGATCGACGGCGGCCGCGGCCAGATCGGCGCAGCGCTCAAGGCCTTTGCCGCAATCGACCTCACGCCGCCGCCCCTCATCGGCCTGGCCAAAAAACACGAGACGATCCTCTTCGCCGACGAACGCCCGCCTCTCAACCTCTCGCTAAACGACCCCGCGCTAAACCTCCTCCAACGCCTCCGCGACGAAGCCCACCGCTTCGCCAACACCTACAACGCCGACCTGCGCTCGCGCAAAATCCGCGAGTCGGCCCTCGACGACATCTCCGGCCTCGGCCCCAAGCGCAAAGCCGCCCTCCTCGCCCACTTCGGCTCCATCGACCGGCTCCGCGCCGCACCGCTCGCCGCCCTCGCTGCCGCGCCCGGCATCGGCCCCAGCTTCGCCCAGAAAATTCATTACACGCTAAATCCCGGTCGTGAAACCCAGCCGGCTGACGGCAGTGACAACAACACTGCCGCCCCCAATAAAAGGGGCCGCGCCCGCAAGCCGCCTGCCCGCGCCGCCCACTTCGTCGCTCTATCCGCCGCACTCCAATGAAAGCTCCCAACCGGCACCGCTGGCTCCTTGAGCCACTCGAAGACGAGCCCACCCTGCTCGTCCGCTCCATGTTCAGCGGCCTGGCCGTCTACCTCGATGGCCGCATGGTGCTCTATCTCGCCGACCGCGCAGAGCCCTGGCGCGGGATCTGCGTGCCGATGGAGCTCGGCGCGCAGCCGCAGCTCATCGCCGACTGCCCCGCACTCGCCCCGCACCCCCAGCTCGGCAAATGGCTCTACCTGCCCGAAAGCGCCGACAGCTTTGAGCGCGATGCGCAGTGGCTCGTCTCCCGCATCCGCGCCCGCGACCCGCGCATCGGCATCACCCCGCCACTCAAAAAACGCCCGAAGGCGCGCCCAAACTAGGCGCGGGGCCTGCGCTTCAGTACAGCGAGCAGGGCTTGGGAAAACTTGGGGACAAAGGGCGCAAGTGCGGCGAGCTCCTCTTCCACGGTCACTTCGCGACCGAGCTTCCAGGATCGGTTTTGCGCTACCCCTTTTAGCCCTCCCATCACGCGGTTCGGCAACTTTGTGTAAAGCTCCAGCAGGAAGTCCTGTGGATGCAGCGCGCGGACTCTCCAGGGCGAGAGATGCTCGTCACCGAAATCGCGCAGGTTGTAGGTTACGATCACGCCCGCTCCTCCCTCAATCGCACAGGCAAGCACATGACGGTCTTTTTCGTCGTTCGTACATTGCCCGATCCACTGCTCGTAGCCGCTCACCAAACTTTCGGGAAAGTTCCGCAGCAGTGCCGCCCGAAAGCTCCGCGCAAATTGCAGATTCCAGTTTAGAGGCCCCGTATGCGTGCGGTAGGTTTCCTCAATAATCTGCTCACTCCAAAGCGGTGTAAACAGGGAGCCCTCAGCCCTCGCCAAAGTGAGTAACAAGTTAATGACCTTCTGATTCGCCAACACACAGGCATCAAACACGGACCGGGGAAGCCCAAGCAGATGGCTGTGGAGTTCGGCAATCACCTGGAGTGTTGGGCCATGACTTTCGTTTCTCAGTAAAGCCCCGCATCCATGAGCTCATCGTTGAGCGCGTTCATGGCCTGAATGAAAGGATCTCGTCTAAGACGCTCACGGATCTTGGTTTCCTCACGATAGTAGGCGATCAGGTCGGCCCGTTTGATCCGCAACTCGCCATCTACCTCATAGGTAGGAACCACACCTTCCCGGCATAGCAGGTACATCACGTTTTCCTGGTGATCCACAATGGCAGCAGCCTCGGCGATGGAGAAGCTCTCCCTGGATGGATCGATCAGCTCACCCACATCAACGGTGCGGGAAGGTGGCGGCAGCTCGGCAGTCGCAGTTTGGGCAAGTGGCATGGCAATTCCTTTCCTTTCAGTGCGCGAAAGCTAGCACACCCAACCCAGCCCGCAAGGAGACGTTTCCACCACTACGCGTGGAGCGGTGGCGGGGCGCCACGTGCCATTCAATTTGCGATTTTACCCGTGCGCTTTGCGCCCGAACAAAATCGCAAATTTAACGGAAACTCCCCCTGTCGTTTCACGACAGGGGATGAGGCATCAAATGCGGATGACGCGCATACCCATTGAGGCGAGATGAAACGATTTGCCGGTAAATCACCGACTCAAGATCGGGACCTTTCTACTGTGCGGCTTGCGTGGTTGTGCGGAACGCACAACCCGCAAGCCGCACAGTAAATGGGTGCAGGCACCGCCTGCCGCCACCCGCGTAGGGGAGTCTTCGACTCTTTCATTATGCGCGCGGCTCGTTGGCCGCGCGTCTTCGCCCCGTCTTACATCTCACCTTGTGGCGCACTCGTTGGGCGCCGCAGTGTCCGCGCCCCCAAAAAAATGCAGGATGCGCGCAAGGTATGCGTAATACTGCGCTCGCAGTATGGAACAAAGCGTAGCTCTCTGGCTCTCAGCCCTACTGCTTTTTATGAAACGCCTACTCCTGATCCCCACGCTGCTGTTTGCAGCGATCCCCGCGCTCGCTGCGGCAGCGCTAGACTCGACCATCCGCGCCGTCACGGTTTACAACGACCGCGCCATCGTCACCCGCAGTGCACGCGCCGAGCTGCACGAGGGCATTAACGAGCTCCTCATTGAAGGACTGCCCGCGAGTCTGCTCGACGACTCGCTGCAGGCCAGCGGCAACGGCACCGCCACCGCAACGATTCTCGACATCAGTACGCGCGAGCACTTCGTCGCCGCCACGCCCGACCCGCGCCGCGCCGCGCTCGAAGAGCAACTCACCAGCCTGCGCGAAGAGAAGCGCAGCCTGAGCGACCGCGCCGCGCTCATCAAAACGCAGCGCGACCTTATTGAGCGGCTCCAGAACAGCGCGGTAAGCATCGCCTCGGGCGTTGAAAAAGCCGAGCGCCCGAAGCTCGCCGAAGTGCAGGAAACCCTCGCCTACGGAAAGGCCGAGACCGAGAAGCTCAACGCCGCCCTGCAAGCGCTCGACCGCGAGCTCGCCGTGCTCGAAGAGCAGATCAGCGCGCAGCAGCACCAGCTCGACGAGCTCCCGCCAGTATCGCCGCGCCGCAGCGTGAAGACCGCCACCCTGCGCGTGCAGGCGAGCCACGCCGGCGACCTCGACATCGAGCTGCGCTACACCACTCCACACGCGGGTTGGCGGCCCAGCTACGATGCTCGCGTGTTCACCGCCGATAACCGCGTAGAGCTCGGCTACTACGCTCAGGTCCGCCAGAGTACCGGCGAGGACTGGGAAAACGTCGCCCTCACTCTCTCGACTGCTCGCCCCTCGCTCGGCGGCCACGCGCCCAAGCTCAGCCCCTGGCCGCTCGACCTGCTCGCCGAAGAGTCAGACTCGCCCCCGGGCATCCGCCCGCTCGCGCGCCAGGCAGAGCTCCTCGCCAGTCCGGCACCGGCAGCGGCTCAGGCGCGGATGACCTTTGACCTCGTCTCCGCCGATTACGCCGAGGCTCAAGTCGACCGCTCCGCCAGCGTGGCCACTTTTCAGGTCGAGGCGCCCGCCACGATCCCCAGCGATAACTCCGCGAAAAAGATCTCGGTCACCACGCTTGATCTGGAAGCCGAGCTCGCCTATCGGGCCACGCCCAAGCGGCTGCCCACTGCGTTCCTCGACGCCAGTGTCCGCAACACCAGCGACTACCCGCTGCTCCCGGGGAAAATGAGCGTCTTCGTCGACCACGGCTTTGTCGCCAGTAGCCGCCTGGAGCACACGAGCCCGGGCGACGCATTCAACCTCGCACTCGGGGCCGACGAGGGGATCGCCATCACACACAAGCAAACGCGCCGGTTTACCGAGCAGGTCGGGCTCATGACCAGGAGCACGCGCAACAGCTACGAGTACTTGATCACGGTCAAAAACAACAAGGCCGGGCCGGTGCACCTCATCGTGAGCGATCAAGTGCCCGTCTCGCGCAACGAAAAGATCAGCGTGAAAGTGCAGGCTCCCGCAGCGCGCGACGCCAAGCCCGATGCCGAGGGGCTGCTCGAATGGGCGCTCGACCTCGCGCCCGGCGAGACTCGCGAGCTCCCGCTCAAATTCAGCATCGAGTACCCGCAGGGGCTCAGCGTCAGCGGGCTCTAGCGCGCACCAATTGGCGCAAGCCGCGCGCGAATTGGTCGAGGTCACCGCAACCGGACCGAGCCTGGTGTGGCTAGCGCCTTATTCTTTCTTGGCGGGGGGAGGCGGAGTGCCTCTACTCGCCCGCTCACATGCCTACTACCGTATCTTCCATCACCGCGCGCGAGATCATCGACTCTCGTGGAAACCCGACCGTAGAGGTCGATGTAACGCTGGCCGACGGCACCCTCGGCCGCGCAGCCGTTCCCTCCGGTGCCTCCACCGGTGAGCACGAGGCGCTGGAGCTGCGCGACGGCTCGGTAAAGGGCGCCAAAGGGGCCGCCAAGAGCCGCTATCTGGGCAAGGGCGTGCAGACCGCCGTCGCCAACGTGAAAAACATCATCGCGCCCGAGCTGATCGGCTACGACGCGACCGACCAGGTCGGCATCGACCGCGCCATGCTCGCGCTCGACGGCACCGCCACCAAGTCGAAGCTCGGCGCCAACGCCATCCTCGGCGTCTCGCTCGCGACTGCCCACGCGGCCGCTGCAGCGCTCGGCCAGCCGCTCTACAAATACCTCGGCGGCCCCAATGCCAAAGTCCTGCCCGTGCCGATGATGAACATCATGAACGGCGGCGCCCACAGCGACGCGCCGATTGATTTTCAGGAGTTCATGATCCGGCCGGTAAACTTCGACACTTTCGCCGAGGCGCTGCGCGCCGGAGCCGAGGTGTTCCACCACCTCAAGAAAGTCCTCCACGACAAGGGGCTCTCCACTGCGGTGGGCGACGAGGGCGGCTTCGCGCCCAAGCTCGCCAGCGCCAGTGCCGCGCTCGACGCAATCGCCGCTGCGGTGAAGGCCGCGGGCTACAAGCTGGGCAAGGACATCACGCTGGCCCTCGACGTCGCCTCCTCGGAGTTCTACGACGCGAAGGCCAAGCGCTACGTTTTCAAAAAGTCCGATGGCCGCAGCCTCACGGGTGAGGAGCTCGTCGCCTACTATCAGGAGCTGGTCGCCAAGTACCCGATCGACTCGATCGAGGATGGCTGCGCCGAGAACGACTGGCCCACGTGGAAGAAGCTCACCGACGCCATCGGCGACAAGGTGCAGCTCGTGGGCGACGACCTCTTCGTCACCAACGTCGAGTTTCTGCGCAAGGGCATCCGCACCGGTACGGCCAACTCGATCCTCGTAAAGGTGAACCAGATCGGCTCGCTGACCGAGACGCTCGACGCGGTGGAGCTCGCGCACAAGAACCGCTACACGGCGGTCATCTCGCACCGCTCGGGCGAGACCGAGGACACCACGATTGCGGACATCGCCGTGGCCACCAATGCGGGCCAGATCAAGACGGGCTCGGCCTCGCGCAGCGACCGCGTCGCCAAGTACAACCAGCTCCTGCGTATCGAGGAGGAGCTGGGCTCGACTGCGATCTACGCCGGACGGCTCTGAGCCCTTGATTTGGCGGAGCCCAACGCGGGCTCCGCAGGCGGGGGCAGCAGCCCCTTTTTCTTGACGCGGTGCCTGCTCGCACCGCGTCTTTTTTCGCTCATTTCACACGGCGCAGCGGCTCCCGTTTTTCCCGACGGCGCGCTGCGCCACACACGTTAACCGCTTCGTTGTCTGTCCGAAGTTTTCCCAACGACAGGTATACTCATCATGGCATGGATTTACCTAATCATCGCTGGCATTTTCGAAGTCGTCTGGGCACTGGGCATGAAGCAGACGGAGGGCTTCACGCGGCTGTGGCCGAGCGTCTACACCATCGGCTTCATGGGCGTGAGCTTCTACCTGCTCGCACTCGCCATGCGCGAGCTGCCCGTCGGCACCGCCTACGCGGTGTGGACGGGGATTGGCGCAGTCGGCGCAGTCCTTTTTGGCATGCTGTGGCTGGGCGAGCCGCGCGACGCGGCGCGGCTCATCTGCGTCTCGCTGATCCTCGGCGGAGTAATCGGCCTGAAGGTCTTTAGCCGCTCGGGAGACGAGGCCGGAGGAACCGCCCTCCCGCCCCTTCCGCCTGCCTCTTCCGCTCGGCACGCGGCCACCGGGCAAGTCGCCCAAAGTCCCGCCCGGTAAAACAAGCCGCGAAGCCGCGCACGCACGCCCAACACCCGCGCACTACAGAAGCGGTGCCCGTTTGGATACCAGTTGACGCGCGAGCAGCGGGTACGCGCTAAATTAACGAGCCCTTCCTCCCCATCCCTTTACCCATGCTTACTGGTCCCACCTGGTCCAAGAAACTGCGCGACGAAATCGCCAAAACCGTCATCGGCCAAGACGCCATCATTGAGCGGCTCCTCGTGGCCCTGCTCGCCAACGGGCACGTGCTCCTCGAAGGCATGCCCGGGCTGGCGAAGACGCTGCTCGTCAAATCGCTGGGCACCGCGTTGGGCGTCCAGTTTGAGCGCGTCCAGTTCACGCCCGACCTGCTCCCCAGCGACGTGGTCGGCACGATGGTTTTCCAGCCCAAGACGGGGGAGTTCAGCGCGCACCGCGGCCCGATCTTCGCGAACCTCGTCCTCGCCGATGAGATCAACCGCGCACCCGCCAAAGTCCAAAGCGCGCTGCTCGAAGCCATGCAGGAACACCAGGTCACAATCGGCGGCGGCACGCACCCGCTGCCGCGGCCCTTCTTCGTCATGGCGACGCAAAACCCCGTCGAGCAGGAAGGCACCTACCCGCTCCCCGAAGCGCAGACCGATCGATTCCTTTTAAAGCTCCTCGTCGACTATCCCAGTGCCGATGAGGAAAGCGCCATGATGCAGCGCTGGGGCCAAGTCGCGCGCCAGCCCGAGCTCAGCCCCGTCTCCAGCGGCGAAGAGCTCCTCGCGCTGCGCCCGCAGGTCGACGCCGTCCACGTCGCCCCCGCCGTCCAGGCCTACATCCTCTCGCTCGTCCGCGCGACCCGCGCGCTCGCGGGCCACGCCGATGGACAGGCAGGCGCGGCTGCCGACGATGCCCCCCATAAAAAGGGCCTTCGCCCTCTGGAGTTCGGCGCCTCGCCGCGCGCCTCGCTCGCGCTCTATCAGGCGGGCAAGGCGCTCGCCTGCCTGCGCGGTCAAGACTTTCTGACGCCCGCGCTCGTCCAGGAGATCGCGCCCGACGTGCTGCGCCACCGGGTGGGGCTCACCTACGAGGCTGAGGCCGAGGACATCACCGCTGACGCGCTTATTGCGCAAATCATTGAGCGCAGCCCGATCCCGAGCGAGGCCAGCCGCTAAACGCAGTTTCCCACGACGGCTCCCCCCACGCTGATGCCTGCCCATAGCAGAGCCACTCCCCACCTGTCGGCCGCACAGCGGCGCGCGGCCTCAGTGCAAACGGACGCGTCGCCAACGAGCGGACGAGGTGCGCAGCACACGCCAAGTGGCGAGCCCTCGTCACCTTCTACCAAAAAAACGCTCGAAGGGCCGCCCTCCCGCCCCTCCCGCCTTGGCCAGATCGAAAGCGCAGCAGCCATCCTGCGGCGTCTGGAGTGGCGCGTGCGCCATGCGGTGGAAAACGTGCTCAGCGGCGAGTACCGCTCGGCCTTTCGCGGGCGCGGCATGGAGTTTGACCAAGTCGTCCGCTACGAATTCGGCGACGACGTGCGCGACATCGACTGGAACGTCACTGCGCGGCTCGGCGAGCCCTACCGGAAAAAATTCGTCGAAGAGCGCGAGCTCACGCTGCTGCTTCTTTTTGAGGACAGCCCCAGCCTGAACTTCGGCTCCGGCTCGAAAACCAAGCGCGAGGCCCTGCTTGAGCTGGCCGGACTGCTGATGCTGCTCGGCGCGGTCAACCGCGACCGCGTGGGCTTCATCCACAGCGCATTGGACGCCAGCGGCACGCCCCGGCTCCACTTTCGCGCACCGGTACGCGGGCGCGGCGCCATCCTCCACAGCGCGGCCCAGCTCCTTGCCCTTCCGCCTCCGACCGCAGCGAGTGGCCACGCCACGGAAGCCGCCGGCACACTGGGCGCGCTTGGCACGGCCCTGCGCCAGATCAACCGCTCGCGCGCCGTCCCCAAGCATAGCGTGCTCGTCTGGCTCGGCGACTTCGCCCCGCGTGCGCAGCCCGAGGGCTGGCCCGTCATCCAACGCCGCTTCCAGACGATGGGCTTTCGCGTGGATGATCCTTGGGAGCGCCGCTTCCCCGCCGAGCTCGGCGGTGGAGGGAGGGGCGGACTGCTCGGCGGGCTGCCAAGCGGCGCGACGCTCGCCGCCTACGACCCGCTCGCAGGCCGCCTCGTCACGCTGGAAGACTCACCCGCCGCGCGCGCGGCCCACGCTACCTGGCAGCGCGAGCGCGAAGAGGCTTGGGCGGCGCTGTTCCCCGCGGCGCATAACCGGCTCGCCGTCTCCACCGAGGACGATCAGCTCGGCGCGCTCGTACGCTTCTTCCACGCGCGGATGCGCCTCCCCCACTAGCAGTCGCCGGAGTCCCATCTTGCCGCGCCACTTGCCCGCATGCTGCTCGCCACCGCCACGCACACACTCCTGAGCCTCGCACCGCCGCTGCCGCTCGCGGCGCTGGGCAGCAGCTTTCGCTTTGCGACGCCCTGGTGGTTTCTCGCGCTGCTGCTGCTCCCGCTCGTTTTCTGGCTGCGCGGGCGGCGGCGTGTGCCCGTCCTCATCATCCCCTTTTCTGCGGCTTGGGCTCGGCCCTCGCAGCGCGCCGCGCCGCGCTGGCCCGTGGGGCTGGCGGCACTCGGACTCGCCGCACTCGTCGTGGCGCTCGCCCGCCCGCAACGCATCGAAGGCCGCCACGAGGTCAACACGCGCGGCTACGACATCATGCTGGCGATCGATCTGTCCGGCTCGATGCTCGCCGAGGACTACGAGTCGCGCGGCGCACGGATCAACCGGCTCCAGGCGATCAAGCCCGTCATACAGGCGTTTATAAATGAGCGGCGCAGCGACCGGATCGGCATCGTCGTCTTCGCGGGTCGCGCCTACACGATGGCGCCGCTCACCTTTGATCACGACTGGCTGGCGCGGCAGACGGGGCGTCTGAAAATCGGGCTGATCGAAGACGGCACCGCCATCGGCGACGGGCTCGGCATCGCACTCACGCGGCTGGAGCAAAGCGCGCGCATGGCCGATGACGGCCAGCGTCAGGGCGCCTTCGTTGTCCTGCTCACCGATGGCGCCAACAACCGTGGCGCGCTCAGCCCCGAGCAAGCCGCACAAATCGCCCGCGCGCGCGGCATCCCCGTTTACACGATTGGCGCAGGCCGCAACGGGCTCGTCCCCATGCCCGTACTCGACGCGCAGGGGAACACCGTGGGCATGCGCCAGGTGATCTCCGACCTCGACGAAGACTCGCTGCAAACGATCGCCCAGCTCACGGGTGGCCGCTACTTCCGCGCCGACAGGAGCAGCACGATCCGGGATGCCTTTGCCGAGATCGACAGAGCCCGAAAGATCGAGTTTCAGGCCACGAGCTACCTGCTCACGCGCGAGCTATTCTGGTGGCCCGCAGCACTCGGCCTCGGCGCGCTCCTGCTCGCGGCGCTCTCCACCCGCCGCCCCATCGCTTAACCCGAAACGCCAACGACGACGCATGGAGTTCTACGCCCCGCAGCGACTCTTTCTCTTACTCATCCCCGCCGCGCTTCTGGTTTGGGAGCTCGCGCGGCGCGGGCGCGCAGCGGCCGTGGCCCACCCGAAGATCCAGCGCGCCGAAGCCAGCGCGCGGCACCTGAAGCTGACACCGCGCGAGCATGGCGACGCAGCCCACAATGCCGCACCCGCGAAGCCGCCGTCATTTTTCACCAAAATAAAGGCGGCCCGCCCGCTGCTCACCCTCGGGCTCGCGCTCGGCATCGTGGCCCTCGCGCGGCCCCAATACGGCGAGCGCGAGATCCCCGTCTTTGAGCAATCGCGCGAGGTACTGATCGCCCTCGACCTCTCCCGCTCAATGCTCGCCGAGGACATCAAGCCCACGCGCCTGATCCGCGCCAAGCTCCTCATCAGCAGCCTGCTGGAGCGGCTCGCGGGCGAGCGCGTGGGCCTCGTCCTCTTCTCCGGCACGGCCTTTCTCCAAAGCCCGCTGAGCGCCGACTACGAGATCCTGCGCGAGTTTCTGCCCGAGCTCGGCCCCGACACCCTGCCCGAGGGCGGCACCAACTACCGCGCTCTGCTCGACACGGCGCTCGAAGCCTTTGGCGACACGCCTGCCACCGACCGCTTCCTCATCGTCCTGAGCGACGGCGAGTCCACCGACGACACCTGGCAACACAGGCTCGACGCGTTGAAGAAACGCGGCATTCGCACAATCGCGCTCGGCATCGGTACGGCTGGCGGCGCCATGCTGCCCGACGGCAGCGGCGGCTACGTCAAGGACGAGCGCGGCGCCGTCGTCCTCTCGCGGCTTGAGCCCGCCACCCTGCGCCAGCTCGCCGAAAGCACCGGCGGGCTCTACCGCGATGCCAGTACCTGGCTCGACCTCGCCGCGCTCATTCGCGAAACCGTCGAGCAAGGCCAGCGCGGTCAGTTTAGCGATACGCAGGTGCAGCGTCTCATCGACCGCTACCAATGGGCACTGGCGCCCGCGCTGCTCTTCCTCGCGCTCAGTTTCTGGCTGGAGTTCCCCGCACATCCGCGCCCGCGAGAGCTCACGCTCCACAGGCTCGCAGAGCCTCGGAACACCGGCCCCAGATCCGCAGCCCGCATATCTGTGGCTGCGCTGCTCGGGCTCCTGCTGTTTTTAACTACGGCAAAGGCCCCCGCGCAAAATGTGGGGAACGAGGTCGACCACGCTGCCCCCGAGCTCTCCGCGCTCGGGAAAATCGTGAGCCGCCTCTCCACCAAGGCCGCTGCGCCCACCGGGCGCGATTGGGCCGAGCTCGCCCGCGAAACCGTAACTTGGGGGCAAAAACTCCAGAGCGAGCAACACCCCGTACCGCCGGGCCCCGTGCGAGATGCGCTGCGCGCGACCCGGCTCGGCGAAGCGCTTGACCCGCAAACGGCAGATTGGCCCGCGCTGCGCCGCGAGCTCGAAGCCCTGCTCGCTACGCCGCCCGAACAAGAACAAGAGCAACCGCAACAACAGCCGCCGCAAAACCCCGACGCGCAAAACGACTCACAGGAGCAACAAAGACAGCAGGGAAGCTCGCAGGATCAATCGCCGCCGTCGGACTCTGGTAGCGAGTCAAACGACCAGAGCTCACAAGGCTCGCAGAGTCCGCAAGACGCGCAGCAGGGCTCCGAACAACAGTCCGCGCCGCAGCCCAACTCTTCGCCCGACAGCGACGCGCCACACTCCGGCTCACAACAATCGCAGCAGCAGCCGCCCCAGCAAGCGGAGCAACCCCGCGCAGGCGAATCGGCCTTTGGCGACATGCAGCAAGATGCAGCCCAGCCCGAGCCGCAGCCGTCACCACCAGCGCAGCCCCCCGCTCCGCAGGGGCAGACCCAACAGGTCGGCGGCACCCAGCCCAAAGACGCCGCCGCGCCCGATGCTCAAGACCCCGCACTCAGCGTGCCTCTGCAAAAGCTTCAAAAGATCCGCAACGATGACTCCCCCGCCCAGCTCTTCCAGATGATGAATGACGACGCGCCCCAAGAGAACTCCGGCCGCCCGAAGAAAGACTGGTGACACGCCAACCTCCTTCACGCCCCTCCCGCACCCGCACCGGCCCTCCGCTCCCTCGCCCCTCACGTTCAGGAAAACCACATGCCCAGCCTCCGAATCCCCCCCGCGTTCGCCGCTCTGATCCTCTGCTTCGCAATGGCGAGCAGCGCCCTTGCCCAGCGCGTATTCTGGAGCGACGCAGGCACGGGCGATCCGGCCGACATCCAGCTCGTTTTTGAAAACTGCAAGCCCGAGGCCGCGCCCGAGCTGCCCGCCCTCTCCGAGGCCAGCTTTCACTACCGCGGCCAGTCCACACAGGTGCAGGTCATCAACTTTTCGCGCACCAGCTCGCTCGTTCTCAGCTACCGCTTGCAAATCACCGTGCCGGGCCAAGTCGCAATCCCCGACTTCGACGTGCAGACCGACAAGGGCCTGCTCAGCGTGCCGCCCTACACCACCGGCACCGTGCAGCCCGGGCCCGAGAGCGACATCAAGGCCCGCCTCACGCCCCGCAAAACCACAGTCTGGGCGGGAGAGGTTTTCCCGCTCGTCTACTCGATTGACGTCGCCCGCCGCAGCTTCAGCAACTTCGGCGACCAGATCCAGTGGGAGCCCTCGCCCCTCGTCGCCGAAGACTGGAGCGAGCCCAGCGCCATCGAGGCCAACCGCGCGGGCGAGGTGCGGCTCCAGGTCGCCTTTCGCACCCGCGCCTACGCCAGGGCGCCCGGCACGCTGCGGCTCTCGCCCGTGCGCCAGCTCGTCAACCTGAACCTCGGCACAGTCGGCTTCGGTTTTTTCCAGCAACCGCGCATTGAGCAAGTCAGCCTCAGCACCGATCAGCCCGAGCTCCATATCCAGCCGCTCCCGCTTCCGGCCCCCGCCCGATTTATCGGCGGCGTGGGCGACTTTGAGCTCAAGTCTACGGTCGTCCCGCAGAGCGCCAGCGTCGGCGAGCCCATCACGTGGACGCTCGAACTCTCCGGCACGGGGAACTGGCCCGAGATCAGCGGCCTGCCGCCGCGCAGCGTCTCCAGCGATTTTCAGGCGATCCAGCCCCCCGCCAAGCACAGCCACAAAGACGGCCAACTCTTCGACGGCACGTTGACCGAGGACGTCGTCCTCATCCCCACGCGCCCGGGCACTTACACGCTCGGCCCCTACGAGCTCCACACCTTTGACGTCGAAACGGGCAGCTACCGCGCCCACTCCATCCCCGCGACCACGCTCACCGTAACCGCGGCGACTGCGGCCGGCAACACCGTAGCACCGTCGAGCCCTGCGCAGGCCGCCGGCAGCTCAGCCGCAGCACTCACGCCGCCCACCAGCGGGCCCGACAGCCCGGGCCCACTCCCCGCGCTTCCCGGAAGCGCTCCCCCGCCCGAGGGCCTGCTTCAGGGGCCGATTGACGGCAGCCATGTCGTGCGCGCGCCCACCCGCTCAACTACTGCACTCACCGCCCGCGCGCTCGCGCCCTTCGGCTTGCTCGGCGCCGCCTGGCTCGCGCTCGCGCTGCGCCGCGCCCACCGGCTCGACCCGCTGCGCCCGCGCCGCGAGGCACGCGCACAGCTCGCCACCACGCTGGCCGCACTGCGCCAAAACCCGAGCGACGCGGCCCTACTGATCGACTGGCAACAACACGCGGCCAAAGCTCACGGACTCAGTCACGCACTGCCGCCCGCTGCACAGCTCCCCGATAGCGACGGCTGGCAGAGCCTGTGGGCCGAGGCCGAGCAAAGCCTCTACCGAGCGCAAACGCCGCTGCCCAGCGATTGGCTCGCCCGCGCCGAAGCCGCACTCGCTGTACTCACAATCCCCGGCACCGCATGGGCCCGCGCCCTGCGAAAACAAAATCTCTGCCCCTGGCTCTTCAGCTTGGCCCTCGCGCTTGTCCTCGCGCAGCCGCTCCAGGCGCAGGCGGGGAAAGCGCCCCCTTCAAATCCGCGCGAACCCACCCGTAGCGAAAATGCAGACTCCTCAAGTGCCGCCAGAGACACCGCACACCAGGCTTACGCGGGGGGCGATTTCGACGCTGCCGCCGCCCTCTGGCAGGCTGCGGTCGCCGCGCAGCCGCGCGACTGGGCCGCCCGCCACAACCTCGCTCTCGCGCTGGCGCAGCAAGAACAGTGGGCCGCCGCTGCCGCACAGGCCACCGCCGCCTTTGTCCAAAATCCGCGCGAGCCCAATGTCCGCTGGAACCTCGCGGGCGCGTACTCAAAGGCAGGCTACTCGCCCGAAGAGCTGCGCCCCGTGCTGCGCGAGGGCCCGCGCAGCCAGCTCGCCCGCCTCGCCTCGCCCGGCGGCTGGGAATGCGCGCTCGTCGTTGGCAGCAGTGCGGTGGCGCTCGGCCTGTTGCTCCCGCTCCTGCGCGGCTACGGCCTCGTCCGCCTCAGCGTAAAAGCGCCCGCACTCGCGCTCGCCCTGTGCGGCCTCCTCCTCGCCGCCACCGCACTCGCAGGCCGCGCAAGCTACGGCCTCGCCGCCCAGCCCCAAGCCGCGCTCGTCTGGCGCGCGGGCCAGCTCTACTCGATCCCCACCGAAGCCGATACCGAGCAGCAAACCGCACCGCTGGCCGCCGGTGTCATCGGTATCGCCGAGGGCCACTTCCTCGGCTGGGCCCGGCTGCGCTTTGCCAATGGCCAAAGCGGCTGGGTGAGAAACAGCGAGCTTGTGCCGCTCTGGGAAACGCCGCCGCAGTCCGCCGAGAGCGGGAGGGACGGGAGGGGCGACTAGACGCGCCCACTGCGCACACGACGTCCCACTCGTCCGCCACCATCAGAACAACCGATGAGCGCAGACGCCCAGAGTCGCAGCGGCTACCGCGGACGCCTCGCGCCCTCGCCCACCGGCTACCTGCACCGCGGCCACGCGCACACTTTTTCGCTGGCCGCACAACGCGCACGCGGGGTCACAGCCCCTTTTATTGGCGAGCCAACCTTGTCGGCTCGTCGCGGAAAACTGTTTTTGCGGATCGACGATCTCGACCGCAAGCGCTGCCGCCCCGAGTTCACCCGAGCCGCAATCGAAGACCTGCGCTGGCTCGGCCTCGACTGGGAAGAGCCCATCGTCATCCAGAGCCAGCGGCTCACGCTCTACCGCCAGGCTCTGGAGCAACTCCACGCCGCGGGCCTCATCTACCCCTGCACACGCACCCGCCGCGAAATTCGCGAATATGCCCAAAGCCGGGCCGCCCGGCAAGGTGGGAAACGCGACGAGCACGCAGGCATGCCGCTCCCGCTCGCCCCGGTCTCGCCTCCAGAGCTGCGCTCCGCTATCGGATCGGCCGCGGACGTCCAGGATCACGAGCCGCTCTTCCCCGCGGCATTTCGCCCGCCCGCGGTCGCTGCGGCTTTCACCGATTTGCAGCGCGACGCGGACTCGCCTGCTCGCGTAGCCGTCGCGTCGGCTTTCCCCCTTCCGCCACGACACGAGCCCATCCGCTGCAACTGGCGCTTCCTCACACCCGATGGCGCATCGTTGAGCTTTCGTGACTCTGCGCAGGGCGAGCAACACGCCACCGTGGGGCGCGACTTCGGTGACTTCCTCGTCTGGCGCAAGGACGACCTGCCCAGCTACCAGCTCGCCTGCGTCGTAGACGACATTGCAATGGGCATCACCGAGGTCGTCCGCGGTGCCGATCTGCTGCCCTCCACCTTTCGCCAACTGCTGCTCTACCGCGCACTCGGTGCCAGCCCTCCGGCCTTCTACCACTGCGACCTCGTCCGCGACGAAAACGGCCACCGCCTCGCCAAACGCCACGCCTCCCGCCCCCTGCGGGCGCACTGATTTCCCTCCCACTGCGCGTGGGGCGGTGGCGGGGCGCCACTTCCATTAAATTTGCGATTTTGCTGCGTGCGCTGCGCGCCCGAACAAAATCGCAAATTTAACAGGACCTCCTCCCTGTCGTTTCACGACAGGGGAAGGAGCCTGAATTGCGGATGAAGCGGAAACCCATTTGGGCGCGGCCAAAAAGTTTACGGGTTAAACTCTCACCTGAGCTCCGCTTAGGGAGTTCATTCAACTGTGCGGCTTGTTCGTCGGGCGGAACGCCCGACAGCAAGCCGCACAGTAAATGGGTGCAGGCACCGCCTGCCGCCCCACGCGCAGTGGCGGTCGTTGACCGTTTCATTTTGCGAGGCCCTCGTTGGGGCCTCGTCGAGGGGGGGCTCCAACCTCTTTGACAAGTGGGGCGGGGTGGTCACTGTCCGCGCTCTCACACTTATATTACTCCTATCATGATTAATCTATCTGCACCTGATCTCACTCAACACCCCCCGCGCAGCATGCGCGCCAAGCTCGGCGGCTATGTACACCTGCCGCGCTTGCTCGACAAGGGCCGCGCCGCCAATGCGAACACGCTGGGCTCCTACCAGTTTAACTCGCCCCTCGATCAGCTCTTTTTCGGCTTTGCCGGGATCAATGCCGACGAGTTCAAGGCGCAGCTCGCCACCGGGAAAAGCGACTCCGAGATGCTCGCCTGGATCAACGAGAAGAGCGGCCGCCAGCCCTTCGAGATCAAGGCGTGGTCGGACTGGGTGATCGAAGTCGGCCCGGGCAGCTCGGACGGTCTCGCGTGGTTTGCCGGCGCGCTCAAGGAAGTTGCGCCCAAGCGCGAAGACATCCGCAACTTCGCCGACTTGATCGACCTCGACGACTACGTCTCCTTCGGCGGCAAGGCGTAAGCTCTGGCGCTCACCGGTGCCATTGGGCGGCGGCGGGGATTTACTTCACCGTCGCGCCGCCCGGGCGCCCTCCCTCTTCGCAAGCGGGCCTGCCCTCCGGCGGATTGCCCGCTTTTTTGTTGGCCGTAAAACGGTGCGCGCCTCGACGCGGTGCGAAAATGCGGGCGACGGGGCGAGCCGCCGTGACCAGTCGCAGGGCTCGCGCTGCCCCGCACCTCCCGTCGCCCCCTTGCCCTTTGTCGTTTAGACCGCGTCCGCGTCGGATACCGGCACTTTGACGACGACCTTGTAAACCCGCTCGGGATTCGCGGGCGCCGCAGCCGCAGCCCCCGACGATGCGCGGATGCCGGGCATGTGCCCGTCGCGCGGCGCGAAGACGGCCACATCCCCCGCGCGTAGCCGCAGCCCGCTGCCGAGTGCCGTGTCCGCGTAGAGCGCGAAGTCCTTCTCCGCATCGTAGGGTTGGGTAAGGCCCAGTTTCTCGATGTCGGCCACTTCGGCCCGTTCTTCGCCCGCGACGATTACCTGAATATCGTGGTAACGGCGGTGCGACTCGAAGACGCCGTAGCGCTCGCGCGGCTCGTAGACCTGCGCAATCGCAAAGACACCGCCCGCCAGCTCCTGCCGCTGCGACTCGCCGCTCTGTAGCGCGAAGAGCTGCGCACGCGCTTCGCTGTCTTCGCGAAACAGCGACTCGACGTAGCGAAAAGCTTCCGCAAAGCCCGCCCAACCCACGGTTTGTTCGCGCACGATATCAAGGGAACCAAAGACAGCCATCGCCCACTAAGTGCGGGGCGCCGCACCGGGGCGCAAGCGAGATGCCACACTCGACTACGCTAGTCACCTTCACTCCTTCTGCCGCCAGAAGAAGTCGCCACACCTACGCAGCGCCCTCCATTTTTCTACGGAGCCAGCCGCGCATTGACGCCCACTCGGCCCCTGCCCTGTCTCCTGCACAAAACCCGCCCGCAGCCTTTCATTTCATGCAAAAACTCATCCGCCTTTTCAGCCTGGCCGCCTTGCTCTGCCTGCCGTTTTCAGGAACGGCAATCGCCCAGGCGCCCGCCACAAAGCCCAGCAAGGGCAAGGCAGCGGCCAAACAGTTTGAGGGCAAGGCGACCGTCCGGCTGACCCATGACCAGGTCGGCACGCATGTGCTCAACTACAGCGTGAAGGGCTCGCGCCTGCACACCGAGTTTCAGATCAGCGAAACCGCGCAGGCCACCGCCATCGTTGATCTCGTTAAGGACGAAGTGTTCGTCCTGCTGCCCGGCCAGCCGCTCTACGTCTCGATGTCGCTGGAGAACAGCGCCGAGTTTGCCCTCGGTCAAAGCGTCGAGCAGATCTCGATCACAAAGACCCGCGAACACCAAAAAATCCTCGGCTACCGCTGCGCCAAATACCTTGTGCAAAACCAGGACGACCGCTTCGAGGTCTGGGCCACGGAGCAGCTCGGCAGCTTCATGGGACTGGGGCTGCCACCCGATGCCGAGGCCAAGTTTCACCCCGAGTGGATCGCTGCCCTCGTGGGCAAGGGCTTTTTCCCGCTGCGCGTGCAAAGCCTCCCGGGCAGTAAAAACACACTCACGATAGAGACGCTAAGCGTGGAGCCAGGCGAGCAGCCGGACACGCTCTTCGCCCCGCCAGCCGGTTACCGAAAGTTTCAGATGGGCGGCCTCATCGAAGGACTCCTCGGCAAGCACTGACGGCTGGACGGCACCGACCGGCGCCCCTTACCCCTCTAGCATGAGTGCCCGATTTGGCTGGTGGAGCCGAGACCCCGATCTCGGCAAATACGAAGTCCGCGTCGTCGTCCACGGCGGCAATATCGAGTGGGCACGGCATCAGGGCCACCACACGCCTTGGGAGCCGCACGAGCCCAATGACGAAGACCGGGAGCGGCTTATCGCCGAGGCCGAGCGCCGGCTCCCGCGGCGGCTCCTCACGCAAAAGCAGTTCGAGGAGATCGTACAGCTCAGCAAGCGCACGGGCCCCGGCCGCATCTCCGGCCGCTCCAACCACAAACCAAAGTCGCCCCTATAAGCCCCAAAGCCAGGGGCCCCGCCCCTGTCCTTTCGGTGATGCGCCAACAAGCGGCCAATCGAGGGACAATCCGTGCGCTCAAACAAGAGAGCCTTGCTATCGCCCCTGGCGCCCCAAGAACGTTCCGCCCAAGATGCCCAAAATTGACGTCAACAAAGTCGCCGAAATTCTGAAGAAGAACGAGCTGGAGCCCACCCTGCTGCGCCGCGTGATGGATGAGTTGCGACTCGCCGTGCAGCCCGATCCGGGTGAGGAGGAAAAGCCGCCACCGATTAAGAAGCAGTTCGTCATCCTCGTCTCCGACCCCGAGCAAAAACTCCCCAAGGACGACTTCGTGGGCTGGGTACTGCAAATCCCCGAAGAGGACAACGTCGGCACCACGCCCGAGCGCGTCTGCCGCGCCGCCTACGACTTTAACGATACGAAAAAAGGCAGCCTGCTGCCCGTCTCCACCATCGGCGAAACGCTCGAAAACGTCCCCGCCAAACACTTCAAGGAATACAACACCTGGGTGAAAACGAGGACCCCCGTCCTCGTCGTCCGCACCGACAACCAGATCCCCAAAGAAGTAGTCGAGACCGAACACTTCTAGGTGAACGATCGGGGACACGGCCCAACGAGGCCGTGCCCAATAAACGGGTCGAAGACCCCACTGCGCGTGGAGCGGTGGCGGGGCGCCACGTGCCATTTAATTTGCGATTTTGCCCGTGCGCTACGCGCCCGAACAAAATCGCAAATTTCGCTCTCCCTGTCGCGTTGCGACAGGAGAAGAAGCATCAAATGCGAATGAAGCGGTCACCCATTTGGGCACAAAGAGAAGGTTTACGGGTTAATCTCTCCGGCCCGACCGGAGGTCGGGCTGCCTTCAACTGTGCGGTTTGTGTGTCGGGCCTTCGGCCCGATACACAAACCGCACAGTAAATGGGTGCAGGCACCGCCTGCCGCCCCACGCGTAGTGGAGTCTTCGCCTCTTTACTTGGCCGCAGCGTCGTTGCCGTCGCCGAGGCCGAATTGTTTTAGCGGGAAATCGCGCTCGTGCAGTGCGGTAGTCAGCGCCTGCAAGTCGAGCTGTGCGCCGGGGCCGAGGCCGTGGGCCTTGAACCACCCGCGGTTTACCTCCAAGGCGAATTGCAGGCGGCGACTGCGCGAAGTGACGGGCCGCTCGTCGAACGGGTGCAGCGGGTACACCTCGCGCAAAACGCCCTCGGCATCAAAGAAACCGATGTCCAGTGGCAGCGGCGTGTTGCGCATCCAGAACGACACCTGGTCGGGCCGCAGGTAAACGAAGAGCATGCCCTCGTCTGCGCCCAGCTCGCGACGCTCCATCAGCCCCCGCTGCATCTCCGAGGGAGTGACCGCCAGTTGCAGCCGCAGCGGGTGCTCGCCGACGGAAATCGTAAACCAATCGCTGGCCGTCTTTGGGGCAGCCACACCCGCGCCGGACTCGCTCCCGTTGCAGCCTCCCCAAATCACGGACAGCAAAGCCGCGCACAAAAAGCCGAGGGTCGAAACCAGATTTGCGTTTTTCACAAGCGCGGTGGCTAATCGCCCCCACTGCCACAATCAACCCCCGTTCTCCCAACGTGACCACGACTCGCGCGCCTGCCATCGCCACCAAACCACAACCCGCAGCCGCGCGGAAAAAACAAGTGCGCGCACGCGCGAGCTCCCCGCTCCCCGCGCTGCTCTACACCGATACCGGCACCAGTGCCGACCAGCTCTACTTCAGCCGTGGCGTCCAGGTGCACGATCCCTTCATCGCCTTCGAGGCCGCTGGCAAGCGCTGCACTGTCCAAAGCGCACTGGAGTTTGGCCGCGTAAAAAAATCCCGCTGCTTCGACGAAGTCCTCCCGCTCGAAGAATGGGTCGAGCGAGCGTGGAAAGCGTTTCCCGGGCGCGCCATACCGCCGGGGCCTGCCGAGATCATTGCCACGCTCGCCAAGGCGAAGCGGCTCTCCGGCTTCCGCGTCAGCAGCGAGTTTCCCGCTGGCCTCTTCGTAAAACTGCGCGAGCTCGGCCTCCAGATCGACATTGCCGAGGGGCCGCTCTTCCCCGAGCGCGAAATCAAGACGCCCAAGGAGGCCGCTGCCATCCGCGAGGGGAACCGGCTCAGCTCCGTGGGCTTCAGCGTGGTCGAAGACATCCTGCGCCGCGCAAAAATCCGCGGCCAGCAGCTCATTTTTGAAAACCAGCCGCTCAGCTCCGAGCGGCTGCAACTCGCGATTCGAGCCGCGATTTTGAACGAGGGTGGCCGCGCCGACGACGTGATCGCAGCGGGCGGCGACCAGGCTTGCGACCCGCACGAGTGCGGCCACGGCCCGCTGCGCGCGCACGAGCTCATCATCGTCGATATCTTCCCGCGCGTCATGAAGACCGGCTACTGGGGCGACATGACGCGCACCTACCTGAAGGGCCGCGCCTCCGAAGCGCAGCGCCGCCTCGTCGCCACCGTCGCCGAGGCCCAGCGCGCAGGCATCGCGACCGTGCGCGCGGGCGTCGATGGAGCCCAGGTTCACCAGCGAGTTTTAGACACCTTTGCCGCTGCCGGTTATGAGACCAGGCGCAGCGCCAAAGGCTCGGTCGGCTTTTTCCACGGCACCGGCCACGGCGTCGGGCTGGCCGTCCACGAAGCCCCGCGCGTCAACACCCAGCCCTACACGCTCAAGCAAGGCAGCGTCATCACCGTGGAGCCCGGCCTCTACTACCCGGGCCTCGGCGGCTGCCGGATCGAAGACGTCGTACAAGTCGGCGCACGCGGAGCGAAGCTCCTGTCCTCGCACCCTTACGATTGGGAAATCCGATGATCAAAACGCTCGGCCCTCTGCTCAAAAAAATCGCCGCGCGGCGCATCCTCGTCATCGGCGACGTGATGCTCGACCACTACATCTGGGGCGACGCCACGCGGATCTCGCCCGAGGCACCAGTGCCCGTCGTGGACATCGCGCGCGACACCTGGACGGCAGGCGGCGCGGCCAACGTCGCGCTCAACATCGCCTCGCTCGGTGCCACCTGCACGCTGGCCGGGTTTGTGAGCGACGACGACGCCGGACAGCGGCTGCGCCAGATCCTCGGCGAACACCGGATCACCCTGCTGCCCACTCCGGGCAGCGGCAGCACCATCCTGAAAACCCGCGTCCTCGTGCAGCGCCAGCAGCTCTGCCGCCTCGACCGCGAGTCGCCGCCCGCCGCCTATCAATTTCCGGCCAAAACTGCCGAGGCACTCCTGCGCGAGGAGATCGCCGCAGCCGATGCCATCATCCTGAGCGACTACGCCAAGGGCATCCTCACCGATGCGCTCGTGGCCAAGGTCAGCCAGCTCGCACGCGCCGCCGGAAAGTTCGTCGCGCTCGACCCCAAGCCGAAGCGCAGACTCAAGTTTCGCGACCTCGACCTCATCACGCCCAACCGCCGCGAATCCTACGAGCTCGCCGGACTGGAGCCCGCCCCGCACGAGCCTTATCCGGCGGAGGAAATCTGCCGCCGCATCCACCGCGCGCACGGTACGCGCCACCTCGTCATCACGCTCGGCGAAGACGGCCTGCTGCTCAGCACGGGCGGTAAAATCACCCGCACGATACCGACCGCCGCACGCGAGGTTTTCGATGTCTCCGGTGCAGGCGATACCGCGCTCGCCAGCCTCGTGCTCGCGCTGAGTGCGGGGGCCGTGCTGGAGGACGCCGCACACTTCGCCAACACCGCTGCGGGCATCGTCGTCGGTAAGCTCGGCACGGCTCCAGTCACCGCCGCCGAGCTTCGTACCCTCGCCACGCCGCGTTGATCCGCACCATGGGCACAGTGAAAACCCTGTTTCTGGATCGGGACGGCACGATCATTTACGACAAGGACTACCTCGCCGATCCTGCGGGAGTGGAGCTGATCCCGGGCGCGCGCGCTGCGCTGCACGAGGCGCAATCGCGCGGCTACCGGCTTTTCCTTTTTACCAATCAATCCGGCATCGGCCGCGGCTACTACACGCTGGCCGATGTCCATGCCTGCAACCGCCGGATGCTCGAGCTCCTCGACCTCGGCCCCGAGCTGTTTACCGAAATCTGCATCGCGCCGGAGGCCCACAGCGAGCCGGAAGACAGCCCGCGCGCGAACCAGGTTTTTAGAAAGCCCTCGCCGCGCTTCATCCTCGAAATGATCGCGAAATACGCGCTCGCCCCCGAGCAGTGCTGGATGGTCGGCGACCGCGAGAGCGACATCGAAGCGGGCCTGCGCGCGGGGATTCACAGCGTCGCCGTCGCCACCGGAAAATACAACCTCGACG
The DNA here is from genome assembly GCF_001580015.1 of Cephaloticoccus primus. GTDB lineage: Bacteria > Verrucomicrobiota > Verrucomicrobiia > Opitutales > Opitutaceae > Cephaloticoccus > Cephaloticoccus primus. Next base: position 53,522 of record NZ_LSZQ01000028.1, read on the forward strand.
AATGGCGCGCGCGGTTGCCCGCCCCCGCCACGCTGCACGCCGACTTGCTCGGCTTTGTGAACAGCCTCGCGGCGCACCACACACGCGACCGATGAAGCACCCGCTCACCGCAAACGCATCGCTCGCCACGGCTCCCGCCATGCCCACTCCACCCGATCAGGCCGCCCCGGACTCGCCTCACGCCGTGCCGCGTTTTCCCAAAAAACAACGGCTCGACGAAGTCCTCGTCGCGCGCGGGCTGGCGGCCTCACGTGCGCAGGCCAAGGCGCTGATCATGAGTGGCCGCGTCCTGCACGGCACCGCGCGGCTCGACAAACCCGGGAAAGAAGTCGCGAGCGACATCGAGCTCTGCGTCGAGCAGCCCCCGCGCTTCGTCAGCCGCGGCGGCGAGAAGCTCGCTGCGGCCCTCGCCCACTTCGCGATTGATCTGCGCGGGGCGCACCTCCTCGACGTTGGCGCCTCGACCGGCGGCTTCACCGACTGTGCGCTGCAAGCGGGTGCGGCGACGGCCGTGTGCCTCGATGTGGGCCGCGCCCAGCTCCACGCCAAACTTCGCGCCGACCCGCGCGTGACCAACCTCGAAAAGGTAAACGCCCGCCACCTCGCTGCTGGCGACCTGCCGCGCAGCGAGTTCGACGCCATCGTCATGGACCTGTCCTTCATCTCGCTGTGCGCCGTCCTCCCCGCAGTGTGGCCCTTCCTACGCGCGGGCGGGCCGCTCGTCGCGCTCGTCAAACCCCAGTTCGAAGCAGGAAAAGCCGAGGTCGATAAAGGCCGCGGCGTCATCCGCGATCCCGCCGTGCAAGACGCCGCGCTCCAGCGCGTGCGCGACTTCGCGCTCGCCGAGCTGCCGCTCGCCGAGCTCCTCGGCCACATCGACTCGCCGATCAAAGGCGCCGATGGCAATCGCGAGTTCCTCCTCGCCCTGCGGAGGCGGGGAGCCGCGGACTTTCGCGCTCGCGCGACACCATGAAGCACGCAGAGACTTTGTCCGTTGGAGAGATGGTCCCCCCTCCACCAACACGTACGCCGCAAAATAAACCAGTCGCCCCCAAGCCCGAATCACGCCGACGGGCCACCAACGAGCGGCCCGCAAAATAAAAGAGTCGAAGACTCCATGAAGCCCTTACGAAAAATCGCCTTCGTCATTAACAAGGAGAAAGACGGCGCGAGCGAAGTCGCCCGCGAGCTCGTCGCGATCACCCGCGCCGCCGGAGTCGCCCTCAAGCAGACGACCCGCTGCCCGATCCCGCGCGGCTATCTGGCTGGCTGCGACGCGTGCTGCGTGGTCGGCGGCGACGGCACCCTGCTGGGCGCCGCCCGCGAGGCCGCTCGCGAGCAAGTCCCGCTCATCGGCGTCAACCAGGGCAGCCTCGGCTTCCTCACCACCTTTTCGGCAGACGAAGCGCGCCAGCTCTTCGCCGAGCTGCTCGCGGGCCGCTTCCACGTCGATCACCGCGCCATGCTCGATTGCTCAACCGGCCCGGGCCTGCACGACCTCGCCCTCAACGACGTACTTGTCAAAAGCCAGGCCAACTCGCGCATCGTCCGGCTCGAAGTCTGCGCCGACGGCGAGCTCGTCACGACCTACACCTGCGACGGGCTCATCTTCTCCACGGCCACCGGTTCCACCGCCTACAACCTCTCTGCTGGCGGCCCGATCATCCACCCCGATGCGGGCGTCATCGTCATGACGCCCATCTGCCCGCATACGCTGAGCAACCGCTCCATCATCTTTCGTCAGGAAGTACGGCTGCGCGTGATCAACCGCACGCAAGACTGCCCGCTGCTCGTCGCCATGGATGGACAGCTCGACCTGCGCGTCGGCATGGGCTCGCCCATCGACATCTGCCTCTCCAAGCTGCAACTCCCGCTCGCCCACCGCGACGACTACTCGCACTTCGCCGTCGTCCGCACAAAACTCAAATGGGGCGGCGAACTCGTAAATAAACCGAACTAGGCGCAGCGCAGCGCCCCACACAGCAGAAGGGGCGCATCAGCAAAGGGCAGCCCACCCAAAAAAAGTAAGTTACACGGTGGCCTCTCCCCACCAAGCCCGAGATCCCGACGGCTGGACAGGCCGCCAACGGGCGACCTGCAAAAAGAAAGGGAGACGCGAAAAAGGCGGCCGTTGACCGTTATTGCTGGCGGGCTTCGACGGCGACGACGCTGCCGTTTTCAAAAATCACACGCAGGGCCTCATCGACCGCGCCGCGACCGTAGTTGCCCGTGCTTACGCCGATGCCGCCCGAGGTGTGCGTGCCCCTGCCCCAGCCGCCGCTGCTGCGCCCCAGACCAAAGCCGACTGACACCATCGGCCACTTGCTCGACTTGCCCGAGTAGGCCCAGATCTCCGCCTCGCCCGACTCTGTCTTGTGCGTGTACATGCGCGTCGGCTTGCCCAACGCCACGAGGACTTGCGGCTGCGTAAAACCAAGGTCGACCTGCCCCGCCCGCACCTTTTCGCGAACCTCCACAGGCCACGAATCGAAGGCCTCCTGATTTTTGCTGATGCGGCTCTCCAGCGTGGCGCAGCCAGAGAAAATCAAGGCCGCAGCGCACAAGGAAAACAGGGAGAGAAAGCGAGACGGGAGCGATTTGTCTTTCATGGGTGACAAGCGTTGCAAAGCGCACGCTGTGCCGCACTGAATCGCCCGCAAGCCCGAAACCCGGGGCCACCTTTACCGCAACTCTTGACCCACACTGCTCACCAAGCGCCGCCATGAAGTTCACTATCGCCATCGGCTCCGACCACGCTGGTTTTCGCTACAAGGAAGCCATCAAAGCCATGCTTCTGGAAGAGGGACACACCGTGCGCGACTATGGGACTGACTCTGCGGAACAGAGCTGCGACTACCCCGACTACTGCTTCCCCGTGGCGCGGGCGGTGGCGGCGGGCGAGGCCCAGCGCGGCATCGTGCTCGGCGGCTCGGGTAACGGCGAGGCAATGAGCGCCAACCGCGTGAAGGGCGTGCGCTGCGGCCTGTGCTGGAGCGAACAAGTCGCCATCTGGAACCGCGCCCACAATGACGCGAACTGCCTCTCGCTCGGCGAGCGCACGATCTCGCTCGACGAGGCGCTGCGGATCGTCCGCGTGTGGCTGGCGACTGAGTTTGAGGGCGGCCGCCACCTCCCCCGAATCGAGAAGCTCGATGCGCTCGCTTAGGTGAGTCTGTCCCGCTGCGCGTGGAGCGGTGGCGGGTCGCCACTGCCATTTACCAAGCCGCTTGCTCGTCGTGCGTTTCGCACGACGAGCAAGCGGCTTGGTGGGAAATGCCCGATCTCCGATCGGGAAAGCAGTTTAACCCGTAAATCGATTTACACCGGCCAAATGGGTACCCGCTTGGCCAATTTTTTTCGCTGACGGGCAAACTATGGCCCCACGCGCAGTGCGCACTCTGCGCGCAGCTTTTTTCTAGTGGCGCACGGGTTGGGGCTTCGCCAGCGTCGACCGCCAGTTATGTTGCCCACTACACCAAAGCGACTGGAGGCGCGCGACCTGCGCCTTGAGGACTTGGAAAACCGCCGCACCGAAACCCTGCTCCAGCTCTATGCGTGGATGTATCTGGCGCGCGCGACCGACAACCGCATCCTGGAGCTGTTCCGCCAAGGCCTGATCAAGGGGACAGTCACGGGTGGCCAAGGGAACGAGGGGCTCATCGTCCCGCTGACGCTGCTCGCCGACAAGGCGCGCGATGTCGTCTCGTTCACCCACCGCGATTTGGGGGGGCACCTGATCTGGAGCGGACACCTCTGCGAGCATCTCAATCAATACTTCGCCAACGCGCAGAGTCCGACCAAGGCGCGCGAGGGCAACGTCCACCACGGCGATCCCGCCAATCGCTCGCTGCCCATGATCAGCCACCTGGGCACGATGATTTCCAACGTGCTCGGCGCTACCGATGCGCAGCGGCGCGCGGGCCAGCCCGCGGTGGGCTTCGCGTTTTTCGGCGACGGCTCCTCAAGCACGGGCGACGTACACGAATCGCTGAACCTCGCCTCGCTGCTCGGGCTGCCAGTGGTCTTTGTCATCGAGAACAATCGCTACGCCTACTCGACACCGACCGAGGAGCAATACGCGGCAGGCGTGGAGCTCTGGCAGCGGGCGGCGGGCTACGGCATGGAGGGCTTCGCGGTCGATGCGACCGAGCCGGAGGGCTTCTCCAAAGCGCTCGGTACGGCGATTGACAAAGTGCGCACGACGAGCCGCCCGATCCTCGTCGAAGCGCACACGCTGCGCCTGCGCGGCCACGCCGCCTACGACACTTGCGACTACCTGAAACCGGGCGAGAACGACGCCTTTCATGCGCAGGACCCGCTGCCGCGCTTTCGCGCAAAACTGTGCGGCGAGCTCGGCGACGAGGCCGAGCTGCGCGCGATCGAGGCCGAGCTCGACGCCTATCTGGAGGCCTGCGTGAAGCACTCGCTCGCCATCCCGCGCCCGAAGGCGGGCGACATGTTGGCGGAGGTTTTTGCCCCGACGCCGCGCGCGCCCGCCGAGCAAATCGCGTGGGCGCCGACACCAGCCGAGCCGCAGCCGCTCAACTTCGCCCAAGCGATCACCGCTGCGCACCGCAAAATCCTGAGCGAACGGCCCGAGTCGCTCGTCCTCGGCCAGGACATCGGCCGCTACGGCGGTGCCTTTAAGGTCACCGAAGGGCTGCTCGAAGAGTTTGGGCGCGCCCGCGTGTTTAACACGCCGCTGGCCGAGAGCGCCTGCACCGGCTACGCGATCGGACTGGCCCTGCGCGGATATCGGCCAATCGAAGAATTTCAGTTTGCCGATTTCGCGACGGAGGCGGTCACCCAAATCACGCAAAACGCGGCGACGCTCTTCTTCCGCGGCGGAGCGGCTTGCCCGCTCGTGCTCCGGCTGCCCTGCGGCAGTGTGCAGCTCGGCTCCTTTCATTCGCAGGAGCTGGAGTCGGCCTTCCTCTCTTTCCCCGGGCTCAAGGCCCTGTACCCGAGCACGCCGCAAGACGCCTTCGACGCCCTGCTCGCCGCCTATGAAGACAATAACCCGGTGCTCCTTTTTGAAAACAAAGCGCTGTACCGCTGCCCCAAAGAGCCGGTCGCGTGGAACCCCGACTTCCGGAAAATCTGGGAGCCCAAGCAAGTGCGCACGGGCGAGGCTGCGACCCTCGTCAGCTACGGCGAAGCGCTGCGGCGCACGGAGGCCGTCTGCGACTACCTCGCCGATGAGTACGACATCGCGCTCGACCTCTTCGACCTGCGCGCGCTCTCGCCGCTGCGGCTGGACACGATTGAGGCCTCGCTGCGCCGCACGGGCCGCCTCGCCATCATCCACGAAGGCCGCCGCAATCACGGCTTCGGCGCGGAGCTGCTCGCGCGGTTGACCGAGGCCCACTTTGCCCAGCTAAAGGCCGCCCCGCTGCGGATCGCCTCGCTCGACCTTCCGGTTCCTTTTGCCGGAGAGCTGGAGCACGTCTACCGCCCGCAACAAGACGCCGTCATCGAGCGCCTCCTCCAATGGATCGGTTAAAAAATATGGCTGACAAAAAAACGTCACCGAGCGCGGCGGACTGGCAGCGCATCCGGCTCTTCGCAATGGATGTCGATGGCGTCCTCACCGATGGCACGGTGCGCATCTGCTCCGACGGGACCGAAACCAAGGTGTTCTCCATCCTCGACGGGATGGGGCTCGTGCGCCTCGCGCAGGCAGGGATCGCCACCGCGTGGATCAGTGGCCGCCCCTCCGAGGCCACGACCCGTCGCGCACGCGAGCTCAAGATCCCCCACCTCGTCCAAGGCCGTGTAGATAAACTCAGCGCACTGGGCGAGCTCGCCGCGCGGCTCAGGCTCCGCCCCGAAGAATGCGCCTACATGGGGGACGACGATATTGACGCCGCTGCGATTGCCTGGGCGGGGGTCGGCATCGCTCCGCCCGAAGCCATGCCCGCCGCGACAAACGCCGCGCATTACCTGACCGCACGTCCGGCCGGGCGCGGCGCCGTGCGCGAAGTGTGCGAGCACATCCTCGCCGCACGGCGCAGTGCGGAGCGGGAAAATACAGCCAAGGCCGCCTCCGCGGCCGCTGCCACTTCGGCTACTCCAGTCGATCACGCATGAATACGATTTACCTGAGTTTCCGCAGCCGCCACGGCCCGCGCCGCCGGCTCTGCACCGCGCTGCTCGCCGCCGCCCTCCTGGTCGCTCTCGCCGTGCAGCTCCGCGCTGCGCCCGAGCGCGGGCTCGGCACGCAGGCGCCGCTCAGCCAGTTCCGCCTCCCGACGTTTAACAGTGAAGGGCACCGCTCGATGTTGATTGAGAGCACGGAGGCCATCGTCGGTGCCACGCGGATCGAGTTGACCAACCTCAACCTTACGCTCTTCGACGGCACGGCGGCCAACACGATCGAGACCATCCTCCTGAGCCCGCAGGCCACCGCCTACCCCGAGGAAGAGACGATCAACGGCGAAGGCCCCGTGCGCATCATCCGCGACGACGTCGAAATCACTGGCACCGGCTGGCGCTACGAACACGCGCAGCAAAAAGTCACCATCGCCAAAAACACGCGCATCCAGTTTCGCGCCGCGCTCCCCGACCTCATCCGATGATCCGCCGTACGCCCCGACTTCTCTCACGTGTCAAGTGGCACGCAGCCGCCCGTGCGGGCACACTCGCGTGCCTCGCCGTTGCAATCGCTGCTCCCTCCGCACACACGCACGCCGCCGAGCCGCCGCCCACCGTGATTGAGTGCGTGGGCCCCGCCGAGTTGATCAGCAGTGATACCGAGAGCGTCGCCACGTTTCGCGACTCCGTCGTCGTCACGGGCAATAACCTCTCGCTGCACTGCGACTTCCTGAAAGTCGTCGCCACGCGCAAAGGCGATCCCGAGGCCACGCTCGGCCAGTACGGAAACTTCAAGTCGCTCGTCGCCACCGGCCACGTGCGCATCGTCCAAGGCGACCGCGAGGCCACCTGCGGCCGCGCCGAAGTCTTCCCCGGTGAGGACCGCATCGTCCTGAGCGAAAACCCCGTCGTGCGCAGCCTCGACGGCGAGTACACCGCCACCGGGCCGCAACTCGTCCTCTACCGCGGCCAACGCCGCGCCGTGATTGAGGGCAGCGCGAGTGCGCCCGCCCGGATCACGCTGCCACCGATCAAAGACCTGGGCTTCGACGACGATGCGGGCGGCGGCAACGCGAACAGCGCAAGCAACGGCAGTCCCGCAGCCCAGCCATGAGCGACCGCACTGCACAATCTCAGGTGCCAACCATGGCGCCGACCGCCACCGCCACCACCAGCGCAGATGCAAGCGCGGATGCTAGCGCCCCCCATGCCGATGCGGCAGCGCCGCCGCCGGGCCAGCTCGCCGCACAAGGGCTCGTCAAGACCTACGGCGCGCGAAACGTCGTGGACGGCGTTGACCTCACTTTCCGCCCGGGGGAGGTCGTCGGCCTCCTCGGCCCCAACGGTGCAGGGAAGACCACGACCTTTTACATGATGGTCGGCCTGGTGCCCGCGACGCGCGGCCGCGTCCACCTCGACTCTGCCGACATCACCCGACTGCGCATGCACGAGCGCGCCCGCCGCGGCATCGGCTACCTGCCGCAGGAGCCCTCCGTCTTTCGCAAACTCACGGTCGAGGAAAACCTGCTCGCCATCGCCGAGGCGATCCACGTGCCACGCGCCGAGCGGCGCCCCCTCGTGCAGCACCACCTCCAGGAGCTGGGGCTCAGCCACGTTGCCAAGCAGAAGGCATTCACACTCTCCGGCGGGGAACGCCGCCGCTTGGAAATCGCGCGCACACTGGTGACTCGCCCCAAGTTCCTGCTGATGGATGAGCCCTTTGCGGCGATTGATCCGATCTCCGTTGCCGAGGTGCAGCGCATCATCCTCCAGCTCAAGGCACGCGGCATCGGTGTCGTGATCTCGGACCACAACGTGCGCGAGACGCTGCGCATCGTCGACCGCGCCTACCTCATCCACCAAGGCCGCGTCCTCACCCAGGGCAGCGCCCAGTTCCTCATCGATGACCCGCAAGCCCGCGAGTTCTACCTCGGCGAGGACTTCAACCTCTGAGCCGCGCGCCTACCCGCACGCCAACCGCCAACCCTTCCCTCCACGCGCAAAGTGAAAAAAGACATTCACGGCATCACCGTCGGGCAGTTCTTCTCGACCTACGGAGAGAAGCTCAAAATGGAGCTGTTGACCCGCCGCGGCATGGGGCAAAACCGCCTCATCAAAGAAGGCTCCATCAACCGCCCCGCCCTCGCGTTGACCGGCTTCCTGAAATACTTCGCCAACAAACGGATCCAGGTCCTCGGCGCCGCCGAGATGACCTACCTGAAAACGCTCAGCCCCGAGCGCAGCACGCTGATCCTGCGCGAGATGGCGCGAAAGCAAATCCCCTGCCTCGTCCTCACGCGCAACTACCACGCGCCGCAGTGGATGCTCGCCGTGGCCGCCCAGCTCGGGCTGCCCATCTTTCGCACCCCCATGATCACGATGAAATACGTGAACATGGCGACCCTGTGCATCGACAACGAGTTTGCCCCCACGGGGATCGAACACGCGACCACCCTCGACATCAAAGGCGTGGGCGTCCTCCTGCGCGGCTCCAGCGGCATCGGCAAAAGCGAGTGCGCACTCGCCCTCATCCAGCGCGGACACTCGCTCGTCGCCGACGACCTGACGGTCGTGAAACTCCTCGACGAACGCGAGTTGATGGCCACCAGCCGCCCGCTCAACCGCGGCTGGATGGAGTGCCGCGGCATCGGTATCATCAACATCGCCGACATGTTTGGCATCAAATCCGTGCGCCACGAGAAACGCATCGACCTCGTTATCTCGCTCCAGGAGTGGACTCCCCAGGTACAGGAAGAGCGCACCGGTCTGGAACAAGCCTACTACAACATCCTCGGCATCAAAGTCCCCTACATCGAGCTGTACGTGCGCCCCGGGCGCGACATGGCCCGCCTCGTCGAAGTCGCTGCACTCGTCCAGGCCCTCAAACACATCGGCCACGACCCCGCCAAAGAATTTAACGACCGCCTCATCGCCTACATGGCCGAGCAAGCTACGCCCACGCCTACGCCAATGCTAAACCTGAACCCCTTCGCCGGCGGCTATCCGAGCCACGCGATCAACCCCTACGCGCCGAAAAACTAAAACATCCACGCCGCGCCAACGCAGCGACGCTTGGTAAACGGGGCGCGAATCGCGGCGCTTCACAAATAGCGAACCAAGCGAGCAGCGAGCCTGAGCGCTCAGCGTCCCCATCTCCCAAACACCAAGACCACCCGTAGCGCCCACTCTCACGCAGATCGCCCTTTACCCATGTCCGCCTCCACACTCCGCCACGACCAACGCCAAGCCGACCAACTCCGCCCGATCCAGTTTGAAATCGGAGTCGCCCCGAATGCCACAGGCTCGGCTCTCGTCTCCTTCGGGCAAACCCGCGTCATCTGCTCGGCCATGATCGAGCCCAAAGTCCCCGGCTGGATGCGCCAGCAAGGCGTCAAAGGCGGCTGGCTCACCGCCGAGTACTCGATGCTCCCCTACTCGACCCTCGACCGCAAATCGCGCGACTCCTCGCGCGGCAAACTCGATGGCCGTTCCGTCGAAATCCAACGCCTCATCGGCCGCTCCCTGCGCGCCGTCCTCGACCTCGATAAACTCGGCGAAAATACCCTGTGGATCGATTGCGACGTCCTCCAGGCCGACGGCGGCACCCGCACTGCGTCAATCACCGGTGCCTACGTCGCCGCCCGACTGGCCGTACAAAAACTGATCGACGCCAAACGCATCCCCGAAAACCCCTTTCGCGACTCCGTGGCCGCCGTCAGTGTCGGCATTGTCAAAGGCAGGCCCCTGCTCGACCTCGACTACCTCGAAGACAAAGACGCGGAAGTAGACTTCAACGTCGTCATGACCGGCAGCGGCCAGTTCGTCGAAATCCAGGGCGCAGGCGAAGAAGCCACCTTCACCCACGAGCAGCTCCAAAGCCTCCTCACCCTCGCCACCACCGGCCTGAAAACCCTCTCTGCCCAACAACAAACCACCCTCGCCCGAGCCCTCCTCACCACCACAAGCTAGCTAACCAAAGTTACTGTCCTGCTGCTTTAGCTACCTAAATGGCAACTTCACTGAGGCTCTCGGGAATTTAGAATTACACGAAAATCTTTTTGGAGAATATTTCAGTATATGTATCCCCTTTATAGATATTTGGCTTCTCCTGTTTGGTTTCGTAGATTGGTAGTCAGCTTTATTTTAGGGCTTAGGCGTTTCGTCTAGTGGATTGGTGATTATGGCTTAATGCCTTTGCCTCTATATTTAATCGATCACAGTCCATTTGTCGGGCCAAATACCTAGTTTAAGTAAGTAGGTGCCGTTGGAGATCAGCTCCAGCGGCGGAATATTAGTGAGGTGTTGATGCCACCAAATGCAAAGTTGTTATTCATTACGTATTCGTGCTGCATGTGGCGAGGTTCAGTGAGGTAGTCCAAATCGCCGCAGCGCGGGTCGATATTCCTCAAGTTTAGCGTAGGGGCGTACCAGTCATTATTGAGCATTTTTATACTAAACCAGGACTCTAATACCCCACAGGCTCCCAGGGTGTGCCCTAAATAACTTTTCTGTGAGCTGATTGGAATTTGGCTACCAAAGAGCGAATGTGTGGCCTGGGTCTCAGCAATATCACCATGTTCAGTCGCCGTGCCATGGCCGTTGACATAACCAATGGCTTGTGGCGCCAAACTGGCATCTTCGAGTGCTAGCTCCATAGCACGGCGCATGGTGGTGGCTTGCGGTCGGGTGACATGTGTACCGTCCGAGTTGCTACCAAAGCCAACCAGTTCGGCATGGATGCGTGCGCCCCGCGCTTGGGCATGCTCAAGTGATTCCAAGACGAATATCCCTGCGCCCTCACCAATTACCAGGCCATCCCGGTCTTTATCATAAGGACGTGGGGTCAGATGAGGTGTGTCGTTGAGCTGACTGGTGGCATAGAGTTTATCGAATACCATTGCCTCACTGGCACAGAGCTCTTCTGCACCTCCTGCCAACATTAGCTCCTGATGCCCATAGCGTATAGCTTCAAATGCATAGCCCAAGCCGTGGCTGCCTGAGGTACAGGCACTGGATGTGGGGATGATACGCCCTTTGAGCTCAAAGAAGATGCCAATATTAGCTGCGGTGGTGTGTGGCATCATGCGTACATATGAGTTGGCATTCAGCCCTTTGGCTGCGCCTTGCAGTTGCATTTGAGCAAAGGTACAGACGTCGGCAGTGCTACCGGTGGATGAGCCGCAAGCTACGCCCATTCGTCCGTCGGTGATATTGGGGCTTCCTAGTAAATTGGCATCGTTCAGGGCTAGCTCTGCGGCGTGTACTGCCATTTGAGATACCCGCCCCATGCTACGTAGTTGTTTACGTGTCCAATGTTCTGGCAAGGTGAATCCAAGCACAGGGGCGGCCAATCGTGTTGTTAAATCAGGAAACCTCGACCACTCTGGCATGACGCATATGGCACTTTTACCATTGGAAAAGGCTTGCTGCACACTATCCCAGTTTGAACCCAAAGCACTGATTCCAGCCATGCCAGTGACGACAACTCGACGTGGTATAGACATTAGCAGAGTCCTCCATCAGTGGGGAGTGTTTGGTGAATGATGTGTTCTCGTTGTGACATTTGGCAGGACTTTGGTGGTATTTTGACGGATTTTAGGACAATAGATTTAAGCGTAGTTTAGCTTTTATCTAACAAGGTGGAGCTGTCTTCTGGTTGATATATTTTTAATCGAGCTTGTGCCAAGAGACGAGTTCCATCGTGCAGCTTGCACTCAAAAGTACCCATGCCGCTAGGGTCAAGCAAGCTACGCTTGGCGAGGATTTTTAGTCTTGCTCCTGGTAATAGTCTACCACTGTGGTTTTCGTAGTGGCGTGTGCCGAGTAAAAATCCCAGTTGTATCGGTTTATTCGCTTTACGTGCCTGGCAACCGGCCCAAGCACCGACTGCTTGGGCCATGAGCTCCAAACCGATCCATACTGGCCAGGAGTCGTCGGGGAGCGAGTAGGGGCTAGGCTTGACCGTTGTTTCGGCAGTCAAACTATCGTCATCGAAGTGGCAGATAGCATCTAATAAAACCATATTACCGCTATGGGGTAATAGACTGCTCACAGGCCAATCAGTCGGGGGGATCACAGGGGGATTCATCAAGTCATATTTATTGAGTCTCAAGTTTCATTCGAAAAAATGAGACTGACGTTACTACCGCCAAAGGCAAACGAGTTACTCATCGCTACACGCGGTTTTCCTCGGGGGTAAGTGTGCTTGGCATGAGTCAGGCTTAGCACGGGCAGCGTGGGGTCTACTTGATTGTCCCAAAGATGAGGAATCAGGCGCCCTTCTGGATTTCGTGTTGGGAGCAGGGTTGCCCAGGCTAGTGCCGCTTCAAGCGCGCTGGCAGTGCCCAGCGTGTGTCCAGTCAGCGGTTTGGTTGAGGTGCACGGAACACCTCGGGGGAATATCCTCTGCATGGCCAAGCTTTCCATTGCGTCGTTGTGTGCGGTTCCCGTGCCGTGCAGGTTTACCCAGCCAATGTCGTTTGCGCTAACCTTGGCGGTTTGTAGCGCGGCCTGCATAGCCTCGATTGCTCCAGTGCCATCCGGATGAGGGGAGGACATGTGGTAAGCATCGGAGCTGGCACCACCCCCAAGAAGGGAGATCGACTCAGGATCATGTTTTTCGCGCGTCATTAAGAATATGACGCTCGCTTCACCAATATTGATGCCGCGTCGCGTAACAGAAAATGGCCGACAGAGCACAGGGTCTATGGCCTCTATTGCAGCAAAACCATTAATCGTCAAGCGACACAAGGTATCGGCTCCGCCACAGATTACAGCATCACATAGATTCATCGAAAGGAGGTGCTGTGCGGAAAGTAAGGCTCGTGCACTGGATGTACATGCAGTCGAAATCGTATAGGCTATGCCGCTTAGGCCAAGCCAACTGGCCAGAAATGAGGCGGGTGAAGATAGCTCTTGGCGGCGATAATCATAGTCCAAAGGCCATTCCCCCTGTGTCGCCAGCGTCTCAAAAGCTGGTGTATTTTCGTTTACACCAGAGGTGCTCGTCCCTAACACGACGGCAATCCGGAGTGCTCCATATTGGGCAATCGCGACTCGCAGTTGCGGTTCGATTTGCTGTGCGGCTGCGAGCAGGAGCTGATTGTTACGACTGCGGTAGTGTGCTGGCAAATACTCGGGGATAGGCGGTAACGCACCACTGAAGCGACCTAATGTCAATGCGTGATCGGAAACCCAGCCCATTTCCGGCTGCATGCCGGAGGTGTCCGCAGCAAAGGCATGTTGAGCGACTGTATTAATGCCTGCGCCCAAGGCGCATACGACACCGGGAGTAGAGAGCCAAGTTCTCATTTGACTTGAGACTCCTCTTCTGTGGCCAGTGGTGAGACTTTCCAAACTGTCCCATCCGCATGTTTAATAGAAAAAGTCGCATTTTTATACATGCTTTCAGCAGAAGGCCAATGCACTATCCAGCGGGCCTGTCCTTGGTGAAATAGTGCTCGGTTGATACTGCCATCTGCTTGAGGAGAGTTCCGCCAGTTTTGTTTCCCATAGGAGGTGTTTAGCTCTTGCTCAGGCACCCAGGCGAATAGCAGTGCCGCGAACATCTCTCGTGCTTGCGGATTTGGGTAGATGAAACCATCATTACGCCAACGGCCCTGTTGTAAGATCTGCCGTGCGTCAGGAATCCCTAACGGATCAAAGCGTAGCCAGCGCAATGAAGCGCCCTCCTTCTGTACAACGATTTGCCATATTGGTCGAATAATAAATGGGATGGGGGGCGGATTGGATTGGGTTTCTGTTACTAAAACACGATGGGGGAACTCCGTTAGAGTGGTAACTGAAATACCTTTGGGTACAGGGATACTTTGGGAGGCGCAGCTGGTTAGCAACGCCAACATACCTATGCATAGGCTACTCTGCCAATTCCGTATAGCAGAGCGTAGGAAATACGGTAGTCGATTCATCTTTGAGGGCTCTGGCGGCATAGCTCGCTTAGCGTGCGCAAGCGGCGTCGTGGCTCGGCAACAAATGGATTTGTGGTGTCCCATGCATAGCCAGCTAAAATAGAGCTAATCATGCGGCGAATACCGGGTTGTGCTTTTTCGTAAAAGACCAAGTCTTGAAATTCCCCGCTGTACCAACCTTCGACGTATGCACGGAAAGTCTCTACACCTACTTGTAGAGGTTGGGAGAAGTCTGTTTCCCAATTAACGGTTTCCCCACTTAATTGACGGTGTAGAGCTTCGGCTGCGAGTTTGGCCGAGCGTAGAGCTATGGTGATGCCGGAAGAGAAGATGGGGTCGAGAAACTCTGCGGCATTGCCCAACAAGGCGTAGCCTGGACCATGCAAGCGGGTGACATTGGCCGAATAGCCACTCATCGTACTGGCTGGTGTATCCCAAACGGCATTGTGCAAGATCCGCTTTAGATTGGGGGCTTCGTCTACCAAGCGGCGTAGTGTAGCCAGCGAGCCTTCTTCTAATGGCGCGATTAGAGCAGATTTGCCCACCACCCCGACTGAGCTGCGACCGCTGGAAAAGGGAATAACCCAGTACCAAATCCCACGTTCCTGCGGATGTATGCTGATCAATATTTTTTCGCGGTCGAACTGTATATCATCAATGCGATCTTCAATGTGGGTGAATATTGCTTTGCGTGGAGGAAAGCTGGAGGGGCTCTCTAGATCCAGTAGTCGCGCCAGTACTCGCCCATAGCCACTGGCATCAAGTACGTATTCGCTTTGTACTTGATAGATGATGTTGCTATTGGCTAAATCACGAACTGTCAAAATCGGATTGCTATTCGAGAAGTCGGCCGAAATGACTTCCTGGCGATAGCGTACTTCTACACCTTGCTTCATAGCCTCATTAGCCATAATTTGATCAAAGTGGGCCCGTTGGACCTGGAATGTTGTGCCTGGGCCGGGGCTGAACTTATCACGAAAGTCAAACCAAGTATAGCGATCTCCCCAGCCGAAGGCAGCTCCATTTTTGATCTGGAAGCCGGCTGCCTGCACCGCGGGCAACATGCCCGCTTCTTCGATAAACTCCAAGCAGTGTGCCAACAGGCTTTCTCCGATAGAGAAGCGCGGAAACTGTTGACGCTCCAGTATCAGTACCTCATGTCCCTTGCGCTTGAGCAAGGCTGCGGCGACGGCTCCGGCAGGACCCGCACCAATGATTGTGACTGTTCTATGTTTAATCGGTTTTATAATCAGAATATTTGGGGTTTGGAAAGAGCTGGTCAACGAGCTCATTTATCTTTTTCTCTGCGTTAATGAACTTCTTGAAGACGCGCCCGCCACCTCGCCTTGCGTCATAAAGGGCTCTTCCGACCTGCTGTCCATTTTCAAATACTCGTATGTCGAGATAGGTCATATATATCAGCTCCATTGCGCCGTATACGTTGTTGAGAGAGCACTGATAGAGGGGATAGTGCCAACCGGATGTTTTTTAACTGTAAATCCTCTTTTTTCCAATGCAGCCTGGTAGGTGTCGGCAAAGCTTTCGCGGACGCCATCTTCCCAGGGGATCATCGCTATGGTGGTTCCTAAACTTGTAGTGGTTTTTACTGGCTCAACTCTTTGTCTAATGGTACAGGCACCAAATAGTAAGCTGAGGCTTGCGATAGTCAGGAGTCTGATTAAGCACGATTTCATGAGAGCTATTGGAGGGGGGGCTTTATTGGGTTCTATGGTTTTCTTTGCGCGTTTCTTTGGGGTGACTTGATCCACAGGGCGAGGAGAAGCGAAAATGCTACTCCCAAGGCGACTGACAAGCCAAAATTGGCAATTACTGGTGTTTGACTGAAGGCCAGAAGCCCAAATGAGAGCAGGGTGGTGGTCGCACTTAAGAGAATGCCGACCAAGCTGGCCGCAGCGCCAAAAACCCCTTCGTACATGAAAATGGCGTAATCTACGCCCAAGGCGGAGACCAGTAACAGGCCAAACAGACTAAATAGAGTTAAGGGTTGCCCTGTCCAGCCCAGAACAGCCAAGCTTAAGACAACCGCGCACAGGGGTACGGCCAAGATTCTGATAATAGACGCGCGGCCAAGTGTTAGCCCGAGGAGTAAAGCTGCAGCGATGTAGGATAATAGCTTTAACTCTGCGGCCTTCGCCCGTGTGGCGGTAAATAACTGGTTTAAATCTCCACTGCGATCAATGAACGTAACGCCGGTGATACCTTGTACGGCAAGGCGTAGGGCTTCACTATTTTTCAGGTCAAAGAGTGTGACCAGCCCAACCATACTTCCTTCGTGTTGTCCGAGCCATAGGTTTTGCCAAGCTTCAGCATGATGACCTGTAAGTGCTGTATTGATATCAGTCAGTGGTAGCTGGGCTACTGTGTGCAGCTCGGCTTGCAATGCCTCAAGTGGAACTCCCAAGTCGATGATCGGTTGCCAGATTGCCTGTCTTTGTGCCAGGCTCGTTAGTTGATTTTTTAACTCAAGCTGCTCATCCTGTGAAGTCACTAATTGGCTTAATGCTTGGTAGGATCCAATCATGCCGTCTTGTTTTAATTGGTCCAAGGCTAGAGTTAGCGTTTTTTGGCGCTGCAAGAGTTCGGTTTCGCTGGCCGCCTGGACTAATAAAAACTGACTGCTGGGCATGATACCAGTGAGTTCGCCAATTCGTTGTGCTTGGTGTAGTATCTCGGGCTCTAGAGATAGCCACTGGCGCAGGTCATCGTATAGGGCGAGACGGTGAATCCCTCCGAAAGCTCCTAGTGTAATAAGTGATAGAGATAGGTACAGGGATTTGGGGTAACGAGCCAAAATAGTAGATAGCCGCAATAGGGTTTGTGCGAGCCGTAATAGCGGTGGCCACGGGCGTGGCTGCCAGCGGTGAATCAATGTCGGCAGTTGATATACTGTGCAGGCGTAGGCCCCTAGCAACCCGGCGGCGGAGAATATGGCTGTTTGCGTTAGCGCCATAAAGGGCGTGAAGAGCAGGGCTAAGTAGCCAATGAGGCTAGCTGCAAGGCTGATGGTGACTCCAGGGAGCACACGTCGCAATGCAGTGTTTGCATGCCAAGGCTGCATGCCGTAGCTTTTCCCGAGCCAATGTAGAGGGAAGTCAACGGCTACACCAATAAGGCTCGTGCCGATGACTAGTGTTAAGATGTGTATGGAGCCAAACACCAATATACAGGTTGCAATGCCGACCGCGAGTCCGGTCAGCACTGGAAGAAAAGCCAATAGTGCTCTTGGGTGGCGGAGGGCCAGTAAGAGAAGCAGAGTAATTCCAACGGTGGCGGCACTGCCAATAAGTGTGACTTCTCGCGTAGCTTGCGTGCGCCCTTGATCAGCATATAGCGGGCCGCCAGCAACGAGAAGCTCGGCATCAATTGCCTCCATGGCGTTACGGTCTTGTATGATTTGTGCGCTAAGTGTCTTCTGCTGCCCTGTGCCGGAGCTTGGGCTATTGAAGGCATCTGTATGGGTATAGGCCCTCAGCAGAATCCATGTTTTGTTACCGGCTTCTGCTTGCAGTGTGCCACTTGATAGATCGTAAACCAAGTTGCTGTGGCTTGCTCCTAGGAGGTTGTTTTGAGCATAACTGGCTAGTCCCAATAAATCCTGGCCTAATGGGACCGCACCTACAGATGAAAAGGGGTCGGAGAGTTGTGCCGCTCGTTGTGCGATATACGTTTCGGGTTGGCGGACGAGCTGCCGGCGTTGCGCGACTGGTAAGAGGGCCAATCGGTGCTTAAGTAACTGCGCGCGCAGGGTAGCTAGGTCTATGCTTGGCTCAAGCTCTACAAATGAGAATAAATTGCTTTTGCGCCAGCTTGTGGCCAGCAGCTGTGCTGCCTCCAAGGCTTGCTCGGCCTCCTGGTGTGCGACCAAGGCAAGTACCTGGTGCGACAACGGGGCTTGGATACGGTCTTGAGCAAACTGCCGCAGTTCCCGGGGTAATTTATCGTTTGACTGAGTCGAACTCGTTTGGGGGACGAGTGCCAGTACATCAAACGAAATAGGCCAACCATGCCGACATTGCCATGCCGCCAAGCTTAGCAGTAGTATGAGTGCTAGTTGAGATAGACACTCGGCTGTACGACAGCTCTTTTTAATGCTTGAAAGCATACTGTTCTTCGGTCGTGAGCTGTTCTGTAAATGTCAGGTGACTGAATGTAATGACAGTGTAATCCCCTTGGGTTTCGTATAGTTCAATTTTCGAGATTGTTTCGCCTCCTGTGATTTTGATTTTGTTAAAAATTTGACGCAATAGAGCCGATTTGGGTGTTAGTGTTAGTTGCCAGTCTTGCGGCTGGCCTGTTAGAGCAAGGTTAAACCGTTTTTGCAGCTCGACCATGTTTCCTTTCAATACATCTAGAAATAGTTGAGTTTCTCGGTTCTTTGAGTGAGAGGAAATCCACTTAAAGGAGTTTGGCGAGCTAGCCGTGGGGGGAAGAGGGGCCAGGCGATCTACACCTTTAGGTGTAATGCGTAATGTGTGTGCGATGGGGAATCTTATGTGCCACAGTAGCCCCTCGCCATTAACGAGAGTGAAGGACCCCCAATACCGTAAAGGACTATCCAGGCTACGTAGGAATTTTTCTTGAGAGAATGAGCCACGGATAATGTGGATGGCTTGCAGCCTTTGTTGTAAATCGCTTGGCTCAAAGGCACGTACTGAGCCAGTACCTGGTATGGCGATGTGAATTAAGAATAAAAGTATGAAATTGTATCTCATGGCGGGCGAGGTTAATCGCTTGTCGAGTTTTTATCCCAGAATGGGTAGAAGTTAAACCATTGCAACGGGGCCTGTCCGCAATAACTCGCCAGGCGACTGGAATAGAGTTGGATGTTTTCGGAAGTAGTACTAGCTCGCTGTTGACGTGGAATAAGTTGGCTATCGGTTAATCGCTCTATAATCACAGTAAAGCGCTTTGCCGCGCGCTTGGGATTTCGTAGGCATACAAGTAGATTGACTTCACAGCGTAGTAAGGCTGCCAAAAGCCACGGGCCTTGTGGGAACCTGGCCGGGCCACCGAGAAAGCTAACTTCTGTGACGCGTTCGCCGGAAACTGGAGTGCGATCCCCAGAGATTGCTAACCATTCGCCTTGATCTAGGCGTTGTGCCAAATCTAGCATTATGGCAGGGGTGAGTTGGGTGACTTCAATCAGGTGAATGTTAGCTCTGGTCTCTGCTAGTAATCGGCTAAAGCGCTGCGCGTTTTTGCTATGAACCAATACGTTGAGTCTTATACCAGTGACCTGTCCGGCTAGTGCACGCGTGATTTCGACATTGCCCAAGTGTGAAGTTATAAGGATTTGTCCGCGCCCCTTGCCCATTTGTTTGTGCAGACCATGGGGATCAATGAGTTCTAGGTCTGCTCGGGTGATTTTTCCGTTCCACACATCCAGCTTGTCCAGCAACGCTTGGGCAAAGGCGAGGTATTGGCGATATACTGGTGCGGTGCGCGGGAGGTGAGCTTTTAGCTGTGATGATTGGCGCAACCGCTCCTGATAATATGCGATGGCCTGTCTAGCATTGCGGTTGGATACATAGAAGTAGAGCACCACCAACCAGATAACCGGGGTGAGGATTCGCCGTCCGAGCAGGCGGGCAGCACCGAAGCCGAGGCGCATCAGGAACAGGCTGCCTCGCTCGTTTTGTTGTGCCCAGTGAGTACTATGCACTGACTTTTCGAGCTTTGTAGTCATGCGGCTCGGTGATTGCGCCAGCGCTGCTGAAGTAGCTTGGGTAGCCGGAGCAGCATTCCGAAAAATAGTCGCGCATGCATCCAGCTGATTCGCAGATTATCGCGGAGCAGCTTAAAGTGTGAAATGCCGTCCTCTGGGTAGTATATACGGACTGGTAGCCAACGCATCGGCACGCCGCGCCAAGCCAGACGAACGAGGATTTCGGTGTCGAAATCCATGTACTTCCCCAAGGTTTCAGCGTGAATAAGATCTACAGTGCTGCGTAAGGGATAGATGCGAAACCCACACATCCCATCGGGGATATTGGTAGACAAGGTATTAATCCATACCCAAATGCGTGTCGCCCAACGTCCATATAAACGGTTCTTGGGAGCATCTTTACCGTAAATCGGCATGCCTCCTATCAGAGCACCCGGCTCCCGTTTTGAGGTTTCTATAAAAAGAGTGATTACCGACAGGTCGTGTTGCCCATCTGCGTCGATTTGGAGTGCGTGAGTGTACTGCATCTCTAAACACCGTTGCAACCCCGTTATTACGGCGGCACCCTTGCCGCTATTTTGAGGTAAACGAATCAAGTCGGTTTCTCCTTTTTGGGCCACACAATCGATGATTGTTGCACATCGCATGTCGGAGCCATCGTCAATGAGTAAGCAAGGGAGGTCAGCCTGCCGCACTGTTTCTACAATCGCAGGCAGGCGAGCCGTATGGTTATAAACTGGAATGAGGACTATAGGGCGATACGATTGGGGCATAACTTATCGATTGGTAATCCACCCAGAGGAGCAGGGGGTATCTCCATTTCTAAAGATGAAATGCAGTTTTTCTTCCTCTACATCAAAGTACAGTGTTAGTGTCAATATATCGCTTGGGAGTATGATTTTCTGGAACTTGAGGGCCTCCAGGCTGCCAAAGCGAAAATCGGGGCAGATTTTAGGCAATAAGCTTTGTTGTGCGATTTCCATAGCCCAGCCGATTTGCGCAACGCCTGGTACAACCGGCATATCGGGGAAGTGGCCGCCAAAATACACCAGGTCATAAGGGATTTTTATTGCGTATTCATAGGTGTGTGGCTTTGCATTTGTACGGCTTGTCAGGGCTTGGAAATCCGGCCTGTGCGGACGGCTTATGACTGCCTCCTCGAAGATGGATTTGGTGACTTTGCCTTGCGTGTCTACCGGTAATTGCTCAAAGAAACGCCAGATACGCGGTATGGCCAACGGCTCGATTTGTCCTATCAAGCTCCTGCGAAGGTGATTCACCAATGCTGCGCGACCTTTGTTACGCAAGAGCCGTAGCCCCTCTGTAGATAGGGCGACTAGCGCTGCCAGTCGATGTGCCTGTGTGGTGGTCGTATTGGGGGCTGAGCCGACATGTACTTGTGAGACTGCTGGGTGTTGGGATAGCGCATTTTCCAGTATCGGGAGTGCAATACGTTTGCCCTCGATTTTAACAATACGGTCCAAGCGTTCGCGTAGCCGGAACCCATGTGTCGTCAACTCTGCGCCATCTGATGTTTGTTCGCCTTCTGTTTGAACCCAGGGAGACTGTACGTGTAAGGCACCGTGAGCATTGAGGCTAACTGTTACGCTGCGAAAGGGGTGCCAATCATCCGCGCCACTACGAAACGCAATGACGCCAGTTTCTGAGCTGCCATAGATTTCGACAGGTCTCTGTCCCAAGTGCTTCAGGAGCAGGTCCGACACAGCCAGTGGCAACGGGCCGCCTGCCGAGTAGATATGCACGATTCTTTCTCGCAGTGGGCCCCAGTTGATTTGATCTCCCAGGCGCTGTAACAGCGCCGGACTCGCAACCCAGACAATACGAGGGTGCATGAGACTGGCATGCTGCAAAGATTCCGGATATGGGCGCTGCGGACGGTCGATCATTACACCGGCAGATAGTGGCCAGAGTATCCGAAAGGGTAAGCCGTACATATGTTGCACGGATACGCTGCCTAGCACGCAGTCTACAATATCGGGGTGCATGGGCCATTGTTGCTGCAACGCACTGATTTCAAGCTGTAGTTGTTGCCAGTGTTTGCGGATTTGCTTGGGCGTGCCACTAGAGCCTGATGTGCATAGGATAATTTCGTGTTGTGGGTTTAGCTCGCAGGCAGCTAGCGATGCCACATCGGGTGCCTCATCGGGTAACTGTGCGGACGAATTAATACGCCATTGTTTTGCCGCGGAAACATACGGAAGCTCCACATCACTTAACCACAGGTCAACTTGACCGGATAAACTGTTGGCCGTGTGTGCTTGTGCATCAGGGCTTAGCACGGCGGTGATACCCGCGCGCCAGCAGGCAAATAGCGCGATTGAGAATAAGGCGGCATCTTCAAACCACAATGCCGCTTGTTGAACGCCGTGCGAACGCAAGGCGGCAGCGAGCTGTAAGGAGTGCTGCGTCCATTGGCTGTGCGTCAATGCAGGCTGATCTGCAATGAGCCTATCGGTACTACCAGGCAGTAGTAGATGCGCAAGTGGCGTTAATGGCGTGTGGGGCATTGCTTTCTTACTCCTTGCGGTATTTGGGGCGCAGCCACCACTCTCCTAATAGCAAAGTCCCCATGAGTACGTAGCTGATTGCACCATTGTAGATAGCCCACCAAGCCCAGGTTCCCCAGAATGCAAGTGCGGCAGCAATACTGCCGTTCACGGCAAAAAAAAGACACCAGATCATTGTGACTTTGCGTGTGTAACGCACCGCTTGTGGTGGTAAGTCCGCATACCTAAGACGGGCGATCTGTTCAATGATGGGGAGACCAAATTTTAGGCTTAGCCCAAATAAGGTCAGAAACAGGGTGTTGACCAGAACAGGGTAGACTCGCAGCCAGATTTGAGTATCTCTGGCGAAAAATAGGTCTGCGGCGGCCAGTCCTAGGCAAAAAAATACCATCAGAAACGGCAGAGGTCGAGAAAGCCGGGGGGCCAAGGTATTACTGGCTGATGAAGTGAGCGCACGTAACAGCCACAGCAAAGCGAGACCCAAAGCTACCCAAGCGGCAGAAATACGCCCCAAGCTGAAATATACGCCAAACGGATAGGCGATGGCTGTGAGCAGCAACGCCGAAGCAAACAAGCGTTTCATGTGGCTGGAGGTGTAGTGGGCGTATCTAGATGTGTTCCAGTATCTTGAGCAGGCAGAGAAGTGCCTTGCTGTTTTTTTAGCAGGGCCTGAATCACATCTTCTACAGTACGCACCGTACGGAAATCGCTGGCTTCCAGCTTTTGCCCCGTTGTACGTTGTATGTGGTCGATAAGGTCAATCGCATCTATGCTATCGATTTCCAGGTCGGTATAGAGGTTTGACTGAGGTATTATTCGCTCCGGCGCGATTTTAAAGAGCTCCACAAGAGCACTACGCAGTGTAGTAAAAATTTGATCGTAAGTATACATGAGGCTATGCGGCTTGTTGGTTGCGGATAAATGCGGCAAGATTGGCGATGCTTGAGAAATGGTCACGCATATTGCGTGTTTCTGGATCAATCGTGATTTTATAGCGCTTCTGTAGGGCTAGCCCAAGCTCCAGCGCATCGACCGAGTCGAGCCCCAGCCCGTCGCCGAATAATGGAGCTGTGTTTTCGATATCATCGGGAGTGATGTCTTCTAGCCCGAGGGCATCGATAACTAGCGATTTCAGTTCTTGTTCTAGCGATTGTGTCATAGTGGGATTGGGCTCAGTGTTTGGTCTTGTTGTGTGACGGGGGGCTGAAATTTTGTATTTTTCGATTTAATTGCAGCGTGGTGTCAAAATAGTTGTGCAGGTATTCATTCATTTTACGCCCGGCGATTGGTAGCGGGTACTTCTTTTCCCATTCGAGAGGGGAGATATCTTCTCCTGCCTCAATGCGATAGTGCATACGTCGATGGGGAATGTGATACCAGGGCATCCCTTTGGCTAGTGATCGTGGCTGCATGTGGATGACTACAGGGGTAACGTGGCTAGCCCCGCGTAGGGCAATGGCACAGGCTCCCCGGTGGAATCGGGGAGCCTCGTTTAGTGGTGTACGCGTCCCCTCAGGGAATATAATGAGGGTTTCGCCCTGCCGTAAAACTTGAGCTGCTTTATCGAGCATTTCCGCGCTGGCATCGTTAGGGATATAGCCACAGGCTCTGATTGGCCCACAGGTGAATATATTTTGGTATAGCCCACGTTTGACGATGCAGTTGGCATTAGGGATTAGGCTGATCAGGAATACGACATCCAGCAAGGAGGGATGGTTGGCGATGATCATTTGCCCCGGGCGCCCCAGCTTTTGGATATTCTGGAGCTGCATCGTCAAGACGCCCGTACCTATCATGAAGCGTGTAAACAGCCTGAATGTGTGATGCACTACCCACCGTGCGCGGCGCTGGCGGGTTTGAGCATCGCCCCCTGCGAGTCGTTGTGCGGGAAAAACGAGGAAGTGCAAGATGATGCTGCCTGCACCAAAAAGGCTGAAGGCCAGCCCGGTGGCCAACAGGCGCCACAGCCAGAAATCCTGACGGCGTGTTATCTGTGTGGTGTCTGCCTGGTTCATGCCGTCGGTTGCCCTGACGGAGTTGAGTTGCGTGTCCATCGCCAGCGGCGCGGGCTGTTTGCGCCTGCATGCTGCCAACTAAGGGTGCCCAGTAGCAGGTGGCGCAAGAGGTTCAGTGGATTTGGCCAAAGTGGTGTTGGGGGAGGGGCTAGCTGCATCGAATCTGTGTCTCGGGTTAGTTTCGTGGGCGAGGGAACTACGGGATTTAGCGTGAGACTCCAGTCATTTCCGGAGCGTAATTGGAATGCGGTGACATACGAGTGGGGCACATCCGCTATCCAGCGAGCGTAGGCAGAGGGGGGCCTCTCTTCGGCAACTACGACTAGAACCTCCTCGTGACCAGCACGTAGCATAAGCACAGCTTCGATAAACGCGTGTTCCAGCCCATCGTCTTCTGCGGCCAGAGCAACGGACTCTGCTGTTTCGCCGCGCATGATCGACCACTGTGCGGCGATCGCGTTGTGCACTGACAGGCAAAACGAGGTGGGGGAGAGAGGCTCGCCAGCCGCCAAGGTCTGCAACAACTGGAAGCTGCGGCGCGTCTCACCGTGGCGCGAAGCAAACACTAGCGGGGCATTCCTGCGCCTCTTCTCTGCTAAGGGCCAAGCACATTCAAAAACTCCACGTGCCAAGGTACTTAGGCGCCTTCGCTGGATGGGAGGCAGGAAGCCCAGTTTAGACGTTTTGGGCTTGCCTCCGAGCGGACAAAATGGTGCGCGAGCCCATCGCTCCCATTCTTGTGGATCTACCAGGTTTTCTGCCCAGCCTTGCCATTGTGCGATGGAAAATGTGAACATGGGGGATGACGCTTTTCCCAAAAACAACCGGCTATGATTTTGGTTATTGCAATGAAATAATTGGCAGAAATAACCTCCTCCTCGTTGACTGCCCTCAGTACAGGTGGACGTGTTTTAACAGTATGCTTTAATCTCGTGAGACTCAGTGATGAATTCTATGTGGCTTGGGCTGGACCTACCGCTGCGCAGCGCTACTGCGCACAGCATTTATCCGCTGAGGATGCCCAGCGGGCATTGCTGCCTCGTGGTACAAAAGCTTGGCTGGACTGGCAAGTGAGCCGCGCTTTACTGCAACAATTTCGCCCCGGAATCTTGGAGAGGGCGTGTTCGCTTAGCCATAGTAGTGGGCATGCAGTATGCGTTGCCGCTCCGTCGGCTTGGCGCGTAGGAATTGATTTGGAGCGAATAAAGACTCGTGATGTTTTTCGTTTGGCAAACTGGGTATGCTCTAAAACCGAATGTCAGGTGTTAAATAAAATAGAGAAAGAGGAAGGTGAGTTAGCGAAGATACATCATTTTTATCTTTTATGGACATTAAAGGAAGCCTTCATCAAGGCAGCAAACCTGGATTTCCCGGGGGATATGGCCCGTGTAGGTCTGGAGTATACCTCTCCAGAAAAGGCAATTTTGATAGCTCCGTCGCGGGGCTGGCACGTACACTCTTGGCTTGTAGGTCTGGAGTGGGTTGTCTCAGTTGTTTTTAATGATCCCTCTACTTTAGCGTCTAACCCGATAATTCCTCGCTGGCATACCATGCCAGGCTGCGAACTCCCAGATAGAGAACTCATTTTTTCGGCCTCCACGGTTTAACTTATGATTCCGTCTCCTTTGTATGCTCCATTTTGGAGTGAGGTTATTCCTGGGCTAAGTTCGCCCATGAAAAGGAATTGGTTACTGCGTTCTGGCGCTCTTACTGAGGCTCTGCGGAACCTGGGCAGGCTGGAATTACAGGTGGTAGACGAATACCCCTGCGAAGCTGCACTTGATGAAGCATCGGCACTGGGCGGTATGCGAGGTGAACGGGTCTGGATACGCGAAGTACTGATGCGCGTTGACGGTCAGTTTGTGGTTGCGGCCAGGAGTGTTGCGCGGTTGGCGGCGGTGTATGGGGCGTGGAAAGGAATGAGGGAGCTGGGCGACCGCCCGCTTGCCGAAATACTTTATCACGACCATAGCATTGCCCGCTCTGATTTTGCCTTGACCTGCGTGCAGTCTCCGCTTGCGCTACATGCGGTGTTGCAGCGGCTAAATCCGGATTGGGTGGCCCGCCCGGATTTACTTGCGCGCCGCTCAGTTTTTTTGCGCCAAGGCCAGTCGTTGTTGGTGAGCGAGTGCTTTTTGCCCGATTTCTGGGGTATGGTGCGTTGGGTTTGAGGAGGCGGGGAGTGGGTATTTTTATGGAGCGCTAGGGCTTGCGGTTGGAGAGGGCGGGAGCCTAGCCAGATGGGTTTATGTCCCTGAAGCTTTACACTTATGCGAAGTGCAGCATGTGCCGGAATGCGGCCAAGTGGCTGAGGGCGCGCGGGGTTGATTTTGCCGAATATCCGATTCGCGAAACGCCGCCAGTGTCGCAGAGCTGCGCCAGATACTGGCCACTTATGGAGGGGCGTTGCGCCGGATTTTTAATACTTCGGGCATGGACTACCGCGCCCAAGGCTTGGCGCAAAAGCTCCCCGCGATGATTGAGGCCGATGCGCTCGCACTGCTTTTGGGCGAGCCCTTCATTGAGGCCTCGTCAGTGTGGCTTACACAGAAGTCAGGAATATGGGAGACGTGCTGTGAATTATGTGCTATGGTGGTGATTATGAAAAGAGAGATGGACGGACGGTTTCACATTCTGCATTGGAAGAGATGCGGCTGGTTGGCTTGTCGCGGATGCCTCGGCAGTCAACAGCAAAGGCGGGTTTTGGTTCAGCACCTATCAGGCGCGGAGCGTTGTCCAACTGCTGCGCAAGATGATGCAAGGCGCAAAGCGCCCCCTGCACCTGGTGCTCGATAACCTGCCCGCGCACAAGATCGCCGCCGCCCGCGGCTACGTCGATGAACTCGCCCAAATCAAAGCCAACCCCAACCTCGTCAGATCATTCTTCAATCACCCAATCGTCTCATATGTTTCTGACTTATGAGTAAATCGGGGCGCAATTCGGAGAGCTTTTCCAAGAAGGCCTCCTTACGATGGGGCGAAATCGCGATTCGCTCACCGCTCTTTAAAGTCAGCATCACACAGTTTCTCGCATCCGTCACATAAGCCGTAAAGCTCGGCTGACCGATCGTCTTGAACTTGCCGTAATAGCCCCAGATCCCTCCACTACCCCATAGGCGAACCGTTTTGTATATGATGTGAATTTTAAGCGCATCGACTTCCTATATATCTCCTAAAGGGATGAATAGGGAAGCACGCCCTCTTCGCTTAATACTCAACTTGTTAGCTCCAACTTCATACCCCATTACCCTAGAGCAATAAAGCCATCCCAAAACACTCAGTATGGCTATAGCAATCAGCCCAAAGGTTATATACGAGCCCCAACCCTGACCAAGGCTCGCATAGGCTGGAGCCAAAGCCGACAGGATAAAGACCGAGAAAAGTATTGTTATAATCTTCACCGAGGCAGATAACTTCGCCTCAAAAAACGTAGCCGAATTATCGTAGCTCATCTCAAGCCTCCTGTTCTTTAGTTTAGAGTTATATAAATCCTATAGCATCAGTATCATGGCCAAAGCTTACTTCTTGCGTTTACCGTGATGAGTAAAGCCCGCTTGCTGGATTTGGAAGGCATTTACTCGCCCCGTCTTGTCGCGTTTGAAGTCGATATCCGCACCGATTTCGAAGGCAGAAAAGCGGTCTTTACCGCGATGTTGCAGAGAAAATATGCTCTGGCCTGCAGGCATTTCGATTGGCCCCTCTCCTACGGCCTGGGCTTCGAGCGCGTCACCCTTTACGCGAATGATCAGCGAGAAACCGGGTATCAGCTCGTAGTTCCCTGCGTAGGCGGCCAAGCCCGACTCAGCTTGTACAGGCTCGGCCTTTTCCACGTGCTTAGCTGCTTCCTTACGTTTACCGCGGAGTGTTTGGCCGGCTTGGTGGAGTTCGAGGGCGTCGACTTGGCCGGAGGCGGTGCGTTTAAAGTGGATTTCGACACCGAAGGCCGGAGCGGCGAAGCGGTCTTCGCTGCTGTATTGAAGGGGGAAGGTGGGCTGCCCTGTGGCCTGGGCTTCGAGTGCGCCGTCTTTTACGCGAATGGTCAGCGAAAAGCCGGGCATCAACTCGTAGCTTCCCGCGTAGGCAGCCAAGTCTTGCTCCGATAAGGCTAGTTCCGGCAAAGCCGTGCTCGCGGCTTCAGGAGTTTCGCTCGCTGCATCCTTACTCACCGCAGCGCGGGTCTCACTTGCCCCTATGCGAGTAGCAGTGATGGCCCCTCCGCCTTGGTACCAAGTGAAGGAGTAGGTCCCGTCGGCTTGCTTGGGCCGCAGCCGGGCTTCGAACTGGAGCGGGAAAAAGTCTCCCTCAGTATCGTAGCCCATTTCGAACTCGGGCTGGCCTGCACCTTGAACGAAAAGGTGCCCGCCGCGCTGCCGCAGTGTAATCCGCAACCCTGCGAGCTGATACTCGCCCGCGAGTGCATCAAGCAGCTCTTGGGGCGGATCGATTCGCAAGCGCGGGGCATCCAGCGGGATGTCCTCTGGGGCCAGCAGGTGCAGTCCGAGGCGTTGTGTGCCGCCGATTGTGTTCCAAGCGGTGTCGGATAGGGCAACCACACCGCGCTGGGACTCAACATCGAAGCCCACAAAGGCGGAGAAGCCGCCCGTCCCTCCGGCGTGAAAGATGAGGGTACGGCCGCCGACCTCGCGCTGCATCCAGCCAATACCCAACCCATCGTAGGGCTGCCCGCTGATCTCAAATCCGTCGTGAAGCCGGTGGTGGGCGAGCCGCAGCGCAGGCCCGATGCCCGCCTCCTCCGGAGCAAGCTGCGCCTGTACGTAGCGGATCATGTCGTCGAGGGGCGCACGCACTCCGCCCACGCCGGCCATGCTGGTGGCGAAGTGCCACGCGGGCGTAGGCTGCGCATTGTTCGCCGTGTGGCCGACGGCCGCGCGAATGCCCGCGGGGCGTTTTTCAATATAGGCCCCAGTCATCTCCAGCGGTGAAAAAAGCCGCTCGCGCAGCAAGGTTTCCAAATCGGTCTCCGCGTGACGGGCTAGCGCATAGGACAGGAGCATGAAGGCAAAATTGGAGTACGCGAACTGCGTGCCGGGCGGCTCGCGCAGACTCACTTCGGCGAGCGAGGCGAGTAGAGCCTCCTCGGTGAGGTTGGCGTAAGGGTTATTGGGGGTGGTGACCTGTAACCGCGAAGGCAAGGGCGGCAGGCCGCTCGTGTGCGTGACCACGTGTCGCAATAAAATGGGTTGTCCTTCGAAGCTCGGTACTGGCGTGCCCGCGGGCAGCCAGTCGCTCAGCGGATCGTCAAGCGAGGCTTCGCCACGCAAAATCAAATCGGCCAGTAGCGCGGCGGTCATCGTCTTGGTCACCGAGCCGATTTCAAAGGCCGAGTCGGGCCCGATGCGCAGCGCGCGGGCCCCCTCTTCCGCGGCCACAAAAGCGCGAGAGATGCCCTCCGGCTCAATCACTGCCACCGCCAGATTCGCCCCCGTGCGATCCCCCGACAGTCGGCGCGAGACGATAGCCTCGAGCTCGGCATCGCTCATTGCCGGGACGCTCGTGGGCGCGAGCGCGAGGAGAGAAATAAATGCGGCGGCTGACGCCAGTGCACGGGAGTAACGGGACTTCATGACAGGAGGGGGCGGAGGGGATTTTCGGGGAGAAGGGGGAAGCGCTGCGGCTGGCGCAGCCGACGGGGGGATCGGGAAAGCGACGCGAGAAAGGGAAAAAGCGGTGCAAAGGAAACTCGCCTGAAAATCCGTGTAAATACGCATCGGCCCGGCGGGGCAGAAAAATCTCCCCACGGGGTGCCAGACCGAAGCCCACTTTTTGCCGCCGAGTGAAGCGCCGCGCCGCAGACGACCGCGCAGGAACCGCAGCGCAGCCGGCCAAACTGTGGAGCCGGAGTGGACTCGACAGGAAGAGCGGACAGGCCCAAGTCCTTCGATCATGGCTTTTACTTATGAGCGCACGATTCGACTGGCGGATACTGATGCGGCGGGGGTCGTGTTTTTCGCGCGTTACCTCGCGCTTTGTCACGAAGCCTACGAGGCCGCGCTCACCGCAGCGGGTTGTCCGGTGCAGTCGTTCTTAGGGCGCGACAGCGACACGCTGATCCCGATCTCCCGAGCGAGTGCCGACTACCTGCGCCCGCTCATTTGTGGCGATGTCGTGCGCATTTCCGTACAACCGGCGCGACTTTCGGAAGATAGTTTTGCGATCAACTACGAAGTCCGGCGCAGCGGAACGCC
Organism: Cephaloticoccus primus; assembly: GCF_001580015.1. Classification (GTDB taxonomy): domain Bacteria; phylum Verrucomicrobiota; class Verrucomicrobiia; order Opitutales; family Opitutaceae; genus Cephaloticoccus; species Cephaloticoccus primus. The sequence goes on from NZ_LSZQ01000028.1 coordinate 83,978, forward strand.
CGAAAAAATCGCCGCACGCGTGCGCACCGAGCATGTCGTCACCTCGCGTTCGCAGCGCACACGCGCTCCCCTCCCCGCCGCGTTGGCAACTTGGGTTGATGCGGGCTAGTGGCGGGGCAGCCGAGACAAAGGCATCTCGCG
>NZ_LSZQ01000029.1 GCF_001580015.1 Cephaloticoccus primus
TCCGCAGGCGCAAAGGCCAGCCAGTGCCGCGGCCTTTGATGGCGGGCGAGCGAGGCCGTGATTCCCTTGAGCGAATCGGCGGGGATCGGCGCACCATCTGTGCTCAGGTAGCACGCCACGACGGCTTCGCCCCATTCCGGGTCGGGCACGGCGCATACCGCGACGTCGTCAAACAGCACTGCGGCGCGGAGGGCGGCCTCGACCTCGGTGAGCCGTACTTTTTCGCCGCCGCTGATCGCCGCCTCGTCGCGCCGGCCGAGGATATGCAGCCGCCCGCCATCATCGATGCGGGCAAGGTCAGCCGTCGTAAAAACGCCGCCTTGGGCAAAGTCGCCTCCCTCGCCCCAATAGCCGCGCATCACCGACTCGCCGCGCACGCGCAGCACGCCCTCGCGGCTGACCTCCACTTGTGCGTGCGGCATCGGCGGGCCGCTGCTGCGATCACCATCAGCAAAGTCGCCCGACTGCTGTGCGGCAATCATCGCGCCAGTTTCCGTCATCCCATAACTTAAAATTATCGGCAGTCTGGCAGCCGCTGCTTCGTCGGCCAAGGCACGCCACAGAGGGCCGCCCCCGATGAAAATCGCATCAAAACGACGCAGCCATTGGCGGGCGGCCACGCCCCGCTTCAGCAGCCGCTGCAACTGTGTCGGCACAAGTGATAGAAACCACGCGGACGTTTCAGCCGCGGCTCCCTCTGGCGCGTCGCCTGCCACAGCTTTACTGGCCCCCGCTACCGAGCAGCCTGGAATTTCTGGAAAAGCGCCTGCTTCCAGCCGCTTCCAATCCCACGACAGATGGTTGCCGCCAGTCGCCGCACAGCGCAGCCGCGCCATCAACCCGCTGACGTGCCAGGGCGGCAGGACGTCTACCGCATTCACGCGCTCGACTCCGAAGTGCGCACAAAAACCGCGTACCGCCGCGCCCAAGCTCAATTCGTCGTGCTGCGCGAACTTGAGCCCGCCGCTGCTGCCGCCCGTAGGGATGCACAGCCAGCCGCGCAGGGTGTGGGGCGGACGAGCGCGGCTCCCTTTCGCCTCCCGCTCTTCCCGAGCCTCCCCGCTTTCTTGACGCTCGTCCGCCGTCCGCCGCGCCTGCTCCGCGATTTCAGAAAACCTCACACGCTGTGCAGCCGACCAATGCGGATCGCACAAAAACACGTGGGCTCCATGCTGCTCGACCACGCCAGTGGCGTGTACGATTTTTTCTAACTGAGCGCGTTCCATGCGGCCTCCGAATTAATCGCTTCTACGGCTTCGCGGCTCAGAAAAGGCGACGCACAAGGCCCATTGAGTGCCGCCTCGGCAAAGAGCGGCCACACACCAAAGCCCAGCGCGTACGGCTCGGTCTGTCGCGCGCCCGCCCTCTTCTCCCGCCCTTGCTGCCCCTCCCGCCGCGCACGCGTTTCCCATGCGAAAGCCCAGCGCAGCGCTTCCTTTGCGCCGACTGCCGTTTCCAGTGCGCTGGAAAAAACCACCCGTGCATCCGCTCGCGCCAGCTCCGCGAGCACAGTCGCAGGCTCCGCAAGCAAGGTCGGTTTGACCACAAACACGCCCTGCCAGCCGCGCTCAAGCCAGCCATGCACGTCTCCATCGCCGAGGAGCGATTCGTCCAGCGCAAGGGCCGTCGGGTAATCTGCGCTGAGGCCGAGCAGCACATCCTCCGTGCGCCGTTGCTCACGTGCCGACGCGCCCGGCCCGGCCCACACGGGTTGTTCGATAAACTCGATTTTGCTGCCGAGCTCGGCACAACGCTCCAGCCAGCGTTCGGCAGTCCGTTGATCCCAGCCGCCATTGGCATCGAGCCGCAGCCGAGCAGGACGAGCGCCCGCAGCAGCCTCCGTGGGAAGCTCCGCGCACAGCTCGTCTAAAATATCGAGCTCCTCGGCCGGATCGCTCGCTACGCCGACCTTCCACTTAAAGGTGCGAAAGCCCGCGGCGCGCCGGTCGCGCATGGCATCCACTGCCGCCCGCCCGGCAGGCAAGAGCGCGGCGACCTCGCGCGACGAAGTGTCCGGAAGGGGGGCAGGAGCCCGGCGCCCGATCAGCCGTTGCACGTGATCCGGTGTCAGCGATTCCTTGCTTAAATCAAAAGTGCGGTCGCTCCCCCGCCCTCCCGCCCCTCCCGTCCAAGGCAGTGGCGCGGCCTCCGTGTAGTGTACCCGCCCAGCCGCGTCCTCTACCCGCACGAGTACACCGCGCCGCTCGCGCCACGGCCCATGCGCTGTGAGCACGGGCCGTAAAAACGGCAGACAGTACGGACGATATTCAATGCGTGTGGGCGGACTATGAGTTTTCACAAAAATGGCGCGGAAGTGATGGGCCGTCGCTCATCCGAAGGCCGCGCACGTGGGCACCGCAACCCCACAGGCCGCGCACGTGGGCACACGGCCCCTGTTTTTTTGAAACTTCTGTGCCGCTCTGTTTTCGGCGCCTCCGCGCATGATGAGAGTCGCCCCTTCCAGCGCAGGCGCGGGCGCAGGGTAAAACGCCCCGTAGTCGGCACGCGCACAGATTGCGGTTGCGCCGCGCGCGCCTGCGCCTATCCCGATTGCGGCCTCATGACCCAGGTTGCCACGCCCAAAACCACGCCCGTGCAAACTGCCCCCGAGCCTGCGACCCGCTCCGCGTACGAGCCCGCAAGGAAGCCCGATCCGGCCGGAGCAGCCGCGCCGCAACTCACCGCGACGGACGCCGAGTTTTACCTCACAGCGGACGCGTTTTTCCGCGCCAACCAGCCCGCCGCGCTGACCTACGACGACGTTTCGCTGGCGACGCTCTACTCCGAGATCTTGCCCCGCGAGGCGGATACCGCCACCAGCCTTTCGGACAGCCTGCGGCTCCCCATCCCGATTCTCTCCTCGGACATGGACACCGTGACCGAGTCGCGCATGGCCATCGCCATGGCGCTCAACGGCGGCCTCGGCCTCATCCATTACAACATGCCGCCCAAGGAGCAGGTAAAGGAAGTCGCCCGGGTGAAGCGCCACATCCACGGCCTCATCCAGGACCCAATCACCGTCTCGCCCACCGACACGATTGGCGACGTCCTCGCCATGATCGAGGAGCGCAAGTTTACCTTCAGCACCTTTCCCGTCGTCACGGGCGAGCGCCAGCTCATCGGCCTGCTCCCGGGCAACGTCGTCAAGGAGCGCTACCGTGCGCGCACTGTCGCCCAGGTCATGACCCTGCGCTCGGCCCTCATCACCGAAGACGAAGCCGCCATCGCCCAGGACCCGATCGCCGCCGCCGACAAGTTTTTCAATACCCACCTGGGCATTAACAAAATGCTCGTCGTCAATGCGCGCGACCAGCTCCGCGGCCTCGTCACCAGCTCAGACGTCGAAAAAATCACCAGCGAGGCCAAGGCCCGCCGCAAGCCCGCACGCGACGCGCAGTTTCGGCTCGTCGTCGGCGCGGCCATTTCCCCGCAACGCCGCCCCGACGGGAGCCTGGATCGCGACGCCATCCTGGAGCACATCGACGCCCTCGTCTTTGAGCATATCGACGCGGTCGCCATCTCCAGCGCCCACGCTCACACTGCCAGCCTCGGCCAGGTTGTGCGGCTCGTGCGCGACGCCTTTCCGCAGCTCACCATCATCGCGGGTAATGTCACCAGCGGTGCCGGAGTCGAGTTTCTCGCCCGAGCGGGAGCCTCCGCAGTAAAAGTCGGCCAAGGCCCCGGCTCCATCTGCACGACACGTGTCGTCGCCGGAGTCGGCATCCCCCAGCTCACCGCGCTGCACCTCGCCGCCCAGTCCGCGCGCAAGCTCGGCGTACGCCTCATCGCCGACGGCGGCATCACCAAGTCCGGCGACATCGTAAAGGCCCTCACCCTGGCCGACGCCGTCATCCTCGGCGGCCTCCTCGCCGGTTGCCGCGAGGCCCCGGGCGAGATCATGGAGATCGGCGGCAAACTCTACAAAAGCTACCGCGGCATGGGCTCCCTCGCCGCCATGAAATCGGGCAGCGCCGCGCGCTACGGCCACGATAAAAACGACACCACGCGCAAAATCACCGCCGAGGGCATCGAGGCGCTAAAAGAAGTCTCCGGCTCGGTGGACGATACCCTCGCCCACCTCATCGGCGGCCTCCAGAGCGGCATGGGCTACCTCGGCGCCGCCACGCTCGACCAGCTCCGCGCCAAAGCCCGCTACGTCCGCGTGAGCCCCGCCGGACAAAAAGAAGCCGCCCCGCACGACGTCGTCGAAGTCTCCACCCGCACAAACTAGACGCGGCCCCCGCACTGCACCGCCTGCCACACACTATGACGCGCGGCGCGGCGAACCGTGCGCGGGCTGTGCAGGTCTTGCCAAGCCCGCACGGCTCCCACGCCCACAGCCGCATTTACACGCATCGCAGACAAGGAAGAGCCCACGCCTCGCATGGAGCGAAATGCGCCCTCCCCTCCCTTTTTTCACCCACACTTTCTCAGCCCTGTACACGACACATGACTCAGCCCAACAGCAGTACGCCCTTCTCCAGCCAACTCATCGCCGACGTCGGCATCTCCTTTGGTGACGAAGGCAAAGGCCGCCTCATCCCCGAAGTCGCCGACGAGCTGCGCGGCAGCCCCGCTGCCGTCTCCACCGTCCTCAAAGTCAACGGCGGTGCCAACTCGGGCCACACCGCGGGGGGCATCAAGCTCAACCTCTTGCCCGCAGGCGTCGTCGTCGCCGACGTTGCCCACCTGTGCATGGGCGCGGGCGTCGTCGCCGATCCGCGCAAAATCTGGTGGGAGGCGCGCCCCCTCGAACACAAAGGCTACGCCATCCTCTCGCGCCTGCGCATCGACGAGCGCACGATGGTCTCCGACCTCACGCACCGGCTCCTCGACCTCGCCACCGAGCACTACCGCACCCACACGCTCGGCGAAGAACCGCGCGGCTCCACTGGCCGCGGCATCACCCCTGCCTACCACGAAGAAGTCGGCCAATGGCAAATCACCTACTCGGACTTCCTCGCCGGCCCCAACTACTTCGCGCGCAAGCTCGCCCAGCGCGCCCAGCGCGCCCTCGACACCATCCAGCACGTCTACCGCGTCCCGGCAGATGTTTTCACCAGCTTCTTTGAAACCCTCAGCACTGCCGAACGCCGCGCCAACGAGGAAGGCATCAGCCTGGGACTGTTTGCCCCCGAGGAGTTCGACTTTCACCGCTTCCGCGGGAAAGCCGCCCCCTACTCTCTCGATCTCGACACCCTCACCCGGGTTTACTGGGAAGCGGGCACCGCCCTCGCCGCCAACATCGGCGAAGTCCGCGAGCTCATCCTGCGCGAGCAAGCCGCAGGCCGCAGCATCATCGGCGAGTTCGGCCAGGCCTACTGGCTCGATAAACGCCACGGCTACTCGCCCAACGTCACCGCTTCGCACACCTATGTGCCCGAGTTTTTCGAGAGCGCGGGCATCCCCCTCCAGGCGCTCCACACCATCGCCGTCGCCAAAGCCTACGACACCAAGGTCGGCACCCACACCTTTATCACCCAGATGGACGATACCCACCCGCTCACCGCGCGGCTCAAGCAACTGGAGTTTGGCACCAGCACGGGCCGCCAACGCATGGTCGGCTGGTACGACGCCGTGGAAAAAGGTGACGCCCTGCGCTACGGCGGTTTTCAAGACCTCATGATCAACAAAATCGACGCCCTGACAGGCGCCGAGGAACTCCTCATCTGCACCGCCTACGAAGACCCGCAAGGCCGCCGCTACACCCACGTCCCGCGCAACGAAGCCATCCGCAAAACCCTGCGCCCGCACTACAGCCGCCACCCTGGCTGGCCCGAAGATATTTCGCAAATCCGCCACTTCGCCCAGCTCCCCACGGCGGCCCAACGCTACACCGCCGCCATGATGCACGCGCTCATCGGCACCGCTTACGACGGCCTTGCGCGGCCCGCAGATGAGCAACTCCCGCGCCTGCGCTACCTCGGCGTCGGCCCCGAGCCCTCCCAGATCATCAAAGACATCCCCCCCACCGCCGAGCTCCTCAAACTCGCCGAAGCGTAACTACGCGCAGCGGTGCTCCCCCCCTCCCACCACCGATAACAACGAACGCAAAACTCTCTCACGGAAAACTCCAACCGGTGGTTGGAAATGTTGGTACGCGCCCAAGGACTCTACCCAGCCCTGTTGGCCGATACAAAAGCACGCATCCAGACCGCGCGTGTAACCGGTGGATGAACGGAGGAAAAGGGACGGATTTTTTAGATTGCCCTAAAAATCCTGGAGGCGGGGTTCGGGTGCGCGGCTGGGCGGGGCCAGGCGGGCGAGGACTTCGCCGATCAGGTAGATGGAGCCAGTCACCACGATCACATCATCCGGGCCACCCGCTGCGCACTCGGCTGGCTCGGGAAAAAGTCGCTCAACGGTGTCGCAGATGACTTTCCCGCGAAAGGCCGTTGGCACCAGCCCGAGCAGCTCGTCCAACGAGCAAGCACGGGACTGCTTCGGCACGACGAGGTGCAGGGTACTCGCATGCCGCGAAATCGCTTCGAGCAGGGGCTGGGCCCGCGCCGCGCCGAGCACACCTGCAATCACCACGGGCTGCCGCCCTGTCTCGGCCACAAGTCGCGCGAGGTTGTTTTCCAATACGCCTGCCCCCTCGGGGTTGTGCGAGGAATCCAGAATCAAGAGTCGCCCGCCGACCTGCATTCGCTGCCAGCGTCCGCACCAGTCCACGCGCCCTAGCCCGTCGGCGATTTTTTCCGGCGTTAGTTTCCAGCGCGGGCCCAGTACCTGCGCGGCGAGCGTAGCCGTCGCCGCATTCCAACGCTGGTAGTCGCCCTCCAGATTCGTCTGCGGGTAATCGCTCAGGGCTTCGCCAAACGCTTCGCGCACTGAGTGCACGGCTGCGCCCCGCTCGGCAGCGCGAGCGCGGATCGCCTGCTCGGCCTCGCTCGGCATCCGGCCGATCACAACCGGCACGCCGGGCTTGATGATTCCGGCCTTTTCTGCGGCGACCTCGCTCAAACTGTGTCCGAGGATTTCGCAGTGATCCATGCCGATGGAGGTGATGATGCTGAGCTCGGGGACTACGATATTGGTGGCATCAAGCCGGCCTCCGAGGCCCACCTCTACCAAGCCAATGTCGCAGCGCTTCCTGCAAAATTGGAGAAGCGCCATCCCCGTCATGAACTCAAAGAAACTCGGTGAGGCCTCGGCCTCCACTGCGCCCGCCTGCTGCTCCACCACACCGCGCAGCTCATCGACGTAAGCGACGATCTCCTCGGGGCTGAGCGGGCGCCGATCCACCTGCACGCGCTCGCCCAGCATCACGAGGTGCGGAGAGGTGTACATGCCGACCCGCCAACCCGCGGCGCGGAGGATCGAGTCGAGCATCGCCACGACCGAGCCCTTGCCATTGGTGCCCGCGACGTGGACGAGCGGGAGCTGAGACTCGGGATTTCCCAGTGCCGCAGCAAAGGCACGCATGCGGTCTATCCCGAAGTTTATCCCGTGCGACACTTTGAGATCGAACAGGTACGAAGTCACCGCCGCGTAACGCGCAGCGAGATCAGTGGGTCCGTGATCAGACGCCATAAAATCAGGTAAAATAGATCCCTTTAAACCAACTCACACAGCCCCCCGGCGCTGTTATTTCTCGCCGATGTGGAGGGCCTGGAGGAGGGCGCCGATCTGGTCGCGCATCTGGGGGCGCGGCACGATCAGGTCGATCAGCCCGAGCTGGAGCAGGAACTCCGCGCTCTGGAAGCCTTCGGGGAGCGTGACCTTTGTCGTGTCTTTGATCACGCGTGGCCCGGCAAAGCCGATCAGGGCCCCGGGCTCGGCGATGATCACATCGCCCAGTGTGGCGTAGCTGGCAGAGACGCCGCCAGTCGTCGGATGCGTGAGCACGGAGATGTAGGGCAAACGCGCCTCGGCGAGGCGCCCGAGCGCGGCGCTCGTCTTGGCCATTTGCATCAGCGAGAGGATGCCTTCCTGCATGCGCGCACCGCCGGAGGTGCTGAAAATGATGCAGGGGATTTTTTTGGAAATCGCGGTCTCGATGGTGCGCGTGATTTTCTCGCCCGTGGCCGAGCCGAGCGTCCCGCCGCAGAAGCGGAAATCCATGACGGCAATCGCGACTTCGATGTTGTGGATCGAGCCCACGCCGCAGACGACCGCTTCGCTTAGCCCGCTGGCTTTCTCGTATTTGCGCAGGCGATCCGGATAGGACACCGAGTCCCTAAACCCCAGCGGATCGGCGGAACGCAGTTTGGCATCGGTTTCGCTAAAGCTGCCCTCGTCCATGAGGAAGCCGAGCCGCTCGCGCGCCCCAATCGGGAAGTGGTGACCGCTGGTGGGCACCACCATCTGGTTTTCGGCGACGTCCTTGGTGAACAGCGTTTCGCCAGAGATCGGGTCTTTCGTGTAGAGCCCGTGGCTGATCTCCTTTCGGCGCGTGCGCCGCACCGTGTAGGTCGGTTTATCAAAGTTCACAGAGGGGCTGTTGGGATCAGCCATATCTAGAGGCGATGAGGTCATCAAAAAGTCTGTGTGACGTTAAGCGCGGCCTTGGCTCGCTACAGGCGGCCCGAGGATCTCGCGCAAGACGAGCGCACGCTTGAGCGCGGCGCGGTCGCGCAGCTCGACACGGATGTCGCCCACCGTGCCAGCCGCAGCGGCCGCGGCGGCGGAGCGAGTGCCCGCGGGATTACGGCGGCGCGCCCCACCCGAGCGGCCCCCCACGCCCGCGCCGGAGCGGATTTGCGCGGCACGCTGGCGGGCTTCTTCGAGGCGGCGACGCTCGGCTTCGATCCGCTGCTGCTGCTCGCGCAGTGCCGCGTAGAGATCGGGCCGCGCGGGAGCACTGTACTGCGGCGCGGCAGGTGCGGGGCGCGGTTGCGGCCTTGCTTGCTGCGAACTAGGAAGCGGGACGGGGCGGCCCTGGCGCTCGGCGATCTTGCGCTGGATTTCTTCGCGGATGCGCCGCGCCTGCTCGGCACGCTGGCGGGCCGCCGACTCTTCGTCGTGTAGCTGCGCCTGAGGCTGCTGCTCCGGGCCCTGATCGTTCTCGGCCTGCTGCTGCCTGCGCGCACTCAGCCAGTAGGCGAAGGCCGCCGCGACAGCGATGACGAGTTGGAGGTGGTCGAGGATCCAGTCCACGGCGGAGGGAGCGTTTGGAGGGTTAAGGCGGCGGCGCTGGGAGCGGTTCGGCGGCGAGCTTGCGGAAAAACCGGTCAACCGGACGAATCGCCAAAACGGAAAGGCACATACCTTTGCGCGTTGTTGGCGACCCGCTCCGGCTGGGGTCGGTGGCAGCCGCGTTTTTCTTAGTTATTGGACTCGCCGCTGTCGTCGGAGATCGACTTCCGCATATCGGTGTCGGCCTGCATGTTTTCCATACGGTAGTAATCCATGACGCCGAGGCGGCCACTGCGGAAGGCATCGGCCATGGCGAGCGGCACCTCAGCCTTGGCGGCGACGACCTTGGCCTGCATCTCCTGCACTTTGGCCTTCATTTCCTGCTCAAGCGCGACAGCGGCCGCGCGGCGGATTTCAGCCTGCGCCTGGGCCATGTTTTTATTGGCCTCCGCCTGGGCTTCCTGAAGTTTGGCGCCCACGTTGTCGCCCACATCGACGTCGGCGATGTCGATTGAGAGGATTTCAAAGGCGGTGCCCACATCGAGGCCGCGAGAGAGGACGGTCTTCGAAATGCTGTCGGGGGTTTCGAGGACGACCTTGTAGCTGTCTGCCGAGCCGATGGTGGTCACGATACCCTCGCCCACGCGGGCGATCACGGTTTCCTCTTTCGCACCGCCGACGAAGCGGTCGAGGTTGGTGCGCACGGTCACGCGCGCCTTTACCTTCACCTGGATGCCGTCTTTGGCGACGCCGTCGATGGTGGTGCGGCCGCCTTCGGGGTTGGGGCAGTCAATCACCTTGGGGTCAACGGAAGTGCGGACGGCTTCTTCGACGCTTTTGCCAGAGCCCTTGGTCGCGAGGTCAATCGCGCAGGCCCGCTGCCAATCGAGCTCGATACGCGCTTTCTGGGCGGCGATGAGTGCCTGGACGCAGGCGATCACGTTTCCGCCAGCGAGGTACTGCGATTCGATTTCGTTGATCTCCAGCTGGATGCCCGCCTTTACCGCGCGGATGCGCGCCTCGACCATGATGCCGTAGGGCACGCCGCGAAGGCGCATCATCGCGAGGTTTACAAGGCTGACGTAGGCGCCGGAGAGCCACGCTTTTAGCCAGACGTTGAAGAACGAGATAACGATGCCGAGGACGATCAGGCCGGCGACTGCCGCCGCGATCATGAGGATAAGAGTAGCATTCATATTAGGGGGAGTAGTGAGGCGAGCTCAGGAGGGACTTGAGTTGGGTTCTGAAATGACGATGAGCCGGAGGCTCTCGGCCGCGACGACCTTGATGGACGCGCCCGCAGCAATGAAGCCGCTGCGAGAGAAAGCTTCGTGCTGCCGACCGTCAATGAGCACATAGCCGCTGGGTGCAAGCACTGTCAGCGCCGCGCCGCTCGCGCCGACCAGCGTGTCTTGTGGGGCGGCCGTCGCGGTGCCCGTAACGCTGCCTTTCAGGAAAAGGCTGCGCCCGAGCGCGGTCTTGGGCAGGAGCTTGAACTCCACGAAGAGAACGGCCCCGACGAAGGCCAGCGCCGCAAAAAAGGCCAGCGCGCCGCCACTCACACCGTGGTCGTAGAAGCTCAGCCCCACGGCCACGAGCAGGGCCAGCCCGCCAAGCAGGCCGAGGATCCCTCCCGGGACGAAAACCTCGAAGCTGATCAGGAGCCCCCCGACTATAAAACAGAGCAGGATCGCCGTCATGCGCTTGCCCCTCCCTCCGGAGTAGCGACGGCGGCGACCGGCGTGGTGCCGTGCGCCGCGACCACTTTTTCGACAAGGAGCTCAAACTCGCGCCGCGCACGCACGACGACCGGCTGCCCCACATCGACCGTGCCCACAGCCACCCGCGCTTCGTAGCGGCGCCCATCGACCTCGATTTGACCGCTGGGAAAGAGTGCGGTCGCGGCCACACCGATTTGTCCGATCAAGCTTTCCTCCTCAATCTCGGGCGCGCTCGTCCCCGTCGCCGCAGCCGCGAGGACGACGCGATCCCAGAACACTCCTTTCGGCAAAAAGCGCAGCAGCGCGAGGCCGCCGAGGAGTGCCAGCGCGAGGCCGCCGAGCAGGTTGAGCAGCGGGCTTAAAAAGATGTCGCCCGAGATGGAGATCGGCTCGTTTGGCCAGATATCGGCCATCGACCACAGCAGCGAGCCCAGCATCAGTACGACGCCACTGAGCGCGAAAACCACCGTGCCCGGCAGGAAAAACAACTCCACTGCGACAAGGATCAGCCCCAGTGCAAAGATGAGCGCGGGCTCGTGGCCCGAGAGCCCCGCGACGAAGTTGCTCAAGAAAACCAGCCCGAGCAGCGTCAGTCCCACCACACCGAAAATTCCAAAGCCGGGCGTCTTGAATTCGATGAACAAAGCCAGCAGCCCCAGCCCGAGCATCACCGGCACAATCGCCGAGAGCCACACGGCAAGCTGCTCCGACCAGGTCGCATCGAGCCGCTCCAGCGTGTAGCCCCCCTCGCCCAGGCGGCTATCGAGCAGCGACTCCACATCGTCGGCCACGCCCGCTGCCAGCAGCGGCGTCGGCGGCTCGCCGTAGAGCGCGATCGCCTTCTCCGCCGTGAGCGTCAGCAGCTCGCCCTTTTCTTTAATGACCTGCCCGTCGAGCTTGAGCTCAAACTCGGGCAGCCGCATCGCCTTGATGACCTCGGCGCGGCGCGGCGCGTGTGTCGTGTAGCTCTCGATCTTGGCCGAGATGTAGCTGTCGATCTTGCGCTTCATGGCGGCTGGGATGTCGGCGCCCGAGCCTGTGACCACGTCGGCTGCGCCCATGACTCCGCGCGGAGCGAAGTAAATCTCGTCACTCACCGAAGCGATAATCGCCCCCGCCGAGATCGCCTCGCTGTTTACGTAGGTGAATTTCTTCCCCGGGAATTTATCGAGCGCCTCCATGATTTCGAGCATCGCGCCCGCCTCGCCGCCCGGCGTGTCCATGTCGATGACGACCATGTCGGCCGCGCGCTCGATCGCCTCCTTTAGCCCGCGCCGCACCACGTAGAGCGTCGGCTTGGCAATCGCTTCGCGGATCGGGATCACGACCACCTTTAGCTGCGCTGCGAGCGGTGAGTTTGCGTCCACGCTCGGGGCTGCCTCGGCAGAAGCTACGGCAGGCGCAGCGGCAGCCAGCGGGCCCGGTGCGGGAGCATCGACTGGCTGAGCCGCAGCGACCACCGCCGGTCTTGCCTCCTGCGTTTGGGACTTGGCCGCAACCGCACCGAGCAGGAGCAGGACAACGTATCCGATAAGGGAAAGGGCCTTGGGCAACATGCGGGCGGACAGTAGGGAGCTGCCCGCCCCACGCAAGCACCGCCACAGCCGTCGCACACTTTCAATTTACTCAATTTACATAAGCCGCCGCAGCCCCTCAGAGTCCCCACCCCACATGAGTACCCTTTCCAGTCACATCGCTTTTATCGAGGGAGTCGGCGGGCCCGAATTGATGATGATCCTCTTCGTGGTACTGCTGCTCTTTGGCGGGCAAAAGCTGCCCGAGTTTGCCCGCACGATGGGCAAGACCATGCGCGAATTCCGCAAAGCCGCGAACAACGTCGAAGACGAATTCAAGCGCGCAATCGACGACGTGGAGCGCAGCGCCAACCTCAGTGCGCCAGTTGATGCCCCGCTCAACACAGCCACGCCTCCCCCCCCGAGTACGCCCAGCCCCGAGTTTTCCCCAACGCCCTACCTGGACGACCAGGGCATTCCTCATCCCCACGACGAATACCAGCATTTCCCGGAACCCCAGGAAGCCCTTTCCCAAGAAAACACCACCTCAGATACCCCCGAGGCAGAAGCAAAAACCGAAGCAGAAGAAGACACCAAAAGTGACCTCAACCCCTAACCTCAGCCCCTACACGCAACTCCACCTGGGCCTCGGCTCCTTCCACCGCGCACACCAAGCCGTCTACTTTCAACGGCTACTTGAGCAGAGCAAAGCCGCTCAAAACGGCGCCCCGCGCGACGCTGCGCACGACGACGCCTCCGCACACCAAGCCCCGCCCTCACAGGGCACCGCCGACTGGCAACTCATCAGCGCCAACCTGCGCCCCGACCCCAGCGGCGCGGTCGATGCGCTCGCTGCCCAAGGCGGCCGCTACACGCTGGAGACGGTCGCGCCCGATGGGGCAACCCAGTACCAGCGAATCACCGCCCTGCGCGAGGTCATCCCCTACGCCCCCGGGCTCGCCCGCGTAATTGAGCGCGGCAGCGCCGCCGATACACGCATCATCTCCTTCACCGTGACGGAGGCGGGCTACTTCATCGACGGCAGCGGCGCGCTCAACCCACAGATGGGCGAGCTGGCCGCCGCCATTGAGCACGCGCGAAAAACAGGAGGCCGCGAGGCGGGCGACACACTCTACGGCGCGATCTGCGCCATCTTGCAGGCCCGCCGCGCCAAAGGCAGCGGCCCCGTCACGCTGCTAAACTGCGATAATCTACGGCACAACGGAGCGAAGTTTCGCGCGGCCCTGCTGGAGTTTATGCGGCTCGCTGGACTCGACGAGCTGCGCGCCTGGGCGGAGCAAAACACGAGCTGCCCCAACGCGATGGTAGACCGCATCACCCCGCGCCCGCCGCCCGAGCTGCGCGAGCGCGTGCGCCAGGCCACGGGCTGGGCAGATGCCGCCCCCATCATGGCCGAAAGCTTTATCCAGTGGGTGATTGAGGACGACTTCATCGCGGGCCGCCCCGCCTGGGAACAGGCAGGAGCCGAGCTGGTCACCTCGGTCGCCCCCTACGAAGAAGCCAAGATCCGCATCCTCAACGCCAGCCACAGCGCCATCGCCTGGGCGGGCACGCTGCGCGGGCTCACCTACATCCACGAAGGCACGCACGTGCCCGAGATCCGCCAGATCGCCTACGACTACGTCACGCGCGACGTCATCCCCGCGCTCAGCCAGCCCGGGCAGCCCAGCCCCGTAGACCTCCCCGCCTATCGCGACATCGTACTCGACCGCTTCGCCAACCCCGCCATCCGCGACACCAACCAACGCGTCGCAGCCGACGGATTTTCAAAAATCCCCGGCTTCATCGCCCCCACACTGCGGGAGCGTTTGGCAGTCGGCGCGGACATCTCGGCAACCGCCGCGCTCCCTGCCCTCTTTCTCCTCTTTCTGCAACGCTGGCAGCGCGGCGAGCTCCCCTACACCTACCAAGACCAGGCGATGGACGAGCAACAGGCCCGCCGGATCTGCACCGCAGCCGATCCCGTCGCCGCCCTCTGTGCCGACACCAGCCTGTGGGGCGACCTGAGCGGCAACCCACACCTCGAAGCTGCCCTCCGCCACGCCACCGCTGCCCTCACCACCAGCCTGCAGCACTAATAAGTTTGGGCTCAGGAAGCGAGAGGGATAGGGAGCTCTCCGCCCAATAACCAGTCGACGCCCTGCACCGCAGCGGCAGTCACTGAATTATGCAAGCGGCAGGGAGGACGGCGAACCAACGAGCGCGCCACCAAACGAAAGGATCGCCCCACTGCGCGTGGGGGGCGGCCCTACGCGGGCGGCGGCAGGCGGTGCCTGCACCCATTTACTGTGCGGCTTTGTTCTTCGGGCATTCTGCCCGAAGAACAAAGCCGCACAGTTGAATGAGAGCTCAGGTGGGAGTTTAACCCGTAAACTTTTTCACCTCGGCCAAATGGGTTTCCGCTCCATCCGCGATTCAGGCTCCTTCTCCTGTCGCAACGCGACAGGGAGGATGTCCCGTTAAATTTGGGAATCGTGCTTCGGCGCGTAGCGCCGATAGCCGATTCCCAAACTCAATGGCACGTGGCGCCACGCCACCGCCCCACGCGCAGTGGAAAAAACGCTCGAAGGAGGTGGGGCCGGGCGCATGCTTCGCGGCCGATGTTTGCCATGCCTGCTGTTGCCGTCCGGTTCTTCGCGATTGTGGATACGCTGCCTGCCCTGCCTTGGTGGGCGTGGGTCGGTTTTTTCCTGTTCATATCGGCCATGCTGGCCCTCGACCTGGGCGTGTTTCAGCGCGAGGCACACGAGGTAAAAATGAAGGAGGCGCTCGGCTGGTGCGCCGTGTGGGCCACGCTCGCGCTTTCGTTTAACGCGCTGATCTGGTGGTGGCGCGGCCCCGCCTCGGCCCAAGAGTTTCTCGCTGCCTACTTGATCGAGCTCTCGCTGAGCGTGGACAACGTCTTCGTCTTCATCCTGGTGTTCACGTACTTCAAGGTCGCCGCGCGCTACCAGCACCGCGTGCTTTTCTGGGGGATCGTCGGTGCCGTGCTCATGCGGGCGGTCTTCATCCTCGTAGGCGTGAGCGTCATCAATCGCTTCCACTGGATCCTCTACCTTTTCGGCGCCTTCCTCGTGTACACGGGCATCAAAATGGCGCTGCCAGGCAAGGGTGACGAGGCCGACGTCAACCCTGAGCAAAACTTCGCCGTAAAGCTCTTCCGCCGCTTCTTCCCCGTCAGCGAGCAACCACACGGCGGCCACTTCTTCGTCCGCGAAAATCGCGCCGCCGAGCTTTCGGCAAACGGCGCGCAGGCCCAGCAACCCAACTATGCGAAAGTCGCGACCAGCCTCTTCGTCGTCCTGATCGTCATCGAAACGACCGACTTGGTTTTCGCGCTCGATTCGCTCCCCGCAGTTTTGGCGATCACGCGCGACGGGTTTATTGCGCTGACCTCCAATATTTTTGCGATCCTCGGGCTACGCTCGCTCTACTTTGCGCTCAGCGGCATCATGCAGCTTTTCCGTTATCTGAAGTTGGGACTCGCGCTCGTGCTCTGCTTCATCGGCGTTAAAATGCTGATTGAGCCGTGGGCACATATCAGCATCGGCAGCTCACTCGCCGTGATTGCAGGCCTCCTCGGCACGGCCATTCTCGCCTCGCTGCTGATACCGGAGCGAAAGCCCTAGCCGCGCGTCCCTCCGTGCGCGGCTTGCGATCACGCAAAGTCGAGACGAAGCGCGGTGCGCCAATAAAGAAAGCGGGCGGCAGTCAATTTCTCAGCTCTCGGGCATTCGCGCGCTATAGCTCGCGCACCCAAATATTGCGGAAACTGATCTTCGAGCCGTGATCTTGCAGGAAGAGCGGCGCACAGCCGTGCGGAGTGTAAGACGGCTCAGCGGCGTTTGTCCTCCCCGCGATAACGATGTCGTTCTGCACGAGTACGCCATTGTGCAGCACCGTAATCCGTGCGGGCGAAATCAGTCCGCCCCCTTTAGAAAAACGCGGAGCCTTCCAGATAATGTCATAAGTCTGCCACTCCTCCGGCGCGCGCGAGGCATTCACCAGCGGGATGGCCTGTTTGTAAATCGCGGCAGCTTGGCCGTTGGAATAGGTCGGATTCTCGTAGCTATCGAGTATTTGCACCTCGTAGCGCTCTTGGAGGAAAACGCCGCTGTTACCCCGATTTTGGCTCCGATTCGACTGCGGCTCGTTTGGGATGCGCCACTCGATGTGCAACTGGATGTCGCAAAAACTCCGCTTGGTGCGAATCCCCTTGCTGCCAGGCACGACAGTCAACACGCCATCGGCCACATGCCAAGGAGCCGGCCTGCCGGTCTCGCTTTCCCACTCGGAAAGGTTTGTGCCGTCGAACAGCACCACCGCATCCGAGGGAGCTGCATTCGGAGGTGTGGCGACGTGCACAGGGACATGCTCCCAAACCTCCGAGTCGGCGGGCTTGCGTGGCTGAGCGGCAGCCCGAGCTTGTGCTGCAGCACAAACCGCAACAGCCAGCGAAAGGCGGGCTAATCCTGAGAGGGATTTCTTCATCATATAAACTCCTTTGTTGAACGGCCCCTCAGTCTTCCCGAGGAGCCCTAATGGTTTTAAAGCTCAGTAGAAGCTGTAACTGTGTTCTCGTGGCGCACCCGGCTCAGGTCGCCCAAGCCCGCATTCCCGGCTCGTAAGGGATATCCTCGTAGCGCCCGGGAACGGCTACGTAGCGCAACACCTGTTTTGCCCCCACTTCGGAACTGAAGAAGGTCCAGATGGTGAGCTGCTTAAACATCGTAAAGTAATGCGGCTTGGGTGGTCCACCCTCAACATCCGGAGCCTTCAGCTCAGCATGCAGAGTGCGAAACAAGTCGGCGCGCTCTTTGGGTGACATCTTCATGAAGCGGCCATTGGTGCGCTTATCAAGGTCCGCCAGCCCTTCGCGGAAGCGCTGCTGCTCCTCAGGTGAGTAGCAATCGGTCACGATCTGCGCCATGATGAGCCCACAGCCCGCATCCTTCGCACCCGGAGTGTCAGTTCTGGGAATGATCGTCTCGGCGATCTCATCCAGCTTGGCGACATCGGCCTCGGAGAAGTCGTTGTTCGCCTCTGGCGGGTTGATGTAGCCATAGAGGAATTGGGGGGTGCCAATCATCGCCGCACCAGTGGCCGCAGCGATCAGTTTCAGGAGTTCTCGACGGTTCATAATAAGAATAGCTCTGTTGTTTAAGTTATAGATTACGTGCTTTGAGCTCTCGCACGGCGTGATCGGCTGCGCGGGCAGTCATCGCCATATAAGTCAGCGACGGGTTCACGCAGCCCGAAGAGGTCATGCACGCGCCGTCAGTCACATAGACATTCAGCGCATCCCACACTTGGTTATGCGCATTCAGCACCGAAGTCTTCGGATCGCGCCCCATCCGCGCCGTCCCCATCTCGTGAATACCCTGCCCGGGTGCATAGCCAGAATCGTAGGCGCGGGCGTTTTTAACTCCGGCCGCCTCAAGCATTTCCACCCCATCTGCTTTCATATCCTCGCGCATCGCCAGCTCGTTCTCTCGAATCGATACGTCCATGGCCAAAATAGGCAGGCCCCACTTATCCTTGCGCACAGGATCCAAGCTGATCGTGTTGTCATGATACGGCAGCATCTCGCCGAAGGCCCCCATCCCGATACTCCAGTTTCCTGGCTCGCTCAAAGCCCCTTTTAGCTCCGGACCAACAGAGAGCTCAGCGACCACTTCCGACAGTCCACGACCGCGACCAGCGCCGCCCTGATAACCGAAGCCGCGCAGGTAGTTACGCTTATCGCCACCCACGTTGCGAAACCGCGGCACATAAAAGCCTGCTGGGCGGCGACCAAAGACATAACTGTCCAGATAGCCATCGACCCGACCTCCCGCTCCGCACCGGAAGTGGTGATCCATGACGTTGTGCCCCAGCTCACCCGAAGAGGAGCCAAGCCCACCTTCCCAAACATCAGTCGCCGAGTTCATCAGCAGCCACGTGGAGTTAAACGTCGAGGCATTCAAAAATACAATATGGGCTGTATACTGGTAAGTCTGACCGTTCTCAGCATCAATGATCTCGACGCCTCGGGCGCGCTTGCGATCTTTGTCGTAGAGGACTTCTTTCACAATCGAAAATGGACGCAGAGTCAGTCTCCCCGTTTTCATCGCGGCTGGTAGCGTCGTTGACTGGGTCGAAAAATACGCCCCGTAAGGACAGCCCTGCCAGCATTTGTCGCGATATTGGCAAGCTGCGCGTCCTTGCTCGGGGCGATGCTCGGTGATGTTGGCCACGCGTGAGTTGATGAGGTGACGAGTACCGCCAAAAGCCTGCCTGATGCGGGCTGCCACGTCGCGCTCGACCACATTTAGTGGAACCGGCGGCAGGAATTGACCATCGGGTAGTACTTCGTCGAGGCCCTCAAAAGAACCAGCGATACCCGCAAAGCGCTCCACATAGTCATACCACGGCGCGAGGTCTTTATACCGAATCGGCCAATCAATCGCGATCCCCTCCTTGGCATTAGCCTCAAAGTCCATCGGAGCCCAGCGGTAGCTATGGCGCCCCCACAAGAGAGAGCGTCCCCCCACGTGATAGCCACGATACCAGTCGAAACGTTTAATCTCGGTGTAAGGGTTATCCTGCTCATTGGCCCACATCCCGGAGGTCGCTTCGTTTAGCGGATAGTCGCGCCTGAGTACTGGGTGATCCTCAATCATCTTTCGAGTCCGGCGCCCGCGATGAGGAAAGTCCCAAGGCTCCTTCCACGCATTTATGTAATCTTTGACGTGCTCAATATTACGCCCGCGCTCAAGCATCAGGACTCGCAGCCCTTTTTCGGTTAGTTCTTTGGCAGCCCAGCCACCACTGATACCTGAACCAACGACGATCGCATCGTAATCATATTTTTCGTTTGCCATAAGAGGGTCTCCAGAAAGCAAGGGAAGCCTGAAATTTTGGGAGTTAAGAAAGCAGGGGATTAAAATTAGAAGGCAAAATTAAGTGAGAGACGAAACCGTTTCAAACGTCGCATAGGCGCACAGCCTCGAGCAAAGAATCCACAGGGTCTGGTGCAGTCGGGATGAACTCGTGTGCCAAGTAGCCATCAAAGCCAGTTTCGACAATCGCACGGCAGATGGCCGAATAATTCAGCTCCTGATCTGCACCGATCTCATGCCGCCCGGGCACGCCAGCCGTATGATAGTGTATAAAGTAGGTGTGGTACTTGCGGATGGTAGCAATAATGTCCCCTTCCATGATCTGCATATGGTAGATATCGTAGAGCAGCGCAAAACTCGGCGAACTGATCCTCTCGCATAAAGCCACTCCCCATGCAGTGTTATCACATAGGTAGTCAGGGTGATCCACCTTTGAATTCAACAGCTCCATCGCCAACACCACACCGCGCTTTTCAGCGTGACCCAAGACCCGTTTCAGCCCAGCCTCGGCATTGGCCAATCCCTCCTCAGGATCCATCCCATTTTGGTTACCGGAAAAGCAGATCATTTTGCGATACCCGGCATCGGCCACCAAGTCAATGTGCTCAAGATAACGAGTCACCAACTCATCGTGATACTGCGGCACCGCAAAGCCCTTTGCCAAGCCGAGCTCCGCACCACCACACATGGGACAGTTCATCCCATGCACCTTCAAGGTTGGCCAGTCCGCCGGACCAACAGCTTCAATAGCCGAAAAACCAAACTGTTTCACCGTCTGGCAGAGTTCGTCGAGTGACAGCATCCCGTATGTCCAGCGGGTCACTGATTGCTTGAGGTTGCCTTTGAGTGAAAAGTCCCGCGCCTGCGGCTCAATCGCCCGAGCAGCCCCCATTCCAAGGGAGGCAATGTCAACACTGTCAGCCATGGCAGCACAAAGAATTGGGCGGCGTCTCATTGTGTAAGTCGAAAAGCTCATGTTACAGCTTCCCCCTTGTTAAAACTCCAACCCGGTAATCCCGTGGCCGCCTATAGTAGCAGCCAGCGGCAATCACGCCGTAACGAAATGGTGCGTTTGTCATGAGATATTTTCCCGAAACTGGGAGTCGGGTGTTGCTCTCTGAGTATAGGAAAAGGGAGAGAACGCCTCAGCGGAGCTTTTGTGGAGTCACCGTCTATCACTCAGAAAGTGTAGTTTACCTCCCAGCCCGAGCGGTACTCCCTTTTCACGAACTGGTTAACCAAGTCAAAATTAGTCACCCGCATGGCACTGTTATCCCATAGTAGCTTGAGACTGCGGCCGGGATATTGGTTCCCAACCCGAAGGGCAGCTCCACGAATGGCGAGATTGGCCATGAGCAGCGCCTCCGTCAGCGGCCCAGCAATCTCGAAGGGAGAACTAACTTCCTTGCGCCCATATCCAGCAAGACAGGCATCCACCCACTGAGCCCAGTGCCCCCGTGCCTGGCCTTCCACGCGGGCGTATTTTTGCGGCACACTTGCTTGGCGGGAGGTAGGCAGCAGGCGGGCCTTGCCACCGTAGGTATCGGCCAGCACCTTCCCCATGGTGCCGACAAGCAAAATGCCATTGCCCCCATCACCAAACAGTTCGCCCGCTTCGAGTTCGTCAGGCAAGCTAGGCTGGATGCCACCATCCATCCAGTGCAAGGTGACTGGCCCTTGTGTGCGTTCGGTTTTGGGAAAAGTCATGGTGGCGTGAGAAGACGGCGGGCAGCTTTCGGGGAAATCCCCGCGGCGGAACTCGTCCACGTAGACCGAACCGACAGAAGCATGCACATCCTGCACATATTGTAGACCGAGCACACTGAAGGGCACTTCCAGAAGGTGGCAGCCCATGTCGCCGAGTGCGCCCGTGCCGTAATCCCACCAGCCGCGCCAGTTGAACGGCACAAGCTTGTCCACATAGTCGCGATACGGAGCGGTGCCGAGCCACAGATCCCAGTCCAGCTCAGCAGGCACGCTCGCTGCTTGGCTGGGCCAAGCAATACCTTGTGGCCACACCGGGCGGTCAGTCCAGCAGTAGACAGTATGTACATCGCCGAGCAAACCGGCTTCATACCATTCGCGCACTTGGCGCGGGCCATCATTGGAGGCACCCTGATTGCCCATCTGAGTGACTACCTTGTAACGTTTGGCCGCATCAGTCAGTATCCGAGCTTCCCAGACATCATGAGCGATGGGTTTTTGCACATAAACATGCTTGCCTAGTTGCATCGCGGCCAAGGCCTGGATGGCGTGATTGTGGTCAGGCGTGGAAATGGAGACGGCGTCGATATGCCGATGCTCCTTGTCCAGCATCTCGCGGAAGTCCTTGTAATATTTGGCTTGGGGGAAGCGTTTCACCGAGGCCGCCGCGCGGCGGTCATCAACATCGCACAGATAAGCAATTTCCGCCTTTCCGCTGCCGTGAATGCGCTGGAGATCAGCATCTCCCATTCCCCCCACGCCAATGCCAGCCACAATCAGCTTTTCACTAGGAGCAACGAAGCCTGAGCCACCCAACACATGCCGGGGAACGATGGTAAAGGCCGCGGCGGCAGTTGAGGTATTTTTGATAAATTTCCGTCGTGAGGTATTCATAAGAGTCAAGGAGCCAGAAGATGTAGAAGACTTAGTGATTTTGGAGTTAGGGTTCGCCAATTTAGGTTAGGCAGAGTCCAGACCAGCCGGGAGGAGTTAAAGTGAAACGAAGAGTACCTGAACTCACAGATTCCGCGCTTTTAGCTCTCGCACGGCATGGTCGGCCGCGCGCGCAGTAATTGCCATGTAGGTCAGCGACGGGTTCACGCAGCCCGAAGAGGTCATGCACGCGCCGTCAGTCACATAGACATTCGGCGCATCCCACACTTGGTTATGCGCATTCAGCACCGAAGTCTTCGGATCACGCCCCATCCGCGCCGTCCCCATCTCGTGAATCCCATTCCCCGGTGTATAGCCGCCGTCGTGACTACCCACATTTTTAACAAAATCTATGGCCTCAAAAAACTCCTGCGCTGCCTCTTTCATATCCTTGCGCATAGCTAACTCGTTTTCATGCAGCGATACGTCTATCGCCAAAATAGGCAGGCCCCACTTGTCTTTGCGCACGGGGTCTAGGCTGATCTTGTTATCGTAATACGGCAGCATCTCGCCAAAGCCCCCCATGCTGATATTCCAGTTTCCTGGCACACTGAGAGCCTCCTTCAACTCCGGGCCAACAGCAATATCGCCAGCTCCAGGGGCGCCTCGGCCCCGGCCAGCCCCGCCCTGATATCCAAAGCCGCGCAGGTAATCGCGCTTGTCGCCACCTACATTGCGGAAACGAGGCACATAAAAACCACTCACTGGACGACGACCAAAGACATAACTGTCCAAGTAGCCTTCGACCTGTCCGCCTCCACCCGCACCCGAGTGGTGGTCCATGGCATTGTGCCCCAACTCACCCGAGGAGGAGCCAAGCCCACCTTCCCAAACATCAGTCGCCGAGTTCATCAACAACCAAGTTGAGTTAAAACTGCCTGCATTGATAAAAATAACACGAGCTGTGTACTGATAGGTTTGGCCATTCTCTGCATCGATAATCTCGACGCCACGAGCACGCTTACGGTCTTTATCATACAGAACTTCCTTCACGATTGAAAACGGACGCAGGGTCAGCCGCCCCGTTTTCATCGCCGCAGGCAGTGTAGCCGATTGGGTCGAAAAGTATGCCCCATATGGGCAGCCTACATTGCACTTATTCCGAAGCTGGCAAGCCGCCCGCCCCTGCTCGGGACGGTACTCGGTGACATGGGCCACACGTGAATTAATGAGATGGCGCGTGCCACCAAAGGCTCGTTTAATCTGAGCAGCCGCATCCCGCTCGACAGCATTGAGCCGAATCGGTGGCAGGAATTGACCATCAGGCAGCACCTCGTCCAAGCCCTCCATCGTTCCCGCTATCCCCGCAAAACGCTCCACGTAGTCATACCACGGCGCGAGATCTTTATACCGAATCGGCCAATCTATCGCGATCCCCTCCTTCGCATTAGCCTCAAAGTCCATCGGAGGCATCCGGTAGCTCTGCCGCCCCCATAGGAGCGAACGCCCCCCCACATGATAACCACGAACCCAACGGAAGGGCTTAGTCTCGGTATACGGGCTATCCCGCTCATCAACCCACATTCCCAGCGTTGCTTGCGAAAACAACCACCCCTTTGTCACCGCTCTTTGCTTCGGAGTTGGACGTCCCCGGTGCGGAAGGTCCCACGCCTCTTTCCATGCATTTACATAGTCTTTGACGTGCTCAATATTACGCCCGCGCTCAAGCATCAGCACCCTGAGCCCTTTCTCGGTCAGCTCTTTTGCGGCCCAACCGCCCGTGATACCTGAACCAACGACGATCGCATCGTAATGATATTTTTCGTTTGCCATAAGAGGGTCTCCAGGAAACCAAGAATCAAGAGCTATCTATGTAAATATAGAAAAACGAGAGTGTATAATCGAAATCAAGTCAGACATCGCACAAGTGTACAGCCTCGCGCAAAGAATCCACAGGGTCTGGCGCAGTCGGAATGAACTCGTGCGCCAAGTAACCATCGAAGCCAGTCTCCACAATCGCCCGGCAGATGGCCGGATAGTTGAGCTCTTGATCAGCCCCGATCTCATGCCGACCGGGGACACCGCCCGTGTGATAATGCACGAAGTGCTGTTGGTACTTACGAATGGTGGCGATGATATCGCCCTCCATTATCTGCGCATGGTAGATATCGTAAAGGATGCCGAAATTGGGTGAACCCAGTCTCTTGCACAAAGCAACACCCCACTCGGAATTGTCGAATAGGTAATCCTTATGGTCCACTTTAGAGTTCAAGTACTCCATTGCGATCATCACACCGCGCTTTTCAGCATGTCCCAGAATACGCTTCAGCCCAACCTCGGCATTCGCCAGTCCTTCTTCAGGGTCCATACCGTTTCGGTTGCCAGAAAAGCAGATCAATTTGCGATAGCCGGCATCGGCCACCAAATCGATATGCTCAAGATAACGCGTCACCAGCTCATCGTGATACTCCGAGGCAGCAAAGCCCTTTGCTAAACCGAGTTCAGCTCCCCAGCACATTGAGCAGTGCACTCCATGCGCCTTCAAGGTCGGCCAATCAGCCGGGCGAGCCAAATCAATCGCTGAAAAGCCAAGCCGCTTCACCGCTTGGCAAAGCTCATCAAGTGACAGTTTCCTATAGGTCCAGCGGGCCACGGACTGCTTCAACCTCCCTTTCAGCGAAGCGTGTGATGCTTGAGGCTCGACCGCCCAAGCTGCGCCTAGCCCGGCAGAAGCAAGACCGACACCACCAAGTATTACACTACGCAGCGCTAGGCGCCGACTGACCCTGTATGTTGAGTAGTTCATATATAATTCCTTTCATCAGTAGACCGTCCCCTGAGGCAAATGTGCCTTGAGATACTCCGCGCTACCCCTGATTGACTCTGCCGGGTCGTTAGGGCGGTCGTGCTCAATGATGATTGCACACCAGCCCGAGCGGCAGCGGGCAAAATGGCGGCCCAATCAAGCACGCCCGAGCCTACGTCGGCAAACCCACGTTCAGCCTCGCCCTCCCCCTCCGGCCAATTGTCCTTAGCGTGAATCGAGTACACACGCCCAGAAAGCCGCTCCAACATTTCCGCGGGATCTCGCCCTCCACGCGCCACCCAAGCCACATCAACTTCCGCCTTAAGTGCGGAAACCGCCGATTCAAATAGCAACTCCAGCGCGGTTTTCCCACCGAATTCAACCATCTCAAAGTCGTGATTGTGGTAAGCGAGCAACATCCCGGCCGCCGCCGCCCTCTCAGCCAACTGGCCAAGCTCCCTGCCTAGTGCTATCCAGCCTTGCGCCGTATCAGGTCGCTCCTCCCTTGGCACGGAAGGCACCACCAGCACGCGATTACCAATTGCTTTGTTGAAAGCCACCAGCCCGTCTAAATTGTTGCGCAGCTCGTTTAGCCCCCCATCCAGTCCCCCGACGTACATCCCGATGGTCCGAAGCTCATATTTGTCCAGAAGCGCTTTCAGCTCCTCCGCCGATAGGCTTTGCCTGCCGGAAATCTCCACCAAGCGGACTCCCGCCGCGCGCACCGTTTCAAACTGAGCTTCCTCTGAGGCCATATCCCGCAACCAATGCATATGCATCGCCACGGGCTTATCCTCTGCTTTCCCGCCTTGCTGCGAACAGCCTGAGGGGCCGAAACACGACAAAAAGGCGGCGCACAGCGCGGCCACGGACAGACAGCATTTCTTCATTTGGGGACGGGGTGGGTTTTACTAAGGGAAGCGACCTGAGGGAGAAGGCACTGCCCCTCAAAAGCAAAATAAAACTTCAACAAAACGGCATAATCGCCGCTGCCATTATCACCCCCTCTTCTCAAAGCGAAAGACTACCAGCAGTTTAGTCGCTAAAAAATCGATGCCGGTAGCGAGCAACGAGGCGATAGCCTAAGTCGCGCAATCCCCGTGGTGCCAGCTTGAGCAGTTTACCCCAAAACGCTGCGCTACCGCCGCAGGCCCGCAGCGCCGCCACAAGCGCATCCGTGCGCAACAAAAACTCCGGCTTACCGATTCGCACGCGATCCGGTATAAATACCATCGAATCAAAGTCTTCGCTCGCCTTCGGCAGCAGTTCGTTTTCTCGCAAAAAATCCGGTTCCACGATGGCATCAGGCGTGCCATCAGCGAGCAACGCGCTCGATCTGTCCGGACGCCCTCGCCCAACCAAAGGACCTCCAAATTCCAACATTGGCGGCGTGCCTCGGCCTGCACTCACGCCGATGCCCCCGCCCCAAAGTTCTTCGCCCACCTGCAACGGCGCAAAGCTCAGCCTCCCGCGCGTGTCAGCACGCCTCAACCACCGCACACAAGCCCGACATAGCCCGCACTCGGCGTCGTAAAAAACCGTGCCGCCTCGCTCGGCTAATCGCACGGTAAACTTGGCTGCGTGGTCTCCCCGATTCACAACCCCGCACGCTAACACACGGTTTTGAATCGCAACGCCAAAACGCCCCGCACAAGACTCGCCCGCAACCTATGCAATTCGACTTTACGACCCCGCCCGAGCGCCGCGGCACCGACTCCCAAAAATGGCTCAAGTACGAAAACCGCGACATCCTCCCTATGTGGGTTGCCGACATGGACTTTCGCTCGGCTCCCGCGATTCTCGACGCGCTGCACGCGCGTATTGACCACGGCATCTTCGGCTACGCCCGCCCCTGCCAAAGCACCACCGACGCAGTCGTCGCCGCCATGCAAGACCGCTACGGCTGGCGCATCGACCCGAGCTGGATCGTCTGGCTGCCAGGCCTCGTCTGCGCGCTAAACGTCACCGCGCGCGCCTTTGCCGACGAGGGCGATGAAGTCCTCACCCTCGCCCCGATTTACCCGCCCTTCATGTCCGCCCCAAAAAACGGCGGACGCCACACCGTCACCGTGCCGCTACGGCTCGACGCATCCGGCGCCCCCACCGCGCAGTGGCGCATCGACTGGGACGCGCTCGAAGCCGCCGTCACTCCGCGCACACGCCTCTTCTTGCTATGCAGTCCGCACAACCCGATCGGCCGCGTATGGCGGCGCGACGAACTGGAGCGCATCGCCGAGTTTTGCCTGCGCCACGACCTCATCCTGTGCAGCGACGAAATCCACTGCGACCTGATCCTCGATCCGGCCCTCAAGCACACGCCTAGCGCCCTACTCGGCCCCGAGATCGCCCGCCGCAGCCTCACGCTCATGGCCCCTAGCAAGACCTACAACATCCCGGGCCTCGGCACCTCGCTGGCCATCATCCCCGACGCCGCACTTCGCGCGCAATTTAGCCACGCCGCTACCGGCATCGTGCCCGAAGTCAATGCGCTCGGCTACGCCGCCTGCGAAGCCGCCTACCGCGACTGCGAACCCTGGCGCCAAGCCCTGCTCGATACCCTGCGAACCAACCGCGACCACCTCTGCGACTTCGTCCGCCGCGAGCTTCCCGGCATCGAAATCGAGGCCCCGACTGAAGCCACTTACCTAGCTTGGTTAAACGTCCGCGCACTGGGCCTCAGCGATCCCGTCGCACACTTTGAAAAACACGGCGTTGGCCTGAGTGACGGTGCATTCTTCGGCGCCCCTGCCGGACACTACGTGCGGCTCAACTTCGGCTGCCCGCTCAGCACGCTCGACGAAGCCCTCCGCCGTATAAAAAACGGGATCTGAGTACCGGACGAGCCTTTGGCCCCGCCCGCTTTTTCAAAAAACAAGAACCCGCACAAAAGCCCCTTCAGCGGAGGGGCTTTTAGCGGCAATAGTTCCCGCAGTCCGGGCAGAGCTCCCAAGGAAGCCACCAGAGAAGGAGGCTTCCCGTTTGGGCGATTTTTCCGGTTGACGGGTAGACTCGGCCAAACAGGCGCGGCCCGCCTCACACAGGCCTCACCGAGCGAAACAAGCCGGCGGCGAGTCTACCCCAGCGGTAGACTGCGCCCTTTGTTTGCTATAAAGAACTCCTTCGGCCTGCGTACTGATTGGTCATGAGTATACATGGGAAAGCCCAAGCTGATGCGATGAACCTTCAAACATCACAAACATGTAATGACTCACGCAGAGAAGCAGTAATAATGTCTTTAGTCAAAGGCCGCTTTTTCGGGAAGTACTCTTGAGCCAGATAGCCCTTGTAGCCACTATCTGCAATCGCCCGGCAGATGGCTGGATAATTGAGCTCTTGATCTGGGTCGCCGGGCTCATTTCGGCCGGGAACGCCACCGGTGTGGTAGTACACAAAGTACTCATGGTACTTGCGAATAGTGCCCCTGATATTGCCCTCCATCATCTGCCTATGGTAGATGTCGTAGATCAGCCCAAAGCTGGGCGAGCCGACCCGTTTACACAAGACTACCCCCAGAGCGGCACTGTCAAAAAAGTAGTCAGGGTGCTGCCTAGTGTTGCCCATCGCCATCGCCAACACCACCCCGCGCTTTTCAGCATGCCCGAGAATACGCTTTAAACAATTCTCGGCATTAGTCAGCCCCTCGTCGACATCCATGCCACGGCGATTTCCACCAGCGATGAGCAGGTTCCGGTACCCCGCATCGGCTGCAAGATCAATGGCCTTAAGATAGCGCGCCACCAACTCGTCGTGAACTGACGCCGTCACAAGGCCATTCTCAAAATCCATAGGCCCATCGCAAGCAGATAATGAACTGTCCAGCCCGTGTGCCTTCAATGTTGGCCATTGATAGGGACGGCAATGAGAAATAGCCGAATACCCGATCTGTTTCATCGCCACGCAAAACTCGTCGAGCGTCATTACTCTCCTAAAAGGCCAGTAAGCCACCGAGTGGTTTATCCTGCCTTTGAGCGGAGGATACTTCGCTGGCTGGGCTGGAGCCGCGCGAGAGGGGCTTAGCCCGGCGGCGGCTAAGCCAATACCACCCAGCACCCCGGTACGTAATGCCGCGCGCCGACTGATAGACTGCATCAAAACACTGCCCGCATTTCCTGAGGCTGTACCGACCGTGTCATTATTATATTTTTCTTTCGTCATAATTAAAGATTCCCCAATACTGGAATATTAAAAGGTTATTGGTTTAAAGACAGCAGTAAGGCTTATCAGCTAAACATCGCAAATATGTATAGCCTTAGTCAGTAAGGCTATGAGCTCGGCATTGGTCGGATCCTTTAAAGTCGGAATGAACTCTTGGGAAAAATACCCCTTGTAGCCCACGTCGACAAGTGCCCGACAAACGGCGGTATGGTTCAGCTCCTGGCGGTCGTCTATCTCGCAGCGTCCCGGGACGCCACCCGTGTGAAAGTACACGAAATACTCGTGGAATCTGCGAATGGTCCCGATGACATCACCTCGCGTCAGCTGCATATGGTAGGTGTCGCCAAGCAGCCCAAAGTTGGGCGAGCCCAGCCGCTTGCACAGGCCAACGCCCCAGTCGGGGTTGCTGCAAAGATAGTCCGGAAAGTCTATCCTGTTCGGCATCGACATCACCAACGTAACGCCGCGCTTTTCGGCATGGCCAAGGACGCGCTTCAGGCCAACCTCGGCGTTGGTCAAGGCCTCTTCCAAGTCCATCCCGCGACGGTTGCCCGAGAAGATGACCGTGTTGCGGTAGCCTGCGTCGGCTACAAAATCAATCTGCTTGGTGCAGCGCTCCACCAGCTCTTCGTGTTCATTCGCATTCGCCCAGCCTCTGCTGATATTAATGATGCCGCCCCAACACAAGGAGCAGTCCACTCCATGTTTTTTCAGCGTGGGCCAGTCGTTCGGCGGCACATGGGACGTCGCCGAAAATCCGATCTGCTTGATCGCCACGCAAAGCTCGTCCAGTGGTATCTGTTTGAAAGTCCAACGGACTACCGAGTGTTTTATCCTTCCCTTGAGCGGGGGATAGTCCCCCGACTTGGGAGAGGCCGCAAGGGAGGAACTCACCCCGGAGGCAGCGGCAAGGCCAACTCCGCCCAACACCCCAGTACGCAATGCCGCGCGACGGCTGATAGGACGAGAAAGGCCGCCAGCAATTTCTAAATTTGCACCGGCCGTAGCATTATTATGTTTTTCTTTTATCATAAATAAAAATTCCAAATCAGGAATATCAGGAGGTCATCATTTAGAGGAAGAGGGATAAAAGTGCGGAAATACCAGCAGAGCGGGTAGTGCTTTAATCGTAATTATGGCATTCGTTTGCTGCAAAAAGTTCCTGAAAAGACGCAATTCGCGTGCTTTTTGAGTGTAATAAAAGGATGTGAGGGAGAATCTCCGGGGCATTGTCAACTCGTTGCACAAGCTGCGCAGCCAATGCTGCACCTGAGTAATCGAAAGTTCGAGGCACAGCAATGGAAGCCACGCACAGCGCACAGGCAGCACACGTCGAGTTTTCACTTCGGGGTAAGACAGGGTTTTACTAAGAAAAGCACCACGAGGATTAGTACATTTTACTAAAATTCAAGATTAAATCTGATCAAAATGTCATAATTGCGCTATCTGCCATCATACCACCTTCTTGGTGAGCCGGTTAGCTTCAGAAATAACAGACAAAAGCTCAATTGAATGACGCTTCTTCCGGGTAGGCGTTGCGTCCGGCTCAATTTCAGCTGCTCGCGCAGCACACTCGACGAAGCCCTCCGCCGCATAAAAAACGGGGTCTGAACAGTATGGGCAAGCTTTGGCGCGGGCCCGCACATGTTCATACGTGCGTATACACACTGCATCCCACCCAAGCTGTCACATAAAATAAAGCCCCTCCCCATTGAGCCCCCTGAGGAGTGAATCGCCAGGAGAGTGGCTTTCCATTCAGGCGAATTTTGGGGTTTACGAGTGAGTTGTGACCCGCGGATAGCACGGAGCGTGTTGTTGTGCGCAAGCAGGGTGCGGTAAGTCGCTACGGGGTGAGTAGACCGGCCGCTCGCTAGTCGCACATTGGAACTCAGCAACCCGGGCCAGCGTAATCCGAGAAAGATCAGCCTTCGGCGAGCTGCTCATCGTTTTTGCACGGTGGAAAAATCCTCCACGTACAGGCCGAATAGCCGACCAGTAGATCGGATTAAATCTTGGATTCCAGATAGATAAGAAAACTTCTACTACGCCGTATCAGCGAGTTTTCAAAAGCTAATTATTTCACGGTGAGGCTTGACGGCTACTCATTCAATCAAGATTGAGACCAGTTCTTTTTTAAAGAACACACCAAACCGAACATGACCGACACCTCACAAACCATTTCCACGATCCAGCCCCGGACCAGCGTAGCTCGCACCGCCGCGGCATTAATGGCGCTCTTGGCCGCTGGCTTCCTCGCCCAAACTCCGGCATCGCTCTCGGCCGCACGGAGCGGCAGCAATGATGCGGCTCTCGATCTCGCCGATGCGGACCAGATTCACCACCTCGACCCGATGAGCGTGCAAGCCAGCGATGGCTACCACGCCCCGCGCTCCATCAGTGCTACACGTACGGACACCGCGATTGAGGACATCCCACAGTCGGTCAGCGTAATCCCGGCCCAAGTACTCGAAGATCTCGACGTCGCCCGCATTGACGCCGCGCTGGATTTCGCCGGAGGCGTAGTGCGTGGCAATGACTTCGGCGGGCTACAAATCTCCAGCTACAACGTGCGGGGCTTCAGCACAGGCGAGATCTACCGCAACGGTTTTCCCGCTAACCGTGGTACCAGTGCTTCTCCCGACTCCGCCTCGATTGAGCGCGTCGAAGTCCTCAAAGGCCCCTCCTCCGGCCTCTACGGCCGATCCGATCCGGGCGGGCTCGTCAACATCGTGACCAAGCGTCCGCAGCAAGACGCGTTCACCAACGTACGACTCTCGGCAGGCAGCTGGGATCGCTATCGCAGCGCACTCGATATCAACCACCCGCTCAATGCACGCGGCACCGTGCTCACGCGCCTCAACCTGGCCGTCGAGGACAACGGCAGCTTCCGCGAATACGTGAAACAGCAACGCCAAGTCATCGCCCCCAGCCTGACTTGGCACATAAACGATAAAACCCAGATCCAGGTGGATGCGGAAATCGTGCGCAACGACTCCACATACGACCGCGGTATCACTCCCGTAAACGGCAATATAAAAGGAATGAGTATCAGGCGATTTTTGGGAGAGCCCAACGATGGCATGTCGCGCAATAATAATCAATCACTCCAAGCCGCACTCATTCACCAACTCGGGCAGAATTGGAAAGTCCGACTCGGCCACCAAAACTGGCACGGCCACCTGCGCAGCAAAGCCGCCGAAAACCGTCAGCCTGCTGGCCCTGATTTTGATGTGATACAACGCCGCAGGCGCGACCGTGATTTCGAGTGGCATGGGAATATGACACACCTGGATTTCATAGGGAGCTTCACACTTGCGGGCATGTCTCACCAGTTATTGCTTGGCATTGAGCACGAAGACTACAGCAGCAGCTCTGACTTTTTTCACAGTAATTACGACCCGAACTACTCATTAAATATTTATAACCCTGTTTATGGCGCGCCCAAACCGCCAATCGCTTCACATACCAGCAGTTTATCAACGACGGAAATCTGGGGCTTCAATATCCAGGACCAAGTTCAGATCACAGAGAGACTGCGTGCGCAACTAGGCCTGCGTTTTGAGGACTACAAACTCGAAGGCTATAACCGCATCACCGGTGCCATTAATACGCCCCAGAAAAAGGATGCCACTACGCCAAGGCTCGGCTTCGTATACGAAATCCTGCCAGAGCTAAACGTATTCGCCAGTGCCTCCAAGTCATTCAAACCCAATGGAGTAGACGAACTCGGAAATTCGCGCAAGCCGCAGGAAGGGGTTGGTTACGAAATCGGCACCAAGTTTGGACTCTTTGACGGGAGATTGGGTGCAACCTTCGGGCTGTTTCATATTACAAAAGAAAACGTACTTACCAGCAACCCTGATTATCCGGCGTCTAGTATCGTACAACAAATCCCGATCGGCGAGCAGCGCAGCGAAGGTTTTGATATGCAAATCGCCGGCAGCCTGACAAGGTCGCTGCGCCTCATTGCTGCTTACGCCTATATCGATGCCGAGGTAAGCAAAAGCAACACCCCCTCGCTCCCCGTGGGACGAGATCTCCAGGGTATCCCGCGACACAGCGGAAGCTTGATGGGAGTATACCAAATCCAAACTACTGTACTAAAAGGCTCGGAGATTGGTGCCTCTGTAAACTATGTCGGTGAGCGGCCCACGGGTACAGATGTCAACCGTTTGATTGTGTCTGACTATCTGACAGCGGGCCTATTCCTGCGCTACAGGCCCAATGCCAACATCAGTATCGGGCTGAATGTAAATAATCTATTCGATAAACAATACTACGACAAATTTCACAGCACCACATGGATAGTCCCTGCCGCCCCGCGCAACTTTAGTTTGAATATCAGTCTCAGGTTGTGAGGCCGATGTAAACCCACCCGCTCAAGTCGATCGGTTAATCGAGTAAACCGCTCTCAACGACTAACCCACATGTCACAATGAAAGTCCGATGCACTCTCGCCGCCCTTCTGTTAAGTGCCGTCGCCACGGCTCAAGCCCTTGCCCACGGGTTTTGGATCGAGCCGCGCTATGGTCGGCTCGAAGCCACTTTTGGCCACGGTCCTGCCGTCGAAGCTTACCCGAGCGAAAACCTCGTGGGTGCTTGGGGCTACGATATCGATGGCCGCGCGATCAAGATCGATATCCAGCGCACGGACACGCATGCGCTGCTCGTTCCGCGCACGGCCCCCGCGGTCGTCGTGGCCTCGCTGGATGCCAAGTTTTTCCGACCCGAAAATACCTCTGCCAAAAACATTAAAAACGCGATAATCGTCCTGCGCGAAGGTGCACGCTTCGATCAGATCAGGGACATCCGACTCCTGCTCGTGCCCGAGGTTGATCCGCTGAAAGTCGGCGCCGGAAATCCCCTACCCATTCGCGCCTACATCGATGGCAAGCCCGCCGCCGGAGTCCGCCTGATGAGTGATTATCGCGGCGTAGGGACGGTCGCGCTCAGCGCAGGTGAGGAGTCTCCCACGACCGATGCCGAAGGCCGCACCCGCATTGTTGTGCGCAACCCCGGACTAAACGTCATCGCGGGCTTCATCGCCGAGGAAGATGCCAGTGGAAACCGCGGTTTCCTGCACACGACCTTGGCCTTCCTCGGGCAGCCCTATGAGCACGACTAAACGGGCCGCCAATTCCGGATTAATCGCAGGGGCTTGACGCCTTCTGTAGGGTCGGTGGCTCCGCCGTCCGGGCGGCGCGACTATTCTTACTGCCAGCCGCTCCGCGACTTGTGGCTAGGCCGAAACCACAAAGCCGCCGGCCGCGAGCCCACGGCGCGAGCAGTGCGCAGCACCCAAAGTCGGAGCGGGAGCTCACACACTTTTACACAAGCAAACACTCATGAAAACCCACACCCCACTCACACAGGGAGACTCGATAACTGCCGCAAAGGGCCCAGTGCTCCGACGCGCTCGCATCAGGCCCGCGCTGCTGCGCACGCTATGCGCCACCAGCATCTTCGCTGGGGCCGCCATGGTGCCAAGCGCACACGCAGCGGCTCGAGGCAACGACGCGCTCGACCTGATCGATGCCGATGAGATCGTGCATCTGGACTCGCTCAGCGTGCAGGGGCGCGACGAAGTCGGCGCAGGCTGGCGCCCTACCCGCTCGTCTACCGCCACGCGCACCAACGTTCCGCTCGAAGATGTGCCTCGCGCCGTCAGCGTCGTCACTGCCGAGGTGATGGCCGATCTCGGTGAAGAGCGTATCGACCGCGCGCTTGATTTCGTGGGCGGTGTCACACGCGGCAACGACTTTGGCGGGATGAACATCTCTGGCTACAATGTGCGCGGCTTTACCACGGGCGCCATGTATCGCAACGGCTTTAGCTCGGGAAAGGGCACCAACAGCCAGCCGGATGCGGCGACTCTCGAACGCGTCGAGGTGCTCAAGGGCCCGGCCTCCGGCCTCTTTGGTCGCGGCGAACCTGGCGGGCTCGTCAACCTCGTCACCAAGCAGCCGCGCGCCGAGCGCTTCACGCGGATCAGCAGTAGCGTCGGCAGTTGGGATCGCTACCGCGCCACGCTCGACACCAACTCGCCGCTCAACGCCAGCGGCAGTCTGCTGGGCCGCTTCAACATGGCACTCGAAGACAACGGCAGCTTTCGCGATTTCATCGAAATCCAGCGCTACGTCTTCGCGCCGAGCCTGAGCTGGCAAATCACCGCGAAAACGCTGCTCCTCATCGACGGCCAATACGTGCGCAACGACAACGTCTTCGACCGCGGCATCCCCGCAATCGACGGGCATTTTGGGCAAGTGCGGATCAAGAACTTCTACGGCGAGCCCTCCAGCGGCAAAATCAAAAACAAAAACCAATCGCTCCAAACCAGCCTCGAGCACCAACTTAACGAGCACTGGAAACTGCGACTGGCAGGCCAGTTTTACCACGGCCACCTGCAAGGGGCCGCGACCGAGCCCAGCGCACCGCTCGCCGCGACGCCGCACATCGTGCGCCGCTTCTACCGCGTACGAAACTTTGAGTGGCAAGACCTCCACAACCACGCCGAGGTACACGGCCAGTTCAGTCTCTTTGGCTGGGAGCACCAGGTCCTGATCGGTGTCGAGTATGAGCTCTATCGCTCCGACATGATCTACCCCGCCACGGGCTCCACCAATGCGTATGGAGTCGATATTTTTGAGCCCTCCAAAGACCACGGAAAACCGCCCCCCGCTTTCACAAGCCTGTCCGACAGTTTCGCCCGCGAGGAGAGCTACGCGATCAACATCCAAGATCAGATTTACTTCACACCAAACCTCATCGGCTCGCTCGGGCTCCGCTACGACTCGGTCGAAACCTCCAGCCAAAACCGCGTCACCGGCAACCGCAGCAGCTACGACCGCGATGCGACCGTCCCGCGCGCCGGACTCCTCTACAAATTTACACCGCAAGTCAGCGCCTTCGCCAACGTCTCGCGCTCTTTCAAGCCCAACGGTGTCGACTCCAACGGCGAGGTCTACGCCCCCGAGAAAGGCATCGGCTACGAAGTGGGCAGTAAGCTTAACCTCTTCGGCGGGCGGCTCGGCGCGACGCTCGGCTTTTTTCAAATCACCAAAGAAAACGTAAAAACACCACACCCCGACCCGCTAGTCATCGATAGCATCACTGTCGGCGAGCAGCGCAGCCGCGGCTTCGACATGCAGGTCAGCGGCAAGCTCACCGACGCGCTCCGGCTTATCGCTGCCTACGCTTACATCGACGCCAAGGTCACCCGAGACAACCGCGCCAACTACACTGGCAACCGCCTCGCGGGCGTGCCCCTGCACAACGCCAGTCTCTTCGCCGTTTACGAGCTCCCGCACGGCTTCGAGATAGGCAGCGCCTACACCCATACCGATGCGCGCAAGGCCAACGTCACCAGTGATTTTGAGCTCCCCGGTTACCAAACCGTAGACCTCTTTGCCCGCTGGCGCGTAAACGGGCGAGTCAACCTCACGCTCAACCTCTACAACCTTTTCGACAAAGAGTACTACGCGCGCGGCTGGGGCACTTGGGCGGGTGTCCCGGGCGATCCCCGCAGCTTCAAGCTCACCGCCAACCTCAAGTTCTGAGGCGGGCGCAGAGGTGGAGAGAAAGTGAGAACCCGCTCGGCAAAATTGATCGGTTCACCAAAAAAACGACACCGCGCCGCGCTCCCTTTTGCGCAAAACCACGCCCCCCCCCTCTCGCTGCAAAAGCCGCTCCCGATTTTCGGAGCGGCTTTTTTTTGGCACCGAGCACGCTTCGCAATGAAGCCAGCATCCCCCCACGCCAAGCCTCTCGCAGACAAGCCGCGTACTCCGTCAGGGATTGCCCACAATCCCCAGCCCCATCACCAAGGAAGCCGTCCATGACCCACCGCCCTATTTTCACATCCGCAATCCTGATGGCCTGCTGCGCCTACAGCAGCGCAGTGGCGCAAACGGGGTCGAGTCAATCCGCAGAACTGGCACGCGACCTGGGCCGGGCCGCTGCCAAGGTTGAGCATGCCGCACGGGCATACGCCCCCGAGACTCCCGAGCACGGGGAACTGCAATATTGGGCTCTAGCTTTCAGGATGCTGGAGCAAGATCCGGCAAAGGCCGATAACGGCACCGGCAAGGGATTCTACCGGCTGGGGGAATTTTTTGAAAACGGGCTGGATAGCCTCAAGCCAGACCTGCGCGAAGCCATCCACTGGTACCGGAAAGCCGCCACCCAGCACAATCACCTCCATGCCCAATTGACTCTGGGGCTGATCTACCTTGCAGAAGTCAAACGAGGCGTCACCGGCTCCGCCTCAAACTACGCCGAGGCCGCCCGCTGGCTGCGAAAAGCCGCAGACCAAGGTCACCCCGAAGCCCAGGTGCTCCTGGCGGTGATGCACCTCGAAGGACTGGGCGTCAGGGAGAGCGAGTCCGAAGCAGAAGCATGGCTCGAAAAAGCCAATCAAGACGGCCTCGCGGTCAGCAAAGACGCCCTGCGTGAAAGACTGCAAATCACCCCCTTCCGCGACTGGGATTTCGCCCAATGGAGAGTTTGGCGCTAATCGTCCACAAAACTACGCCGACAACACTGCCCGCGCCCTGCGCGAGCAAAGTAGAAAACAGTGCGTGACTCCCGAGTCGTGCGAGCGGGGGCGCAGCCCGTTTTCATTGGCGAAGCGTCGCTGCCGCTTCGTCTTTGTCGCACAAATCACCCAATTCGGACCCCAGCGCGCGCGAAAAGGGCACAAAACAATGCGTGCTTCCAGGCCGCGGGAGCGTA
This sequence comes from Cephaloticoccus primus, assembly GCF_001580015.1. Classification (GTDB taxonomy): domain Bacteria; phylum Verrucomicrobiota; class Verrucomicrobiia; order Opitutales; family Opitutaceae; genus Cephaloticoccus; species Cephaloticoccus primus. The sequence goes on from NZ_LSZQ01000029.1 coordinate 37,487, forward strand.
GGTGAAGTTGCCTTTCAGCACTGTGAAAATCGGCCCGTACACACTAAGCAGTAACCTCTTCTTATCGCCGCTGGCGGGATACACGAACCTGCCCTTCCGGCTGACTCTGCGCGAGCTCGGCGGGCTCGCGTGGACGACCTGCGACCTCGTCAACGCCCGCTCGCTGATCGAGCGCACGCCCGCCGCACTGAAGCTTATCGCCAGCTCACCCGAAGATCGCCCTTTCGCGATTCAGCTCTTTGGCAACGTGCCCGAGGAAATGCGCGAGGCAGCGCGAATCGCCGAGGCCTGCGGCGCGCAGTCCGTCGACATCAACATGGGCTGCCCGGTCAAAAAAGTCGTCCGCGTGGGCGGCGGCTCCGCCATGATGACCGAGCTGAGGAAAACCGCGGCCCTCGTGCGCGGGATGGTCGAGGCCGTGAAAATCCCGATCACTGCCAAGATGCGCCTCGGCTGGGACGAGGATAACCTCAGCGCACCGGAGCTCGCTGCCGTCCTTGAGGAGGCCGGAGTCGCCGCCATCTTCGTGCACGGGCGCACGCGCGCCCAAGGCTTTAGCGGTCGCGTAAACCTGGGCGGCATCCGCGCCGTGGTTCAGGCCGTGCGCACGATCCCCGTTATCGGTAATGGCGACGTAACCACGCCCGAGGCCGCGCGGCAGATGATCGCCGAGACGGGCTGCGCGGGTGTGTCGATCGGGCGCGGCGCGTTTTACGACCCGTGGATTTTTCGGCGCACGGCCCACTACTTGCGCAGCGGCGAGCTGCTGCCCGAGCCCGACTTCGCCGAGCGCGTGCGCGTCATGCAGCGGCACTTCGACCGCTACTGCGAGTTCTACGGCGAGGCCCACGGCGCGCGGCTTTTCAGAAAAGTCGCCCCTTGGTACGCCAAACGCTTCGGCCCCGCGAAGCCCTTCAAGCAGGACGTCATCACGATCAACTCGCGCGCGGACTTCGCCGCAGTCCTCGGGCGCTACATCCAATGGCGCACCCAGTTTTGCGACGAGAGCGGCGAGCTGCTCCCCCGCTACGCGCTTGATCCGCTGCGCGCCTCTTTCATGGAAGCCGAGCACCGCGACAGCTCCGCGCCTGCCGAGCGCAGCGCGATCCCCGTCCCCAGAGGCCCCGTCGAAACGTGGTAGGCCCCGTGGCCTGAATAGCACGGGAGCGCGGCCTCGCACTACCCGTCGCCGCATGCGCCGCCCGTTGATGGGAAAAAAAGCGCCCCTCCCTCCCGCCCCCCCGGTCGACGACCGCAGCGTCAGTGCCCGCGCCCTCTCGCCAGTCTCCGGCATCCGCGCCTGCGGCTTTCACTTATTCTGTTGTCGCCTTGGCCGGGCCAAATGGCTTTCCTCCCGCCGCGGCTTAAGGCCGATACCCGCCCCCCAGACCCCAACATTTAAAAGTTCACGCGTTATCCCATGAGTACCCCGACGAGCTTTGTCAGCCGCTACCGCTGGAGCATCTGTGCGCTGCTGTTTTTTGCGACGACCATCAACTACATCGACCGCGCCGTGCTCGGCGTGCTCGCCCCACTCTTGCGCGACGAGCTCGGCTGGAGCGATCAGGACTACGGCCGGATCAGTGCCGCCTTTACCCTCGCCTATGCGCTCGGGTTTCTCTTCGCGGGCTGGTTCATCGACCGCGTCGGTACGCGCATCGGCTACACGGCCTACCTCGCGCTCTGGTCGCTCGCCGCCGCCGCTCATGCGCTGGCCAAAGGCGTGTTCGGCTTTGGCATCGCCCGCTTCGTACTCGGGCTGGGCGAGTCGGGCAACTTCCCCTCGGCGATCAAAACGGTAGCCGAGTGGTTTCCCAAGAAAGAGCGCGCACTGGCGACGGGCATTTTTAACGCGGGCAGCAATGTCGGCGCCGTCCTCGCCCCGCTCATCGTTCCGTGGCTCGCGCTGACCTGGGGCTGGCGCACGGCCTTTATCGTCACAGGGCTGGCGGGGCTCGTGTGGATCGCGTTCTGGTGGCCGATCTATCGGCGCCCGCGCGAGCACAAGCGCATCTCCGCAGGCGAGCTCAGCCTCATCGAGAGCGACCCGCCCGACGCGCCAGGAAAAGTCTCTTGGGGCCGCCTCCTGCGCTTTCGCCAGACCTGGGCCTTTGCGCTCGGCAAACTCCTCACCGACTCCATCTGGTGGTTCTACCTGTTCTGGTTTCCGCTCTTCATGGCCGATACCTTCGGCGTCGACCTGCGCACGATCGGGCTCCCGATGATCACCGTCTACGTGCTCGCGGATGTGGGCTCGGTGGGCGGCGGCTGGCTCAGCTCCTCGCTCCTGAAACGCGGCTGGAGTGCCAACGCCGCGCGCAAGACCGCGATGCTCGTCTGCGCCGCGTGCATCCTCCCTGTGGCACTCGCCCCGCATGTCGAGGGCAAGTGGGTCGCCGTGTGGCTCGTCGGGCTGGCGGCCTCCGCGCACCAGGGATTTTCGGCCAATATCTTCACGCTGGTCTCCGACATGTTTCCGCGAAAAGCGGTCGGCTCTGTCGTGGGAATCGGCGGGTTCTTTGGAGCGATGGGCGGCTTCATGATGAATCTCGGGGCGGGCTGGTTGCGCGAAAATACGGGCGGCTACAGCGTCATGTTCATCATCGCCGGTCTCGCCTACCTCGCCGCCATTCTCGTGATGCACCTGCTCTCCCCGCGCCTTGAGCCCGCCAAGCTTGACGCCAATCAAGACGGCATCGGGTAGTTCTTGCGCCGCGCCTGCCGGACAGGCGGGCGGGCGAGCGCGCGAATAGCGGGAGCTTGCCTAAGTCGAGTGCGGGTGGAGGCTCTCGCGGGCCATGCCTGAAGATCGCAAAGACACCAACCGCGCGCTCGTGCGCATCGGCTTCGATGGCACGGTGCACAAGACGTTTCGCGGGAGCGAGGCCGCCGAGCGTTTCGCCAACGAGGTGCGCGTGCTCCAGCACCTCGAAGCGCGCGGCTGCCACTTCGTCCCGCGGTTGATCAGCGCTGACCCGCAGGAGCTTAAAATCGTAACCACCAACTGTGGCCGCCGCGTCGAGCACATCAGCGACGAGAAGCTGCGCTCCCTGTTCGTCGAGCTTGAGAGCTATGGCGTGCGGCACGACGACCCGTACCCCCGCAACGTCACCTACCGGATTGCCGATGGGCGCTTCTGCCTCATCGACTTTGAACTCGCGACCTTGCTCGAAGATGCGAGCGCCCCGACGCAACCCGCACCTCATGACAAATAAACACGCCGAGCCAGCAGCGCCCGAGCCCGGGGAACCCGCGACAGACGATTCGGGAAAAGCCGCAGACTGTATTCGCCTCACCTGGTCGGCGCTCACACACCGGGGCAAAGTCCGCAAAAACAACGAAGACGCGTTCATCGGGCTGTGTTTCGATGGGCACGAGCTACACCACCTCGGCAAGTTTGGCGAAGCCTCCACCGACGCGCTCGACTTTGTCTTTGCCGTCAGCGACGGCATGGGCGGTGCGCAGGCGGGCGAGTTCGCCAGCCGGATCACCATCGATAAACTCTCGCGCTGGCTGCCGCGCAGCTTCCGGCTCTCGGCCAGCGGCGTCGCGCTCGATCACACGGAAGTGCTCCAGGAGGTTTTCCACGCCATCCACGCCGAGCTCGTCCACCTCGGACACAGCTACGAAGAATGCCGCGACATGGGCGCGACGCTCAGCCTCTGCTGGATCACACCGCAGAAAGTCTTCTTTGCCCACATCGGCGACAGCCGGATCTACCACCTGCCAAAGTCGGGCGCGCTGCGCCAGCTCTCGCACGATCACACGCACCCCGGCTGGCTGCGCCGCCAAGGAAAAATCAACGAACGCCAAGCCCGCCAGCACCCGATGAAGCACATGCTCAACCAGGCACTCGGTGCAGGGCGACAGTTTGCCGATCCGCAACTCGGTGCCGTCGTTTACGAGCCCGGAGACCGCTTCCTGATTTGCTCCGATGGGCTCATTGATGGGCTCTGGGATCACCACCTCGAAGAATTTGGGCGCGAGCCCGTACTCGGCAGCAACACGGAAAACGGTGCGCCAATCTCGGGGAAAACGGCTTCGCAGCCACCGCTCGCCGAGCGACTCATCGCCGAAGCACTCGACCGCTCAGGCCGCGACAACCTCACCGCAATCGTCATCGAAACCACTGCTGCCCAACGGTAGCCACGCCCACGACTTTCTTTCCGCTGCGCGTAGGACGGGAGGGTGGCCCTACGCGGGCGGCGGCAGGCGGTGCCTGCACCCATTTACTGTGCGGTTTGCTGCCGTGCGTCCCGCACGGCAGCAAACCGCACAGTTGAATGAAATCCCTGAACGGAGCTCAGGCGGGAGTTTAACCCGTTAACTTTTTCGCCGCGCCCAAATGGGTAACCCGCTCCATCCGCACTTGATGTCTCAGCCCCTGTCGTGAAACGACAGGGAGGATGGTCCGTTAAATTTGCGATTTTGTGCGGGCGCGAAGCGCACGGGCAAAATCGCAAATTCAATGGCACGTGGCGCCACGCCACCGCCCCGCGCGCAGCGGGAATTTCTGGCTCTGTTTCTTTGCGACGAATCGTCGGGACGCCGTGGCCTATGACTTCAGGTCTTTGGCGTGCACGCGTTGCACTCGCGTAAACTTGGCGCGGAACAACTCATCGATCAGGGCCAAGGTCGCCGGCGAGATTTTCTCCTGAAGTGAAGCAAGGCTCGGCAGCGGCCCTGCGAACGTCGCCTCTGGTTCGCCCTCTGCGGCGGAAAGCCCAAAACCGGCTCCCCGTCCATAGCCGCTCGCCGCTTCCTCGGCGAGGTAAGCGCTCTCCTCCTCCTCGCTCGGCCCTATGGGGACATCGTCATCTGGCGCAGCAAAGGAAGCAGAGGCCGCGTCCTCATCGGAAAGGGCACCCGGCGCAGGGGCGCTCACCTGTGCGACGGTCGGTGCAACCGCTTGCTCCGCTCGAAGGCCCGTCGACGGCGCACGTGCACCAGAAGCAACGGCAACACTCACTGCGGCTGACGGCGCAAAATACGACAACCGCTCAGCGGCATACGCCTCGGCCAACCGCGCGGCCAGTCGCGCTTCGAGCGTCTCAATCAGCCCTTTTTTTTTTCGCCGTCAGCGGCAGAGCCGCTTTCGGCAGACGGCTCACCCGCTTCCTCGGCTAGAGCGCTCAACTCCTTGATGAGCGAATCAATCGCGCGCGCACGGCTCGCCTCGACGGCTTTGAGCAGCGCGACCTCGAAGTTGATTTTTTCCGAAAGCCCCAGCTTCACGCTGCCCTCCCCTTCGCGCAGCGCGTCGAGGAGCCGCGTCACCTGCTCGGTGCTCATCGGGATGCCGCCAAGAAGCCTGGTGCTGCCACCTTGGGCGATTGCGTCGAGCAGCGCCTTGCGCAGATGCGCTTGCAGGTCGCTGAGCAGGCGCACGAGGTCGCGGCCCGCCGCGTCGCACTCGTCGACCAGAGCGATGATCTGCGGGTGATCCCCCGCGGCGAGCGCGGCGGCGAGCGCGGCGACTTTTTCGGCAGAGACGAGGCCGTAAACGTCGAGCACATCGGCTTCGGCAATCTCGCTCCCGCAAAAGGAGATCATCTGATCGAGGATCGATTGCGCGTCGCGCAGCCCGCCATCGGCCATCCGCGCGATGCAGGCGAGCGCCTCGGGCGTGATGGCGATTTTCTCGTCGTCAGCGATTTTTTGCAGCCGCCCGATGATCAGCTCCGCAGGGATCGGCTTGAGGTCGAAGCGCTGGCAGCGCGACAGGATAGTCGGCAAAACCTTCTGCACGTCGGTCGTTGCGAAGACGAATTTCACGTGCTCGGGCGGCTCTTCGAGCGTCTTCAGCAAGGCGTTAAAGGCCTGATTCGAGAGCATGTGCACCTCGTCGATGATGTAGACCTTGTACTTCCCCTGGCTGGGCGCGTAGCGCACATCGTCGCGCAAGTCGCGGATCTGATCCACCGAGTTGTTCGAGGCGCCGTCGATCTCGATTACGTCGAGCGAAGAGCCGTCCGTTATCGCCTGCACGACGGGGTCGTTTACGTCGAAATCGGCCTTCGGCCCGCCGGTGCAGTTCAGCGCCTTGGCAAAGATCCGCGCGGTCGATGTTTTCCCCGTGCCGCGCGGCCCCACGAGCAGGTACGCGTGGGCGATGCGGCCTCGCGCGATCGCGTTGCGCAGCGTGCGGACCACATGGTCTTGCCCCACCACATCTTCAAACGTTTGGGGGCGCCACTTGCGCGCGATCACTTGGTAGGAGCTGCTCGACATGGCCCGCTAGCCCAAGTCCAAGCCCGCCAAGCGCAAAGCAAAAAAAAGTGGCCAGGCACTCCACGGCACTGAGACAGCGTCGTTGCCGTTGCTACCTTCCGGTCCTGGCGGGGTTCACGCGCTGTGCCCATGCATGGCACCTGGCCGCCGCGGAAGCTAGGAGCTGCCAAGGGCCGATCAATCGCTAAATCGGCAAACTGCGGAAAATCGCGCACTCAAAAACGCGCGGCTACGGAGCTCGCTGCTTCACATGCGGGTACGAGGCGCGCGGCAGACGACGCGGCAGAGGGTAGCCGCGCCTGACCAGCGTGAGGCGTTCCGGCAATCTCGGCAGCCAGCCCCGCCGGCGGGACGCACCAAGCGGGGACGCGCGCCATCACGCACGCGCGCTCACCTCTGAGGCCTCTTCTCTGAGTGCCCGGAGCCCGGCCGTGGCTCGCGCTTTCCGTTGTCGCCCGGGCGCTGCGCTTGCTCGCGGCGGATGCGTTCACGCTCCCAGTATTTTTGCACGTCTTGCTTGAGTGTCTCGAAACGGTCGCGCTGGTCGGAGCGCAGCAGGCGCTCCACTTGTGCGTTCATCTTGTCGCCTATCGCGATCGTTTCCTGAAAGGTGTTGCCACGCAGTTCGCGCAGCTCGCGCTCGGCCTGGTGCACGATTTCGCGGAGTTGCTCGCGCTGCGCCTCATCGAGCTCCAGCCGCGCGGTGTAGCGTCGCATGACCGAAGGGGCAAAGCTCTCCAGCGAGCGCCCGCTGCCGTGCCGCGGAGGCGGTGCTTTCGAGGCCAGGCCGCGACGGGCGGCGAGCCCGCCAACGACCGCTCCAGCCAAAAACACACCGCAAAATGCGAGGATGATTTTCCAGCGCTTATTCATAAGCACCTCCACCCTCACCGAGGATGATCGCGGAGGGGTCTTCGACCGCGAAAAACAGCTCCTCATCCGCAGCGGCTACGCTCTGCGGCACGAAGAAATGCGCCGCGAGGGCCAGTGCCATCGTGAGCCCCGCGAGGCCCAGTGCGCGCAGCGAGAGCGTCTCCAGCAGCGATGGGCTGCTGCGCCGTTGCGCGAGGGCCCGCGCGGCAACCCGCGTGGCGAAGCCGTAGGGCGCGGCCTCCGGACCGCAGTTGGCGGAAAACTCTGCGCTCGATAGCTGGCGCGCGGCGCGGGTGAGCTCGGCCCAGGTCGCATCAGCAGAGCGGCGAGCCCGGCGGGCCGATTCGCCCGCGCAATTGGCGGAGGAAAGAGGAAGATGGGACGGCTTCATGAGCGTTCCTTTCGTTCTAGGGTTTCAAAAAGTTTGCGGAGTTTCTGCCGTGCGCGAAAGGCGCGCACCTTGATGAGGGTCGTAGACCAGCCGGTCAGGGCACTGATTTCGGCTCCGCTTTTTTGCTCCAAGTCTAATAAACGAATGACGAGCTGGTCGGTAGGTTTGAGCTGCCCTAGGAGCCGGTCGATGATCTCGCGGGCCGCGAGCGCGTCACCTGCGGTCAGGCCGGTGTCGGGAGAGGCAGCGTGCTCGACTACGCGGGCTTCGTTTTCCGAAAGATCGGCCCAGCGAAACTCGGGCCGGCGCTTCTGCGCGCGCAGCGCATCAATGCAGGTCGTCACCGCGATGCGCGACACCCAGTGCGTGAGTGGCACTGCGCCCTGATACTGATCGAGCCGTGAGAAGACCTTCATAAACACCTCCTGGGCAAGGTCTTCTTCGGTGAGGCGGCGCGGCACACGCGTGCGGACGATGCGGATGACCAGCGGGTAGAGGTGGTCGACGAGTTCGCGCGCCGCCGCTTGATCCCCCTCCCGCACTCGCGCGAGACAGGCCAGCAAGTCGAAGGACTCGTCATCGTCAGACATAGCGCGATTTCAGCAGCATCATACACGCGTGACAAGACGCGAGCCACTGGAGCAAGTTACGTGAGCACCGGCGCCGGAAGCCCCCCGCTCGCCCGATCTCATCCGGAATAAGACCGCGTAATATCGCGCATTAAAAAGCCTGCTGCTCCGCACATCGAAACCGCGGCGCGCGCACCACGCGCCGATCGGCACGGGGTGCCGGCCGGCGATTCGCGACGCGACTGCCACGGCCGGAAAGCGCTCCAGCGCGCCCCTTGAGACAAAGAGCCGTGAAGCCTGCCTTGACGGCGCGGCGCAGCGGCCTAGCTTCCGCGCTCTCTTCCCAATGCGAAACTGGCCGCAAGTCCTCCTACGACTTAGCAACGCGCACGATCTGTGAATCGCCCGCGCGCTACCTTGCGCCATCCGGGTGATCGTGCGCTCTCCAGTTTCCCGCCTGTCCCGCGCCAGTCTTGCGCAGCGAGGCTTTTCCCGCGAGCCGCGCGCCACGCCCGATGCGATACGCCGCCGCCTTCTGCCCCGCGCAGCGCCATTGGCCGAGCCTCGCACTCGCTCACCGTCTCTGTTGTTTCCTGAAATCACACTTTCCCACCCCTCCCTTTAATTCAGTCATGCAAGCTCCGCCCGTCACCAAGTACCGCGCCTTCCCGCCGGTCGATTTGCCCAACCGACAATGGCCTTCGCGCACCATCACCCAAGCACCGATCTGGTGCAGCGTTGACCTGCGCGATGGCAACCAGGCCCTCGCCCAACCGATGAGCATCGAGGAGAAGCTGGAGTACTTCGCCATGCTCGTGAAAATCGGGTTCAAGGAGATCGAAGTCGGCTTCCCCTCGGCCTCGCAGATCGAGTTCGACTTTGTGCGCCGCCTCATCGAGGGCGGCCTGATCCCCGAAGACGTGACGATCCAGATCCTCTGCCAGTGCCGCGAGGACTTGATCCTGCGCTCGCTGGAGTCGCTGCGCGGCGCGCGGCGCGTGATCTTCCACCTCTACAACTCCACCTCGCCCAAGCAGCGCGAATACGTCTTCGGCGCGACCAAGACCGAGATCGTCGCCATCGCCACGCACGCGGTCGGTTTTCTTAAGGAGAAAATGCAGCCGCTCGTCGCCGAGGGCACCCGGTTTCAGCTCGAATATTCGCCCGAGAGCTTCACCAGCACCGAGCTCGAGTTCTCGCTGGAGATTTGCGAGGCCGTCAGCGAAGTCTGGCAGCCGAGCGTCACCGACAAGATCATCCTCAACCTGCCCGCCACGGTCGAGTACGCGATGCCCAACGTCTACGCCGACCAGATCGAGTGGTTCTGCACGCACCTGCGCCACCGCGACCGCAGCCTTGTGTCGCTGCACACGCACAACGACCGCGGCACCGGCGTCGCCGCTACGGAGCTCGGCCTGCTGGCCGGGGCCGACCGCGTCGAAGGCACCCTCTTCGGCAACGGCGAACGCACCGGGAACCTGGACGTCATCACCGTCGCGCTAAACATGTACACGCACGGCATCCACCCGGCGCTCGACTTTTCGCAGATCAACGAAATCCGCGACACCTACGAACGCTGCACCAAGCTCGAAGTGCCGCCGCGCTCGCCCTACGCGGGCGACCTGGTCTTCACGGCCTTCAGCGGCTCGCACCAGGACGCGATCAAGAAATCCTGGCCCAAGCAGGCCGACGGCAAGCCTTGGGACGTGCTCTACATCCCGATTGATCCCGCCGACATCGGCCGCAGCTACAAGGCGATCATCCGCATCAACTCCCAGTCGGGCAAAGGCGGCGTCGCCTACATCCTGGAGCGCGAGTACGGGCTCGACCTGCCCAAGGCCATGCACCGCGAAGTCGGCCGCCTCATCAACACGCTGGCCGACAGCACGGGCCGCGAGCTCACCAGTCAGGAGATTTACCGCGCCTTCGTCGCCGAGTACCTCGACCGCGCGACACCGCTCGCCATCCAGCACTTCAAGTCCACCGAGACCGAAAGTGCCGTGCACTGCGAGGTCTCGATCATGCTCGACGGCACGAGCCACGCGCTGCGAGCCGAGGGCAACGGCCCGATCGATGCCTTCGTCCGCGCGCTCGCCACGACCACGCTCCCCAAGTTTGAAGTCCTCTCCTACTCCGAGCACTCGCTGGGCAAAGGCGCCGAGGCAAAGGCCGTCTCCTACATCCAGATCAAAACCGCGCGCGGCCAGACGCTCTACGGCGCAGGCACCGACACGAATATTGAGCTCGCCTCAATCAAGGCCGTCGTCAGTGCGCTCAACCGCAGTCTCTCCGCTTGATCGTCCGCAGTCGCAGTCCGCGCACACATCACTCTCCCGCACTCACGCCTCCGGCCGCTGCCAGAGGCCATTCCCTCATCTCTCCCACACATACACTTCCATGAAAGCCACCGCCTCCCTCCTCTTCCTTTTCGCCCTCGCGCTGCTCTTTGGCCCGAGCCTCAGCCCGCACGCACACGCGGCGGACTCCGCCGCCGCCGCTAGCGCACAAAGCGACGAGGAACTCGCACCTGCCACAAAGGAGCTCAACACGCTGATCGAAAAATACATCGATCACCCGGCCGGCCCCGGAGTAGCCGATGAGCTTTTCAAGGAGCTCGACGCACTCATCGCCAAATACGCGGGCGACCGCTCTGACCCCGTCGCACAGCTCGCCGCCTTCAAGGCCTTCATGACCTTCCAGGTCCGGGAAGATCCCGCCGAGGCGCGCAAACTCTTCGCGGCCATCGCCACCGACTTCCCCGGCACCGAAACCGCCGAGCAAGTCCCGGCCACGCTTGAGGCGCTCGACCAATTCGTCGCCGGAGCCGCCAGCGAACAAGCCCCCAAAGCGGACCTCGTCGGCAAGCCCGCCCCCGAGCTCAACTTCCTGTGGTCGAGCAAGGAAGGGCTCAAGAAGCTCTCCGACCTGCGCGGCCAGGTCGTCGTCATCGACTTCTGGGCGACCTGGTGCGGCCCCTGCATCAACTCCTTCCCCAATATCCGCGAAGAGGTCGCCCACTTCGCTGGCGCGCCCGTCACCTTCCTCGGCGTCACCAGCCTGCAAGGCGCGGTGCACAACCTCCAGCGCAAGCCCATCCAGACCAAGAACAACCCGCAGCGCGAACTCTCGCTGATGCCCGAGTTTATGGAGAAGTTCGACATGACCTGGGATGTCGTCTTCAGCGAAGAAGAAGTCTTTAACCCCGACTACGGCGTCGAGGGCATCCCGCACATGGTGATCATCGCGCCCGATGGCACCCTGCGCTACAGCGGGCTGCACCCCGCCGATCCGCGCGCCGACATCACCGGAAAAATCAGCGCCCTGCTGAAGGAGTTCGGCCTGGAAGCTCCCAAGAGCTAAGAGAGGAAATGGGTGGCGCGCCGTCAGCAAGTGGCGCGCCAACTGAAACAGTCGAACCCCTCCAGCCCCGGGTAGGAGATTTACGCGTTAACCAAAAACTTCGCCCGAATGGGTTTCCGCGTCATTCGCATTGAATGCCTCAACCCCTGTCGCAACGCGACAGGGGGGATGTCTCGTTAAATTTGCGATTTTGTTCGGACGCACAGCGCACGGGCAAAATCGCAAATTCAATGGAAGTGGCGACCCGCCACCGCCCCACGCGTAGTGCCGCTGAGAAAGACTCAGCTACGGCTGCTGCGCACGGCGGGTTCGCGTCATCATCATGGTGATGAGCCAGCCGGTGATGCCGATCAGGCCCATCACGATTGCCAGCGGGCGGCCCGTCCCGTCGTGCATTGCGCCGACTGCGGCCGAGGAGAGCCCGCCGAGCGCAAAGGGAATCGTCCCCATGAGCGATGAGGCGCTGCCCGCCGCCTTGCGATTCACCAAGCCCATGCCCAGTGCGCTCGCGTTGGGGAAGATCAGCCCCCCCGAGGCGATACACACCCACAGGCACGGCAGCGCCGTCCAGAAGCTGCCCCAGCCGAGCAAAAGCTGCCCGACAAACAAAAGCTCCGCGACCAGCTTTACGGTATAAGTCCCGAGCATGATTCGCCGCGCGGAAAAGCGCTTCAACAAGCGCAGGTTGAGCTGCGAACACAGAATCAGCCCCGCCGAGTTGGCCCCGAAAAACAGGCCGAAGGCCTGCTCGCTGATCCCGTGTTCTTCGATGAAAAACGTGGGCGCGCCCGAGATGTAGGCAAACATCCCGGCCGTCACGCAGGCAGACCCCAGCGTGTAACCGAGGAATACCCGCTCGCCCAGGAGCCCCCAATAAGTCCGCAGAATCTCGCGCACGCCGTGGCGCACACGCCGCTCCACCGGCAGGCTTTCCGGCAAACGCCGGAGCAAGGCCACCCAACAGCACAGGCTGAATGCGGCGATAACCCAAAAAATCCCGCGCCAGGAGCCCAGCAGCAGCAGTTGCCCGCCCACAATCGGCGCCATGATCGGGGCTGCCCCCATCACCAACATGTGCAGCGAGAAAAACCGGGCCGACTCGTGCTCGTCGAACTGGTCGCGCACAATCGCCCGCGTGATCACCATCCCCGCCGATCCGCCGAGCGCTACTGCGATGCGAAATGCGATCAGGGCGTGGATCGACCACGCCAGCGCACAGCCCAGCGTCGCCACACACAGTAAAAAGGTGCCAAACAACAGCGGCCCGCGCCGCCCCAGCCGGTCCGACACCGTCCCGTAAACCAGTTGGCCCACCGCCAGCCCCACCATGTAAAACGAAAGCGTGAGCTGCACCTGCCCCACCTCCACGCCCAGATCGGCGGCGATTTGCGGAAATGCCGGCAAGTACATGTCGATGCTCAAAGGCCCCAGAGCCGCCAGTGCACCGAGCAGCAGCACCAGCCCGCCGCGCGAGAGTGCACGCTGCCCATCAGTGGATCGCTTAGTCATCCCGTCGCTCCTGTGGCACAGCCGCCGCCACAATCCACCAAAAAACACTACGCCACTCCCGCCCCTCTCCTTTTTGCCCCCGCCAAAAACACGGGTGCGCTCACGCAGCAGTCGTCGTCAGCGCACCCACAAAAACGGCCTGCAACAGAAGTCCCGCTACTTCCTCCCGTCCACCGAGAGCTTCCCGGGACCCGCGAAAAGCACCGCCAACGCGGCCACGAGGTAGAGGAAGGCCAGCTCGCCGTTGTTATCGCCGGTCAACGCCGCCTTGTGCACCAGCAGGAATGCCACCGCCATGCTTATCCCGATGACCAGCGCGGCGAAGCGCGCCTTCAGCCCCACGATCAGCAGCAACGAGCAAACCACTTCGGTAAAGACCACCAGCGTGACGGAGGCATGCGCACCGATTCCGATCAGGTTGAGCCCCCACTGGGTCCACTGCTCTATCGTGCCGCTAAAGTTCGTGAGCTTCTTCCAGCCGTGAGCGTAGATCAGGCCAAAACCGGCGAGCACACGCACGAGCAACAAGGCCAGATCGCTGCTCTGCGGGATGAATTTAAGATTAAGGAATTTCATGGGATGTAACAGGGGGTTGTGGGTAACGGGATTCGTTTTCGCGCCGAACCATGCCGCCGCCTCCCGATTTGTCCAACCTTCTACGCAAAACCCCGCCCGAGAAATGCGACTATCTGGCAAGTGCGCGCCTGCGAACCTGCGCGCACCGACATGCCCGGAGCTGCGCAAAGCCCCCGGCAAAAAACCTCCGCAATGCACACTCGCCAGCCGCGCCCCGGCCGCATGGCTTGTGTGAATGTTACCGAAGGGACAGATTTTGGGGCAGCCGTTGACGGCGCTGGCGCCGATGCAGGATGTGACTGACCTCGCCTTCATGCGTGTGGTCGCGCATTACGGCGCGCCGGACTACTTCTTCACCGAGTTCTTCCGCGTCCATGCGAGCTCCCGCCCCGAGAAGCACATCCTGCGCTCGATTGTCGAAAACGACACGGGCCGCCCCATTTTTGCGCAGCTCATCGGCGAGGACATCCCCCAGCTCGCCCGCACCGTGCGCGAGCTCCGGGCGCACCCCATCGCAGGCATCGACCTGAATCTCGGCTGCCCCGCGCCAAAGGTTTACAAGAAAAACGTGGGCGGCGGCCTGCTGCGCGACCCGCAGCGGATCGACGAGATCCTGGCCGCCCTGCGCGAGGTCTGCGGCACCGGCCTTTTTACGGTAAAAATGCGGATCGGCTTCGACGATGCGGCGCCGTTTGAGGCCGTACTCGATAGCGTAAACCGACACGCGGCCGATCTGCTCAGCGTGCACGGGCGCACCGTGCGCGAGGGCTACCGCGGCGAGGTGCACTACGACTTGATCGCCCGGGCCGTTGCCCGCGCAGCCTGCCCCGTCCTCGCCAATGGTAACGTCACTTCCGCGGCGCGGGCGCGCGCTGTCCTCGCCGAAACAGGCGCAGCGGGTGTGATGATCGGCCGCCACGCGATTCGCAATCCGTGGATCTTTACGCAGTGCCGCGCGGCGTTTGCCGGACAGGCCGCCGCGCCCGTCTCACTGGCACAGGTGCGCGACTACATCGAGCGGCTCTACGAGGCGACGCGCAGCGCAGATTTCCCCGAGCGCGCCCACGTCAACAAGATGAAGAAATACCTCAACTTCGTGGGCCAAAGCGTCGCCCCTGACGGCGCCTTCCTCTACGAGATGCGGCGCAGCACCAGCGCCGCCGAGCTCTTCGCCGTGTGCGACGCACACCTGCTCGCCGAGCCAGATAAACCCTACGCCGACGAACCCTACCCGGGCGTCATCGCCCGCCCCAACTCCGAAGGCTGTCAGGCCCCCCTCGTCCATTGACGAGCCGCCAGGCGGGAGGGCGAGCGACTCGCCCAAGAGAAGAGGCGAAGACCGCACTACGCGTGCAGCGGTGGCGGGGCGCCACGTGCCATTGAATTTGGGAATCGGCTCCGGCGCGTAGCGCCGAAGCACGATTCCCAAATTGAACGGGCCCACTCCCAGTCGCGTTGCGACTGGGAAGAAGCCTGAAACGAAAAAGGAGCGTAGACCCATTTGGGCGAGATGAAGCGATTTACCGGTGAATCACCGATTAATGGTCAGGCCCTTTCTACTGTGCCGCTTGCGGGTTGTGCGGAACGCACGGCCCACAAGCGGCACAGTAAATGGGTGCAGGCACCGCCTGCCGCCGCCCGCGCAGGGCAGTCTCAGACTGTTTTTTTGGCGAGCCGCTCGTTGGCCGCGCGTCAGCTTCGACTCGTTTATTATGCGCGTGGCCCGTTGGGCGCGGGTGGCTTATTCGAGGCCGAGTTTTTTGCGGCCTTGGTCGGAGATCATTTGGGGCGTCCAGATGGGATCCCAGACGATGTGTACTTTTACGTCTTCGACGGTGGGCAGTGCGGCGATGAGGCGGCGGGCGTCTTCGGCGATTACGGGGCCCATGCCGCAGCCTGGCGCGGTGAGCGTCATCTTGACCTCCACGCGGTGCTGACCGTTCTCGGTCTTCTCGATGGAGAGATCGTAGACGAGGCCCAGGTCGACGATGTTGACGGGGATCTCGGGGTCGAAGCAGCCGCGCAGCGCGGCCCAAACGGCGTCGGCGCTAAACGACGCGGTGTCCGCTGAGGGTGTATCCGCGGAGGCCGCGCCCGGCTCTGGCACGTAGTCGCTGAGTGCATCGGCATCGGCGGCGGCGATGCGAAACAGCCCCGAGTCGAGCCGTACGGTGATGTTGCCGCCGAGGGTTTGGGTGATCTGCAGCTCGGATCCGATTGGCAGTGTCACCGCTTCGCCCGAGGGGATGCGGGTCGCCTGCACATCGCGTTTTAGTATGTGTTCCATAGAGAAGCTTAAGTCGGTGGTGGGAGCGTATTGGGTGAATAGGTCACGCGCGGCGCGAGCGCGGTAGATCGTGCGCGAGTGGTGTGCGCTCAGTCGAGCTGCACGGAGAAGGGCAACCGCGCGTAAATCCGGTTGGGGTCATTATAGGTTTCGAGCGACTGGAGCTCGCTTGTGGCGCGTTTCCACAGTGCACCGAGCGAGACGCGCGCAGTCCCGCTCAGAGCCACCCTCCCGCCCCTTCGCGCGCGCACTTCGCCAAAGCAGCTTTCCAGAAATTCTTCAAAAAACTCGCCCAGCATTTCGTTAAAATTCTTCGCCTTCGGGTATTCGCTCACGCGGTAGCTCCCCAGTCCGGCGGACTCCGCCGCGTAGTGGATCGCCTCGCGCAGGCCGCCCAGCTCGTCGACGAGGCCCAGCCGCTGCGCTTGCGTGCCCGACCACACGCGCCCCTGGGCGATCTCCTGCACGCGGTCGGGGGCGAGGCCGCGCCCTGCGGCGACGCGCTCGATAAAGCGCTCGTAAGTCCAGTCCACCATGCGCTGCGCCTGCGCCAGCTCGGCGGCGGTCATCGGGCGATCAATCGCGCCCGAATCGGCGAAGCGACCTGTCTTCACCGTGTCCACGCCTACGCCCAGGCGCCCGGCGAGCTGCTCTACGTTAAAGAACAGGCCGAAGACGCCGATGGAGCCCGTCACCGTAACGGGCTCGGCAAAGATCCGGTCGGCGAAGGAGGAGATCCAATAGCCACCCGACGCGGCGACCGAGCCCATTGAGACGACGACCGGCTTCACCTCGGCGGCGAGCCGCATTTCGCGCAAGATCGCTTCGGAGGCCGAGGCGCTGCCGCCCGGGCTATCCAGCCGCAGGACGATGGCTTTGACGCGGTCGTTTTTGCGCAGCTCGCGCAGCTCCGAGACGAAGCGCTCGGCGCCGATCTCCCCTCGCCCGCCCTGCCCGTCGACGATCGCGCCCTCCGCATAGAGCACGGCGATGCGGCCGCGCGGGCGCGGGCGGTCGTCCTCTCTGGCGACGACGAGGATCTTCCCCGAGTCTTCGCCCGTGTCGCCGCCGCTGCGCCCCTCCCGCCCCTCCACGCGCAGGGCGCGCGCGTATTTCGTGAGCGTGATCTGCCTGAAATCGCTGCGCGGCGACTCGACCTGCGTCCGCTCCTTCAGCTCTTCCCAAATCTCATCCCGGTACGCGAGCCGGTCGACCAAGCCGTACTTCAATGCGGACTCCGCCATCAAGGGCCCCTCGGTATCTACCGCCGCCTGGATCGCCGCGACCTCCAGCCCACGGCCCGCCGCGATTTCGCCCAGCAGGCTTGCCCACACGTCGCCGAGGAGCTGCTGGAGCTGCTCGCGGTTCTCCTTGCTGAAGCCCTCGCTGGTGAAGGGCTCGACCGCGCTCTTGTACTTGCCGACGCGCGTCACCTGCACGCCGACGCCGAGTTTTTCGAAGGCGTTTTTGAAAAACAGCCCCTGCGAGGCGAGGCCCGGCATCACCACTGCGCCAAAGGGATCCAGCGCGATGTCGTCGGCCACCGAGGCGAGGTAGTACTCCCCCGTCATCGCGTGGCTCAGGTAGGCCTGGACGGGTTTGCCCGACTCCTTGAAGTCGAGCAGCGCGCCGCGCAGCTCGCGGCGCTCGGCGAGGCCCGTGCTGCCGCTGGCGCCGAGGAGAACGAGCCCCTCGATGCGCGGGTCTTGCCCGGCGGCGCGGATCGCCTCGACCGCGCGTCGCAGTGCCAGCGTGCGCGGCGCTCCCTGCCCGAGGAAAAACGACGCGTCCAGATCCGGCGCGCCCGCCTGCTCGCGAAAGCTCGTCGCCATATCGACGACGAGGTACGCGCCCTGCGGCACCTCAGGTGCCTGGCTGCTCTGCTGCCCGAGGAGTCCCAGCCCTAGCACAAACAGCAGCATGAGCGCAAAGCTGCCACCCACAAAAATGAGCAGCGCCACAAAAGCCCCGAGCACTGAGGTCAAGAAATGCTTCATACGTGCGCGCAGCATGCGGCCCCGCGCCCGCCAAGCCAGCCAAACCGGCAGAGCCAGCCGCACGCGCGGGCGGCTGTCCATTCCGACGGTGGTACCGCCGCCGCCGAGTTGGGCGAAGGCAGCACCGCGCGCACAGGAGCACCGCGCACTGCGCGCGAATGCGGGAGCGCGCGCTCCCCCCCCGCCGCCCCTTGAGCCGGCGCGGCGAGGAGCCATCGATGCTCCCCTCCAAGCGGTTTGCCCAACGAATATTTGCCAGCTCCCGCGCCCCACTCACGCTCCCGTGTCATGCTTGATTCTGGCGACTCCAAAGACCTGCTCACCACCCACCGCAAAGCCCTGCGCATCAACCTCGACACCAGCAAGTACGGCACCTTTGCCGAGATCGGCGCGGGCCAGGAAGTCGCCCGCGTGTTTTTCCAGGCGGGCGGCGCCTCGGGCACCGTCGCCAAGACGATCTCCGCCTACGATATGACGTTTAGCGACGCCATCTACGGCAAAGCCCCGCGCTACGTCTCCCAGGAGCGGCTGCTGCTGATGCTCGACCACGAGTTTGAGCTCCTGCGCGAGCGGCTCGCCGAGAGCCGCGGCGCGAAGACCCAGTTCTTCGTCTTCGCCGACACCGTCTCCGCGCGCAACTACTCGGGCACCAACGAGCAGCACGGCTGGATGGGCGTGCGCTTCCAGCCCGCGCCCGCGGCCGAGCCCAGCGAGATCGTCCTGCACGTGCGCATGTCGGATAAGGACAACCTGCTCCAGCAAGAGGCGCTCGGCATCGTCGGAACGAACCTCGTCTACGCCGCATTTTACTACCGGCACGACCCGCAGAAATTCATCGCCTCGCTGCTCGACCACCTGAGCCCCCAGCGCATCGAGATCGACATGCTCGAGTTTCGCGGGCCCGAGTTTGCGCACATCGACAACCGGCTCACCTCGCTGCTCCTCGTGCACTACGGCTTGACGAATGCCGTCATGTTCGGCCCCGGCGGCTCGGTGCTCCAGCCCTCCGAAGTGCTGCGCAAAAAAGCGATCCTCGTCGAGCGTGGCAGCTTCCGCCCGGTGACTCACGTAAACGTCGACATGCTCAAGTGCGCTGCCGAGCAGTTCATGCAAGAGCCGCTCGTCAAAGACCGCGAGGTCGTCGTCCTCATGGAAATCACCGTGCTGAACCTGATCGCGAGCGGAGAGTTTGACTCGGCCGACTTTCTCTCGCGCGTGGATCTGCTCGGCGCGATCGGCTTCACCGTGTTGATCTCCAACTACTCGGAGTTTTACCGGCTCACCGCCTACTTCCGCCGCTATACCAAGGAGATGATCGGCATGGCGATGGGCATCACCAACCTGGTCGAGATTTTTAACGAAAAATACTACGACAACCTCGAGGGCGGCATCCTCGAATCGCTCGGGCGCCTGTTCCGCCACTCGGTGAAGCTCTACGTCTACCCGATGCTCCTTGAGGCGTATCAGCAATACATCAGCACCGGCGAAAACGGCACGCCGCCCGCTGCGCTGCCCTCCGCGCCAAACGCCCCCGGGGTGCCCGACGCCGCGCAGCTGCGCGCCGCTGCACCGGCTGCCACCGTCACCGCACGCAACATCCAGGTCGCCCCCCACCTGCGCAACCTCTACGCGCATCTCCAGGACAACTGCTACATCGAGTGCCTCACGGGCTATAACCCCGACATCCTCCACATCTTCTCGCGCGAAGTCCTCCGCCGCATCCGTGCCAAAGACCCGAGCTGGGAAGAGCTCGTACCCGACTCCGTCGCCACCGTCATCAAGGCCCGCGAGCTCTTCAGTTATAAGAAAACGGAAACGGAAAACCTGCCCGAGGAGGCCGCTGC
This sequence comes from Cephaloticoccus primus, assembly GCF_001580015.1. Lineage (GTDB taxonomy): Bacteria > Verrucomicrobiota > Verrucomicrobiia > Opitutales > Opitutaceae > Cephaloticoccus > Cephaloticoccus primus. The sequence goes on from NZ_LSZQ01000029.1 coordinate 57,124, forward strand.
GGGGCGCTCCGGCGCAGCGACCGCTCCGCAACCGGCCTGAAATCGCACGCGCTCCGCCGCGCAAAAACTGCCCACTCGCTCGCACGCCTAAAACATCTCCTCCGCGCTCACACACACGCTCTCCCGCTCGACCGCACGCCTCACGCCTCTTTACCGCCATGCGCTTTTACAAATACCACGCCCTCGGAAACGACTACCTAGTCCTCGACCCGTCCGACTATCGCGAGTGGAGCCGCAGCGCAGGCGGCGCGCCGCCCGCCGAGCAAATCCGGCTGATCTGCCACCGCCATTACGGGGTCGGCTCCGACGGCATTCTCTGGGGGCCCGTGCCGCAAGCAACCGGCACGACGAGTACCGCGCCAACAAGTGGCGTGAGAAACGGCACCGCCGCGCCCGACCGCGCCTCCGGCGGCGCCGCCCATCACTCCGCGCCGCCGCCCGCGCTGCGGATTTTCAACCCCGATGGCTCTGAGGCCGAGAAGTCGGGAAACGGGCTGCGCATCTTCGCCCGCTACCTCGCCGAGCACGGCCTCGTGCAGGGCGACCGCTTTTCGATCCACACCGCGGGTGGGCCCGCTCAAGTCGAAGTCCTTGAGCGCAGCGCAGGCCGCCCCTGGCGGATGCGCATCGGCATGGGCCGCGTGACCTTCGACAGCCCGCAAATCCCGGTCGCGGGCCCTTCGCGCGAAGTGCTGGGCGAGGCAATCGCCGCCGGCGGCAGGCACTTCAGCTTCTCCGCCGCCAGCGTGGGCAATCCCCACTGCGTCATTCCGCTGCCCGAGATTTCCGAAGAACTCGCCCGCCAGTACGGCCCCGTCATCGAGACGCATCCGCTGTTTCCCCAGCGGATCAACGTCCAGTTCATGCAAGTGATCGACCGCGCCAATATCCGGATCGAGATCTGGGAGCGCGGCGCGGGATATACGCTCGCCTCGGGCACCAGCTCCAGCGCGGCCGCCGCCGTCGCCCACCGGCTCGGGCTCGTGGACGCCCAAGTCACCGTGCACATGCCCGGCGGCACACTCGAAGCCGAGGTCAGCCCCGACTGGCAGCTCACCCTCAGCGGCACCGTGACCAAGGTCGCCGAAGGCACAATCGCCCCCGATCTGCGAGCGGCGCCGGCGAACGCATGAGGCCGCCGTCACTTGAGGGACTCCGCGCACCCGGCCCTCCGGAACTGTGTGCGCCCCCTCCCGCCCTCCCCTCCTTCCCTAATAGAAGAGGCGAAGACTCCTTATAGCTGTGAGTAAGGGTTGAACTGGCTGCGGAAGCGGGGCTTCTTCGGCAGCTTCTATGCGTTTTTCCCGCGCCATCTTATTTGCCCTGGCAGGGCTGCTCATCGTCGCGGGCTGTCGCCCTGCAAAAGTCCAGTCCTACCGCGTCCCCAAGGAAGTTCCGCCACCGCCGCTCTCATTTGACATGCCCGGGATGGTGGCAGCGGGCGCACCGGAGCAGGCTTCAGGCACCGCCGCGGGCGCTCCTGCAATAAACGCCGCCAGCAGTGGGGATGCCGCGCTGCGCTGGGTCGCCCCCGAGAGCTGGGCCGCCCTCCCACCCGTCTCGATGCGCGTCGCGGGTTACCGGCTCAGCGGCGCAGGGGGTGCAAGCGCCGAGCTCACGATCACTGCCTTCCCCGGGGATGTCGGTGGCGACCTCGCCAACATCAACCGCTGGCGCGGCCAGATCGGCCTGGCGCCCATCGCCGCAGAAGCACTCGCGACCGAGATCCAGCGGCTGCGCTTCGGCGGGCGCGAGTTCAAGGTCGTCGAGATGAGCAACCCTGCCGCCTCCCCGGCACAAGCCACACTCGCCGCGTACACCCTGCACGAGGGCAGCACCTGGTTTTTCAAGCTCACTGGCGCGCCCGCCCTCGTGAGCGCCACGAAGCCTGCCTTTATCGAGTTTCTCCAGACGATCCAGCCGCGCTAAACGCCGCCGCGCGCCGCTCACCCGCCCGCCCGAGCCCGCCCCAGTGCCCAAGACGCAGCGCCCCCAACCACCACTGACACACGCTCTCCACGACTCCGAACACCATGCGCGACACCTGGCAGGATTTCATCAAGTTTTTCACCTCGCTAAAGCTCACCGTCGTGCTGCTCGCGCTGTCGATCGTCCTCATCTTCTGGGCAACGATTGCGCAGGTGCAGCTCGGCATCTGGGGCGTGCAGGAGCAGTTTTTTAAAACCTTCTTCGTCCTCAAAAAAATCCCCGGCACCGAGATCCCCGTTCCGGTTTTCCCGGGCGGCTACTTCATCGGCGGGCTGCTCTTGATCAACCTGATCGCTGCGCATGTGTATCGCTTCCGCTTCACCTGGGCGAAGAGCGGCATCCAGCTCACCCACGCGGGGTTGATCCTGCTGCTGCTCGGCGAGCTGTTCACCGGCCTTTGGCAGGAGGACTACCAACTGCGGCTCGATGTCGGTCAGGCGAAGAACTACTCGGAGAGCTTTCGCGATCAGGAGCTCGCGATCACCGACAAGACTGATCCGGACTTCGACGACGTCGTCGTACTGCCCGACAAGCTCCTCGCGCACCGCGGCGCCGTGCAGCACAGCACGCTGCCCTTCCGCATCGTCATCCGCGACTACTTCCCCAACGCAGTCCCGCAATCGCGCGACCAGGTGCCCGCCAACGCCGGCCTGCCGCAGGCGACGATGGGCTTCGGGCGCGATTTTACCGTCATCCCGCTGCCGCTCAGCTACCGCCAGGATCAGAGCAACCTCGCCGCCGCGCTCGTCGAGCTGATCGGCCCCGGCGGCTCGCTCGGCACCTGGCTGCTCTCGGCGCACCCCTTTGTCCGCCCGCAGCCCTTTGAGTACGACGGGCGGCACTTCGAGCTCTCGCTGCGCTTTGCGCGAAACTACAAGCCCTTTTCCCTGACGCTGCTGGAGCTGCGGCACGATGTTTACCCGGGCACCGACATCCCGAAAAACTTCTCCAGCCGCGTGCGCCTCAGCCAGCCCGACGCGCACGCCGACCGCGAAGTCCTCATCTACATGAACAACCCGCTGCGCTACGGCGGCCTCACGTTTTACCAGTACCAGATGGACAGCGCGAGCGGCTACTCCGTCCTCCAGGTCGTGAGAAACCCCAGCTGGATGCTCCCCTACGTCTCCTGCATCCTGATGATGCTGGGGCTGCTCATCCAGTTCGGCATCTCGCTGTTTCGCTTCACCGGCAAACGCCGCGCAGCGGTCGGCGCGGCGAACACTGCCACCGCCACACCTGCCGCCACTGCCGCCTGAAAACGCGCGCGCTCCAAAACGCCTTGAACAAACGCCCGAAAACGCCCGCCCCTCCCGCCCGCATATCCGCATAATGAAGCGTTTCCTCCCCCTCCTCGCCCTTGCCCTCGGCGCCCTGTGGCTCGCAAGCAGCCTCGCGCCCCGCCGCGCCGATCCGGACTACGACCTCGAAGGCTTCGGCCGCCTGCCCATCCTCGCCAATGGCCGCATCAAGCCGATCGACACCGTCGCGCGCAGCTCGCTGCTCCAGCTCCAGGGCCGCCAGCGCGTCAGTACCGGCTCCGGCGGCTCCCTCTCGCCCAACGCTTGGCTGGCCACCGTTTTCTTTGACTCGGCGCGCGCCGACCGACTGCGCGTTTTCGAGATCGTGCACCCCGAGGTACTCACGCTCTTCAACCTGCGCCCCGAAGACGGCGACGGGAAAAAGCGCTTCTCGTTCGTCCAGCTCAGCGGCCGCTTCCCCGAGCTCATGCGCCAATCGCAGCTCGCCCAGCAAACCGAGAGCGCCCAGCGCAGCGCCTTCCAGCGCGCCGTCATCCAGCTCCACCTCAACCTGAACCTCTACCACGAACTCAGGCACACGCTCACCGCGCCCGAGAGTGACGACTTCCTCGGCGAGCTGCTCCGCTTTCAGGATACGCTCCCCGCAGGCATCGCCGCCGTCCGCGCGCGACAGGCGGGCGAGCCCTACGACCAGGCGAGCTTCGACGCCATGCTCGCGGGCGGCCAGCGCTACGACGCGCTCTCCACCGCCTCCAGCCTGCGCCCCATCCCCCCTTCCGCGCGCGCCCACGCGAGTGCGATTGCGGACGCGGATGCCGCGGCCAACACGACCGGAGCCGCCCCCACCGCTGCTCCCGCTGCCGCTGCGCCTGCGCCTTCCACCCCTGCCCTCGCCAACGCCAGCGCCAGCGACTGGCGCAGCACCGGCATGGCGCTGCTCGAAACGTTTGAGACCGGCCTGGTAAACCACAACGTGCTCGCCTACGCGGGCCTCGCCCACGCTTGGCGCGCGCAAAAGCCCGAGCAGTTCAACGAAGTCGTCCGCCTCTTCCGCGCCCAGCTCGGCACCGACTTCGCGCCCGAGCTGCGCAAGACCGACATCGAGGCCCGCTTCAACGCCGCGCAGCCCTTCTACCGCAGCATGGTGCTCTACGTGCTGGCCTTTGTCCTCGCCATCATCTCCTGGCTCCGCTGGCCCGAGGCACTCGGCCGCAGCGCCTTTTGGCTGACCCTGCTCGCCTTTATCGCCACCAGCGCGGGCATCGCCACCCGCATGTGGCTGGAGGGCCGCCCACCCGTCACCAACCTGTACTCCTCCGCGCTCTTCGTCGGCTGGGGCGCCGTGCTGCTGTGCCTCGTCCTCGAGGCGCTGTTTAAAAACGCCATCGGCAGCGTCGCGGGCGGGCTGATCGGCTTTGCCGCGCTACTCATCGCGCACCACCTCTCGCTCAGCGGCGATACGCTCGAAATGATGCGCGCCGTACTCGACTCCAACTTCTGGTTGGCGACCCACGTCATCATCATCACCATCGGCTACTCGGCGACCTTCCTCGCGGGCTTCCTCGCCCTCATCTACATCGTACGCGGGGCCTTCACCCGCTCACTCGACAAGCCCACCGCCGACGCCCTCTCGCGGATGGTCTACGGCATCGTCTGCTTCGCCACGCTCTTCAGCCTCGTCGGCACCGTGCTGGGCGGCATCTGGGCCGACCAGAGCTGGGGCCGCTTCTGGGGCTGGGATCCAAAAGAAAACGGCGCGCTGATCATCGTCATCTGGAACGCCATCATCCTGCACGCGCGCTGGGGCGGCCTCGTTCGCCAGCGCGGCCTCATGTGCCTGGCCGTCTTTGGCAACATCGTCACCGCGTGGAGCTGGTTTGGCACCAACATGCTCGGCATCGGCCTGCACAGCTACGGCTTTATGGACGCCGCCTTCTGGTGGCTCTCGGCCTTCGTCCTGAGCCAGCTCGCGCTGATCGCCACCGCACTCCTGCGCCCGCTCCGGATATCAAGCAAAAGTCCGCACACATAACCGCAGAACTAGCGCGCTGCGACACACTCGCCACAGCACAGTAGCAGGAGTAAAATCTCTCTGTAGCGCAAAGCCCGCCTTCTGCTCGCGCTAGGGAAGGGGGGACTCCCTGCTTTTGCGCACTTGTAGTGGAAAGGGAAACCACATTATACGTCGTTGAGTTCCCCATTTAGTTTTTGATGACCCTCCCGCCTCCTCAGCCCACTCCCTCTGCCTCCAAAGACCGCGTTGATACATGGATGGCAAATCTACTCGACCTGTCGCTGCGGAATAAACTTCTCAACTTTAAGCCCGGACGCTCCGTCACTCTAGAGGCACCCGACCCGCAAGCCTTAGCTCAACGGCTCGGATCCGGAAACAAGGTCACTTTAGTTTCACGCCAAAATACAGACATAGAAGAAGCTCTCGAAACCTCCAGTCTAGCTCTCTCTGACGAGGACCAGAAAGAGCCTCCACCGTCCGATCTTCAGAGAGGTAAAGTGTTCGTGCATGAGCCGGAAGCCGAGATGGAAAAACGGCTCATTACACTCTTTCGTGATGCACGCACCGCTCTGGAAGAAGGCGGTGCCAACATTCTGTATCTGGCGTTTGGCTTTCTCCAGTGGAACCCCTCCCAACAGAGAGGAGCTCCTTGCTGCGCGCCTCTATTTCTACTTCCCGTTAGCCTGCAGCGCAACAATGTGCGGGCTAAATTCTTCGTGCAGGCTTATCCCGATGAGACGCGTTTTAACCCTGTATTGGTCGAAATGTTGCGTCAGGACTTTAAGCTTGATTTGAAAAGTGATGACCTGTCCGGCGAAAATAACGTCCCCGACCTCCCCAGAAGCTGGGCTCACGTCAGGAACTCCATTACAAGCTTCACAGACTGGAAGGTCACAGAGGAAGTGATTCTGTCGACTTTTTCATTTTCTAAATATCTGATGTGGCGGGACCTGAAGAGACTCAGGAAATGTGTGGATAAGCTGGTAAGGAATCGTGTTGTGCGGCTACTCATTAATCCAGCAGAAAGCTCACATCAGTCTGATAAGCCCCCTCCTTCCGATGTATTCTATGCCGGTGAGTTTGATAGGCAGCTGGACCCATCAAAGCTATTTTGCCCGCTTCCCGCCGATTCGTCGCAGTTGGCTGCTATTGTTGCGGCAAGGCAAGGTAAAGACTTCGTCCTAGAGGGACCGCCGGGCACAGGGAAAAGTCAAACTATCGCCAACCTCATTGCTCAGTTCCTTTCCGAGCAAAAAACAGTCCTCTTTGTCTCCGAAAAAATCGCAGCTCTAGAGGTCGTGTATCGCCGTTTGCGTGAGGTTGGCTTAGGGGACTTCTGCCTTGAGCTACATTCCAACAAAGCCAGTAAGGCTTCCGTTCTCGCCCAACTCAATGCAGCGTGGAATACTCGTGGAGCATCCTCCAAAGAGTGGGCTGCCAAGGCGGAAGAACTTAAAATACTTCGAGATGCCCTCAACAACTACGTTCAACGCCTCCACCATAAGCATACCAATGGCCTGAGTATATTCGCTGCCATCGGCACAATCAGTAAGAATAGCGAACTGCCTAAAGTCGAGTTGGGGTGGGAATCCATAGAAACACACGATACCGAATATCTAGGAAAACTCCGCGAAGCTGTTAAAGCGTTGAGCGTGCAGGCACACGCAGTGAGTGCTCGCGCGACGCATCCACTCTTTCTGATCGGGCAAACACAGTGGTCACCGCGTTGGCAGCGACAACTAGTCGCAGCGGCAGAGCAACTGCTCTCTATTACTCAAGAGCTGAAGCAGGCCGCATCCCTCCTGACTCAGACAATCGGCCTAAAGCAGCTCGCGCTCACTGTATCCGCTCAAGAAGGGCTCCGCCTATTGGCCACGATTTTGCCCAATGCCCTTGGTCACAATTGGAGCTTTGCCGCGCAAGCCGATGCATCCGCCCTCGCAGTCCAACTCCTCAAAGGCGCGGCCCTACTACGGCAATTGAGGTCTCTCGACCTTTCGCTAACGGTCCCGTGGCCAGACTCGTTCACGGCGGCCTGTGAAAAAGAGCACGCAGGCCTACTCGCACATGTCGCCCTCTATGGGGATCAGGAGTCGGACTCATTTAGCAAAACTCTGTTTGATAAAACTTTAGCAGCCATAGAAAACTATAGGGAGCAACTCACGCAAATCGCTCAACACCGCAATTCTCTTTCGGCTCCCTACACCGAAGTAATCGACACGCTCGACATCGAAAAGCTCCATAGTGAGTGGGAGCAAGCTGAGAAAAATACTTGGCCAAAATCGTGGTTAAGAAAACGCCACATCCGCAAACAACTACGCACTGCGATCCGCGGTCAGGGGGCCTTCGACGTACGCGAAGACCTCCGCCACTGGAAAGCTTTAAGGGAGCTACGCCAAGTGCTCGAAGCGCAACGTCAAGAAGTCGAAAAACAACTCCACACTCTCGTCCATCTTGGAGAAGTGACAAACGCACTCTGGCAAGGGAACAGAAGTGAGGTTGCAGAGCTTGAGTACGCCTTTCAGTTCCAGAGACAACTTGCTAAGGCGATAACCCTAATCACCTCTACGCACCCCGAGCAGCTCACTGCGGTCAATAAGGCACTCGAATTGTGCTTAAAGGAAGGCTATACCAGTGCCCCCGAGCGAGAAATCGCACACTTCCTCGACGCCGTCTCTAAGTTCGACACGGCACGGCGCGATTTTGTCACCCTCGGACAATTTAAGAACGAGGCAAAATGGATTTGGAACTCCACCTCGCTTGATACACTCGCCGACCTCTGCCAATGCATCGTCCAAGCGGCCCCTCAACTCTCTCAATGGTGCGTATGGCAAGACGCGCGCGAACACGCCATCAATTTGGGATTGGCATCACTTGTCCATGCTCTTGAACAAGGCTTAATTAAGCCGGATCAGGTACTTGCTGCCTTTGAAACCAGTTACGCGAGCTACTGGCTAGACACGATAGCAGAGGATAAGAAAGTCGCACACCTTTTTGACAGCCCTGCTCATGAGCAGCAGATCCGCGACTTTCGCCAAATCGATGATACGCTCACCACGCTCAGCCGTAACCGATTACGCACTCAGCTCTGGAAGGCACTCCCCGACCCTGACATGCTCACCGCTACGCATACTGAGTGGCGACTCCTTCTTAGGGAGATACAAAAGAAGAAGGGACACCTACCTCTGCGAAAACTCTTCACAGGTATTCCCAACGCACTGACCAAGCTCACGCCCTGTCTACTGATGAGCCCAATGTCTATCTCTCAATACCTCAGTATCGAAGCTCGCCCCTTTGATCTAGTTATCTTTGACGAAGCCTCGCAAATCCCGACTTGGGAAGCTATCGGAGCGATAGCTCGAGGCACTCAGGTCGTGATGGTCGGCGACCCCAAGCAGTTGCCCCCCTCCTCATTTTTTGACCGCGCACAGGTGTCTATCGATGATGACTCGCAGGCGATACCGGACATGGACAGCATCCTGGATGAGTGCATCGCCTCCGGTCTACACAGGTATCGGCTACGCTGGCACTATCGGAGCCATCATGAAAGCCTCATCACCTTTTCCAATCGCCACTACTACGACAGTAACCTCATCACCTTTCCCTCTCCCGAGACCAAAGACCGCGCCGTCAGTGTACAGTTCGTCAATGGCACTCACAACCGGGGCAAAGGCGGCGATAAGGCCAACCCTATCGAAGCCCAAGCCCTTGTCGACGAAGTCGTCACACGACTACTCTCCGACGAGTTTCGCCTCAGCCGCAAAACGCTCGGAGTAGTAACGTTTAACCGAGCGCAGCAGCAATTAGTCGAAGACCTCTTTGACGCCTCACGCCGTAAACACCCACAAATCGAACCTTATTTTTCTGGCGACACACGTGAGCCGATCTTCATCAAAAGCCTCGAAGAAGTCCAAGGAGATGAACGCGACATAATCTATTTTTCACTCACCTACGGCCCAGGTGACGACGGACGCCTCAGCCTCACCTCGCTTTCCCAACTCACTCGCCAAGGCGGCGAACGTCGACTAAACGTCGCCATCACCCGCGCTCGGTGCCAGATGCGGCTATTCTCCAGCTTTCGCCCCGATCAGATTAACCTCTCACCCCAATCAGCTCAAGGGGTGAGCCATCTCAAGCTGTTCCTTGAGTTTGCCGAGCGGGGCGTCCAAGCCCTCCTCGAAACGCACCAAGGCAGCGTAGGAGCTTATGAAAGTCCCTTTGAAGAAGCGGTCGCTGCAAAACTCATGGCTAAAGGCTGGCGCACTGCTCCTCAAATCGGAGTTTCCTCTTTTCGCATTGATATAGGGGTGGTCGACCCAGACGACCCCAGCCGATACCTAGCCGGAGTAGAGTGCGATGGCGCGACCTACCATAGCAGTGCGACCGCCCGCGACCGGGATAAGCTCCGGCAGCTCGTGCTTGAAGGACTCGGCTGGGTTATTCTCCGCGTCTGGTCCACTAATTGGTGGCTCAATGAGCATGATACACTAGAGCAACTCGATAGACAGCTCCGCACCTTACTTCAAGCCCGCCGAAGCAAGCGTGCCCTCTCAGAGACCGTCCTGCCGAATCACGCGCTACCAGATTGACTGCGGATTTTAACTCACCGTCCCTCGACAAGTCACACGCGTATTGTCTCTCTAATCAGCCGAGCACATAGAGTAACGCAGCGTATCCCTCCACACACACTGATTTCAAAGACAGCCCTCGTTTCACTTAATACTCCCAGGCCGCCATCAGAGCTATCGGATTGCGGTCTTTTAGTGGGAGAAACTCCCCTTGATATGCGCGGTATCCTACACCCGTCCCTCCCTGTCATTTTGAGTCTAAAAGTTTTTGATTATAAGTCAGTTGCACTCTTCGTATTACCATCTCTCAGCATTCGCGCGCTGATCGCCACCGCGCTCCTGCGCCCGCTCCGGATATCAAGAGCAGACACTCGCACTTCTTAAAACCGCCAAAACCGCACCAACCGGATAGCGGCTAGCTGGCAGCGGGGGCGTTCTTGGTCTGGAGGCGGGCGCGGTAGGCTTTCGGGGCTTCGCCGGTGACTTTTTTGAAGACGCGGTTGAATTGGGAGAGCGACTGGAAGCCGCACTCGAAGGCGGCTTCACTGATGCGTTTGTGCGGGTTGATCAGCAGGTTTTTCACTTTCTGCACGCGCACGCGGGCGAGGTAGTCGGTAAAGGTAAGCCCGGTGGAGCGCTTGAACATTTTGCAGAAGTAAAAGGAGCTCATGTTTACCGCCTTGGCGACTTCGGAGAGCGTCAGTTCTTCGTGGTGGCGGGAGTCGATCAGCCCACGGGCCTTGTGGACTGAGGGCGGGGCGGGGGGCTCTTCGGCCTTGAGTGTCAGCTCGGTACTCAGCGCGGCGAGGTGCTGGGCAAAGACTTCGAGGAGGCGCAGGATCGAGTCGTAGCGCGAGCGGTCGAGAACCTGGGTCTGGAAGTAGGTCTCCTCCAGGCGGCGGACGTCGATTTCGCTGCCCATCTTGAGGAGCAGCTGCGAGCTACGGCTGAACTCCTGCTTCGTGGGTTCGTGCAGGAGCACCTGGCCGGTCTGTAAAAAGGCGATGATGTTTTCGCCCACGCGCACGGGCACGGCCGAGTCGCACAGGCCCGCGAAGCAGTGCAGCGTCTTGGGCCCGATGTTGGTCTCGGTCTCGATCCGGCGCTGCATGGCAAGGCAAGTCGCGCAGGTGTGGTTGCTGCGCGCCATGAGTGCGCAAAAGGGATTTTCGTTGGGGTCGCCACGATGCGGCGGGGTGTAGTCGCCGAGTCCTCGCGTGCGCAGCGCGAGCGGCATCCCGGTCGCGCTGCGAAAGGCCTCCTCGTAATCTTTGTAGATCCGGCTGCTGCGCAGTTGCTCAACAATGGCGCTGGTGCGGCGGGGAGCTTTGACGTTCGAGGGCATATGACAGAAGGGGTTAAGCGCGACAGTAATCCGCTGTCACTCATAACCTTCAAATCAAACCCAGTTCCCTGAAACTGTAGTAGCCGCGCTGAAGCGGATCAGAAGTTTTGGTCCCCATTATGATGTGATCGAGGAGCGGGATGCCTACCGCCCGGGCGGCTTCGCAGAGCTGCCGTGTGAAGCGCAGGTCTTCCTTGCTCGCGGAGGGATCGCCCGAGGGGTGGTTGTGCGCGCAGACCAGCGCGCTAGCACCATCGCGGATGGCGATCCGGAAGATCTCGCGCGGGTGCACCTGGGTGCCGCTTTGCGTCCCGGAGCTGAGTTCGCGGCAGCGGATCAAGTGCCGGCGGGCGTTGAGCGAGAGCACCCAGAACTTCTCCACGCGCAGCCCGACGGTGAGCGGGGCGAGGTAGGCCGCAGCGCGCTCGCCGCTGTCGATCAGGGGGGCCTGCCCCTGAGACTGGCGCAGGATCCGCTTGGCCACTTCCATCACGGTAAGCAGTTGCAGGGCTTTTACCCGGCCAATCCCTTTGAACGCGCGAAAGTCGTCTTCGAGCCACTCGGTCAGCCCCGCCAGCGAGCCCGCTTCTTTGATCAGGCGCGCGGACAGCGAGAGGACATCCATCCCTTGTGTGCCGCTGCGGAGCAGCATCGCCAGCAGCTCCGTGTCGCTCAGCGCCGCCGCACCTTCGCGCTCCAGGCGCTCTTGCGGGCGCTCCTCGGCCGCGGTGCCTCGCAGGCGATTGGGCGGCGCAGGCGCAAGGACTGGCGGAAGCGCGGACGCATCGGCAGGCACAGCCGCGCGGGGCGCTTCGCAATCGTCTTGGGGTGAAAGCATGGCGGCGTTTCTGCTGCAGCAATCCGCCGCCCGCAAGGTGCCAGTGGCCCTTCTCCCACTGCGCGTGGGGCGGTGGCGGGGCGCCACGCGTAGTGGAGAAGAGAGAGGTACCGGGGAGGGTCTCGCCGTTACTCCAATGTCGGCAAGATGTGCGCAGGGCCCGACAAGCCACGCGGAGCACTTATCGGCGCAGTAGCTTATAATGAATTTATCTTATACCGCGCACCTCTCCTTATATCGCTCACATTCAGCTCGGGGCGGCTTGTCGGAGGGCGGCGCATCTCTCCTCTCTCCAGTCCTCCATGTCCGTCATTCCCCTTACGCTCACGATCAGCCTCTGCCTGGTATTCACCTTTGTGGTGTTTTTTCTGCGGGAGACCTCGCGCCGCCACTATTCGAGCGCGGAGCGCAACGCGCTTATGCCGCTGGCGGATGAGACTCCGCGCACCGCACCGGTGAGCGCGCCCGAGCCCGCCACTGCGGCGGCCAGTGCGGGGCAAAATATGCGCAGTTCAGCTAATAGCCCTCATTAGAAAATCTCAGCGACTGCGCCTCCCCTGCGGCCCCGCCGGATTACCGCTCCCTTCCCCGCACCGCGCTCGACGAGCGCTCACCCATTTCTCCCTTCCCCTGACACCAAACCGCCCTGGCACCAAGCAAACCTCCCCACCGCACTTACCCCACTTCTCCCCCACGCCCCGTCCACCCAGTCCCTCCCTTCCTTCCGAGCCCTTTTACACTCCTCCCGATGAGCCAACAAAAACTAAGCATCGAGTATAACGACAAGATCGTCCGGCAGTTCGTCCTCGCCTGTGTCATATGGGGGGCCGTCGGCATGCTCGTCGGCGTCTTCGTGGCCTCGCAGCTCAACTTCTGGCGGCTCAACTTTGACCTGCCCTGGCTGACCTTCGGGCGGCTGCGCCCGCTACACACCAACGCGGTCATCTTTGCCTTTGTGGGCAACATGATGTTCGCGGGCGTGTACTACTCCACCCAGCGGCTGGTGAAGGCGCGGTTGGCGAGCGACTTCCTCTCCCAACTGCATTTCTGGGGCTGGCAGCTCATCATCGTCGCCGCGGCGATCACGCTGCCGCTGGGCTTCACGCGCGGCAAGGAGTACGCCGAGCTGATCTGGCCGATCAATATCGCCGTGGCCCTCATCTGGGTCGTCTTTGCGGTCAACTTTTTCTGGACGCTGGCGCGGCGCAACGAGAAGGCGCTCTACGTCGCCATCTGGTTCTACATCGCGACGATCCTCACCGTGGCGATGCTGTACATCGTCAACCACCTCTCGATCCCGACCTCGCTGCTGCACAGCTACCCGATCTTTGGCGGCGTGCAGGATGCCCTCGTGCAGTGGTGGTACGGGCACAACGCCGTAGCGTTCTTCCTCACTACGCCGATCCTCGGCATCATGTACTACTTCATGCCAAAGGCCGCCGAGCGCCCCGTGTATTCGTACCGGCTCTCGATCGTGCACTTCTGGTCGCTGGTGTTTATCTACATCTGGGCAGGGCCGCACCACCTGCTCAACACCGCCCTGCCCGGCTGGCTCCAGACAATGGGGATGACCTTTTCGCTGATGCTCTGGGCACCGTCCTGGGGCGGCATGCTCAACGGGCTGCTCACGCTGCGCGGCGCCTGGCACAAGCTGCGCACCGAGCCGGTGATCAAGTTCTTCGTCGCGGGCATCACCTTCTACGGCATGGCGACCTTTGAGGGCCCGCTGCTGTCGATCAAGGCCGTCAGCGCGCTGGGCCACTACACGGACTGGATCATCGGCCACGTGCACGCCGGAGCCCTCGGCTGGAACGGCTTCATGGCCGCGGGCATGATCTACTGGCTGATCCCGCGCCTGTGGGACAAGCCGCTGCACTCCACCTCGCTGGCCAACATCCATTTCTGGACCGGCCTGCTGGGCATCCTCCTCTACGTCGCCGCCATGTGGAGCAGCGGCATCACGCAGGGCCTGATGCTCAACGGCACTACCGAGGGCGGCACGATCCTCAGCTACCCGAACTTCCTCGATACGCTCAACGCCATCCGCCCGCTGATGCTCATGCGCGTGATCGGCGGCGGCCTTTACCTCGTCGGCTGGCTGCTGCTCGCCTACAACATGTGGCAGACCCTGCGCGGCGCCGTGCCCGTAAACGGCTCGGTCGAAGTCTACGTCGATACCGCGCCTGCCGCCGCGACCGCACAGCAGCGCGCGAGCGAGCGCATGGGCTGGCTGCCCGCCTTTGGCAACGGGCCGGTACTGCTCAGCATCTTCCTCGTCGGCTTTGCCACGCTGTGGATGGTCGGCTCGGGCATCGTCAGCGCGCTGGGGATTGCGGGCGCGCTGGTGACACTCGTCGCGGGCTACGCGCTGCTCTACTCGCGCGGCAAAAGCTGGCAGGACTGGTACGAGAAACTCCTGCTCAACGCGCTGCCGTTCAGCGTGCTGGTCTTCGTTTCGGTAGCCGCCGGCGGGCTCGTGCAGATCATCCCCACCGTCCTCGTCAACAAGCCCGACAACGTCGAAGACCGGCTCCAGATCGCCTACACCCCGCTGGAGCTCGCGGGGCGCGACATCTACGTGCGCGAGGGCTGCTACAACTGCCACTCGCAGATGATCCGCACGATGGTGCCCGACGTGCTGCGCTACGGCGACTACTCGCGCCTCGGCGAGTCGCTCTACGACTACCCCTTCCAGTGGGGGTCCAAGCGCACCGGCCCCGACCTCGCCCGCGTCGGCGGCAAGTACCCCGACGTCTGGCACCTGCGCCACATGGAAAACCCGCGCAGCATCTCCGTGGGCTCCAACATGCCCGCCTACCCCTGGCTCTCGGAAAACAATACCGACGTCGCCGCGCTGCCCTCCAAGATCAACGTCCAGCGCATGCTCGGCGTCCCCTACGGGCCGCTCACGCCGCAGCAAATCTTCGACGACGTAAACGCTCAGGCCAAGGCCATCTCCAAAGGCCTACGCGAAGCCGGTGCCTACGTCGCCCCCGAGAAGGAGATCATAGCGCTGATCGCCTACCTGCAAAAGCTCGGCCAGTCCGAGCAGCTCACCCCGCGCGCCGTGACCACCGCCGCCCGCCACTAAACCGCGAGTCCCGGCCGGCAGGTTCGCGCACCGCGACGCACCCGCCGCCACCGCATGGCACACACCGCACACACGCAACAACCGCTCTCCGCCGACCCACACATGTTTAAACGACTCGTATTCGAAGACTATGCGGCGCTCTGCACGATCGTCGCCTTCGCCGTCGTCGCCACGGTTTTCCTGGGCGCGATCTGGCGCGCCCTGCGCATGCCCCGCTCGCAGTCCGAGCACATGGCCGCCCTGCCCTTTGATGCGACCTCCCCTCAGCACCACCCAGCCCACCACGATGAGCACTCACACTAACGCCCACGCCTCACATGGAGCCGCCCGCGCCGCGGCGGCAACCGCCGCAGCAGCAGCCGATGGCGACGTCCTGCGCGAGCACACTTTCGACGGCATCCAGGAGTACGACAAGCGGCTGCCCAACTGGTGGCTCGCCACCTTTTACGGCGCGATCGCCTTCTGGATCGGCTACTGGTTTTACGTCGAGCAAGCGCAACTCGCGCTCAGCCCCCAGGCCGCCATCGAGCTCGAAATGAGCCGGATCGAAGCCGCCAAGCTCGCCTCCTCCGCCTCCAACCTCGACGATGCCACGCTCTGGCAGATGAGCCGCAACGCCGTCTTCGTAAACGCGGGTCGCGAGACCTTTAACTCCGTGTGCGCGAGCTGCCACCTCACCAGCCTCAAGGGCGTGGACGAAGGCGGCATCGGCCACAACCTCGTCGACGACACCTGGGCACACGGCGGCAACCCCACCGACATCCTCGCCGTGATCAACAACGGCGTACTCGCCAAGGGCATGCCCGCCTGGGGCCCCGTCATCGGCGCGAAGAAAACCGCCGAGGTCATCGCCTACATCCTCAGCTACCACGAAGCACCGTAGTCCTGAACTCTCCCTGCCCCGCACTTTCGCACACACCACACACGCAGGCCCCGCGCATCGCAGCACTGAAAGTGCGGGGCCGATCCTCTTCTCAAAATAAATAAAAGGGCAGCCCGCTGCCCCACAGCACATGGCAAGACCCGCGCGGCCCACCATCGACTCGGTCACCACAATCGGCGCCGATGGGTCGCGCCCATTCATCTACCCCGCCGACGTCAAAGGCCGCTTCGCCACCGCGCGGAAAATCTCGGCCTTCTTTCTGATCGCGCTGTACCTCGCGCTGCCGTGGATCCAGGTCGGCGGCTTCCCCGCCGTGTTTCTGGATATTGCGGGGCGGCGCTTCCACCTCTTCGGCCTCACCTTCGCCGCCCAGGACGTGTGGCTGACCTTCTTCCTGATCACCGGGCTGGGCTTTTCGCTCTTCTTCATCACCGCGCTGTTTGGGCGGATCTGGTGCGGCTGGGCCTGCCCGCAGACGGTGTTTCTCGACCACGTCTACCGCCGCATCGAGCGCTGGGTAGAGGGTAACGCCGTCGCCCGCCGCAAGCTCGCCGCCGCGCCGTGGAACGCCGAAAAAATCGCCCGGCGCAGCCTCAAGCACGCGCTCTACCTGCTCGTCTCGCTGCTCATCACCCACCTGTTTCTCGCCTACTACGTCTCGCTCAAAGAGCTGTGGACGATGATGCGCAGCGCGCCCGCCGAACACTGGAGCGCCTTTGTCTTCGTCGCCACCGCAACCGCGGGGCTGTACTTCAACTTCGCCTGGTTTCGCGAGCAGCTCTGCATCGTCATCTGCCCCTACGGTCGGCTCCAGTCTGCCATGATCGACGACCACTCGATGGTCGTCGGCTACGATGCCGCACGCGGTGAACCGCGCGGTCGCGCGAAAGCGGCCAGCGCCAACAGCAGCGCCCCGCTGCGCGCCGCAACGGCAGGCGTGGGGGCGGGAGACGCGGCGCAGTTTGTCGCCGAAGTCTCTGAGGCCGCCCGGACTGCCGGTACGGTGGGCGGAGCAGGCACGGCAGCGAGCGGGGCAGTGGCCGCGGCCGCCGATGCAGCACCGCGTGGCGACTGCGTGGACTGCGCCCGCTGCGTCCAGGTCTGCCCCACCGGCATCGACATCCGCCAGGGGCTCCAGCTCGAATGTATCGGCTGCACCGCCTGCATCGACGCGTGCGACGAAGTCATGCGCCGCGTCAAACGCCCCACCGGCCTGATCCGCTACGACTCGCAAGCCGCGCTCGCCGGCGGTCGCACGCGCTGGCTACGCCCGCGCGTCGCGCTCTACACCACCATGCTTCTGATCGGCGTGGGCGTCGCCAGTTGGGCGCTCTCCACCGTCAAGCCCGCCAACGTCAGCGTCACCCGCATCACCGGCACGCCCTACGTCGTCACCGATGCCGCCGTGCGCAACCAGTTCTTCGTGCGCGTGCTCAATAAGCGCGCCGAGCCCGCGAGCTTCACGGTCGAAGTCGAGGCCCCCGCTCCGCTCACGCGCAACGGCCTCGACGCCCCGCTCAGCGTGGGCCCGATCGCCGAAGAAGTCCGCCCGCTTGTCCTGCTCGTCCCGCGCGATCACTATAGCGGTCCCTTTAAAATCAAGGTGCACATCCGCGATACCCAAGGCCGTTTCCACAGTACCCGCGAAGTCGAGTTTCTCGGCCCCGATCCGCGTCTTCTGGAAGAGGAGGCCGAATAGATGAAATCAAGCTCTCAAACGCCAGTAGCGGCCACTCCGAAGACCGCCTTTGACGCGGCACCAACGAGTGCCGCGCAAAATAAAAAGAGCCCGCGGCTCTGGGTGTGGGTGTGGCTGGCCTTTGCGCTGCAAATTACTGCGTGGATTTTCTGGATAAAAATCGCGTCCCGGCACCGCGTCGAAGAAGTCCCCCTCGCCACCGCACCCACCGCTCCCACTCATGGGCCACCCGCTGCGCAAAGCGGCGCACGCGAAGGGACGGAAAATCTTAACCGCGACGTGTCGCCCACAAGCGACACGCGCAAATAAAACAGGTCGAAGACCTTGACCGAGTTAGCCGCAGTCAGCTCACCCGCAGGGGCCTTTGTCGCGGGGCTCATCACCAGCCTGCACTGCGCGGGCATGTGCGGCCCGCTCGCCTGCACGCTCATGCCGGTGAAGGGCGACCGCGCCGATGCGCACCTCGTCAGCACCGTCTACCACGGCACGCGCCTTCTCAGCTACTGCACGCTCGGCGCAGTCGCGGGCGGCCTGGGCCAGATGCCGCTCCAGTGGCTCCAGAACAACGCCATCCTGCGCTGGCTCCCGTGGATCGGCGTCCTTTTTTTCGTGGCAATCGCGCTGCGCTGGGATCGCTACCTGCCGCGCCCGCTCTTCCTCTCGCGGCTCCTGATCCGGCTAAACCCGCACCTGCGCTCCGCCTCCAAGCTCAAGTCTGCCGCCGCGCTCGGGCTCGCCACGCCGCTGCTGCCCTGCGGCCCGCTCTACTTTCTGCTCGCGCTCGCGCTGTTCGCTGGCTCGGCGCTGCGCGGCATCGAGTTCATGCTCGCATTTGGGTTGGGCACGGTGCCGCTGCTGTGGCTCGCCCAAGCCCAGTTTCAGTGGATCCGCCACCGGCTCTCGCCGCTGTGGTTTGGCCGCCTGCGCGTCGGCCTCGCGCTCTCCAGCGCGCTGATCATCGGCTGGCGGCTGCGCAGCACGCTCGGCTTCGACGGGCCGGAGGTGAACTCGCTGATCTGCTTCTTCTGATGCACGCCGCCGCGCTACAGATCGACCTCGCCCCGCTGCCCAGCCGCCCAGCCCATAAGGCGGGCGGCCAGCCCACGCCATCTTCGCAAAAAAAATCGGTCGAACGACCGCGCACGGTGAGCCAGCCGAAGGCTGCTCGCCCGCGTTGCACCGACGCGGCGGCAACGAGTGCGCGCAAAGAGAAACAGTCTTCGGCTGCCTGTCGGCACTGCGGCACGCCGATTGTGGACGAGGGCCAGCGCGAAAGCGGTTTTTGCTGCGCGGGCTGTTCCTACGTTTACCGGCTCGTCCACGACAGCGGGCTCGACGCCTACTACCGGATCAAAGACCAGGTCACCGCGCCGGTAGACCCGAGCGTTTTTCAGCCTCAGGATTACGACTGGCTCGCCGAACTCCAGCGCGACGCCGAGGCGCAGGCCCGCGAGCAGGGCGGCAGCGACGCGGCAGCAGCGGCGCCACTCCCCGCTCCCGCGAGCGCCGCGACTCCGAGTGCGACCCTGGGCATCCAGGGGATCTCCTGTGCGGGCTGCGTGTGGTTGATCGAGAAATGTTTCGAGCAGCTCCCCGGTGCCCGCCGGATAAACGTCAACGCCCAGCTCGGCCACATGGAGCTTAGCTGGCAGGCGGGCGAGTTTTCGCTGCCCGAATTCGCGCGCCGGCTCCAGTCCTTCAACTACCTCGTCGGCCCGCACGATGCCGAGGGCGCCGAGCCGGAAAGCCGCGCGCTCGTCCGCCGCATCGGCCTGTGCACCGCCTTCGTGATGAACACCATGCTCTTCACCCTGCCGAGCTACTTCGGCATGGAGCAGAGCTTCGCCTACGCTCGGCTCTTCGGCACGCTCGCGCTCGCCTTTGGCACGCTGAGCATGCTC
The DNA here is from genome assembly GCF_001580015.1 of Cephaloticoccus primus. Taxonomy (GTDB): domain Bacteria; phylum Verrucomicrobiota; class Verrucomicrobiia; order Opitutales; family Opitutaceae; genus Cephaloticoccus; species Cephaloticoccus primus. Next base: position 76,711 of record NZ_LSZQ01000029.1, read on the forward strand.
GCGGGCGGCGGCTACTTCATCCAGCGCGCCTGGGCCGGGCTGCGCCACGGGCTCCTGCACATCGACTTGCCGATCTCGCTGGGCATCCTCGGCGCTTACCTCGGCTCGCTCTACGGCTGGGCAGTCGGCGAAGAGCGCTACGTGTACTTCGACTTCGTGAGCACCTTTATCGTGCTGATGCTCGTTGGCCGCTGGGCACAGGTCTGCGCCGTCGAGCGCAACCGCCGCCGCCTGCTCGCGCTGCAACCCCGCCCGCAGCACATCGCCGTCTTTCAGCCCGACGGCTCCACGCGCCCGCTCGCTCCCGAAAAGCTCCAGCCCGGCCAAAGCCTCGAGCTGCGTTCCGGCCAGGTCCTCCCTGTCGAAGCCCGCCTCGAAGCGCCTGCGCGCGCCGAGTTTTCGCTCGCCTCGATCAATGGTGAGGCCGCCCCGCGCGCCTACGCCGCCGGACAACTCATCCCCGCCGGAGCCCTCAACCTCAGCCGCTCGCCCGCCCGCCTGCGCGCCACCCAAGCCTGGGCGCAATCGCTCCTCGCCGAGCTCACCGCGCGCCAAAACGAAAGCGCCGCACCGCAGCGCAATCCACTCCTCGAACGCATCGTCCAGGGCTACCTGATCGGCATCCTCGCTGTCGCTGCGCTCGCCGCGCTCGGCTGGGGCCTGGGCACGGGCGACCTGCTCAAAACCGGCGCCATCGTCACCGCGATCCTCGTCGTCTCCTGTCCTTGCGCGATCGGGCTCGCCTTTCCGCTCGCCGAGGAAATCGCTTCCGTCGCCCTGCGCCGCCGCGGCGTCTACGTCCGCAGCTCCCGCCTCTGGTCGATCCTGCACAAGGTGCGAAAACTCATCTTCGACAAGACCGGCACGCTCACCCTGGAAACCCCGACGCTCCAAAATCCCGAAGCGCTCGCGGCACTCAGCCCCGAGTCCCGCCAAGCTCTCTACAGCCTCGTGCGCGACAACCCGCACCCCGTTAGCCAGAGCCTCCTCGAAGCCCTGCTCGCCGGCGGCCCGCCCCCCGAGCCGCTCGCGGGCGAAGTGGTTGAGGAAATCGGCCAAGGCGTCCGCCTCGGCCCTTGGTCGCTCGGGCGCAGTGAGCCGCAGGGCGACGGCCGCGCCGCGCCGACGAGTGCCCAGCCCGCCGACCACAAAAAAAAGGGAGCTACGGTCCTCGCCTGCGACGGCCAGCCCGTCGCCCGCTTCGAGCTCGCCGACACCATCCGCAGCGACGCACGCGCCGAACTGCGCCACCTGCGCGCGCTCGGCTACGAAGCCCACATCCTCAGCGGTGATGCGCGCACCAAGGTCGAAAAAATCGCCGCCGAGCTCGGCCTCCCCCGCGAGCAGGGTCACGGCCAGATGAGCCCCCAGGACAAGGCCGACTGGCTGCGCCAACACACCCGGGCAGACGCCCTCATGCTCGGCGACGGGCTCAACGACAGCCTCGCCTTCGACGCTGCGCTCGCCCGCGGCACCCCCGTTATCCATCGCGGAGTCCTCGCCCAGAAATCCGATTTCTACTACCTGGGCCGTGGCATCGGCGGCATCCGCGCCCTCTTTGAGATCAACGCCATCCGCCGTCGCGCCGAGCGCGTCATCCTCGTTTTTTCGGTAACCTACAACCTGCTCGCCGTGGGCTTCGCCGCTGCCGGATTCATCAATCCGCTGATCGCCGCGATCCTCATGCCCGTAAACTCGCTGCTCACCCTCGCCCTCGTCTCGCTCGCGATGAAGGGCGCGCTGGCCTCCGCCAGCCACGCTCACACGAGAGCTTAAGCGTCTTTCATTTGGCAGCGTGTTTTTGAGCGCGAAGCGGAGTGTGAAATCACTTCTCCGCGCCTCCTCCTCCCGATGAGCGGACAACGTCCGCTCGCCAACAAAACGGGGTCGTAGACCCCTTGGTAGGACCTGGATTCGAACCAGGGAAGGCATAAGCCAGCAGATTTACAGTCTGCCCTCGTTGGCCACTTGAGTATCCTACCAAAAAACGGGAAGCGCGGACGCTCTCGACTTGGCCTTGCGGGATCAAGTTTTTTTTAGAGCAACGCACTGGTCTAAGCAAAAACGCCCGCTAGACTCCCGCGCCCGAACAACAAAAAACACCACCGACGAAAGCCCGATCAAGTCACCCATATCGATTAGCTGAATCAAACAACCAAGCCCCTGACGGGCCGCCAGCGAGCGGCCCGCATATAAAGGCGGTCGAAGACCGTGGACGAACTTCAAGAACACCCCTTTTTGCAAGGAGCGCTCTCCCACCTCCTCACGGTGGCGGGTTTTCTTTTGGCGCTGTTTTTGGTGGCTCGGTTGATGAGCGAAAAACGCCAGCCCGGGAATACCTTTGCGTGGCTGCTCGGCATCATCCTCGTCCCCTACCTCGGCGTGCCGCTCTACCTGCTCTTTGGCGGGCGCAAACTGCGCCGACTCATGGCGCGCAAGACGCCGGTCGAGCCCACCCTGCCCGTCGCCGATTTTTCTCCCGGGCACCACGCCAACCGGCCAATCGCTCGCGCCGTGACCCGCGCCGGAGCCGCCCCGCCGCTCCCCTGCAACGACCTGCAACTCATCACCACCGGCGAAGACGCCTACCGCCAGCTCGTCGCCTGCATCCAGAGCGCGCGCCACCACATCCACATCACCACCTTCATCCTCGGGCGCGACGACACGGGCCGCCGCCTCGTCGCGCTGCTCGCCGCGCGCGCGCGCGCCGGAGTCAAAGTCCGGCTGCTGCTCGACTCCGTGGGCTCCATGTTCGTCACCCGCCGCTTCGTCCGCCCGATCATCGAGGCCGGCGGCGAAGTCCAGTGGTTCATGCCCGTGCTCCGCTTTTCCTCGCGCCGCAGCTCGGCCAACCTGCGCAGCCACCGCAAAATCGCCGTCATCGACCACAGCACCGCGCTGATCGGCGGGCACAACCTCGCCAAAAACTACATGGGCCCCAGCCCGAGCGACGCGCGCTGGGCAGACTTCGGCACCCTCATCCGCGGCCCCGCCGCCATCCTGCTAAACGACGTGTTCATCGCCGACTGGTGCTTCGCCAGCCACCAGCCCATCGAGAAAATCCGCGCCGAAGTCCCGCCCGAGATCGCCGCCCAGGTCTGCGGCCCCGCCGAGCTCCAGGTCGTCGCCAGCGGCCCCGACGTCCACGGTGACCCGCTCTACGAAGCGCTCGTCGCCATGATCCAGGCGGCCGACAAAAGCATCTGCATCATCACCCCCTACTTCATTCCCGACGAAGTCCTCCAACGCTCGCTCATCGTCAAAGCCCGCTCCGGCGTGGCCGTGACCCTCCTCGTCCCCGAAAAATCCAACCACCCGATCACCGACTTCGCCCGCCGCCACTACCTGCGCGAGCTGCGCGAAGCAGGCGTCACCGTAAAACTCCACAGCCCCGGGATGCTCCACAGCAAGGCCACCATCGTCGATGGCAGCATCGCCCTCTACGGCTCGGCCAACTTCGACCTGCGCAGCCTCTTCGTAAACTTCGAGATCGGCGTCCTCGTCCACTCCCGCGCCGAAGTCGGTGAAATCTCCGCCTGGGCCGACTCACTCCTCGCCAAGGCCACCCACTCGCCCACCACACCCAAGCGCCCCTTCACCCACAACCTCCTCGAAGACCTCAGCCGCCTCCTCGCCCCATTGTTGTGAGGTGAAAACCACGAATGCGCTCCCACCTTGGTTGGCTTTATTTAGTAACCTGAAAGGTGCATCCGGATCGGGTGCACTTTCAAACATCCCCCCATAAATCCAGATCCCGCTTGGTCGCTTTCGCGCAGTCATAGGAAAAAACTCGAAGCTGCGGTGCCCCGTTCGCAGGCTCTCCCGCTTCTCTCATGCCGCCGCCTTCTGCCGACAGCCCAGCCTCCCGCGCGTCCTCACCCTCCGCCGCCCCCGCCCGGACTCCGGCTCACGTGGCGATCATCATGGATGGCAACGGGCGCTGGGCGCAGCAGCGCGGGCTGCCGCGGATCGAGGGGCACCGGCGCGGCGTAGAAACCGTACGCCGGGTGATTGATTCGAGTCGGGAATTTGGGGTGCGGATGCTCACGCTGTACGCGTTTTCGGCCGAAAACTGGCGGCGCCCGCAAGACGAGGTTGGCGCCCTCATGGGCCTGCTGGAGCTCTACTTGAAGCGCGAGCTACAGACTTTTGTAAAAAACCGGATCCGGCTGCGCACCATTGGCCGCACGCAGGAGCTGCCCGCCGGAGCCCGGCGCCAGCTCCAGCACACGATTGAGGCGACCCAGGGTTTTGAGGACTACACGCTCACCCTCGCGCTCAACTACGGTTCGCGCGGCGAAGTCGTCGATGCCGCCCGCGCCTACGCCGCCGCGCTCGCTGCCGGAGAGGTCGCGCCCGATGACTGCTCGTGGGAGAGCTTCAGCCGCCATCTCTACACGGCCGGACTGCCCGATCCCGATCTGGTCATCCGCACTTCGGGCGAGACGCGGCTGAGCAACTTCCTGCTCCTCCAGGCAGCGTATGCCGAGTTTGTGTTTACGCCCGTCCTGTGGCCCGACTTTGGCAAAGACGATCTCGCCCAAGCTCTGGCCGAATACGCCCGCCGCGAGCGCCGCTACGGAAAAACCAGCGAGCAATGCCGCGCCACCGAACACGCGCAGCAGCACTAACGCGCCGCCGACTCCTCCAACCCTCGCGCCAGAGCTCCAACGCACTTCGCGCCCGCCCTGCCCGCCTCCCAACGCACGCGACTCTTCCTCTCCTCGTATCAGCGCACGGCAGCGCGCAAAACCCTCCCCTTCTCTCGCCCCCGCCATGACCAAACGCATTTTAAGCACCGTCCTCCTGTGGTTGATCGTCATCGGGGCGCTGTGGCTGTTTCGCACTACGGGAGCCGTCCTTCTCGTGGGGCTGATCTCGGCGCTCACGCTGTTGGAGTTTTACCGGCTGCTCGCGGGTGCAGGCTGGGCGCCTTTTGCCAAACTCGGTGCGCTGCTCGGCGGCCTGATCACGGTCGCGCCCTGGCTCGCGCAGCGTTTTGGGCTGCCCACAGAACACCTGCTCGCGCTGGCTGCCGTCATTTTCGCGATCCGGATTTTGGGCGAGCGCGCAGAGACCCGAGTCGAGTCACTCGCGGCGACGCTCTTTGGCCAGGTCTACGTGGCCTTCATGCTCCAGTACCTCGTGCGCATCCTGATCGCCGAGCCCGCTCTGCCCGAGCGCGGGCTTGTGCTCTTCGTGTGGACAATCGCCGTCGCCAAATTCTGCGACGTGGGCGCGCTGCTCAGCGGACTGGCGCTCGGGCGGCACCTTATGTCGCCGACGATCAGCCCCAAGAAAACCTGGGAAGGCGCGGCGGGCGGCATCCTCACTTCGATGGTTGTGGGCGCGCTGATCGCCTGGCTCAGCCGGGGCGTGCTGCCGCCAAACTTCTCTCCGCTACTCGCCGCTGCGCTCGCCGCGCCCGTCGCGGCGGTCGCAATCGTCTCCGACCTGGTCGAGTCGATCCTCAAACGCCGCGCCGCGCTCAAAGACTCCGGCGGCCTGATCCCCGGGATCGGCGGCATGTTTGACCTCAGCGACTCACTGATCCTCGCCGCGCCGGTCGCCTGTCTGCTCTTCGCCCTTCTCAGCTAAAAAGCCCCGTGCAAATCCGCAAACGCTCGCGCGGCGCCGCCCTACCCGAGTGACTCGATGATCCGCACGATGGGAAGGAAGAGCGCGATAACGATCGTGCCGACCATCACGGCCATCAGGACAATCATGAGCGGCTCTATCAGTGAGGTCAGGGCGTTGACCGAGCTGTCGACCTCCTCGTCGTAGTTCTCCGCCACGCGGATGAGCATCTCGGGGAGCGCTCCGGTTTCCTCGCCCACCTCGACCATGCTCGACACCATGTCGGGAAACAGCCGCAGTGCGCGCAGGGGCGCGGCCACCGGGTCGCCGCCTTTTACGCGATCATGGACGATCATGATCGCCTCGGCGATTCGCACGTTGGTGCTGGTGTCGCTGGTGATCCGCAGCGCATCGAGGATCGGGACTCCGCTGGGCAGCAGCGTCCCGAGCGTACGTGTGAATCGCGCGATTGCCGTCTTGAGCAGCAGCTCACCCAGAACAGGTACGCGCAACGCAGCCGTGTGCAGCACACGCATCCCCACTGCGCTACGCGCAGCGAGCCGAAGTAGCGCGATGAGCAACAGCGCGCCCCCGACCGCCAGCAATGCGTGGTCTTTGAGAACGTTGCTCACCGCGATCACGGCCTGCGTGAGCAAGGGCAGGGCTTGCCCCTTCAAGGTCGTGGCAAAGATCGCCTCAAACTTCGGCACCACAAAAACCATCAACGCGGCGACGATTCCCGACGCCACCAGGAGGATGATGAGCGGGTAAGTCATCGCCGCGCGGATGCGCCCATGCAGCCGCACCGACTTTTCCTGAAACTGCGCGAGCCGCTCCAGCACTACCGCGAGCACGCCGCCCGCTTCACCCGCGCGCACCATGTTCACGGAAAGCCGGTCAAACACTCGCGGATGCTGCTGAAGCGCCTCCGAGAAAGTCCCGCCACCGCGAACATGCTCGCCGAGCGCGGCGATGACCGGGCGGAAATGCGGGTTTCGCTCCTGCCGCTCCAATGTCTCCAGGCTGCGCAATAACGGCATCCCCGCCTTGACCAGAGAGCTGAGCTGCCGCGTAAAAACGGCCAGATTTTTCGCGCTGATGATCCGGCCAATGAGGATCGGTTTTCGTTTTTTACGCGACGCGGTGGAGGGCTGTTTTTTGCGAACGCCTGCCTGCGCGGAAAATCCGGCTCCGGCGGAGCCTCGCAAAGCCGCTGAGCCCGACGGCGGTTTTTTCTCCGCCAGTTGAACCGAAAGCGGAGCCAGCCCTCGCCTTTTCAACTCCGCGGCAGCCGCCGCCGAAGAAGCCGCCTCAAGCAAGCCCGACACCGCCCTGCCGCTGCGCTGCTCAATGGCCGTGTAGGAGAAGCTTGGCATCTCGCCCGCGCGTTTAGGTTCTGGACTGTCCTGCGTCAACCGCTGCGCGAAATGCCCACTCGACTCACGTATAGCGCAGGAGTTCGTCGAGTGTGGTTTGCCCGCCGAGCACAGCCCGCAGGCCATCTTCGCGCAAGGTACGCATCCCCTGGCGAGTGGCGGCGTGGCGCAGTTGCAGGGTCGGCGCGCGCTCAAGTGTAAGCTCTCGCATGGCCTCGCTCATAGGCAGCCACTCGAAGATCCCGAGCCGCCCGCGATATCCGGTGTGGTAGCAATGCGGGCAACCCGCGCCGCGAAAGAAAGACCGCCCGCCTACGGCTCGCCGGTCGATCCCCGCGCTCGCCAGTAACGCATCACCCGGCTGATACGCCGTTTTGCAGTGAGGGCAGATTCGCCGCACGAGGCGCTGCGCGAGCACCGCTGAAAGCGTAGAGCTGATCAAAAACGGCTCCACGCCCATATCGATCAGCCGCGTGAGCGCGCCCGGAGCATCGTTGGTGTGCAGCGTGGAGAAAACGAGGTGACCGGTGAGCGAAGCCTGAATCGCGATCTGCGCAGTCTCCAGGTCGCGAATTTCACCGACCATGATCACATCGGGATCCTGCCGCAAAAATGCGCGCAGTGCCGCGGCAAAGCTCAGCCCGATCGGCGCGTTGACCGGCACCTGCATGATGCCGTCGATCTCGTACTCCACCGGGTCTTCGATTGTGAGCAGCTTCATGTCTGGCGCATTGATCACACGCAGCCCCGCATAAAGTGTCGTCGTTTTCCCCGAGCCCGTCGGGCCGGTGACGATAAAAATCCCGTTCGGCCTGCGGATGGTCTCGTTTAGCGCCGCGTGGATGTCCGCGGGCAAGCCGAGCTGGGAAACATCGAGCTGCACGGCCGATTGGTCGAGCACGCGCAGGACGATGCTCTCGCCAAACTGCGTGGGCAGCGTCGAGACGCGCAGGTCGACCGCGCGCCCCTCCAGCATAAACTTGATCCGCCCATCTTGGGCGATTCGCCGCTCGGCGATGTTGAGATTCGCCATGACCTTGAGCCGCGAGCTGATCGGGAGAGCGAGTTGCCGCGGCGGCGGCGCCATCTCGTAGAGCGCCCCGTCGATCCGGTAGCGAATCCGGAACTCGTCCTCGAAAGGCTCGAAGTGGATATCCGAAGCCTTGTCGCGGATCGCCTGCTTTAACACGAGGTTGACGAAATGGATGACCGGCGCCTGCGCAGCCATCGACTCCAGGTCGCCCTCGGCAAGCTCCGCTCCTGCGGCGGGCTCGGGCTCCAAATCAAACGACGGCGCCTCAACCGGAGAGTGCGCCTCAGCCGGAAACTCGGAGCCCTCGCCATAATGGCGACGCAGCAACGCGAGAATCTCCTCTGGATCGGCCACGACAAACCGCACCTCCCTCCCCAGCGCAAACGAGAGATCATCGACGCTCTGCCGGTTAAAAGGATCCGCCGCCCAGAGCTCAATTGGGCCCTCCCTCCCCGCCTCCACTCCGCGGGGGAACACCGCGTAGCGGCGCGCGAGCTCAGGGCGGATCGCGCCCAAAAGCTCCGTCGAAACTTCAGGCTGCCCGACACCCGCAAAGCTCCAGCCGAGCCCATCGGCCACACGTCGCAACAGCTCCTCGCGTGAAAACAACCCGCGCGCCAAAACAATATCCGCCAACGACTGGCCACTCGCCTGATGCTCCGCCCAGGCAGCGCGAAGTTTCCCGATACCGCCGCCCCCGCCTTGCCCCTGCGCCCCCAGCAACTCGAAAAGGCTCTGGCTGCGCTCATCGAACATCACCGCACAGCGTGTGCCCCACCCTCTCCCTCAACAAGCCACGAAATGCACTTTACCTACTTACCTGAACACCTCGGCGAAACGGGGGGCACTTGCTACGCTTCGTCGCCGAGGGTGGCGGACAGGATTTCTTCGGTGTTTGGTGGCCGGCTCAAAACGCAAAAAAGCCGCAGTCTTTAGCTGCGGCTTTCTAAACTTTCGCCCCGATTGCTCCTCAAGGAACGGGCGATGCGTGGAAGGCTCAATAGCGAGCCTGGGGGGGAGTCGTTACTTGATGACGTTTTCCGTCCCCGGGTCGAAGAGGTGCACCTTGTCCATGCTGAAGGTGATCTGGACTTTTTGGCCGGCCTCGAAGCGGTCGGTCGCGCCGACGCGGGCGATGAACGAGTGCGCGCCAGTGTCGAGATACAGATAGGTCTCCGCCCCCATCGGCTCCGAAACATCGACCGTGACTTCAACGGTGTGCTCCGGCGCGGGCGAGCCGAGCGAGAGCGTGTCCTGGGCATCTTCCGGGCGCACGCCGAAGACGATTTCCTTGCCCACGTAAGCGGCGGCGCGAGCGGCGAGCTCGTCGTTGAGCGTGACCTGGATCGGCGAGGCGTTGCTGTTGGCCTCGATAAAGACGCTCTGGCCGTTCCGGTTTTCGAGGCGGCCGTGGATGAAGTTCATCGGGGGCGAGCCGATGAAGCCTGCCACGAACATGTTCTCCGGGTGGTTGTAGAGGTTTAGCGGCGTGGCGACTTGCATGATGTTGCCGTCGCGCATGACGCAGATGCGGTCGCCCATCGTCATGGCTTCCACCTGGTCGTGCGTCACGTAGATCATCGTGGCGCCGAGGCGGGAGTGCAGCTTCGAGATTTCGGCGCGGGTGGAGACGCGCATCTTGGCGTCGAGGTTGGAGAGCGGTTCGTCGAAGAGGAAGACCTTGGGCTTGCGCACGATGGCGCGGCCTACGGCGACGCGTTGGCGCTGACCGCCGGACAGCGCCTTGGGGCGGCGGTCGAGCAGGTTTTCGAGGCCGAGCATCTCGGCGGCTTCGCGCACGCGGACGTCGATTTCCTTGCGCGGGAACTTCCGCAGTTTCAGGCCAAAGCCCATGTTGTCGTAAACCGACATGTGCGGGTAGAGCGCGTAGTTTTGAAACACCATCGCGATGTCGCGATCCTTGGGCATCACGTTGTTCACGACCTTGCCGTCGATGGTGACCGAGCCGCCGCTGATGTCCTCAAGGCCCGCGATCATGCGCAGCGTAGTCGACTTTCCACAGCCCGAGGGGCCGACCAAAACCATGAATTCGCGGTCCTGGATTTCGAGGTTGATGCCCTTCACGGCGGTGACGCCGGGGCCTTTTTTTTCGGGGTAGGTCTTAACGAGGTCTTTGATCAGAACGTGCGCCATAATAGAGAGGATTTTAGGGGGAAAGGGGGTGGCTGGGGAACAGGCGGGCAAAATTAGGCAAGCCCTTGGCGAGTCAATGTCATTGAGAGAACAATTTGGCCCCGCGAGCGGGAGCCCCCAAAACATGCGTAGTCCAAACCCCGGTTGCGCGAAGCGCTTGCGCAAGAGCCGCTCGCCAACCCGTTGCCGCAGCTCCCCTTCGCAGGGAGCGCGGGCCGCTCGCTCAACGAGCGCAGCGCTCCACGCGCGAAGTTCCTTGAGGGCACTTGCCAAACAGCGCGGAAAGCCGCTTCAGTGCTGGCCGCTCATGACCCGCACAATACCGACCGATTCGCCCGCCCCCAGTTTTCAATCGCCCGCCCCGCTCTCCACTTGGGCTCGCAACATCGCGCCTTCGCCCACGCTGGCCGTCGATGCCAAGGCCAAGACGCTGATCGCTGCGGGCGAAGACGTGTGTGGCTTTGCCGCGGGCGAGCCCGACTTCGATACGCCCGAGCACATCAAGGAAGCAGCGATCAAAGCCCTGCGCGACGGCAAGACAAAGTACGCGCCGACGCCTGGCATCCCGCCGCTGCGCGACGCGATTGCCCGGAAGTACAGCGAGTTCTACAAAATCCCCACGCAAGCCTCCCAGGTGATCGTGAGCCCCGGCGGTAAATTCTCGTGCTACCTCGCGATCCTCGCGACCTGCTCGGCGGGCGACGAAGTCATCATCCCTGCGCCGTATTGGGTGAGCTACCCGGAGATGGTGAAGCTCGCAGGTGCCGTCCCCGTACCGGTTTTGGCGACTGACGAGACAGGCTTCAAACTCACTCCCGCCGCGCTTGAGGCTGCGATCACACCGCGCACACGGCTGCTCATCCTCAACTCGCCCTCCAACCCGACTGGCGCCGTTTACACGCGCGCAGAGATGGAGGCACTCACCGCGGTCGCGCTGCGGCACAACCTCTACCTCATGTCGGACGAGATCTACGAGCACCTGCTCTACGACGGTGCCGCGCACGTCTCGCCCGCCAGCCTCTCCGCCGCTGCGCGCGAGCGCACGATCATCGTTTCCGGCTTTGCGAAAACCTTTGCGATGACTGGCTGGCGGCTCGGCACCATCATCGCGCCCGCACCCATCGCCAAAGCCATCTCCGAGCTGCAAAGCCAGATGACCTCAAACGCGACGACCTTCGCGCAGTGGGGCGCGCTCGCGGCCTACACCGAGCCGGAGAAAACGCAGGCCGCGCTCGCGGCGATGCTCGAAAAATTCGACCAGCGCCGGACCTTCCTGCACGCCGAGCTCAACAAAATCCCGGGCATCAAGTGCCTGCTCTCGCAAGGGGCCTTTTACCTCTTCCCCAATATATCCAGCTTCGGAATCGAAGACCGCATATTCTGCGAGCGACTCCTCGATGAAGCAAAAGTCGCCGCCGTGCACGGCTCGGCCTTTGGCGCGCCCGGCTTCATCCGCATCAGCTACGCGACCTCCGAAGAAATCCTCGCCAAAGGCGTCTCCCGCCTCGCGCAATTCTGCGCCGGACTTTCCAAGCGCGCAAACACACCGGCTGGATAGATCGGCGAGCTCGCCCCTGCCTGACGCGGCAGGTTCACACTGGATAGAGAGCTGGACGGTTTACGTGATGCCGCCAGCTCCTCTCTCGCGGAGCGGTCTTGTCCCCTTCGCGGCCCTTTCCTCGCCCGCTCCCGCACTGCCGCCCGCTTCCCTTGAAGCTGGTACCCTCACGGGGAATCGAACCCCGGTTTGGTCCGTGAGAGGGACCCGTCCTAACCGCTAGACGATGAGGGCATGCTGAATTTGGGAGCGCGGAGGACAGCGGGTGTGGCCCGGCTCGTCAAGCGTCTGTTTAGTAAAAGAGTTTCCGGTCGAGGCTGCGGTACTGGATCGCTTCGAGCAGGTGCGGGGGCTCGATCCGCTCGGCCGCAGCGAGGTCGGCAATCGTGCGCGCGACTTTGAGGATGCGGTCGTAAGCGCGGGCCGAGAGTGAGAGCTGCTCCATCGCCTGCTGGAGCAAGTCGCCGAGCGTCGAGTCGATCGGGCAAAACTGGCGGATCTGCGTGTGGTTCATCCGCGCGTTGCTGGTGGTACGCGTGGCCGAAAAGCGGGCGTGCTGGCGAGTGCGTGCGGCCTGGATCCGCTGGCGCATCGCTGCGGAGCTTTCGCCCAAGGTCTCAGCACGAAGTTCGCGAATGGAGAGCGCGGGCGCGTCGATGTGGATGTCGATCCGGTCGAGGAGCGGGCCGCTGATGCGCGAACGGTAGCGCTGGATCTGGATGGGCGAGCAGCGACAGTCGTGCTGCGGGTCGCCGAGGTAGCCGCAGGGGCAGGGATTCATCGCGGCGGTGAGCATGAAGGCGCAGGGGAGCGTCACTTTTCCCGCGCTGCGCGAGATGGTGACTTCGCCGTCTTCGAGCGGCTGGCGGAGGACTTCGAGGGCCGAGCGTTTAAACTCGGGCAGCTCGTCCAAAAACAGCACGCCATGATGCGCCAGCGAGATTTCTCCGGGCCCTGGAACCGTGCCGCCCCCGAGCAGGCCGACGTCGGAGATCGTGTGGTGCGGGCTGCGAAAGGGGCGTTCGCACCAGGGGGCCTCGCCGCTGATGGTGCGGCCCGCTGCCGAGTGGATGCTCAGGATCTCAAGCGATTCGTCGAGCGTGGGCTCGGGCATGATCGTGGGGATGCGACGGGCGATCATTGATTTTCCCGAGCCGGGCGGGCCGATCATGAGCAGGTTGTGATTTCCGGCGACGGCGACTTCCACGGCGCGGCGCAGCGCGTGTTGCCCTTTGATTTCCGAAAAATCGCCAGTGGCCACCGCTGCCCCGCTTGATCCGAGGAACTGGCGGTTCGCGCGGACGGGTGCCAGCGGCAGTGTGCCGCTGAGGAAGCGGTGAGCTTGGTCGAGCGACTCGATGCGGTAAACGTCGAGGCCATCGAGCAGCGCGGCTTCTTCGGCGGAGCGCGGCGGCAGTAGCAGGCCGCGCTTACCGAGGTTGCGCGCGAGCTGGGCGAGCGCGAGCGCCCCGCGAATCGGGCGCATGACTCCCGAGAGGCCGAGCTCGCCGGCGACAAGATAATCCGCGGGGTTGATGCTCGCTGCGGGCGTGAGCTGCTGCGTCGAGAGCAGGATGCCGAGGGCGATTGGCAGGTCGTACAGCGGGCCTTCTTTGCGGATGCTGGCGGGCGCGAGGTTGATCGTGGTGCGTGTCTCGGGCATCGCGAAGCCGCTGTTGCTGAGCGCAGAGTGCACGCGGTCTTCGGATTCCTTAACAGCCGCATCGGGCAAGCCGACGAGAACGATGCGCGGGTCGCCCGACTCGCCGGAGTTTACCTCGACCTGGACAAGGGCCGCGTCGATGCCCTGGAGCGCGGCGGAGTGAATGGTAGCCAGCATGGAGTAAGCGTGGGGGGGGCGTGCGCGCGTAGCCGTTTTTCGGGGCCGGGAAAACAAGGCCTCAGGCGGGGCACGAAGCGCTCCCTTGCGCGCGGCGGGGTGGGTTTTGGGTTGATGAAGACAAAGGCCTTGGCCGAGCTTTCCGCCAAGCCCAATCGTGGGCACTTGGACTCCTCTTCATGATCATCGGAATCACAGGCGGGATGGGCTGCGGGAAATCTACGGCGGCGCGGATGTTGAGCGAGCGTGGCTTTGCGCGGCTGGACGCCGACCAGCTCGTGCGCGAGCGCGTGCTCGGCGAGGCGGAGGTACTGGCCGCGATTCGCGAAAAATTTGGCGACGCGGTTTTCACCAGCAGTCGCGAAGGTGCCGGCTCCGCTGCGAGCTCGGGCGCGCCGCCGTCGGGCGGCACCGAAAACGGCGCGGCCCGCCGCCCACTGGATCGCGCAAAACTGGCAGCCAGAGTTTTCGCGCGCGAAGCGGATCGGCTCTGGCTCGAAGCGCTCGTGCACCCGCGGCTTTTTTTGCTGTGGCGCGAGGCGTTGCTGGCTGCGCCGCGCGCGCAGCGTTGGGTGATCGAGGTGCCGCTGCTTTTTGAAAAGGGCTTGGAAAATTGGTTTGATCTCACCGTGTGCGTCGCCTCATCTGCGGCCCAGCAAATCGCCCGGCTGGAGCAAAGAGGGGTTCCCGCAACGCTCGCTGAACAACGCATTTTTAAGCAATTGCCCCTCGCTACAAAACTCGCGCGTGCTGATCTCGTCCTCTGGAACGATGGCGGGTTGTCCTCTCTCGAAAAACAAATCGGGCAGATGGTCGCTCCCCTCCGGTGCAGCTAGCTCCCGCCGGATACACATCGCCGCGAGAGCCGATACCCTTTTCCCAAAAACATCTCCGCAGACCCTTACCTATGGATACGACCCTCGCCTCTGAAGAGGAACCCTCGCCCAAAACTGTGACCGCCCCGCGCAAGCCCCGCGCTCCGCGCAAAAAGAAAGCGGAGAGCACCGACACTGCTGCCGATACGCAAACGCTGCTCGAAGTGCTCGTCCCACAGGCCGCTGCGCCTGCAGAAAAACCGAAGCGCACGCGCACGCGCAAAAAAGCAGTCGAGAGCACAGGCGATGCCGCCGCTTCTGTTGTCGAGACAAGTGCCGCCCCCGAGAGCACCCAGCAAGCGACCTTGATTGCAGAGCCAAAGCGCGAACCCGTAGCGGCAGAGCGGGCCAACCCGCGCGCCGAATATTTCCAGCCCACGCCAGCGGCACCAGCGAATGAGGGGAAGGAAGCGCCAACAGCCGAGCCGGACTCCGCGCCGCCGCCTGCGTCCGAAGCAACGACACCGGGCAACGGATACAATGGTAACGGCGGTGCCGCCGCTCCGGCGAATAACCAAGCCTTTAAAAACAACGGCAACGGCCAGAACGACCGCGACGACTGGAAACGCAACAAGCGCAAGCGCAACAAGCAGGGCGGAAAATGGCAGCCCGGCGGCCCCAAAAATGGCGGGCCGGTGCACCCGAAACAGCCCGCGCCCGCCGATCAAAGCACTAGCGTCCAAGGGGGGCTCCCCGATCCGGCGCGCTTCGAAGATCTCGCCGCGCTCGACGCACTCGCCGCCGAGCTCGCCGCGGGCAATGCGGCCAGCGCACCAGCGACCAGCTCCGCAGCCAGCGCGATGGCCACCGGCACCGCTCCGCCCAGCGCTCCGCTTTATCTCAACCAGATTTACGCCCTCGCGCTCGCCGAGCTGAATACCTTCGCGCGCGGCCTCGGGATCACTTTTGAAGGCACGCTCAACCGCGCACAGTTGCTGGAGTTGATTTTCAAAAAAGCCGCCGAGGCGAAGCTCCCGCTGCGCGACCGCGGCTACATCGACATCAACGCACAGGGCGCCTTCATCGTCCATACGCACGTCAACTACCGGCTCTACCCCGAAGACGCGTGGCTGCCCGAAAGCCTCATCAAGCGCTACGGACTCAAGCGCGGCCACCAGGTCGAGGTTCTCGTGCAACCGCCGCAGGAGGGCGAGCGCTGCCCGGCGGTCGTGCGCATCGAGAGCGTGATGGGCGGCTCGCCTGAAGAGATTTCCAAGGTCACGCCCTTTGAGGAGCTCGTGCCGTACTACCCGCTTCAGCGCATCTTGCTCGAAGCCCCCGCCGTGCAGCGCGACGTGTCGATGCGCGCAGTCGATATCTTGACGCCGATCGGCTTCGGTCAGCGCGGCTTGATCGTCGCTCCGCCGCGCACAGGTAAAACGATCCTGCTGCAAAACATCGCCAACTCCGTCGCCGAAAATTTCCCCGACTACACACTCATCCTGCTCCTCATCGACGAGCGGCCCGAAGAGGTCACCGATTTCCGCCGCCACACCAAGGGCGAGGTCGTTTCCTCGACCTTCGACGAAGCACCGGAAAGCCACGTGCACTGCGCGGAGATGGTCGGCGAAAAGGCGCGCCGCCTCGTCGAGCAGGGTAAGCACGTGGTGATCCTGCTCGACTCCATTACGCGGCTGGCCCGCGCGTACAACGCGCTCGCCTCAAACTCCGGCAAGATCATGTCCGGCGGCATGGAGGCCACCGCGCTGCAAAAGCCGAAGCGCTTCTTCGGCGCCGCGCGCAACATTGAGGGCGCGGGCAGCCTCACGATCATCGGCACCGCGCTTGTCGATACAGGCAGCAGGATGGACGAAGTGATTTTTGAAGAATTCAAAGGCACCGGAAACATGGAGCTGCACCTCGACCGCGGTCTCGTTGAGCGGCGGATTTTCCCCGCCATAAACATCGACCGCTCCGGTACGCGCAAAGAGGAGCTCATCTACCACCCCGAGGAGCTGCAAAAAATCTACGGGCTGCGCCGCGCCATGCAGGGCCTGGGGCCCATCGAGTCGATGGAGATGCTCATCAAGCGGCTCAAAGCCACGAAATCGAACGCCGAGTTCTTGCTCGGGCTGCGGTAAGCAGGCATTAACTGGCGGGCATGCAACTCGAGCCCGCCAGCATCGCCGAGCCTGCGCGCCCGAGCCTTGATGCGGCAGCGGAAGCAGCCGAGCCGCAGAAGCTGGCGGAGCTGCCGGGAATCGGGCTCGCCGATCCGGTCCAGGTCCGAGAGCTCAGCATGGAGTTGCTGCGGCTCGTCCCGCGCGAGCTCGCCACGCAGTACGGGCTGCTGCCGCTCGCACGCGAAGAGAGCGGGCGACTCGTCGTGGCGATTGCCGACCCGCTCGATACAAGCGGCATCGATACGCTGGCCCACCTGCTCGGACTCGAAATCGTGCCCAAGCTCGCGCCGAGAGCCGAGCTGCTCGCCGCAATCGCGCGGCATTACGGCGGGAGCGAGGGCGAACATAAGCCGAGCGACACGCTGGCGGGAAAAGACAGCGCAACTGCCCACGCAGCTGCACTGCCAGCACCCCAGCCGAGCCCAAGTGCGAGGAGCGAGCCCGCGAGCCATTCCCTGCGGCACCGTGATGACGCGGATGACGCGCCAATCATCCAGCTCGTGCACCGCCTCATAGAAAAAGCCGTGGAGCAACGCGCATCCGACATTCACCTGGAGCCACTGGAGCGGCGCTTCCGCGTGCGCTACCGAATCGACGGCGTGCTGATCGAGGCCGAGCCCGCGCCGCCCAAGCACCTGCAAGCCGCCCTCCTCTCGCGCGTAAAAATCATGGCGGGGATCAGCATTGCCGAAAAGCGACTGCCGCAAGACGGCCGCATTCAAATCAAGCTGGAGGGCAGTCGCGGGGGCGGTCGCGGCCCCGCGCTCGACTTGCGCGTTTCGACGCTGCCGACCTCGCACGGCGAGAGCATCGTCATGCGTATCCTTTCCCCAGAGAGCCTGCAACTCGGGCTCGGCGAGCTCGGCTTCATGGATGCCGACCGCGCTGCGTTTGAGCGCCTGATCGCCGCGCCCGATGGGATCATCCTGGTCACTGGCCCGACCGGCTCGGGAAAGACGACCACCCTCTACAGTTGCCTGCACGCGATCAACCAGCCCGACCGCAAGATCATCACCGTCGAAGATCCCGTGGAGTACCAGCTCGGCGGGGTTAACCAAGTACCGGTTAGGGCGGAGATAGGGATGAGCTTTGCCGCCGCGCTGCGGGCCATTCTTCGGCAAGCGCCCAACATCGTCATGATCGGCGAAATCCGCGACGCCGAGACCGCCGAAATCGCGATCCACGCCTCGCTGACCGGCCACCTCGTTTTCTCCACCCTGCACACCAACGATGCGCCCGGCGCGATCACGCGACTTATCGACATCGGCATCAAACCCTTCCTCGCCGCCACCTCGCTGCGCGGCGTACTGGCGCAGAGACTCGTGCGAAAAATCTGCCCCAAGTGTGCGCAACCCTACAGCCCGAGCGCACATGAGCTGCACGCACTCGACATCGGCGAAGCAGATGCCCGCCGCGCGAACTTTCGCCGCGGCCGCGGCTGCCCGCAATGCCACCATACGGGGTACTTCGGGCGGATGGGCATCTTTGAACTCCTGCTGATCGACGAGCCTCTCCAGCAACTCGTGCACGCCGGAGCCAGTGCGGCGCAGCTGCGCGCTCACGCGCGGCAAAACGGGATGCGCAGCCTGCGCGAAGATGGCCGCCGCAAAGTCCTCTCCGGCCTCACCACCACCGAAGAAATCCTCTCCGCCACCCTCGGCGACGAAGCGTAGCAAGTGCCACGCATACTGAAGCGGTCGAAGACCGCCACTACGCGTGCAGCGGTGGCGTAGCGCCACGTGCCATTGAATTTGCGATTTTGCCCGTGCACTGTGCGCCCAAGCAAAATCGCAAATTTAAAGGACTCCTCCCTGTCGTTTCACGACAGGGGAAGGAGCTTCAAACGCGAATGAAGCGGAAACCCATTTGGGCGCGGCGAAAACGTTGACGGGTTAAATCTCCGACCCGACCGGAGGTCGGGCGTCCCTTAGTATGCGGCTTTTTTTTTGGGGGT
>NZ_LSZQ01000030.1 GCF_001580015.1 Cephaloticoccus primus
GATCACTTCGCGGAGCGAAGCCGGCTCAAAAACCTGCGGAGAGAGGTCGAGGCCCAGCGCAGCCTCTCGCACTTCAAAACGAGTTTTGTCGCGCGTGCGCTCATTGCGCAGCTCGATCGACTTCAGCATCCACTGGCCCGAGATTTTTTTCAGATCGCGCACAGTCATCGTCTTCAGCGGAGCGCCCGCAGCATCTAGAAGCTTCGACTGAAGCAGCGCGTGAAATTGCTCGTCGAAATACGCGCGCACCGCGAGTGGCTCGCTAGCCGCGCCCTCCCCTTTTGGCGTGCGCAGCAAAAACCGATCCGCCGCACGCCCCAGCACTTTATCCGCGCCTTCAAAATCGAAGTCCTCCCAATAAAGGTAGGGCATCAAAAGATCGAAGGCGCTGATCTCCGCCCCGGCCAACAGCGGTGCCTGCCAATCGCTCTCGGGCAAAAGCTGCGCAGTCGCCATGCTTGGCTCCCAAACCCAGGCGCGCGGGCGCGGCCCGTTTTGGACAAGTAGCGTGCGCAGGGGCTCGCCGCCCTCGCTGCCGTAGAGGACGACGCGAGAGACAGGGCCTTCCGCATTTCGGCTCCCCCAAAGCTGCCCATGATAGACGCGCGCGCGCCCGCGCCGCGGCAGGATGCGCAGGTCAAACGAGAGGAAATAATCGCCCTCCAGCCCGACCTCGCGCAGTTCGCTCAAAATCTCGCCGCCACGCGATTGCCGTGCCTCATCTCCATCGGGCTGAGGTTGGGCGGTGGCGTGCCCCGCCGCCAGCCACAGCCCCACGGCGCACAAAAAAGCCCGCCAAAATCCGGCGGGCAAAGTTTCCTGGAAACTACGAGTGAGCTTGGGCACGAACAGTTTTCTTTCGGAAAGCGAAAAGGCAAAAGCGGGCAGCTCGCGCCGGGTCACTCACTCCTGGTGGCGGCCTCCGCGTTATCAGAGGCAGCGGGCGCCGCGCTCGTCGCATTGGTCGCTTCGGGCGACTCGCCGTTGAGCGGGATCTGGAAGCCCGGCAGCCCGACGTTGGGAGCCGCTCCTGCCTCGCCCACCTCGGCCTCAATCGTTGGGAGGGCCGCGCTCCCACCCGCACCGCCGTGCCGGTTTTGATACAGGTGCCCGAGGTAGAGCGCGAAGCTCAAGACGAAGAAGGCAATCGTCGCATTGATCGTCGTCTTGCTGAGCACGTTGCCCGTGTCCGCGCCGAAGGTAGACTCCGTCATCCCGCCGCCGAGCACCGCCCCCGCGCCGCCATCGTTCTTGGCCTTCTGCATCAGCACCAGCAGGACTAGCGCGACAGAGACCAAGATGAGTACGAAAGTAAGAATACCGAGTAGGATGCTCATGGGGAAAAAGGAGGGCCGAGCATCGGTTCGCCCCCCGCTTTGTCAATCCGCAGCTTCACGAGCGTATACCCGCAGCGCACGCCAACGAAAAGAGCCGGAAGACTCCCGCTACGCGCGGGGCGGTGGCGGGTCGCCACTCCCATTGAATTTGCGATTTTGCCCGTGCGCGTTTCGCGCCCGCCCTCCCGCCCAAAATCGCAAATTTACATGAACCTCTCCCGACCTTCGGTCGGACAGGAAGTTCACCCATTAACCAAAAACTTCGCCCCAATGGGTTTCCGCTTCATTCGCATTTGATGCCGCATTTCCTGTCGCAACGCGACAGGGGGGCAAATTTGGGAATCGTGCTTCGACGCACAGCGTCGAGGCCGATTCCCAAATTGAATGGCAGGGGACACCGTCCCCCGCCGCCCGCGTAGGGCCCCCCGCGCGCAGTGGCCGGGAGTTCAGAGCTCGACGCCGAGTTTCTCCAGCACGCGCTGGAGGTCCTCGTTGCCGCGGTACTCGATCACGATCCGCCCCTTCTTCGGCGTGTGCAGGACGGCAACTCGTGCCCCAAGCCTCGAGGTCAGGCGCTGCTCAATCGCGGCCACCGCTTCGGCATCGCGGTCGCTGTGCGCCGAGCCACCGCTTTTGCGACTGCCCGGCGCCGCGCGGCTCGGCTTTCCCGCTTCCTGCACGAGCCGTTCGGTCGCCCGCACGCTCAGCCCCTCCTCAATCACGCGGCGCGCCAGCAGTGCGCGCTGCGCAGCATCTTCCACGCCCAGAAGCACCTTGGCATGGCCCGTGGAAAACAGGTTTCGCGCCACGTAGCCTTGCAGCTCTTCGTCGAGCGAGAGTAGCCGCAGCGTGTTGGCGATGCTCGCGCGGCTGCGGCCGACACGGGCGGCGGCGGCTTCCTGCGTGAGATCAAAATCGCGGATCAAGCTCGCAAATCCGTGCGCCTCTTCAATCGGGTTTAATCCGTCGCGCTGGAGGTTTTCGATCAACCCCAGTGCGGCCGAAGACGCGTCGCCCGCCTCGACCACCCGCGCGGGGATCGTCTTGAGTCTGAGTGCCTGAAAGGCGCGCCAGCGCCGCTCGCCTGCCACGAGCTGGTAGCGCCCTGCCACCTCGCGAACGACAATCGGTTGCAGGAGCCCCTCCGAGCGGATGCTCTCCGCCAGCTCGCTCAATGACTCCGGCGTAAACACGCGGCGCGCCTGATAAGGGCTGGGCTCGATCTGCCCAACCGGGATTTCCAGATACTCGGTCAGCCCACGATCCAGCGTTTTTTCCACAGCGGGCGAAACGCTCTCGGGGACTGGCGCCGCCGGTGAGCGAGCCGCAGCGGCTTTGGCCGGCGGGGATTTCGCAGCAGGCGCAGCTCCCTCTTTTGCTGCGTCTCCAGCCGCGGCGCGCTTCACGGCCCCCCCCTTTCCCGCTGCCCGCGAAGGTGATTTTTTGGGCGCGGCTTTGGCAGAATTTTTTCCCGCATTGGCCACAGCAGTGGGCGCAGCCGCCGCGGGGCGGGCTTTGGCCGACGACGGTGCTGCCGCAGGCGCGGGCGATTGGGTGGGAGAAGCGGGAGGGGGCGGGAGGGCGGCTTTGGCGATGAGGCCACCGAGGCCACGACCCAGGCGAGATTTGGCAGGAGCAGCAGACATTGGCGGGTATGTGCAAAAAAATGGGAGGAGACGGCTTACGCACGCTTACTTCGGCTGCGGGATGAAGAGCGTTTGCCCCACCTGAAGCCGCGTGGGGTCGCCGATTTTATTGGCGTTGATGATGTCGCGTGCCCGCGCCCCCGTCTTTTGCGCGATTGAGGAAATCGTGTCACCGCGCTGCACCGTGTAGCTCGTGCCCTGCTGCGAGTAGTCCTCGCTGAAAGTCGTCTGCACGGCGGGCCGCTGCGCCTGGCCCTTGGCGAGCGAGTCCAGCGCGGCATTCGTCTGCTTGGCGAGGGCCGAGATCTTGCGGTCCACCTCCTTGAGCACCTCGCCCTTCGAGCTCGCCGCCGCCGCTTTTACGATCCGGTTCAGATCGGCCACCGCATCGTTGAGCTGCGAGACCGTCGCGTAGCTCTGCGCAGCGGAGTCGCTGCTGCGGCGCAGCGACGCATTCTCGCGCTCCAGTTGCTCCACGCGCAGCGTGAGCTCCCCCACCCGC
Organism: Cephaloticoccus primus; assembly: GCF_001580015.1. GTDB lineage: Bacteria > Verrucomicrobiota > Verrucomicrobiia > Opitutales > Opitutaceae > Cephaloticoccus > Cephaloticoccus primus. Next base: position 3,486 of record NZ_LSZQ01000030.1, read on the forward strand.
TGCACGAGCCCGCGCATGTCCTCGCGCAGGTTGGCCAGTTCGTATTGGAGCGAGTTGCCCTGTGCATGGGCACCCAGGGCAACCGCGAAAAAGATCAAAGTGAGGCGAAGCAACATGGCCCCACAGCCTCTCCCGACCTTTCAGTCAAAAACAAGACCTTACGTCAGTTTTGCTCACCGCCTGTCGTGAGTTCGCCTAACGCGGAGGCCACCCTCCGGCGGCGACGGCGAAAAAACCCGAACCCAAGCCCGACCACCCCAAACGCCGCCCCATAAGTCGCAGGCTCGGGGACGGGCGGCGTAAATCTCTCCCCAAAGTAAACTGTATAGTAAGGGCCAACTTTTCCGTCGACTATCCTCGCTTTATATAGAAGCCCATCCAAGGGATTTCGTAAAATAATACGATCCGCCCCAGCCCCTATCTCCTTCACTCCCAGAAGAGCTAACTCACTAAAATTTTCTAATACCAAAAAGCTACTCGAACTTATAGAAAATTTCTCAAGGTAGATACGTCCCCCATACGTATTAGTATTGGAAAAATCCAAAATTCCCATAGTATCATCCCCAACAGTAATGCGATCAAAATGATGCCTATCCCCGCGATAGGGGGGGACAAGGTAATAATTATCTGAAGAATCAAACTCAACTATATAATTACGGTCACGAGTAACTTCTCGAATCACCGTCCCCCCTTGCACTGCGCATTCTCCGACAGGGGGGGGGGGATATACGCATGCGCGAGTGGCAAGAAGCAGAGAGAGCTAATACAGGGAATCAGTTTCTTATAGATCAGCATAGTGATATATACCTATCTGCCGCGCGATTGCTTCTATAAACAGCAATCAATCGACTATTTATTGGTAAGCACTACACGGTTTCCTGTTCAGAAGTCTTCATACCAAGCAAGTAAGTCCCCCCGGTTAAACATGAGTAGTTTCAGACAGAGCCGGGCGGGAATCTTTTAGGCTCAGGCGAGCAGCAGCCCGATTGCGAGGAGGAGGGCGTAGAGGCCGAGGAAGCGGCCGCTGGCGCCGAGCAGGGAGATCAACTCACTGGGATCGCGGCTGGTGCGCAGGGTGCGCTGTTGGCGCCACGCTTCGGGAATCAGCACTAGCGGCAGCAGGAGCCAGACGCTCGCTCCGGCGAGCGCTACCGCAACGACTGGCAACGCAAAGCTGAGAATAAAGGCCGCGCCAAACTGGGCGCACGCGAACTTTTTCCCGAAGCGCACTACCGTGGTGCGTTTACCGACCTGTCGGTCTTCCGCTTCGTCGCGGTAGTTGTTTAGCACCAGAATATTCGCCGCCAGCAGACCGACCGGCAGCGAGAAAATGAGTGCCCGCGCGTCCAGCGCGCCCGCCTGCACATAGTACGTCCCCCCCACGGCCACGGGGCCAAAAAAGATCAGCACAAACACGTCGCCCAGCCCGTGATAGGCCAGCGGATACGGGCCACCGGTGTAGGCAATCGCGCAGAGCACGCTCACTGCGCCAATCGCCGCGAGCCCCCAGCCGCCCCACGCGACGAGGAGCAGCCCGAGCGCAGTTGCCACGGCGAAGACCAGCCACATGGCGCGCCGCATCGTCGCTGGCGCGACAAGGCCCGCAACCACAGCGCGGCGCGGGCCCACGCGGGCGGCAGTGTCGCCGCCTTTGATAAAGTCGTAGTAATCGTTGGCGAAGTTCGCGCCGATCTGCATCAGGAGCGAAAAGGCCGCGCAGAGCGCCGCCGCCCGCCAGTCAAAGCCGCCGTCGTGCCAAGCGAGCGCCGAGCCGACCAAAACAGGAGCAATCGCCGCAGGAAGCGTCTTGGGCCGCGCCGCCTCGATCCACGGCGCCCAGCCCGCGCCGCGCGGCGCAGAAGGAGGAGCCCCCGCTCGATTCGCAGTTTGCCCACTCATCGGGAAAGCGGAGCCTCTTCCGCCAAAATTTCGGGGCGAATCTCGAAGCCTTGAAATTGAGGCGGGCGCGAGTCCGCCACGCGCTCGGTTTTTTGGACAAAACCATGCATCCGCTCCCCAACCGCCTCGACCAGCGCGGCGATTTCCGCGCCTTCGACATCGAGTAGGACGCGCCCGTCAGCCAGGTTTTGAACGTAGCCCGCGACTTCAAACTCCTTGGCGACCTGGAGCACCGCGTAGCGAAAGCCCACGCCTTGCACCCGCCCAGAAAAGTAAACCCGCTCGTGTTGCACTTCGGCCATATCGCAGCGGATTAAAACGTCCGCCTCTTACGGCGACTACTAAAAACACCACTGCGCGCGGGCGCGGTCTTCGACCGTTTTATTTTGCGAGCCGCCCGTTGGCGGCTCGTCCGGTATCCCCTCCCAAATTTCGTACGCTGCCGCGTTGCGACAGGGCTGGAAGCATCAAATGCGAATGAAGTGGAAACCCATTTGGGCACGGCGAAAAAGTTTACGGGTTAAACTCCCACCTGAGCTCCATTCAGGGATTTCATTCAACTGTGCGGCTTGTTCGTCGGGAGGAACGCCCGACAGCAAGCCGCACAGTAAATGGCAGGGGACACGGTCCCCCGCCCCACGCGCAGTGGGGGACTGCCACTATCCCCACTTGTGGGTTGCGCCGTGGGCGAGTCGCGTCACTGTCACGGGCAACATGATGAGCGACTTCGAGGCCGACGGTTTTTACGACGACGATTGGAGCGAGTGCGGCGAGTTGTCCTGGAACGAATTCGACTGGGAGCGCTACCTGCGCGTGCAAGACGAGGGCCTGCACCGCTACTTGGCCATTTACGAAAGCGTGCTCACGCACCCGAGGCGCATTGACGAAGTCGCGCGCCAGCTCGGCTGGGGCGAGTGGGAGGGCCACGAGATCGACTTGCAGGATGAGGCAGCTGACACCGAAGCGAAGCAGGGCGACGACGCGACGGCCGCTCCCACCGTCACTCTGCCGCCTGTCGTACTCGCCAAGACCACTCCCGCCGAGGCCGCCAAGGCGGCTCCCTCCGTCGCAGCTTCGCTGCCCTCAGCCGTGCTCAGCGTCACAGTTCCCCAGCCGGCGCCCCTCAGGAGTACTGGCGAGCCGAGCCACCAATTCGGCAGCGACTTCGAGGTCTACACGCTGCACAAAAACCCGGTCTACGTCGCCACCCGCGCACTCTACCTGCGGCTGCGCCGCAACTGGGAGCTCCTCGCCGCGAGTCCCGAAAGCATTCCCCTAAAAATCGCCCTACCCTACCTCTCGTCGCTCCACGCGGGCGAGACCCACGCGCTACAGGCGATTCAGGCCGTAGAGTTCGGCGACTACGCGATGAGCGTGTGCCTGTTTAAACGCGCGCTGGCCGCGCTTAATCAGAGTCTCGGCCTGCTCGCCAAGGCCGACACCGAGGCCGCCAAAAATTACGCCGAGTCGATGCGCATCAGCCTCTTTGACCTGCGCGAGATCTGGCTGCGCGTCAGCCAAGACTCCCGCGAGGAATTCAACTACTGGCTCCACGACGACGAGCCATAGCTTCCACTGCGCGTGCAGCGGTGGCCCTGCGCGGGCGGCGGCAGGCGGTGCCTGCACCCATTTACTGTGGCACTTGCTTGTCGGGCCTTCTGCCCGACAAGCAAGTGCCACAGTAGAAAGGCCCCGACCATTAATCGGTGATTCACCGGCAAATCGTTTTCTCTCGCCCAAATGGGCACGCGCTCCATTCGCATTTGAAGCTCCTGTCCCAGTCGCAACGCGACTGGGGGATGTCCCTTTAAATTTGCGATTTTGGGCGGGAGGGCGGGCGCAAAGCGCACGGGCAAAATCGCAAATTCAATGGAGGTGGCGACCCACCACCGCCCCACGCGCAGGGAAGTCTTCGACTCGCTCATTTTGCGAGCCGCTCGTTGGGGCGCCGTTGGTCGCTAGGGCGGCTGCGGCGAAAATCGCCTTTCGCCGTGCCGCGTCGTGCTTGCGGTCGGTGCGCAGCTCCAGCACGCGCAGCCCCTTGGGCGGTAGTTGCGAGACTGCCGCTTCGAGCTCGTCCAGCGTTTCTATCAAACGATGCGCGACGCCGTAGGCCGCGCAGAGCCGCGCAAAATCGACCGACTGCGGTGTCGCAAAAAACGCCTCAAAGGGCGGCTCGTAATTTGCCACCGGCAGGTGCTCAAAAATCCCGCCGCCGCGATTGTTGACCACGATCACGGTGAGCGAGCCGCGCAACTTCGACGCGAGGGCCAGCCCGCCGCTATCGTGCAAAAACGAGAGATCGCCGCAGAGCAGCACCGTCGGGCTGGGGCGGTGTGCGTTGTCGCGGCCACCCTCTCCACCATTGCCAGCCGCCTGCGCCGATGCATGGGCGACGCCGATTGCGGTCGAGAGCGTGCCGTCTATTCCGTTTGCACCGCGGTTGAAATAAAACGCGTAGCCGCGCTCAGTCTTCGGCCAAAAGTACTCCACATCGCGAATCGGCATACTGCTCGCCACGAAAACCGCCGTCCCCTCGGGCAGTGCCCGTGCCAAAGTGGGAGCAATCGCGCCTTCAAAAATCGCTTCGGCAGCGGCATCTCCGGCGGAGTCTGACGCGGCGCGGAGCACCCGTGTGGCGGCTTGCTCGGCGCGCTGCCAATCACTCGCGTAAGCACTGAGGCCCGCGCGCTGCATAGCCGCGCGAGGCGCGAGCAGCGACTCGACAGACGCGCAGAGCTGCCGCGTGCACCCGTGCAAGGCATCGCGATTTTTCCGGCGCGGAGAAACGAGCAGCAGCTCGGCTCCGCTCGCAGCGACCCACTCGCGCAGCGGTTTACTCGTCGGCCAGGAGCCGAGGCAGAGCACTTGCTGTGGGCGCAGCGCCTGCGCCGCTGCTTCGCTGCGCAAGATCGCATCGTAGGCCGTCACCACCACGATGTCCGACGCCCCCTCGCCGAGCGGTTGATGCCGCAGCGGCGATACACCGTCCGCGAGTACGGGCCAGCCAAGTCCACGCGCGAGCCGCGCCACCGCAGCCGCATAATGCAGCGGATCCTCCACCGCCTGCGGTCCCGCAACGATCAGGCCGCGTTCTGCGACAGACGCAAAGGGTGGCGCCTGTGCCGCGTGTACCGCGCCAGCGGCTGGCGCACCATGAGTCGCCTCTTCGCCCCGCTCTTGCGCTGCCGAGCACCTCGGCTCCAAGTGCGCAAAAAACGACTCGCCGAGCTCGGGAGCCAAGGCGGCGCTGCGCCCCCCATCAGGCAGCGGCACGAGCGGGTCGCGAAAGGGCAGATTCAGGTGCACCGGCGCGCACTCTTCCGCCGCCACGCGGTACGCATGTGCCACGGTCTGCCGCAGGTAGCGCAGCAGCTCCAGGCGGGGCTCGGGCACGGCCAGCTCGTGGTAAAACGCCACGAAGCCGCCGAACAGTTTTTGCTGATCGATTGTTTGCCCCGAGGTGCAGTCGCGCAGCTCCGGCGGGCGATCCCCCGTGAGCACGATCAGCGGTACACCGCTTTCCTGGGCCTCGATAATCGCCGGAAAGTAGTGCGCACCCGCCGTGCCCGAAGTGCACAGCAGCACGACGGGGCGGCCACTGCGCCGCGCTAGGCCGAGCGCGAAAAACGCCGCCGAGCGTTCGTCCAAAACCGGAATCGCCTCGAAGCCCGCATGCCGCGCCAGCGCGATTGTGAGCGGGCTTGAGCGCGAGCCGGGCGAGACCACCGCGTGCCGCGCGCCGCAGCGCCACAGGCTCTCGACCAGCACTCCCGCCCAGAGCGTATTTGCGTTGCTGAAATCGAGATCGGGCACGGCGGGTGACATGGGAAGGTGGCAGGGCGCGCTCAAGAATGCTCAGGCCTTGGTGGCAAAGAGCGCGCGCTCCATCGCCTCAAATTTCAGCGCAGTCTCGGCCAGCTCCTGCTCGGGCTGCGAGCCCGCGACGATGCCCGCGCCCGCGTAGAGCCGCGCCTTGGCGCCGTCGATCAGGGCCGAGCGCAGCCCGACAAAAAACTCCGCATTTCCGCGGCTATCGATCCAGCCCAGCGCACCCGCATAGAGCCCGCGCGGGAAGTTCTCGATGGCGCGAATCCCCGCACAGGCCGCCACGCGCGGCACGCCGCCGACTGCCGGTGTGGGGTGCAGGCGCGAGATCACGTCGAGCGCACGCACGCCGACTGGCAGCGCCGCACGCACGGGCGTGTGCAGATGCTGCACGTTGTCGAGACGGCGCAGCCCGGGCACCGCGTCGAACTCGAGCTGCAAACCCAGCGGAGCGAGGTGCCGCACAATCGCATCGAGCACCAGCCGCTGCTCGTGCCGATCTTTATCGCTGCGCAGCAGCGCGGCAGCGAAGACGGCGTCTTCTTCTTCGGTGGTGCCGCGCGGAGACGAGCCGGCGAGCGCCTCGGTTTGCAGCATCCCGCCATGCACGCGCACGAGCCGCTCGGGGCTCGCACCGATGAAGCTTTGGCCCTGCCCGTTGGCCAGGGAAAAGGCGTAACACTCGCGGAAGCGCTGGCGCAGGCCGTGCAGCGCCTGCATCGGGTGCAGTGGCACTTCGGAGACCAGGTCCTTGGCGCGCGCGAGGACGATTTTTTCAAATTCGCCCGCCTCGATTTGCTCCACTGCGCGGCGTACTGCCGCCACATAGTGGGCCTCACCGCCGAGCTCGGAGAGCGTCACGCGCGGCGGCTGCGCATCATCGAGCTTGAGGGCCTCGGCACCGAGGGCGAAGCCGCTGAAGCGTTGATGCGCGCGCCAGATTTTTTCGCAGGCGGCCTCCACATCGCTGTCTTCGCCGAGCTGGAGATTGGCCACCGCGAGTGTGCGGCGCGACTCGCCCGTACCGCGTGTGGCGACCTGCCAGCGCGGCACAAAGACGCTCGCCGAGGCGAAGGGCTCGCTGGCGCCCACGTCGTTAAAAAACGAGAACGCCGTAAAAAAATGCGGCCCCGAGAGCGGCAGCCCCTGGTCGCCGACGATGATCGCACTGGCGAGCGTCTGGTCGATGAAGTCCTGCACACGCTCGAAGCGCTCGGGGCCACTCGCGCTAAACTCGAGGACGGCCTCAGCCCCCGCGATAGCGAGGTTTTCAGTCGGGCGCTCCACGTAGAAATGCCGCTCGCCCGGCTCGTAAATCGTAGCGAGCACGGCCAGCGGATCGAGCGCAGGAACCTCCAGCGAGATGCTGACCAGTAGCGGCCGCTTCAATCGGGCCGCCGAGGTCTGGCACTGCTTGAGGAAGCCGAGGAGCGCAGCGGGCGACTGGTTACTCGCAGGATCGACAGAGAGAGAGGAGCTCACGGCGCGGGAAGAAGTTTTGAGTGATCGGCGAAAGGCGACTTGGGATTGGCGGCGGCAGCGAGCGATACGCAGAGCGAAACACCGGGGCGCTCACTATGCAGACTTGGGCGGGCGCACACCTGCGTTTGCCGCGTTCGCGGCAGCCGGAGCCGCGGCTTGGACACGCGGGAAAAGGACGAGTGCCTCGGCCACTTGTGCGCCGGTGAGGCGGCTGCCCCACTCGCATTGCTGGGCGAAGTCGCCACTCGGCGCGTAGCCGAGCGCCGCCTCGATCCGCGCGACCGACTCCGGAATGAACGGGCGCAACAACACGGAGGCCAGCCGCAGCGCCTCGGCCATCGTAGCCAACGTCGTGTCGAGCAAGACGCGGTCGGCGGGCTCGCCCGACTTGCCGAGCTTCCACGGCGCGCGCTTTTCGATGTAGGCATTGGTCGCGCTCACAAAGTGGATCGTGCGCTCCAGACCGATGTGAAACTGGAAGCCCTCCCACAGCGCGGGAATCGCCTCGCGCGTCTGCTCCCACTGCGTGCGCAGCTCGGCCTCGGGGCTGGCTGCGGCATCACTCGCGGTGCTCGCCGGATCACTTGAGCCGGCTTTGCCTTGCGCCCCCGCTGCCGACTCCGCCCCCGCCACAACAGCAACGGCGGGCACGCGGGCTTCGGCGAAGCGGTTCAGCATGTTGAGCGTGCGGTTGAGGAGGTTGCCCAGATTATTGGCGAGGTCGGCATTGTAGCGGGCCAGAAACTGCGCCTCGGAAAAATCGCTGTCTTGGCCGACCACCATCTCGCGCAGCAGGAAGTAGCGCAGCGCATCGACGCCGTACTTTTCCACAAACGCGTTTGGCTCGATGAAGTTGCCCGTGCTCTTCGACATCTTGTCGCTGTTGATCGACCACCAGCCGTGCGCGATGATGCCCTTGGGCAGCGGGATGCCTGCGGCCCGCAGCATGATCGGCCAATAGACCGCGTGCGGCGGCACGAGGATGTCCTTGCCGATGACGTGCCAGGTCGCAGGCCAGACGCCATCGCGGTCGGCGACCGCCGAGTAGTAGTTCGTCAGCGCGTCGAACCACACGTAGGTCACGAAGTCTTCGTCAAAAGGCAGCGGGATGCCCCACTCCAGCCGCTCTTTCGGGCGCGAAATGCACAGGTCGTTGAGCGGCTCTTTGAGGAATTCGAGCACCTGCTTCTGGCGAAACTTCGGGAAGACGAAGCGCTCGTTTTCCTGAAGGAACTGGACGAGCCAGTCTTGATACGCGCTGAGTTTAAAAAAGTAGTTCGACTCGGTGATCTCGGTGACTTCGCCGAAAATCGCGGGCCAGGTGCCGTCCGGGTTGCGATCCTTCTCCTGGAGGAACTGCTCCTGGCGCGTCGAGTAGTAGCCGCGGTATTCGGCCTTGTAGATCTCTCCCTTGTCGTAGAGCCGCTGGAGCAGCTCGCGCACAATCTTTTTGTGCCGCTCCTCGGTGGTGCGGATGAAGTCATCGTTGCTGACGTTCAGGCGCGGCAGCAGCGCGCGAAATTCCTGCGCGATCTCGTCGCAAAACTGCTGCGGCTCCACGCCGCGCGCGCGGGCGCTTTGCTGGACTTTTTGCCCGTGCTCATCGACGCCGGTCAGGAAGTACACGCGGTCGCCCATCATCCGGCGGATCCGCGCAATGACGTCCGTCAGCACCTTTTCGTAGGCGTGGCCCAAGTGCGGCGAACCGTTCACGTAATCAATCGCAGTCGTGATGTAGAAGTCAGGCATGGTTTAGGAAGCCGCACAGACAAGGGCACGGCCTCCGAAACACAATCCTTACTGCGCGAGCTGCTCGATCAGGGCGCGCCAGGCCGCACTGCGGTGGCTGCGGGCGCGCTTCACCGCCTCCGGCAGTTCGCCGAAAGTGTGCTCAAACCCGCGCGGCACAAAGAGCGGATCGTAGCCGAAGCCGCCCTGCCCGACCGGCTCCAGCGCGAGCCGTCCGTGGCACTCGCCGCGCACGCTGTATTCGCGGCCACCGGCCCCGAGGAGCACGAGCACGCACACGTAGTGCGCGCCGCGCCGCTCGGCGGGGATGCCGCGCATTACTTCGACGAGCTTTTGGAGATTGGCAGCCGAGTCGGCTTGCGGTCCGGCAAAGTAGGCCGACTCGACGCCCGGGCCGCCCTCCAGCGCATCAACGCAGAGTCCGCTATCGTCGGCCAGCGCCCAGCCGTCGGGCGGCAGAAGTGGCACGAGCGCGCGCGCTTTTTTGCGCGCGTTGCCGAGAAACGAGCCGGTGTCCTCCACCACTGGCGGCATCCCGCCAAGCACCGCGGCCGACTCGATTGTAAACGCCAGCGGGCACGCCGGTTGGCCGCCTAGCTGCGACTGCGCCGCAAGCGCGGCGTTTTCGGCAGCGGCGATTTCGCGCAGCTCGCGCACCTTGTGGGCGTTACCCGAGGCTAAAAACAGTTTCATCGACAGAAAGCTCGGAGGGGTAAACCACGCGGCCGCGCGTAAGCACATCGTGACCCAAAATCGCGTGCTGCGGCTCAGCCAGGCGTACGGCCTGAGGCAGCCGCTCGGTGCGCAGCCCGCGCATCATCGGCTTGGCGCGATCATCGCCGAGCAAGAGCGGTGCCTGGTAGGAGAACAGGTAGTCGATCTGCGCCTCGCGCAGAAGCTGGCTGAGGACTTGCGAGCCGCCCTCGACGTACACGCCGCAGACGCGCTCTTCGGCGCACTTTTCGCGAAACTCGCGCCAGCCCACCCGCTGCGTCGGCGAGGGCAGCACCCAGACCTGGACGCCGCGCTCGCGTAGCTGGCGCACGTAGCCGAGGCCGCCGTGCGGCGTGGTGACCACGATCGTGCGGTGCTTGAATTCGTCGGTGTACAGCGCAGGCAAGCTGCGCGCGTGCGCAGTCGAGAGCAGCCCGTCGAAAACAAAACGCAGGGGGCACCACTCCTCCTCGCCTTCAATCCGCGCGGTGAGCCGCGGGTTGTCCTGCACGACCGTGCCCGCCCCCACCGCAATCGCCGGAAAGAGCCGGCGCCAGCGCATCACATCGGCGCGCGCCGCCTCGCCCGTGATCCAGCGCGAATCGCCCGTGCGGCAGGCGATCCGCCCATCGATCGTCGTCGCCGTCTTCGCCGCCAGCAGCGGCGTTTTTTGGGTGATCCAGTGGTTAAAAATAAGGTTCAAGTCGCGGCACTCCGCTTCGCGGACGCCCTCCACCACCTCCACGCCGCCCGCGCGCAACACGTCGAGCCCGCGGCCCGCGTGCACCGGATTTGGGTCAAGCGTGCCGATGACTACGCGCCGAAGCCCCGCCGCAAGAATCGCCTCCGTACAAGCGCCCGTGCGCCCTTCGGTCGAGCACGGCTCCATCGTCACATAAAGCGTCGTCTGCGGAGTCGCGCGGCGGCCACTCGCCGCAAAGGCATTGAGCGCGACGCGCTCCGCGTGCGGCCCGCCATCGGCTGCGGTCGCACCCTCGGCGACGACCTCGCCCTCCTCAACAATGACGGCGCCGACCATCGGGTTTGGGTGCGTGCGCCCCCAAACACTGCGCGCCAGCGCGAGCGCACGGCGCATGAAGTGCGCGTGAGGCTCGGTGTCCGAAGCGACGGCGGCAGGAGCAGGAGTCGCGGCGGTGGCGGCAGGGACGGCGGCGTTTTCCGCAGCAGTCGCTCCCGCAGTGGGTGCCTCGGGCGCGGCAGCAACGTTGGCGACGACGGGCGCGGCAACCTCTGCCTCCGGCTCGGGCATATCGGGCGGCTCAAACGACAGTAGATCAGTCGTGGACATAGGCGTTGTGCGCACGCTCGGAGGCGACGTCGGTTTCGGGGCCGTGGCCCGGGTAAAGTTGGGTAGTGGTCGGCAGCGTATAAACCTGCTCGCGGATCGAGCGGGCCAGCTCGCCGAAATCGCCGCCGGGCAAATCCGTTCGCCCGACCGAGCCGCGAAAAATCGCGTCGCCGACGAAAGCCACATTCGCGGCGGGCAAGTGCAGCAGGATGCTCCCCGGGCAGTGCCCCGGCACGTGCCTCACCTCGCAGTCGAGGCCGAGGAGTTTTTCGCGCGCGCCGTGCTCCGCGTAAGAATCGATCCGCAGCGGGGCGAGCCCCAGCGGCCCCAGCGCATAGGCGCTCATCACCTCGGGGTTTTCGTGGAGCGGCCTGTCGGCCTCGTGTGCCCGGAGGCGCGCGGAGGTTTGCTGCACCACCTCCTCCACGCCCTGGATGTGATCCCAGTGCGCGTGCGTCAGCCAGATGTTCGTCAGCTGGCAACGCTCGCGCGCCAGCAGCGGCGCGATCTCCGCCCACACTCCCTGCGGCGCATCGACCAAGACGGCCTCGGCGCGCTCGGGGGCCGTCAGCAAATACGCATTGGTCTGGATGGGGCCACAGGGGCACACATGCAACTTCATCGGGCCGCGATTCCTGTGCGAGCCACCGCACTGGGGCAACCGCTAAAGGACGCACACGCCCTCCCGCCCTCCCGTCCCGCAAACAGGAGCGCGCACGCAAATCGCTATTCCCTTTTTCGCATGCGCTCGCAATCTCCCTAGCCCATGTCGAAGACGTTAAAGTTTGCTGTATTGGCCGGAGATTACATCGGGCCCGAAGTCATGCGCAGCGCCCTGCGCGTACTGGAAAAAGTCGCCGCCCAGGACGGCCTGACGCTCGACTACGCCGAGCATGCCGTCGGCGGCAGCGCGATTGATGCGCACGGCAGCGCCCTGCCCGCCTCCACGCTCGCCGCCTGCGAGGCCGCCGATGCGATTCTCTTTGGCTCCGTCGGCGGGCCCAAGTGGGAGACGCTGCCACCCAAGGAGCAGCCCGAGCGCGCCGCACTACTGCCGCTGCGAAAGCACTTCACGCTCTTCGCCAACATCCGCCCGGGCCTCCTCTACCCCGAGCTGCGCGAAGCCTCGCCGCTCAAAAACGAGCGCATCCCCGACGGCATCGACATCGTGTGCATTCGCGAGCTCACCGGCGGCATTTACTTCGGCTCGCCCAAGCGCACGACCGCGCTTGAGGGAGGCGCAGACGTCGAGGCAATCGACACGATGGTTTACCGCAAAAGCGAGATCGAGCGCATCGCCGCCGTCGCCATCACCGCCGCACGCAGCCGCAAGAAACGGCTCTGCTCGGTCGACAAAGCCAACGTCCTCGAAACCTCCGTTCTGTGGCGCAAGACCGTGAGCGACTACGTGGCCGCGCACGCGCCTGACATCACGCTCTCGCACATGTACGTGGACAACGCCGCCATGCAGCTCGCGCGCGAGCCCAACCAGTTCGACGTCTTCGTCACCGAAAACATGTTTGGCGACATCCTCTCCGACGAGATGGCCGTCATCTGCGGCTCGCTCGGCATGCTCTCCAGTGCCTCGCTCGGCGCGCGCCAAAACTCCCTTGGAAACCCCTTCGGCCTCTACGAGCCCGCTGGTGGCAGCGCGCCCGACCTCGCCGGTCAAGGCCTCGCCAACCCCTGCGCGCAAATCCTCTCCGCCGCGCTGATGCTGCGCTACAGCTTCGGCCTCGAAGCCAGCGCCGCCCGCATCGAACGCGCCGTGCGCCACGTCGTGACCTGCGGCACCCGCACCGGTGACATCGCCTTCGGCGGCCCCGCAGTCAGCACCGAAGAAATGACCGAAGCGATCCTGGCCACCCTGGGGTAAATTTGACCGATGCAGCGCACGGCTAAAACGCTCAGTGAAGCCCTGCAAGCGGCCAAGGGGTTCGTCGGTCTCCCAATCGAGAACAAGAGTACTGGCCTTGTCGCCACAGTATCCAACACCAACCTGTCCAAAATGAGTAGCCAGAGCGCTTCTCAAAAGTCCAACAGTCTCACTGACCACAGCTTGGCTATCGCCAATTTAGATCAACTGTTCGCCTGCGCCGCGCTGGACCAAACCCACCCCGATAAGCGAGGAGAGCCTACGATCATCGCTATCCATCGCTATATCGCACCGATGCGAAACTCACAGGGGCAGCTGCTAACCGTTAAAATGACAGTCAAGGAGACAGCTTCCTCCAAAGTTCCGAATCCGATTTACAGCGTAGAAACCAGAAAACCCGCCCTCGGTGCTTTCGCGTGAGCACCCGGACAAAACCGGAATGCTCCCCCAGGCGGGTCGACGGGGAAGCTGACCTGAAACCCCGCATTGTCAAGTGTTCGCCCTGCTTGGCTCGAGACTTTCGGGCTGCACAAAAAAGAGCGGTGCGGTGCCAAAAGCCTTGCGCTTTGGTGGCGGGGGCTTTGCCTCGGGGCTCCGCGTTTTCCGGAGAGATGGCTGAGTGGTCGAAAGCGACGCTTTGCTAAAGCGTTGTAGGGGTTTCCCCCTACCGAGGGTTCGAATCCCTCTCTCTCCGCCACGCGCCAAAAGGGCCACTCGTCACACCGAGTGGCCCTTTTTCGTGCCTGCCCTTCTGTGCCTGCATCACCCACGCACTTGCCCCCACCTCCCACACTCGCGATTCACCGACAGCTGCCACTCACATCGTTTTCACCAAGGCGAGGGTGCCGGTGATGAGGGCGTGCAGGCCTTTGGTGCATTCTTGTTCGATTTCGTTTTCTTCTGCCGCGCAGCCGCAGGCTTGCACTGAGTACACGGTATCGGCCACGGCGATGCAGTGAAATGCCACCGTGGTCAGCATCCAGCGGGCTTGCGTTTGGGAGAGGCCCCAGGCCTGCGCGACTGCGCGGTGGTGGTGGTCGATTTTCGCCAGCATCGGCTGCGTGGTCGCCGAGCGGCGCAGCAGCCAGGGGGCCAGGCCCGGATTCGCCCTGACAAGCGCTCTTAGCGAGGTGACGAAGTGCTCCAGATAGTCGGCCAGCGTGGTTTGTCCGGAGCCGTCTACCTGAGGGATTTCCCAGCGGCCAAAGATTTCCTCGGCCACCAGGCACTTGAGCGCTTCCAGGTTGGGCACGTGTTTGTAGAGCGCCATGTGGCTGACTCCCAGCTCGGCGGCCAGGCCGGTGAAGGTGATGTGCGGCAGCCCGAGAGCGATGCCGGCATCGGCGATGCGTTCGCGGGTGATGCTGCGCGGACGACCGCGCGGCGCGGGAGAATGAGAGGGAACAGGCATGGTACGCCCCTGACGCATCACACTCGCGGAGAAAGTGCGATCCTGCCGGTGCGCCAATTAGTTTAATAATATGCAACTAATTTAGTTGAGACTTTATCCCACTTGCTAAAAGGAGAGCCGATCATGTGTAAGAAAACCGCCCTCCCCCGTCCGAAAAAGAAATGCCAAGCCATTCGCTACAAGTGCCTTGCACTGGGATTGCTGGCTGCAATCGCCGCCACCGCAGGCCCCAGCACTGTCCACGCGCAGTACGCGCCGAGCACCGCAGACCTCACCACCTTGCCGGATGTTCTGGTCGAGGCCGAGGCGCTCTCGGGAAGCCACTCGGGCAGGCAGATCGCAGCGGGCAGCCGCGTCGGGATGCTGGGCAGCAAGGATGCGATGGAAACGCCGTTTTCCACCGTCGGCTACACCGAGCAATTCATCGCGGATATTCAGGCGCGGGAAATCACGGACGTCATCGCGAAGGCCGATCCCACGGTGTTCAACAGCGGGATCAGTGCGCTGAGCAATGAGGCGTATTTTCTGCGCGGTTTTGCCTCGGCGCCCGTGGATGCGATGTGGGGCGGCTTGTTTGGGATGGCGCCGTTTTACCGGAGCTCGCCCGAAATGTACGGGAGCATCGAAGTCCTCAAGGGCCCGTCTGCACTGCTCAACGGAATGCCGCCAAACGGCTCGGTCGGCGGCGCGGTGAACCTGATCCCGAAGCGGGCGGGCGAGCAGCCGCTCAACCGTGTTTCTGCCACTTACCTGTCGGACAGCCAATGGGGCGGGCACGTGGATTTGGGGCGGCGTTTCGGGAGCACCCGGCAATTTGGCGCACGCGTGAATGCGATGCACCGCGAGGGCGACACCGCGATGGATCACCAAAAAAGGCGCAGCAGGCTGGGCTCGATTGCGCTGGATTGGCGGGGCGAGCGGACGCGCCTTTTCGCCGATGCGTACGCCAGCAATGACTACACGCGCGGCATGGTGCGCGGCATTTATCTGGCACCGGGGCTCGCGCTGCCGAGGCCGCCCAAACCGCAGCGCCTGTTTAATGCGCCCTGGTCGTTTTTCGATACCGATGATCGCGGGGTGATGCTGCGCGGCGAATGGGACATCGGAGAACACGTCATGGCCTACGCGGCGGCGGGGCACAGCAAGACCACGTTTGAAACGACGACCACCGCGCGCGCGACCCTCATCAACCCGGCGGGCGACTACACGGCCAACCTCGTCGACCTGGGGCTTGATATGGAAAAGAAATCCGCGCAAGTGGGGCTCAACGGCCGCTTCGCCACGGGCCCGGCCACCCACGACTGGGCGCTCAATGCGACGTACTACTCCGACGATGATGACGAAGCCGTGCGGCAGAACATCCTGCCCACGAATTGGGTGAGCAATATCTACGCGCCCTCCTGGGCCGGAGTCGCGCCGACCGATTTTTTGGCAAACATCCCGCTGCTTGACCGCAAGACCCGCCACCGCAGCTTCGGCATTGCCGACACAGTGGGACTCGCGCAGGGCCGCTTGCAGCTCACCCTCGGCGTGCGGCGGCAGGAAGTGCAGAGCGACAGTGTGAGCTTCGGGGTGCCCGCGCATTACGACTCCAGCGCGACCACGCCCTCCGCCGCGCTCTTGTACAAATGGAGCGAGCGGACTTCGGCATACGCCAACTACACCGAGGGCCTCAGCCAGGGCAGCGTGGCTCCGTCGACGGCGGCCAACGCGGGCGAAGTTTTTTCACCGGCCAGATCCCGCCAAAAGGAAATCGGCATCAAGCACCATTGGGGCCGCTGGCTGCACAGCCTGAGCCTGTTTGAGATCAAGCGCCCCAACAGCTACACCGATCCGGTGAGCGCGGTGTTTTCGTTTGGCGGCGAGCAGCGCAATCGCGGCGCGGAGTGGGGATTTTTTGGCGAAACGCCGTTGCCCGGGCTGCGCTTGATGGGCGGCGCGGCCTACATCGAGCCCAAGCTCACCAAGACCGCAGGCGGGATTAACCAAGGGCGCCAGGCAACTGGCGTCCCCAAGAAGCAGGCCAAGCTGGGCGTAGAATGGGACACTCCGTTTGTAGCCGGACTGACCTTGAGTACCGGAGCGAGTGCGGCCTCCAGGCAGTATTTTAACCAGGACAATACGCTGCACGCATCGGGCCGCAGCGTCTACGAGCTGGGCGCGCGCTACGCGACCACGCTCGGCGGCACGCCCCTCACCGTGCGCGCCAGCGTGGCCAACCTGAGCAACAAGGCGTACTGGGCAGTCTCGCAATGGGGCAGCCTCGGGCTCGGCGCGCCGCGCACCGTCATGGTCTCCGCCTCAGTGGATTTGTAGCGGAGCGCGAAAGGAGCCGGGCGCGATGTCGCTGCGTTTTCCACAGTGTCTGGCTCTTTTCGGGCTGCTCTGC
Organism: Cephaloticoccus primus; assembly: GCF_001580015.1. Lineage (GTDB taxonomy): Bacteria > Verrucomicrobiota > Verrucomicrobiia > Opitutales > Opitutaceae > Cephaloticoccus > Cephaloticoccus primus. Next base: position 20,143 of record NZ_LSZQ01000030.1, read on the forward strand.
GTGGGCTCGGTGCTCGTCGGCGCCAAGCAGGTTTCGTGGGCGGGCCTGCTGTCGCCCTCCAGCGAAGCGTGGCTTGTGCTTTCGGCGAGCCGGCTGCCGCGGCTGGCGGCACTGGTGTTGACGGGTGCCGGACTGTCGATCTGCGGGGTGATCCTCCAGCACATCGTGCGCAACAAGTTCGTCGAGCCCGCGACCTCCGGAGGGCTCGACGCCGCCAAGCTCGGCCTGCTGATCGCGATGACGGCAACGCCGACTGCGGGGGTGGCGGACCGGATGCTGGTCGCGCTGCTCTTCTGCTTCGCGAGCAACCTGCTGTTCGTGGGGATCGTGCGCCGGATCAAGTTCGAGAACACGGTACTTATCCCCGTGATCGGGCTGATGTATGGCAGCGTGTTCAGCGCCGCCGCCGAGTTTTACGCGTATCAAAACAACATCTTGCAAAGCATGCAGGGCTGGCTGATGGGCGACTTTTCCAAGATCGTCCGAGGCCACTACGAGATCCTCTACCTGATCCTCCCGACAGTCGGGCTGAGCTACTTGTACGCGCATCGCTTTACCCTGCTCGGGATGGGCGAGGCCACCGCCAGAAGCCTGGGGCTAAACTACACGCTCACCGCCACACTCGGCCTGCTGCTGGTCGCCACCACAGTGGCCGTCACAACCCTCACCGTGGGAGCGATTCCCTTTGTCGGGCTGGTCATCCCAAATCTGGTTACGCTGCGCTACGGCGACAACCTGCGCCGCAGCTTGCCGATGGTCGCGCTGGGCGGAGCCTCGCTGCTGCTGGCCTGCGATATTCTCGGGCGAGTGCTGATCTACCCGTTTGAAGTTCCCATCGGGCTGACTGCGGGCGGCATAGGCGGCATCCTGTTTTTCGCACTCGTACTTTGGAGGAGCCGATGATGCACCGGGGTTCTCCACACAAACTCCTCTGGCCGACGGTCATCGGCCTGGCGCTGGGTTTCCTGTTTTTTCGCTCGGGGCTCGATTTCGGCTACATCATCCCCAAGCGGGCCACGCGGCTGGCAGCGATGCTGATCGGCGGCGTGTGCGTCGCCTGGTCGTCCATCACGTTTCAGACGATCACGGGGAACCGGATACTCACGCCCGCGATCATGGGCTACGAAGCCGTCTACCTGCTGTTTCAGGCCATGCTGCTGCTGCTCATGGGCACGCGCAGCCTCGCCGTACTCGGGGCCAACGGAAACGTCTTCGCGTCCGCCCTGCTGATGCTCGGCTATTCGTGGGCCCTCCATCGCTGGCTGCTGCGCGAAGCCAGCGGCCCGGGCGTGCACACACTGCTGCTGCTGGGGCTGGTGCTCACAATCGTGCTCAGCACCTTTACCCAGTTCATCCAGCTCAGCATCAGCCCGGGCGAGTTCTCCATCATGCTCGGCTTCAGCCAGGCGTCCTTCGCCAGAGTAACGCCCGCGCAGCTACTCACGGCAGCGCTCGTCGTCGCGGCCGTATGCCTCGCGGCGCTCAAGATGCTGCCGACGCTGGATGTGCTCCTGCTCGGGCGCGACAAGGCCATCTCGCTGGGCGTACACTACACGCGCGCGGTGAGGTTGCACCTCGCACTGGTCGCCGTCCTCGTCGCTGTCTCAACCAGCTTGCTCGGGCCGACGGCCTTCATGGGCATCTTCGTTGCCAACACCAGCTACGCGCTGACGTGCAGCTTCCGGCACCGCTCCACGCTCCCCACTGGCTGTGCGATCAGCATCGGCCTGTTCCTCCTAGCGCAACTCGCCGTCGAGCACCTCTTCAACTACCGGACCACCGTCACCATTTTGGTAAACCTCCTGTGCGGGGCGTGGTTCCTCGCACTGATGCTGCGGCGCACGCGCGAGGCCGCGTGAGCACACGCCAAACTGACCTCCCCGCCCCCACCTTCATCCGACCAATCCAACGAAAAAATCCGCCATGTACCTCAAGATCCGACACCGGAATACCGCTCTATCCTTGCTCGTCATCACAACGCTTGCCGCGCTGGGTTGTGAGGGGAAACAGAGTCCCACGAGCAGCGCCGCACTGGCGGCCTCCCCAGCCTACGCCGCACCGATCAGCGTCCGCCACGAACTGGGGACGACCGTACTCGAAAAGCGCCCTCAACGCGTGGTGGCGCTGGACATGAACGAAGTCGATTTCCTCGACCAACTCGGCGTCCCCGTCGCCGGCATGCCGCAGGACTTTGTGCCGCACTTTCTCGACCGCTATAAACGCGCTCCGGAGATTCTGGATACGGGCGCCATCGTCGCGCCCAATCTGGAGCGCGTGCACGCGGCCAAGCCCGACCTCATCCTGATCACCTCGCTGCAAGCGGGCCACTACCGGGAGCTCTCCCAAATCGCCCCGACGATCCACTTCGACGTGAACTATCGGGACAGCCAAGCCGCGCACATCGAGGTCATCAAGAATCACCTCATCACGCTGGGCCGGATTTTCGGGAAAGAAGCCCTCGCACAGCGCAGGGCCGCCGAGCTCAATGCCAAGGTCGCCGAGGCTCGGCGCATCATCCAAGACCGTCCGGAAAAAGCCCTGATCGTCCTGCACAACAACGGCGCCTACAGTGCCTTTGGCCCGAGATCCCGCTACGGCTTTGTCTTCAGCGGACTGGGCGTAAAGCACGCTGGCCCGACGGCCGAGACCGGGCTGCACGGCCATCCCGTATCCAGTGAGTTTATCCAGCAGGCCAACCCGGACATCATTTACGTGATCGACCGCAGCGCCGTCATGGAAAGCCGCCCCGCACTGAGCGCGCAGACGCTGGACAACCCTTTGTTGCGTCAGACCCACGCCTGGAAAAACGACCGCGTGATCTTCGCCGATCCGGAGGCGTGGTACATCACCGCCGCCAGCCCCAGCTCCCTGCACCTCATCATCGATGACGTACTCAAAGCGTATCGGGACTGAGTGCTGCTCGCCCCTTTTGCCCCGCGCTACGTGCATACGCGCACGCCATGCTTCCCTCTCACATCCACCGCGCTGCTCGCGCCCTCAACATCACCGATTCTCACCCACCGGGCTATAACTCCGCTTACATCGGCAGCGGGCGACTTAAGCGAAATGCCTAACGTTCCGGCTACCTTGCCTGGGGCGGGTGCCCTGCAAACCAGTGAGTGAAGCTCCCCCTCCTCCCTTCTTATCCCCTCATGGCTTCTCACCCGATAAAGACTCCGCTCAGTTTTGGCAGCTTGCTGCGGCTCGCCGCCTGGCCTCTAGGCGGGGCGATCATCACCGCGATTGGCTCGGCCGCGCTGAGTATCGCGCCGCTGTGGTTCATCTACCGGATCGCGGTCGAGCTGTTCGCTCCGCAGCCCGACATGGCCGCCGTGTGGCAGCTCGCGTTGGGAGCACTCGGCCTGCTGTTCCTGCGCTGGGCGCTAATGGTAGGCAGCCATGTGCTGGCGCACATCGGCGCGTTTGGCATCCAGCATCGGTTGCGACTCGCGATGGCCCGGCGGCTGGGTGAGGTGCCGCTGTCGTTTTTTTCGGGACGCGGCTCGGGCAGCCTGCGCCGCACACTCACCGACGATGTCAGCGGGCTGGAGGGATTTTTCGCGCACATGCTGCCCGACATGGTGGCAGCGGCGACTGTGCCGCTGATCGCCGCCGCGGTGCTATTCGCGGCAGACTGGCGCCTGGCCTGCGCCGCGATGGTGCCGCTGCCACTGGCCTTGGTCGCGCAATGGTGGTGGATGCACGGGATGGGCGAGCGCATGCGCGAGTGGGGCGAGCTGCAAAAGCGGATCGCCAATCAGGTCGGCGAATACGTGCGCGGCGTCCATGTGGTTAAAAGCTTCGGGCTGGACGCGCGCTCTTTTGGCGAGCTCGCCAGGGCCGTGCACGGCGCGGTCGCCTGGGTCGTGGGCTACGCCAAGAGCACGTCCGGCGGCTGGGTGCTGTTTAGCGCGTTGCTGACTTCAAATCTGGCAGTGGTCGCCCCGCTCGGCGCGTGGCTGCATCTGCGCGGCAGTCTGGATTTGCCCACCTATGTGCTGTTCTTGCTCGTAGCGCCGTCCGTGCTGGCGCCGCTGCTGCGGCTGATGTTTGCGCTCTCCGAGCAGGCCCAGCGCGTACAGGCACTGGGCCGCATCAATGCAGTGCTGGCTGCCGCGCCAATGAATGCGGCGGATGCGACGCCCGCGACCGAAACCGCGAGTGCCCCTCCCACCCTGTCCGCCCTGCTCACACCCGCCGCGGAAAAGAGGCCGGCGGGAGACTCCTCTCCGGCGATTGAGTTTGGCGAAATCCGACACCGCTACGGCGAAACGCTCGCACTCGACGGAGTGAGCTTTCGCGCCGAGGCGGGCCAGTTAACCGCACTCGTCGGCGCAAGCGGCTCGGGCAAGAGCACGCTCGTGAAGCTCGTCGCGCGGCTTTACGAGTTTGAGTCGGGCAGCCTGAGAGTTGGCGGGCGCGACGTGCGCCAGTGGCCGTTGGATGAACTGCTCGCGCGGCTCGGCATCGTGTTTCAGGAGGTCTTTTTGTTCGACGGCACGGTGCGCGAAAACCTCGCACTCGCGCGACCCGATGCCTCCGACACGCAGATAGAGGCCGCCGCCCGCGCCGCCTGCGCGCACGACTTTATCACGGCGCTGCCGCAGGGCTACGACACGCCGCTGGGCGAGCGCGGCGCACGGCTTTCGGGCGGCGAGCGGCAGCGCATCTCGATCGCGCGCGCCCTGCTCAAGGACGCGCCGATCCTGCTTCTGGACGAAGCCACCGCCAGCGTGGATGCCGAGAGCGAAGCCCAGATCCAGCAGGCGCTGGATAAGCTGTGCCAGGGCCGCACGGTGCTCATGATCGCGCACAGGCTGCACAGCGTGATGCACGCCGACCGGATCGTGGTGATGGAGGCGGGCCGCGTCGCCGGTCAGGGGAGGCACGACGAGCTGCTCAAAAACTGCGCGAGCTACCAGCGCTTGTGGCGCGACCACGAAGAGGCACGCGATTGGTCGCTCTCGGTGAGCACTGCCAGCTCCAGACCACCGCCGAAGCCTCCAGGCCCGGCCACAACCGCCGCCGCGCAGGGGAAGGAGGTGCAGCCATGATCCGCGAACTGGTGCAATCGGGCTTCCGGCTCGCGGGAACGCGCGACCCGAAGCTGGTGCGCGGCCTGATCTGGGCCGCCGCCGAAGGGCTGTTTATCGCTGCGCCGAGCGGGCTGCTCTACCTGCTCCTGAACGGCGTGTTTGCGCAAAACCTCAGGCCCGCACAGATCCTGTGCTACGGGCTTCTGATGGTGCTTTGTGCCGTGCTGCGCATCGTCGCGGGGCGACTCGGCATGCCACAGGTTTTTAGCGGCGCCTACGCGATGATGGGCGAGGCACGGCTGCGGATCGCCGACCACTTGCGCAAGCTGCCGCTCGGCTGGTTCGGCAAGCAGCGCGGCGGCGATCTCGGCGCACGGCTGACCTCCGATCTGGAGCTCGTCGAGCACCTGTGGTCGCACTTCCTCGGAGTCTTCGTGGCGGGCCTGGCCATGCCGCTGTTCCTCGTGGTTTTCCTGCTCTGGGTCGATTGGCGGCTGGCCTTGCTGCTCCTGATGGGCCTGCCGCTCGCGCTGCTGTCGCTCGTGTGGAGCCAGCGTGTCGCCGCGCGGCCCAGCACGCGGCTGATGACGGCCAACGCAGCCGCTCAATCTGCCCTGCTGGAGTACGTGCAGGGCATCGCCGTGATCCGCGGTTTTGGGCGTTTCGGTGACGTGTGGCAGCGGCTCGAAGCCACCTTGAGCGAACACCACAGGGCGCTGCTCGCGGTCGAGATAAAGCCCGCCCCGTGGCTGGCTGCGTACGGATTTTTCCTCGAAACAGGCTACCTGACGCTCGTGCTCACGGGGGCGTGGTGGCTGGCCGAGGGCACGCTCGGCCCCGCCACACTGCTGCTGTTTTTGGTGCTGGCGCTCCCCGTCTACCGGCAACTCTTCGAGGTCGGCCTGTCCACAATGATGCTGCGCTTCGCGCGGCGCGCGCTGGCGCGGATCGAGGCCATCCTGGGGGAAACCGCGCTGCCCGAGCCCGCCTTGACCAAGGCACCGCAGGGGCATGACATCGTGTTTGAGCGGGTGAGCTTCGCCTACGAAGCGCAGGGCGAACGGGCCGTGGCAGAGGTCCTGAGCCCAAGCGAAGCGGAGGCGGAAGCCGCACTGCCGCCACAGGCACTCATTGACGTATCGTGCCGGATTTCGCCGCAGACGCTCACCGCAGTAGTCGGCCCCAGCGGCGCGGGGAAAAGCACTTTTGTGCACCTGATCGCGCGGCTGTGGGATGTGAGCAGCGGGGCGATTCGGCTGGGCGGCTTGGACTTGCGCGAGATCGGCACCGACGCGCTGCACCGGCATGTGGCAATGGTCTTTCAAGACGTGCTGCTGTTCTCCGGCTCCGTGCTCGACAACATCCGCATCGGCAAGCCCGACGCCACGCGCGACGAAGTCATTGAGGCCGCGCGGCGCGCGCAGGCACATGAGTTTATCGAGGCACTCCCGCAGGGCTACGACACGAGGGTTGATGAAGGCGGCGCCAGCCTTTCGGGTGGCGAGCGGCAGCGCCTCTCAATCGCCCGCGCCCTGCTCAAGGACGCGCCCGTACTCCTCCTGGACGAAGCCACGGCCAGCGTCGATCCCTCGGCCGAAGCGCAAATCCAGCGCGCCATCGCCGAGCTCGCGCGCGGACGCACCGTCATCGTCATTGCCCACCGGCTCAAAAACGTGCGCCATGCCGATCAAATCCTCGTCCTCGAAAAAGGTCGCCTCGTCGAGCACGGCACACACGCCGAACTGCTGGAGCAGGGCGGCCTGTACTCGCGCCTGTGGGCCGCCCAACAAAACACCCCACACTGGCAACTGGGCTCCATCATTCGCTGAGCTTTTAAAGCAATTGGCGATTTTCTTTAAAAGCTCTGCGGGAAATTTAAGTCCGCTTAAATTCCCCTCGGCCCTTTTTAAGTGAAGCGCCCCTTTCTTTAAAAGTGGAGCGTCGTAATGAATTGCGGAGCGCAGAAAAAATGCAGGCCGACTGCCCGGCTCCTGCCCTTGAAAAGACAGGTTTGCATCTGGAGTGGGCTGCTGAAGGAGGACGCGCGGAAAACAGCGTTGAGAACGCGATCAACGCAGTTACCGCGCGCCAAACTCGTTAACCCAAAAATTCGCCCCGATGGAAAAGCCCCCGCCTCTCCGACGAATTGGAAGGCTACGCCGACCAGCGATTTGGGCCGCCCTGCCCGCCCCTCGCTCGCCCCGCTACGTTAGTAGCGGTAGTGCTCGGGCTTGTAGGGGCCGTCGACCGGGACGCCGAGGTAGTCGGCTTGCTCCTTTGTCAGGCGCGTGAGTTTGGCGCCGATTTTCTCCAGGTGCAGGCGGGCGACTTCTTCGTCGAGGTGCTTGGGCAGCCGGTAGACGCCGGGTTGGTAGCGGTCTTTGTTTTCCCAAAGGTCGATCTGCGCGAGCGTCTGATTGGTGAAGCTGTTGGACATCACAAAGGACGGATGACCGGTCGCGCAGCCGAGGTTTACGAGGCGGCCTTCGGCGAGGAGGTAGATCGTGGGGCCGTTTTTCCCGAAGGTGAATTTGTCGTACTGCGGCTTGATGGTGGTGCGGGTGACATCTTTGGCGGCGTAGAGGCGTGCGCCCTGGATCTCGTTGTCGAAGTGGCCGATGTTGCAGACGATGGCCTGGTCTTTCATCCGGCGCATGTGTTCGAGGGTGATCACGTCGCGGTTGCCGGTGGTGGTCACATAGATGTCGGCCTGGCCGAGCGTGGACTCGACGGTGTTGACCTCGAAGCCTTCCATCGCGGCTTGCAGCGCGTTGATGGGGTCAACCTCGGTGACGATGACGCGCGCGCCGAAGCCGCGCAGCGAGTGCGCCGAGCCTTTGCCGACGTCGCCGTAGCCGCACACGCAGGCGACCTTGCCCGCGATCATCACATCGGTCGCCCGCTTCAGCCCATCGGCCAGCGACTCGCGGCAGCCGTACAGGTTGTCGAACTTCGACTTGGTGACCGAGTCGTTGACGTTGATTGCGGGGACGAGGAGCTGGCCTTTTTCGTGGAGCTGGTAGAGCCGGTGCACGCCCGTGGTGGTCTCCTCGGAGACGCCGCGCCAGTCGGCGACGATTTGCTTGAAAATGCCCTTCTGCGTGCGGCCGATTTTCTTGAGGAGTTTTTTAACGACCTCCTCTTCCTCGGACTCGGAAGCGTTGTTTACCCAATCGCTGCCCTGCTCCATTTCGTAGCCCTTGTGGAGCAGCAGCGTCGCGTCGCCACCATCATCGACGATGAGTTGCGGGCCTTTGCCGCCGGGAAAGTTGAGCGCGCGCCAGGTGAGCTCCCAGTACTCGTCGAGCGTCTCGCCCTTCCACGCAAAGACGGGAATGCCGGCCTTGGCGATTGCGGCGGCGGCATGGTCTTGGGTCGAAAAAATGTTGCAGGATGCCCAGCGAACATCGGCGCCGAGCGCGACAAGCGTTTCGATCAAAACCGCGGTCTGGATCGTCATGTGGAGCGAGCCAGTGATGCGCACGCCTTTGAGCGGCTTTTTCTTGCCGAACTTTTTGCGCAGCGCGATCAGCCCGGGCATTTCGTGCTCGGCGATGTCGAGCTCCTTGCGGCCCCAGTCGGCGAGCGAGAGGTCACGGACGATGTAGTCTTGGTCTTTGGGAGCGGTTTTCAGAAGAGAGGCCATCGGGTAAGATGTGTGGATGTGGTTTATTTAGTGAAAATGGGCTGGGCGGGAGAGGGCGGGAGGCGGCCTTCGCCGGTTTACAGTTTAACCGGTAAACCAAAGCGGGCCGCCCGCGCGGGTTTCCGGCCCTCGGGTCGGAGGGTTCGTCCCGCGCATGCGTGGGCGTTTACTTTTCCGCCCCCGTTTCTATGGCGGCCTTCAACTCGCTGACCTTGTCGGTCTTCTCCCAAGGCAGGCCCGCTTTGCCGAAATGGCCGTACTGCGTGGTCTGCCGGTAGAAGGGGTGCAGGAGGTCGAGCTGCTCAATGATGTCGGCCGGCTTGAAGCTGAATACCTTATCAATCGCCTTCACGATCTGCTCATCGGAGACCGTGCCCGTGCCAAAGGTGTTTACGTAAACGCTGACCGGCTTCGGGTGGCCAATCGCGTAGGCGACTTGCAGCTCGCATTGTTTGGCGAGACCCGCGGCGACGATGTTTTTGGCGACCCAGCGGCACATGTAGGCCGCCGAGCGATCGACCTTCGACGGGTCCTTGCCGGAAAAGGCGCCGCCGCCGTGGCGGCCCCAACCGCCGTAGCTGTCGACAATGATCTTGCGGCCCGTGAGGCCGGAGTCGCCTTGCGGCCCGCCCACGACGAACTTGCCGGTCGGGTTGACGAGGAACTCCGTGTTCCCGGTAAGCAGCTCGGCGGGGAGGACTTTTTTGATCACGTTATCGATGATGAAACGCTCGATCTCGGCATGCTTCACGTCCGCGCTGTGCTGCGTGGAAACGACGACGTTTACAATCTCGGCGACGCGGCCATCGACGTAGCGGACGGAGACTTGCGACTTCGCATCGGGGCGCAGCCAGGCAACTTTGCCGCTCTTGCGCAGGCGCGTAAGCTCGCGGCCGAGCCGGTGCGCGAAAATCACTGGCGCGGGCATGAACTCCTCGGTCTCATCGGACGCGAAACCAAAGATCAGCCCTTGATCGCCCGCGCCTTGCTCGGCGGTTTTCTTGCCCTCGACGGAGCGCGCATCGACGCCTTGGGCGATGTCCGCAGATTGCGCGGTCAGGGTGTTGGTGATGAACGCCGTGTCGGCGTGAAAAATGTCATCGTCATGCGTGTAGCCGATCTCGCGGATCGCTTCGCGGATGACCTGGTTCACGTTAAAGGCCGCATCAATCGGCTTCGAGCGGCCAGTCGTCTTGTCCTGAAGCTTGGGCAAGGTGATCTCCCCGCCGACGATGACCGTGTTCGACTTTACGAAAGTCTCGCAGGCCACCCGCGCGTTACGGTCAAAGGCCAAACAGGCATCAAGGATGCTGTCGGAGATAAAGTCCGCGACCTTATCCGGGTGGCCCTCACCGACCGATTCGGAGGAAAACACAAAGGAATTTGCCATAACAGCGCCGAGCACAGGCACCCGCTCCACTCAACGCAAGCCGCGAAAACATCATATTTGAATTTACTGATGGATATGACGGAGATCGTGTCGTGTTCCAGGTTCGCGCAGGAAAAGGAGCCGAAGAGCTCTTGCGGGAAAAGCGGGCCGGGCCTAGTTCTCCCTGAAAAAAGGAAAGGAACACCTGCCATGCCCATTGCCCAACTCGCCGAGCCGCCGACACAGTCGCTCCCCGCCAAGCCGCGGGCCGAGTCCCGCAAACCCCAGCGAGCGAGCAAAAGGCCGCCCATCGACTTGACCAAGGAAACGCTCTCCGCTTCCGAGGGCTCCCGACTCCTCAACCAGGAAGAATGGATCCTGCGCATGCTCTGCCGCAGCGGTTCCATCCCCAGCCGCGAGATCAACGGCGAGTACCACATCCCGCTGCCCGACTTCTTTGCCTACCGGCGCGAACGGCAGGCGATTTTCGATGAGCTGGATAGCGACGACTTCATGGACCAGATGGCTGAAATCAGCGCCGAGCTGGAGAGGCAGGGGCTCCAGTAGAGGGCAGACGGGACAGGCTCCTGCCCCCCAGTTTTTTTAATCCGGCCTACTCCGATGAGCACCTCCATCAATACGGCAGTAGTGCCGGAACTCGTAGCGGTTGATGCCTGTGTTTTGGCCAATCAGAAGGTCGCCAACGTAGTGCTCACGTTCGCCAAGCTCTCATCGGCCCCCTTTTCTCCGCGCTGGTCTTCGCAGATTCTTGAGGAGACCTACCGCACTCACACGGAGAGTCTACATTGGGATCCGCGGATCGCTCGCGGTTTTCAGGCGGCGGTTCTGGCCCAGTTTCCGACCAGCTTGGTCAGCGGCTACGAAAAGTGGATTCCCCGCTGTACGAATCACGAAAAAGACCGGCACGTCCTGGCCTGTGCGATTGAGTCCAAGGCAGGCACGCTCCTCACCTACAACTTGCGCGACTTTGCCTCAAAGGATCTGAGCCCTTGGCGCATCCGGGCCCTCCACCCGCAGGACTACCTGCTTGAGCTTCATAGGCAGAACGACAGATGGGTGCAGGCTGCACTTGAGAAAGTCGCAATCAAGCGCTCACAAAAACTCGGGCGCCGAGTCACCGTCCGGGACGAGCTAAAGGTGCTTGCGCCCTTCGTCCCCGAGTTCGCCAAAACGCTCCTCGCACAGATCTGAGGCAGTCGGTGCCGCCCCGCAAAACCGTAGGCCCATCCCTCCAAGTGATTGCCAAACTCGACAGCCCTCATCAAAGGCGGGGACGCTTGTATACGCTGCTCGGCAGGTCGCTGATGGGGCGCAGACGCCTGCACCCGCTGGCACAGAGCTACACCATCCTAGCGGTTGGTTTTGCCACACTCGTGGTGCCATGGGGACTGTCGGGGAGCGCTACTGCCGCAGTCTTCGCACTGGAAGGCGCGGGACTGGTTTGGCTCGGCTGGGTGCAACAGTGGCGCTCGGCGCGCATCGGCGGCATAATGCTGCAGGTCGCCGCCGCGCTGTTCTGGATTCAGGCGGCAGTACCTGTGGCCCGCGAGAATGCCGAGGCGTTTGTAGTCATCGCCAATGCGGGCTTCATCGGCGGGGGGATGATCGCTTTGGCCGGCCTCGCCATTGCCTGGCTGTATCGGCAGCATGCCCCCCGCAGCTACATCGCACGTGGCGCCTATTTGTGGGGGCTGGGCTGGTGGCTGGGGATCGCGGGGCGGGAAATCCTCGAATACGGCCAAACGCATTATTTCCTGCATGACTATAGCTGGCGCTATGAACTGCACACACTGCTGCTGCTGTTGGGCCTCACCGGCTGGCTGGCGGCAGCCCGGAAGCGGCATACCACGCGTGCCTTGGTCTCCAGCCATTAGGAGCACTCACTGAAACCGGCCCCTGCGCAGCAGGGAAGCAGTCGCTACGTGGCCACAAAGATCCGCGCGGGCGTCAATGGGAGCAGACACCCGCCCCATTCAGCCAAGGAAGTAGCCGCGTTGCTTTTCCGAAATCGGCAGGGCCGCGCGCTCCATGACTTTCAGAAAATCCTCCCAGATGGTGCGCTTCGAGCGGTTCGACTGGTTCCGCAAGATGTAGCTCGGGTGGTAGGTGACCATCAGCGGGCAGCCCGCGAATTCGCGCCACTTCCCGCGCAGCTCGCCCAGCGTTTTAAACGCATCGTGCCCGAGCAGGCCGCGAGCCGCAGTCGCTCCCAGCGCGACGATCACCTGCGGCGTGAGGATCGAGAGCTGCGCCTGCAAGTAGGGCAGGCAGTAGGCCATCTCCTCCGGCGTCGGCGGACGGTTGCCCACTTGCTCGCCGTCCGCGCGCAGAGTCGGCATTTGCGGCCGCCAGTTCATGATGTTGGCGATGTAAACGTCTTCGCGTGCCAAGCCCATCGCCTGAATCATCTTGGTGAGAAGCTGCCCCGCGCGACCGACAAAGGGCTCGCCCTGCTCCTCCTCATCCGCGCCCGGTGCCTCGCCCACGAACACGATCTTCGCCTCGGGATTCCCCACGCCAAAGACGACCCGCTTGCCGGGCCGGAGCTGCGCGCGGCAAACCTCGTCGCTGAGGACGATCTCGCGCAGCGCGGCGAGCCGCTCCGCCTTCGTGCCCGCTGTGGGTATCGTGAAAGTCGCAGACCTTGTTATTGACGGCGTCGGAAGCGGCGGAGGCGGCTCTTTCACCGGCGGCGAACTCAACGCAGGCGCAGGTTCGAGTGGGGAAAGTGCGGCCGCGAGTTGAGGCCGCGCTGCGCTCGGGCGCGGCGAGGCGGGAGCGGCAGGAGCGGCGCCGACGGCAGCAGGGCGGCTTTCCATGTGGGCGAGTGGTGCGGATTCACGAGTTGGACGCGGCTCGGGGCGTGCTACCCCGCGCAACTCGCCGACGGAACGGTTTGCCGCCGATTGGCCTTCGGAGACGACAGGCTGCGCACTCGCCCTCCGCTTCCGCACGGCGGCGCGCAGCCGCTCCAGACTCTCGGGAGCGACCGAGATTTCGCGCAGCCCGCTGGCCTTCAGGCGGCGGAGCTCCTCGGTTAACGCAGTCAGTGAGGCACGCATCGGCAGTCGTCGTCGCAGCGCGTGTTAGCCCTGCGCAAAATCAGCACCGTCGAGCGCAGCGAGCTCAACCACCTGCGCATCGGCCCCACTAGAGCTTCCCGATACGCCGCGCCGCGAATCGCCAAGGATCTTGGCCGCGTATTTGCCCAAAAGATCGTATTCGAGGTTCACCGGATCGCCCGGGCGCTTTTCGCCCAGATTGGTCTCGGCCAGCGTGGTGGGGATCAGCCACACGGCCAGCCGCCCGTCATCGACTTCGGCCACGGTGAGCGAAACGCCATCAATCGCGATTGAGCCCTTATGAACGATGGGCCCGCGCTGTGCCTCATCCTCGGGCAAGCTGACTTCCAGACGATAGTCCGCGCCGTGCCGGGTCAGGCTCACGACCCGGCCCACACCGTCAATGTGGCCGGTGACGAAGTGGCCGCCGAGCCGCGCATCGGCCCGCAAGCTGCGCTCAAGATTGAGGTGCCGCTCCTCCCGCTCGCCCTGCCCGTTCCGTCGCTCGCCACCCGCACCCGCGTTGGCGCCGCTAGCGGGCACGCCGCTCAACGCGGCAAAATTCGTCAACCGCCGCGTTTCTTCCAAAACGTCGAAGGTGAGCGTCCCCGCGTCGCGATCAATCGCCACCACGGTCAGGCAGCAGCCGTTGACGGCGATACTGTCGCCCAGGGCCGCGTCGCTCAGGACACGCCTGGCGGCGAGTGTCAGGTGCCAACTTCCTTCGCTCACGGCGCCCGAGCTCGCATCGACCTCAGCACTCGCGGCACGGGAAAACGCGAGCAGCCGTCCTTTTTCTTCTACAAGACCGGTAAACATGGGAGCAGGATTTGCAGGCACGCCGCCGCTGCGCACGCGCGATTTTGAGGTGTGGTTAATAAGGCGCGTTTTCGAGCGTGAGGATCAAGATGCGTGGCTCGTCCGCACGCTCGCGGACGACCTCGATAAAGAGCGTATCCCCGGGCGCCCGACGCGCGACTTCGCGCTCCAGATAACGGCCCAGCCGACTCGGCGGGCGGATCGCGGGCAGCTCGCGGCTGTTGATCGATACGACCACATCGCCCGGCTGCATGCCCGCTTTTTGCGCCGGGCTGTCGGGCAAGACATCGCCCACCGTCAGGGCCGGCCGTTTACCGAGGCCGAGCCGCTCGGCAGTCTCGCGATCAACCGGCCGCAGCCGCTCAAAGCCGGCCCAGGCAGCCGTGCGCGCCGAAGCACTGGCGGGGATGCGTGTGCGCAAGTGCGGCAAGACCTCTTCGGCGAGGAGCACAGCGGAAGTCTCGTCGGGATTGATCATCACGACGGGGATTCCGTCGCGGTCGCGCTCGGAGAACTGGAGCGCAGCCTGGCCAAAACCGCCCTGCCCCAGCCCCACGAAATCCCCCGCGCCGTTAAAAACGGGTAGGCCAGGGCCCGCTACCTCACGCGCGGCAAAGGCGAAGGCCTCGGGCACTTCTGCGACGAGAGACACACGGCTACTCAGAAAATACGGCGCGAAGCCCTCATCTTTCTTGCGCAATCCGATGCCCCAAAGCTCTTCGGCCACCTGGGGCCGCGAAGACTGCCCGTCGTAAAAACTCAGCGCACGAAAACGCGTAATCGGGGTGAGCAGGGCCGCCGCACCCGGCGACTCCACCTGTACGAAATGCCAGTCCGTAAAGGCATCGTAGCCGAGATAACGTGCCGGAATCGGCGCATCGGTGTCTCCGCCCGGCAGGTAAATACGAAAATCTCTGAGCGCATCGAGCGGCATCTGTTGATCAATCGCGCCCGTACTGAAAATCACCGTCCCGCTCTCGTCGATCACGGTGCCAAAGGCCTGAACCTCTCCCGAAGACGCCACCCCGCCGGTGCCCGCTATGCGAAACTCGACCGCTACAACGCTCGCACTGCGTTCGCGCCAAAGCTCGGTGAGCGATTGCGCCGGGGAGCGCGCAGGCAGCAGCGCCAGAAGCGTGCAAAATGCGGCCAGCAACACCGAAGCGAAAGCCCGCTTCGGAGCGCTTGCCCGAGGCTGGCGCGGCCCCCGTGCGGGGAAGGAGATTGACCCAAAAAGCGGATAATTCACGGTGGACCGTTTCATATTATGTCTCAGTGCAAAGAATACGACTTTCGGCAGATCGAAGCAAAGTGGCAATCATTCTGGAGGGAAAAGGAGAGCTTTCGCGCCAGCACGATAGATGAGCAGCAAGGCAGGGAACCAGCCGCCCGCGCGAAGCCCAAGTTTTATATCTTGGACATGTTCCCCTACCCCTCGGGGGCCGGGCTGCACCTCGGGCACTGCGAAAACTATGCCATCACCGACATCATGGCGCGGTTTAAGCGCGCACAGGGGTTTAACGTGCTCTACCCCATCGGCTGGGATGCCTTTGGGCTGCCCACGGAAAACTACGCGGTCAAAACAGGCCGCCACCCTGCCGACGTAACCCGCGAAAACGTGGCGACCTTCAAGCGCCAGCTCCGCTCGATCGGTGTGTCGTATGACTTCGGGCGCGAGATCAATACCACTGACCCGCAGTACTTCAGGTGGACGCAGTGGATCTGGCTAAAACTCTTTGAGCGCGGGCTGGCCTATGTGGAGGACAAGCCCGTGTGGTGGTGCCCGGCGCTCGGTACCGTCCTCGCCAACGAAGAGGTGATCGACGGCAAATCCGAGGTCGGCTCGCACCCGGTCGAGCGCCGCCCGCTGCGCCAGTGGGTACTGCGCATCACCGACTATGCCGACCGGCTGCTCGCCGGACTTAAAGACCTCGACTGGCCCGACTCGACCAAGCGGATGCAGGCCGCGTGGATCGGCCGCAGCGAGGGCACCGAGGTCGAGTTCGACATCGACGGGCTCGACGGGCAGCGACTGCGAATCTTCACCACGCGGGTCGATACGCTCTACGGCGCGACCTACATGGTCATCGCGCCCGAGCACCCGCTCGCCGCGCAGCTCACCACGCCCGGGCAACGCGAGGCCGTCAGCAGCTACACGCGCGCCGCCGCCGCGAAGAGCGACCTCGAACGCGCCGAGCTCGCCAAGGAAAAGACCGGCGTTTTCACCGGCTCCTACGCGATTAATCCCGCCACCGGAAAACGCATCCCGATCTGGATCGCCGACTACGTGCTCGCGAGCTACGGCACGGGCGCGATCATGGCCGTGCCCGCGCACGACGAGCGCGACTATGCGTTTGCGCAAAAATTCGGGCTGCCAGTCATCCAGGTCATCGCGCGCCCTCCCGCCCTCCCGCCCACCGGGGCGAAAAACGCAGCGGCGCAGGCAGGCGGCGACGGCAGCGCGGCGAGCGAGCCGCCGGAAGCCGTGACCGAGCTCCCGTTTTGCGAAAACGGAGACGGGCTGCGCTTGATCAACTCGGGCGAGTGCGACGGGCTCTCGCCCGCCGAGGCCGCCGCCGCGCTCCAGAAGCGTTTCGCCGCCGAAGGCCGCGGCAAGGCCACTGCGCAGTACAAGTTGCGCGACTGGCTCTTCTCGCGCCAGCGCTACTGGGGTGAGCCCTTCCCCATCGTTTGGGTAAGCGAGGCCGATTATCACGGCGCACTGGCGCATGCGCGGGAAAACGGCGTCGCCCTGCCCACCCCGCCCGCGCCCGTAGCCGCGATTTTTGACGGCGAAGAACGCTTCGCCCTCCCCATCCCCACCTCAGCACTCCCGCTGGAGCTCCCCAAAGTGCAGAGCTACGAGCCCACCGGCACAGGCGAAAGCCCGCTGGCCGCCGTGACCGATTGGCTGGAGATCTGGCACGAGCCGCACAGCGGGGCCGCCGTTCCCGCGAGCCAGCCCCGCCCCGCGCCGCACTGGGTGCGCGCCCGCCGCGAGACCAACACCATGCCGCAGTGGGCGGGCTCGTGCTGGTACTACCTGCGCTACCTCGACCCGCAAAATGCCCAAGAACTCGCCTCGCCCGAGGCGCTGCGCTACTGGGGCACGCCCGACCTCTACGTCGGCGGCGCCGAGCACGCCGTCCTGCACCTGCTCTACGCGCGCTTCTGGCACAAGGTGCTCTACGACCTCGGGGTGGTCCCGACCGACGAGCCTTTCAAGCGCCTCTTTCACCAAGGGCTGATCCTCGGCGAGGACGGCGAAAAAATGTCCAAGAGCCGCGGCAACGTGGCCAATCCAGACGACATTATCGCCCGCTATGGCGCGGATACACTGCGGCTGTACCTGATGTTCCTCGGGCCGCTCGAAGCCATGAAGCCCTGGAGCCCGCGCGGCATCGAAGGCGTATACCGCTTCCTGCAAAAAATCTGGCGCGAGTGCCTCGACTCAGAAGGGCAGCTCAGCGCGAAGATCGACGATTCGCAGCCTGACTCCGAGCCGCTCCTGCGCACGCTGCACGAGACGATTCGCAAAGTCGGCGACGACATCGCCGCGCTGCGCTACAACACCGCGATTTCGCAAATGATGATCTGCGCCAACGCCATTCAGAAGGCCGAGCACATCAGCCGCGACTCGATCAAACGTTTCCTGCAAATCCTCGCTCCTTTCGCCCCGCATTTTTGCGAAGAACTGTGGTCGCGGCTCGGCGAGAGCGGCTCCATCGGCACTGCGCCCTGGCCCGATTACGATCCGCAGTGGCTGGAGCGCGATGAATGCCGCCTCGTTTTTCAGGTAAACGGCAAGCACCGCGGCGACGCACTCCTCCCAAAAAATTGCTCGCAAGACGAAGCACTCGCCCAAGCCAGGGCTCACCCGAAAGTCGCCGCCCAACTGGAGGGGAAAACCATCCGCCGCGTTATCTTCGTCCCTAATAAGATCGTTAACCTTGTCGCTCAGTAGTACAAATACTTAGTAAAAAGCTCGCTATACCGTGTGGTACGCACTCGTAATTTTTTGCCGAGGCAATACCCAACCAAAACTACTCTCCTCCATACGCAGTCCTAACTCGCACAAAACATCATGGCTACACACTTAAAACCACGGCTCGGTCTCGCACTCGCGGCCCTCGTTGCGGCGCTCGGCACAGCCACCGCCCAAGCCCAAACTCCAGTATTTTATGGCCCTTCGGGCGATGTGACTGGATCGCTCGCAGATAATCTCATCAGTAAACTCTACGCCGTCGAGGTCGACGGAGAGGCCTACTTGGAAAACCATGGTGTAATCACCCCGCTCAGCGCGCGTGAAGTCCATATCGCCGAAGGCTCGACCGTTTACACCGAAGAGGCGTCCACCACCACTTTGGTAATCTCCAACGGCACCGGCCTGTTTCTCAACGAAGACGGACGCTTCAGTATCACGCGTGCCGCCCAAGAGCCCTTTGTCGGCGAGCGCGGCGACCTGATCGCCGAGCCTTCCGTCTCCAACATCCAGATTTATCACGAGAGCGGCGTGCTCGGTGTTTGCACCAGCCGACTTTTGCCGGACTCCCTGCTTGAAATCGTGACAGACGAGGCCGTCGTCCGCATCCCCGACGGGAAGCTCGTCTTCGAGCGTAATCGCGAGGGCACTTGGGTCACGCTGGTCGGCGGCGATGCCAGCGCGCAGGCCGGAAAGGTTTACTACGCGGGGCAAGGCCGTGATCTCAACATCCACGAAAAGATCTTTTTTCCCGCCGATGGCGGCGAGCCCACCCTCACCAAGCTGAGTGGCCGCGACCTCAGCGAGATGGAAGGCATCGTCACAATCGCCTGTCTCGCGCGCCGCAGCGTCTACTTCGATGCCCCCGGCGACATCATCACCACGCCTGACCAGGCGGAAGGCCCCGGCGATGGAATCATCGGTGTGCCCACAACCCCGGGCACGGGCGGTGGCGGCCCCGGTGGCGGTGGCGGCGGCACCCCACCTACGACCGTGCAGCCTCCTCCGAGCACCGTCAGCCCGGCAGCGATTCCCTGAAATCGCCTCTTCGGCAACGCGTGCAGGAGATGGGGCCGCTCCCTGCCCCTCATCTCCGCTCGCGTAGCCGCACTCTCTCTTAAACAAAGCCACTCTTAAGTACGCCCCTGCTTCCACCCGCTTCTTTTTAGCAAGAGACCGAACACCTAGTACCTGACTCCTTAAATAGATGATGAAAATCACCTCCTCCAAATTCCTGGTGCCAGCAGCACTACTTGGCCTGTTTGCCAATCCGGGCTACAGCCTCGTGACTTTTAACGAGGGGCAAAACAGCCTCTTTGTTAACCTGTCCACAGGCATGACCTGGGACTCCAATATTGACTCAAGCTCGGCCTCAAGGAGCGACCACATCTGGTTCGCCAACACGAGCCTCAACCTCGCCCGCCGCGCTGGGCTCATCAACCTGGATGCCTCGGCCACAGTGAACATCAGCCGGTTTAACGATCAGACGAGCGAGAACTTCGAGAATCCGGCCTTCAGGTTTAACGCCACCAAGACCGGTGGCCGCACCACCGGCTCGCTCTCGCTGAGCGCGCAGCGCCAAAACCGCGCGGACTCGGCGGCCAACATTCGGAACCAGTCTTGGGCCTACGACGCGCAGCTCAACCTGCGCTACCCGATCATCTCGCGCTACTCGCTCACTGGCGGGGCTGGCTTCTCCGAGCGCCGCTTCCAAAACGCGCCTAACTATATCGTCAACGACCGCGTCACCAACTGGAACGCCGACCTCTCCTACGCCTACACCGATCAGACCAACCTCACCGCAGGTTATCGTGGCCGCTACGGTGAGACCAGCGCGCACGACTCCTACTACGACCACGCCTTCCTCGTGGGGATTAACGGGAAAATCCTCCCCAAGCTCACGGGTAACCTGAGACTCGGTTATCAAAACCGCGACAACACCAAGGCTAGCCAGGGCTCGCACAGCAGCATGACTGTCTCGGGCTCGGCGGATTGGAAAATCTCCCAGCGACTGGGCGCCAACTTTAGCCTGTCGAAGGACTTCAGCGTCGCCTCGACCAACATCCACACCGACACGCTCAGTGCAGGTGCCTCGCTCAACTACTCGCTTGGGGCCCGCTTCTCCGCCCACACCGGCATCAATGGTGGTGAGTCGCGCTTCCTCGGTGCTGCAGGTGGGGGCCGCAAGGACGAGTTCTTCGGCGCCAGCATCGGTGGCTCTTACAGCGTCTATGGCGATCTCCTGAGGGTAAACCTCGACTACTCCTACTTCCGTAACTGGTCGAACACCTCGATCTCCGACTACGAGCGCAACTCGATCAGCCTCTACGCATCGAGCCGCTTCTAATCGCCCTAACCTGAGGACAAACGGTGAAACGCCTCCCCTGCATCAAAGCACTCTGCTGCCTGCTGGCCCTCCTGGCCAGCAGCCTGATCGTCCACGGACAATCCAGGCAAAGGCAGCACGGAGGTCCCGCCCAGCCCTCCACCGCTCAAACCTACCGGATCGCGACCAACGACAGCTTGCGCGTGGTCGTCTTTCAGGAGCCCGACCTGGAAATCACCGCGCGCATCGATGCCAGCGGGATGGTAAACCTGCCCCTCCTCGGGCAGATCCGGATCAGTGGCCTCACCATCCCCGAAGCCGAGCGCGCCATCGCCACCGCGTACCAAAACGAGCGCTACCTGCGCGACCCGCAGATCACCATCTCGATCGTCGATTACGCGCCGCGCGAAGTCTCCATACAGGGCCAGGTACGCTCACCGGGCCGCTACCCGATCCCGGTTGAGCACCCGCTAACCCTCGTCGAACTCGTCACCCGTGCGGGCGGCTTCACCGATGTCGCACGCGGCACCGCAGTCACCGTCACCCGAGTTAATTCCGACGGTACTCGCCAAATTTTCACTGTCGATGTAGCCAGCCTGATCCGCGGTCGCTCCCGAGCGAGCACCGAGGATAACGCCCTCGTCCTGCTCCCGGGCGATATCGTCTACGTCCCCGAACGCATTATCTGACCTATGGCTGAACCTGCCGCTGGCATGCCGCCCCCATCCACTCCCTTGGGCGCGGGTGCCTCTACTGACCCCAATATGCCCGCCGGGCAGAGCCGCTCGCTGCGCGACTACTACGTCATCCTGCGCGAGCGTTTCTGGATCGCCCTGCCGCTGGCCCTGCTCGTCGCGCTGGGCATCGGCTACTACCAGGCGCGGCAAACGCCCATGTACGCCAGCACGGCGATCATCCAGTTCGAGCGGCCCGAGACCATCGTCACTACCCAAGGCGTCGTCGATGCCTCGATCCGCAACGAGATCGACCTCAACACCTACATTCACCAGCTCACCAGTAATCGCGTCCGCACCCGCGTCCTTGAGTCACTCACACCCGAGGAGATCGCGATCATCCAGCGCCCCTACCTGAAATCGCAGCCTCCCGGCGAGCCGCTCCCTCCCCTCGCTGCGATGCTTGGGCTCCTGAGCATCGACCCCGTGCGCAACAGCTTCATCCTGCGGCTCACCGTCGGCCATCAGGACCCCGAGGCCGCAGCCATCCTCGCGCAGCGGCACGTCGACCAGTTTCTCAGCTACCTGCTCGATAACATCAGCGGTGTAAACGATACCGCGCTCGATTTTCTCCACGAACGCGCCGAGCAGCTCCGCCTGGAGTCCGAAGCCAAGGCCCAGAAGCAGCAGGAGTACATGGAGAAGAATAACCTGATCTCGCTCGATAGCAGTACCAGCATCGTCGACAACCGGCTCCTCACGATCAACGGAGCCCTCACCGCAGCGCGCCTGCGACTCCTCGAGGTCGAGTCGATCGCCAAGCAAGTCGCCGACTATCAGGAATCCGGGGACAACCTCCTCGAAATCACCTATATCGGAAGCTACGGCACCGTCGCCCCGCTGCGCACCCAGCTCAGCACACTACTGCAAGAGCAAGCCCGCCTCGCCGAGCGCTATCTGGAGCGGCACCCGCGGATGATCGAGACCACCAACGCCATCATCACGACCCAGGAGCACCTCGACTTCGCCGTCCAGGGCGCCATCGCCGATCTCCACGCGAGCCTGACCGAGGTAAACAAAACCATCTCCCAGCTCGAAACCGAGTACACCGCCGCCGAGCAGGAAGCGCTCAACCTGCGCAACATGCGCGTCGACTTCGAGAGCCTCCAGAACGAAGCCCTCGTCGCCCGCTCAAACTACATGCAGATCCTCGACCGGCTTAACCAAACCACTACCACCAAGTATCTGGAAAAAGTACCGATCCGGCTCCTCGACCGCGCGCAAGTCGCCAGCCACCCCTACACCCCCAATTTCCCGAAAATCATCCGCGTGTGTGTGATGATGTTCCTGGTCGTCTTCTTCGGCACGGCCTTCGGCCTCGATTTCATCGACGACCGGATCAAGAGCGCCTGGGACATCGAGAACTTCCTCAACACAAGCCTGCTCGGCATCGTCCCCGACCTTAACAACGTCAAGGACGAGGATAAATACACGCTGCTGCTCAAAGATACGAACCCGACAGCCGTCGAAGCATTCACGGGCATCTACAGCGCGGCCAAGACGCACAGCCTCGTTGATTACCCGAAGGCGATGCTCGTCACCAGTACCATCCCGGGCGAAGGCAAGACCCTCGTCTCCGCCAACCTCGCCGCCAGCTTCGCCCGCCACGGCAAGCGCACGCTGCTCGTCGACTGCGACTTGCGCCGCCCCATGCTCCACCGCCGCTTCGACCTCGCCAACACCAGCGGCCTGATCCCCTTCTACGAATCCGGCGCCAGCCTCGATACCGACCTGTCCACCGATCCGACCCTCGGTATCGTCAAGCTGAACGAAAACCTCTCGCTGCTGCGCTCCGGCGGGCGCTCGCGCCGCCCCACCGAGCTCCTCGAATCCGATCTCTTTGGCGACCTGCTTAAAAAACTCGGCCGATACTACGACCTCATCGTCATCGACTCGCCGCCGCTTGGTGCCGTAACCGACGGGCTCCTCATAGCCGAGCGCGTGGACGAAGTCGCCTACGTCTGCCGCTTCAACCGCGCCCACCGCAAGCACATCCAGCTCTACATGCGCGCCCTGCGCAACGCGAAGACGGAGATCCTCGGCGTCATCCTCAACGGCCTCGCGCCGCGCCGCGTCGAGTACTACTCCAACTACCGCTACTACCGCAGCTACGGCAAATACACCAACGTCGAGCCAGCCCGTGGTGAGCTCGACCGTGAGCCAGCCCGCGCCCCGGAAGCCGCACCCGCGGCGGAACCGGCAGTCGCCGCCTAGCTGTCAGATAGTCGGGCGAAAGGATTAATCCTCTACCCAAAGAATCCGCCCAAACGGGATTTCGCCCTCGTTCGCGCTTTGGGGCTCCTCGCCTGTCGCGAAGCGACAGGGAGGCCAATTTGGGAATCGGCCCCGTCGCTACGCGGCGGAACACGATTCCCAAATTCAATGGCACGTGGCGCCACGCCACCGCCCCACGCGCAGTGGCAGTTTTCGCTCCGGAGTATGAAACTATTTCGCTTCAAAAAGAGCTGCCTCACCGGCCCGCAGACCTGCTAAACGTGTGAGCGTGATGCCTGCCTCCGCTTTTTTGCCCAGAGACTTCGATCCGAGCCGTCCGCTTGGGCTGATCGCGGGCAAAGGGCAGTACCCCCTCCTCGTCGCACAAGCCGCCCGCGACAGCGGCGTCCCCGTCCGGCTCATTGCCTTTGAAGGCGAGACCTCTGCCGAACTCCTCGCACTCTTCCCCGAAAACGAACGCGAGACCATCCTCGTCGGCCAGCTCGGCAAACTCCTTAAAACCCTCACGCGCTTCGGCTGCGGCTCGGCACTCATGGCCGGCCAGATCACCCCGCGCCGCCTCTTCAAAGGGCTGCACCCCGACTTCAAAGCCGCCCAGCTCCTCTTCTCGCTCAAGCGCCGAAACGCCGAAACCATCTTTGGCGCAATCGCCGCCGAAATCGAAAAACTCGGCATCGCCATGCTCGATGCGCGCAGCTTTCTCGACGCACACCTGCCAACGGCAGGGAACATGACGGGCGGCAAATTCCCGATCCCCGACGAATATCTCGCACACGGAATCGCAATCGCTCGCGAATGCGCGCGGCTCGACATCGGCCAAGGCTGCGTCGTGCGCAAAGGCACCGTCCTCGCTGTCGAAGCCTTTGAAGGGACCGACGAAATGCTCCGCCGCGCAGGCCAGTTCAAGACCGAAGACGCCCTCTTCGTGAAAACCGTAAAACCCGCGCAAGACTACCGCTTCGACGTGCCCTGCTTCGGCCTGCACACCCTCGACGTCATGCGCGAAGCCGGCATCCACGCCGCCGCCCTCAAGTCAGGCAGCGTCATCCTCCTGGATAAGCCCGCCATCCTGACCCGCGCCCACGACTGGAAAATCGCCCTCCTGGGCTTTGACGACGAGTGAGCCCCGCTCCTTTTCCGGGGAGGTGCACGACAGCACAAGCGACGGCTCATAAGCCCCCTCGGAAGATTTGGGCTGGCAGCTTGATGTGCAGGCGCAGGGCGACATCGTGAGGTCGCTTCAACCTTGGTTATCGGTGAGGGAGCCCCCCCTTTTTTCGCCCCCCTGTTTGTGTGCCCCATGTCCCTGTTTTTCCTCAGCACCATGTTGGTGCCGGCACGAGGTGCGTGTCGCCGGCTCTGCCTGATTTTAGCAATACCTGTTGTTATACTTTTGGCGTTGCAAGTGGGCGGGGCTCCACTCGCTGCGGGTGCCCCGAGCCTCGACGATCCGTGGGAGGATGTGCTTCGCACGCGCTATACGGCAGCCTCGAAGAAGTTCGAGCGGCTTCACGCGGCCAACCCCGACGACAGGCGAATCGCGGTGGCCCATGCGGCGGCACTGCTAACGCGCGACCCGATGACGCGGGGCAACGTCCGCAAGGCCCGAGCCACGCTCATAAATGTGGTCAACGAAACCCCTGCCAGCGAAGCAGAGTATCGCCCCCTGGCGCTGCTCTTACTCGGGCGCATTGATCACGACCATGTGGAGCCCGTGCAGTTCGAGAGCGCACGCGCGTTTTACGAGCAGCTCCGCAGCGAATACCCCGAGCACACTCTCGCCGATCAAGCCGCGGTGCAGTTGATGATGCTCGCGTATTGGCAACACTCCGCCACCGAGCCCGAGGCGGTTGCAGAGGAGCTGGAGGCGATACTCCCATCGGTGAAAAGCCAGTATGCCCGTCTCATGCTACACACGCTGGCCGTAGGGCTCTACTCGGACAAGCTGGGCGACTGGGACGCAGTGCTGCGGCATCTCGCTACATCGCTCGCACAAGGATCCACCGATCACAGTATCCACCTGAGGATCGGTTGGGTCGCCCGCAAAATCGGCCTGCCCAAACTGGCTGCTGAGCACTACCGCGCTTTTGCGCAAGCCGCACCGCGCGACATACGCGCGCACACGTCGCTACGAATCGCACGCGAGCTCGAGCAGGAGGAGCCCAGCGCCGCGCAGCCGGGTAAAAACGAGTAACCCGCCCGCCATCACCCCTCGTTCCCCACAGCCAGAGCTCTGCGAACACTCAGCCCCGCCCCATGAGAAACGTCAAAACACTGCGCAACAGGATCGGCACCGGCATTCTCACCCTCGCGCTCCTCGCCTCCTTCTGGACAGTCGCCTCGCGCAACATCCAGGAGCTAGCCAGCGACCAGATCGAAATCCGCATCGGCCACTCCGAACTCCACACGGGCATGCGCGAAGCCTTCGAGGCTGCGATCAAAGCCTACCAAGCACTCCACCCCGGAGTGCGGATCGTGCAGACGCCGATCCCCCAGCGGATCTACCCCGCTTGGTCGCGCACACAGCTCGTCGGCGGTACCGCCCCCGACATCATGCCGCTGGCGGGGACCGAGATAGAGATCACCCAGTTCTTCCTGCCGCTGACGGATTTGGTCACCGCGCCCAATCCCTACAACGCAGGCACGAGCCTCGAAGGAGTCGCTTGGCGGGACACCTTTTTCGACGGGCTCACAGGCATCAGCGACCGCATGCGCTGGACTGCGCCCGACGAAGTTTTCGGCGTCATGCTGCAAACCACTTCGCTGCGGCTCTATATCAACCGCGATATGCTGCGCGAAATCACCGGCAGCGATGCGCTCCCCCGCGAGTACGCCGATCTCTACGCGCTTGGCCAAAAGATCCGCAACTACAACCAGCGCACCGGTAAGCGCCTCATCCCGATTGCCAGTTGCAAGCCCTACGCCGAGTACACCTTCGACCGCATCGTCGCCTCGCAGACGCAAAAATTCCTCACCGAGTACAGCTTTCACATGATGCCTTGGGGGCTCTATCGCCCGATGTACGATGGGGTTTTCACCTACAGCGAGACTCCCGAGTTCGTGAGCAGTCTGGAGCTGATGCACGAAGTATCGCAGCTCCTGAGCCCCGGGTTTCAACAGTTTGCCCCGGAGGATGCCATCGCCACCTATCTCCAGCAGCGCAGCGTGATGCTCGTCGCCGGCAGTTGGGATTATGCGGTACTGATCGACCGGGTGCCCTTTGAGACCGTCGTCAGCACTCTGCCGATGCCCTCGACAAACGATCCCCGATACGGACGCTTCACACTCGGGCAGGCTGCTGAGCCGGTTAAAACCACCGCCGCACTGGGCGTCATTCGCACAAGCCCGCATCCCGAGGTCGCAATCGATTTCCTGAGGTTTCTAACCAGCCAGCCAATCGCCACCGAGTTCGCCAACATCAGCAAACGCCTCTCTGCGATTATCGACGTCCCCGTGCCCGAAGGGCTCCAGCTCATGGCCGCGCAAACCGAAGGCGAAATCCCGGGCTTCCGCGTCGATAATTTTCTCGGCAGTCACAACATCGTAAACCTCATCCAGCGGCACATCCACAAGGTGATCGGGCCGCAGCCCGACCTGCGCGGCTTTGCCGAAACAATCGATGCCGAGCTCCCCCGCCAGATCCGCGAAGACCTCAGAACCTACCAACGCTTCGACCGCCAGAATACCCAGCGGCTTGATGCGCTGCTCGCGCTGCACTACCTGCTGCCCTACGAGCACCCCGCACACGCCAACTGGATCGTGCACGCCGAAGCCCAGAGCGGGAGCCAACACCGCTACATGGAATACCAACTCTACCTGGAAGATGCCCAACCATGAAGGGCGCGCGGGCGCGGGCAGGGCGGTGGAAATCGTTGGACGGCCCTTCCCTTTCACTACGCCCGTCGGCTGCGCCGCATTTTGGCTTGTGCGTCATAAATCGGGAAAACGCTAGACAGCGCGGAGCGCCCTTACACTGTCGGCGGCTTGCATCAGGAATGAGTTGGTCGCTTTCCCCCCAAAGGAAAATGATCAGCTCCGCCAACCGGGCCGGGAGCGGCCACGGTGGATCGGGTGAAAGCCCGGATGTGCGCCCCCTCTCCCCCCCAAGGAGAAGGCGAACCAAGAACGCTCCTGAAGAAGCCGACCTGATGCCCTGTCATACGGTCGGCTTTTTTTGAAACCTGATGCGTGATCCCCCACTCGAACAAACCCGCAAGTATCACGCATTATGATCACAACACCAACAACACCCGACGCGCTCCCGGGACTGCGACGCAGCACCGACAATCCCAACCACCACCTGTGGAACAACCACGGGACCTGGTTCCTGCACTACACGACGCACCCCACGCCTTTCACCAAAGAGCGTATCCGGCGCTCACTGGGCACCAAAAGCCTCGAAACCGCGCGCGAACGGCGCGACGTGTTCTTCGCGCAGCTCTCGCGAGAGCTCACCTTGCGCGAGCAAAGCGCATTGGCCGTGTTTGAGCCCGCGCTGCCACACGGTTTCGACCTCGACAGCGAGCAGGAAAAGGCCGCCTGAGGTTCTGGCACGGGCAGACTCCCACTCCGCGTGGGGCGGGGGACGGTGACCACTTCCACTCAATTTGGGAATCGGCCCCGCCGCTACGCGGCGGAACACGATTCCCAAATTAGCCTCCCTGTCGCTTCGCGACAGGGTCTTCGACCCTTTTTATGGGCGCGCCCTTGTTGGGCCGCGTCCGGCTAGCGTTTATTCGTTAACTCCAAAAATTGCCCAAACGGGTTACCCATCGGTTCTCCGTCCAAACGGAGGTCGGGCCCCTTCTACTGTGCCGCTTGTGTGTCGGGCCTTCTGCCCGACACACAAGCGGCACAGTAAGTGGGTGCAGCATGCGCGCAGCGGCAACGACGCTGCGGCCAAATAAAAGAGCCCGAGGCTCCCGCCCCACGCGTAGGGCCGCCCTCCCGCTCCCAGGAGCCAAGGTCAGAACATGGTGTTCGAGTTGGCCGACTCCGCCGGGACGGGCTGGATCACATCCCAATGCTCGACGATGAGCCCGTCCTTCACGCGAAAAATATCGACCACGGCGACGCCGCGATCCGCAGGCCCGTTCGTCGAGTGGATGTGCAGGTAAACGAGGTCGCCATCCGTCGCGCTGCGCACGATCCGTGCGCGCGATTGCGGGTTGTCCTTAAAAAACTGCGTGAAGTAGCCGACCACCGGCGCGCGGCCATCGGGCACCGTCGGGTTGTGCTGCCGGTAGTCTTCGGCGAGCAAGCGGGCGGCCTCAGCGGTCTGGTGCTCGTTGAAAAACTGCTCGTAAAACCGGAGCACGAGCGCGCGGTTCACCTCTTCGGCAGCGAAATCACGTGCCGAAACTGAGGCGTCAGATTTTTTGTCTGAGGTGAGCACCAAAAAGAAGCAAAGCTCGGCCGCGCAGAAAAACAGTACGATGAGGAGGAGGATTTTTTTGGGGAAAGCATTCATGGGGAGGAAGTGAGGCGATAAGGTAGCAAAGAGACAAAGCCTTGGTCACCAGGACCGCGAATTTTTTGAGAAAAACCTACGCGTCGCCGCCCTCCTGTTTGAGCTCGCGGGTCATGAGGGCGGAGAGGGCGGCAGCGGGCGCTTTGCCCTCAAAGAGGATCGCGTACATCTCGCGCAAGATCGGCGCATCAATGCCACGCGCGGCGCAAAGCCCGGCAAAGGACTGCGTGGTTTTATAGCCCTCGACCACGCTGCGGCGCCCCGCGAGCAGATCGGCGGCGCGCGCGCCTGCGCCCAGTTGCTCGCCAAACTGGCGGTTGCGGCTCCACGCGCCGTGGCAGGTCGCCACCAGATCACCGAAACCGCTGAGCCCGTAAAAAGTCTCCGCCTGTGCGCCGAGGGCCACGCCCACGCGCAGCATCTCTGCCAGCGCACGGGTCAGCAGGGCGGCGCGCGCGTTATCGCCGAGGCGCAGCCCATCGCAGCAGCCCGCAGCAATGGCGTAGATATTCTTCAGGCAACCGCCGAGCTCGGCACCGACGAGGTCGGCACTCGTGTACACGCGCAGACGCTCGCTGCTCAACGCGGCTTGCACCGGAGTGAGCGACTCACGCGTGGGCGCACAGGCCAGCAGCATCGCCGCAGGCTGCCCGCGCGCGACCTCCGCCGCATTGGTCGGGCCGGTCAATGCGCCCACCGTGCAATCGGGCAAGCACTCCGCGATCACTTCGCAAGGGCGCTTGTGACTGCCAACCTCAAGCCCCTTGGCGAGGCTGAGCACGAGCCGCGGCGGAGGAACCCCGGGCGCAGCTTGGAGCGGAGCGTCGCCGCCACTGCGCCCCGCTTCGCCACCCGATTGAGCCCTTGCCAGCGCGGCCCGCACTCGTTGCGCGGTTTCTCGCAAGGCCTGCGACGGGCAGGCGAGCAGCAGCACTTCGGCACCGGCCACAGCCGGGGCGAGCTCAGCCGTGACGCCCACGTTTTCCGGCAGAGCAATCCCCGGCAGGTAGTCCGCATTTTCGCGGCAACGCTGGAGCTGCTCAGCATGCTCGGCGCGACGCGGCACGAGCTGCACAGCCTGCCCCGCTCGCGCCAGGTGAATCGCAAACGCCGTACCCCAAGCTCCTGCACCGATGACCGCAAAATTCATACCGCAGGGCTTAAACAGGCTTTCGGCGCGGGGGCACGATTTTTCAGGATAATGATAAAAAGGCGGGCTTTTAACATTGCCGTCCCCCGGGCGCGTCCTAGCGCTTCTCACACTGTGTTGCGCGTCTTGATAAACCTCCTGCGACGACCGGCCATCCGGATGGGGCTGGCGCAGGATCGGCGGCGCGCGTTGCGCAACCCGGGCTTCGTAAGCTTCATGGCGCAAAACAACCGGCAGCGCCCGGGCAACTACTCCCACGAGCGAATCGAGCGCACCCGCCGCTGGCTGCGCAATCTCGCCGTAACGGCCCTCGTGCTCGGCTGCGCCTGGATCGCCATCGAGAGTGCCAAGGCCCTCTCGGTATTCTGAGGGCCAAGGGCTCTTTTAATTTAGTCAGCTCCCCTGCCTATCTCAGCAGTGCGCTGATATCCACCTGGCCGCGTGATTGTACAGGGATCCGCTCGGACTCATTTCCCACGCGGTAGCGCACGGTGCTCACGAGCCGGTACTCGACTATGCGCTCCCCGGCATCGGCGAGCTGGCGCAAGACCTGGGGTTTATCGATCTCGATAAACACTTCCCGATCCGTGTTCCCGGCCGGCGGGATCCCGAGAGCCTGAGTGTTGGTGCTCGCACCAATCAGGCTGCCATTGAGGTAGAGTTTGTGCGTGGTCTCAGCGAAAGCCACCGGCATGATGTTGTCGTTAAAGAAGCGCAGCGTCATCACCGCGCGCCTGTGGTTGCCTGTCGCCGTGCTCGCCGCAGTCGGCTGGATATCGTTTAGCGCAATCGCGATCCCGCTGATCTTGTAGCGCGTCTGGCAGCCACTGAAAACGAGGCAACCGAGGAGGGCGAAGATCGAGAGGAAACGCAGGGGACGCAGTAAAGTCATGGCGCAAATCTCAAGTTCCACCGCCGCCCACGGCAAGAGGGCATTCGCGCTTTTCGCAGGGAAGGCCACTGCGCGTGGAGCGGTGGCGGGTCGCCACTTCCATTCAATTTGCGATTTTGCCCGTGCGCGGTGCGCCCGAACAAAATCGCAAATTTAAGGAACCTATCCCTGTCGCGTTGCGACAGGAGATGGAGCCAAAATTGCGGATGAGGCGCATACCCATTTGGGCGCGCGAAAAAGTTGACGGGGTAAACTCCCGCCTGACCGAAGGTCAGGCTCATTCAACTGTGCGGCTTGTCTGTCGTGCGGAACGCACGGCACGCAAGCCGCACAGTAAATGGCAGGGGACACCGTCCCCCGCCCCACGCGTAGTGGAGACTTCTACTCGTTTATTATGCTCAGGCTCCGCCGTCTGCCCCGGCGGCCTTGTCTTTGCAAGCGGCGCGGAAGGTGGCGGCGATATAATCGCGATTCATCCGGCCAATAAAATCGTGCGAGATGAGCTTTGGGCAGGCTGCCGAACACTCGTATTGGTTGGTGCAGTTGCCAAAGCCGAGCTCGTCCATCTTGGCGACCATGTTGAGCACGCGCGTGTCGCGCTCGGGCTGCCCCTGTGGCAGGAGCGCGAACTGCGAAACCTTGGCCGAGACGAAGAGCATGGCCGACGCGTTTTTGCAGGCCGCCACACAGGCGCCGCAGCCGATGCAGGCCGCTGCATCCATCGCGAGGTCGGCGTCCTGCTTGGGGATCGGAAGCGCGTTGGCATCCTGCGCGGCACCTGTGCGGATGCTGATGAAGCCGCCCGCTTGCTGGATTTTGTCAAAGGCCGAGCGATCGGTGATCAGGTCTTTTATGACGGGAAAGGGCTTTGCGCGATAAGGCTCCACCGTGATGACCGCGCCATCCTCAAAACTGCGCATGTAGGTCTGGCAGGAGGCGATGCCCTCGTGCGGGCCGTGCGGCTTGCCGTCGATGACCAGCGAGCAGGTCCCGCAAATGCCCTCGCGGCAATCGTGCGCAAAGGCGATCGGGTCTTCGCCACGGCGCTCCAGGTCGTCGTTTACCACGTCGAGCATTTCGAGGAACGACATGTTCGGGTTACAGTTCGTCGCCTTGTACTCGACGAATTTGCCCGGCTGGTCTGCCGCGGCCTGGCGCCAGATTTGCAGCGTGACGGAGATATTCTTGCTGGAGGTGGGAGTGGTGTCCGCGGCCATTGGAAGCGTGGGTTATTGGCAAAGAGAAGGAAGAACGGAGTGCGAGCAGTTGGGGCGCAGCGTAGTGAGCGGCGCGCGCGCTACTTGTAGGATCGCACGCTCATCTTGACGAATTCGTAGTTGAGCGGCTCGACATTGCGCAGCGGCTCCACGCCGTCGCCCTGGTACTCCCAGGCCGCGACATGGGCAAAGTTCTCGTCGTCGCGCAGGCACTCGCCGTCGGGATACTGGTACTCCTCGCGGAAGTGGCCGCCGCAGCTTTCCTCGCGGCTGAGCGCGTCGCGGCACATGAGCTCGCCGAGCTCCATGAAGTCGGCCACGCGGTTCGCGCGCTCCAGCGCCTGGTTCATGTTATCCGCCGAGCCCGGGACGTTTACGCCCGCCCAGAACTCTTCGCGCAGGGCCTGGATTTCTTCGATGCCTTTTTGGAGGCCCTCGCGCGTGCGGGCCATGCCGCAGCGCTTCCACATGATCAGGCCCAGCCGCTTGTGGTAGTGGTTCACCGGCTCCTTGCCCTTGACCGACATCAGGCGGCGGATGACCGCCTCGCTGCGCTCCTGCGCCTCGGCAAACTCGGGCGCATCGGTGGAGGGCTTGTTGTTCGGCTTCTGACCGGCGAGGTAGCCGTTGATCGTATTGGGCAAGACGAAGTAGCCGTCGGAGAGGCCCTGCATGAGCGCCGAGGCGCCGAGCCGGTTGGCGCCGTGATCGGAAAAGTTGGCCTCACCGAGGACGAAGAGTCCGGGCAGGTTGGACATCAAGTTGTAGTCCACCCACAGGCCGCCCATCGTGTAGTGCACCGCCGGGTAGATGCGCATGGGCTGCTTGTAGGCATCCTCGTCGGTGATCTCCTTATAAATGTCGAAGAGGTTTCCATAGCGTTCCTTCACCGCGGCTTCGCCGAAATGGAGCACCTGCGCGGCCGTGGGACTCTCGATATTCGCACGCGCCGCCGCCTGGCGGCCGTAACGCTGGATCGCATCGGCAAAGTCGAGGTACACGCCAAGGCCCGACTCGCCGACGCCGCGCCCTTCGTCGCACATACGCATGGCCGCTCGCGAAGACACGTCGCGCGGGGCGAGGTTGCCGAATGAGGGATAGATGCGCTCCAGATAGTAGTCGCGGTCTTCTTCGGGGATTTCGTTGGGGTTCTTTTTGCAGTCGGCGGCGTTTTTCGGAACCCAGATCCGGCCGTCGTTGCGCAGCGATTCCGACATCAGCGTGAGCTTCGACTGGTAGTCGCCCGAGACGGGGATGCAGGTCGGGTGGATCTGCGTGTAGCATGGATTCGCAAAGCAGGCGCCGCGCTTGTAGGCGCGCCAGATCGCGGTCGCATTTGAGCCGCGCGCGTAGGTCGAGAGGTTAAAGACATTTCCGTAGCCGCCCGTCGCCAGGACGACCGCATCTCCCGAGTGGCGGTGAAACTTTCCGGTGACGAGGTCGCGCGTGATGACGCCCTTGGCGTGCCCGTCGATCACCACCAGATCGACCATCTCGTGCTGCGTAACGAGCTCGACTGCGCCCGCGCCGACCTGCTTCGAGAGCGCCGAGTAAGCGCCGAGCAAGAGCTGCTGCCCCGTCTGCCCGCGCGCGTAAAACGTGCGCGAAACCTGCGCCCCGCCGAAGGAGCGGTTGGCGAGCAGCCCGCCGTACTCGCGCGCAAAGGGCACGCCTTGGGCGACGCATTGGTCAATGATGTTGACCGACACCTCCGCCAGCCGGTGCACGTTGGCCTCGCGCGCGCGGTAGTCCCCGCCCTTGATCGTGTCGTAGAAAAGCCGGTACACGCTGTCGCCATCGTTTTGGTAATTCTTGGCCGCGTTGATGCCGCCCTGCGCAGCGATCGAGTGCGCGCGGCGCGGGCTGTCGTGAAAGACGATGCACTTCACCCGGTAGCCGAGCTCCGAGAGCGTCGCCGCCGCCGAGGCACCCGCGAGCCCCGCACCGACGACGATGACCTCGTACTTCCGCTTGTTGGCGGGATTGACCAGCTTGCTGTTAAACTTGTGCTGGCTCCACTTTTCAGCGAGCGGGCCGGGCGGGATGTTGGAGTTGAGAGTAGCCATGTGTCAGAACGAGGAAGGGGGGAGAAAGCGTAGTGTGATAAAAAGGATCGGCGGTCGCAGGCGTGTGAGGCGAAGGGCGCAACTGGCAGGTGGGAACGCGTAGAAATCTCCCTTCAGTCGTGCTGGGCCACCTGCGCGGAGGCGGGTGACGTTTGGGCAGTTGCGGCAGTGCCGCGCACATCGGCAGCCGGATGCGGCGCGAGCGCTCCCGTCAAAATCGCCCCGGGGATCGCGAGATTGCCGATGAAGTACAACAGGCAGATCAGCGCCACGACCTTGCGCAGCGCGCCCGCCCAAGTCTGCGAACGCAGCCCCAGTGTTTGGAAAAGGCTGTCGATCCCGTGCAGCAGGTGCAGCGAGAGCAGCCCCACCGCGACGATGTAGAAGAGCGAAACCGGCACGCTCTCGAAACCGCGGTAGACCATCAGGTAGACGTTATCGACCTGCGTCCCCGCCGCCACGACCGGCAAGCCCATCACCGCATAATCCTGCTGCATCACGTAGGCGTGGGCACCTTTGAAATCGGCCGGATCGGTGATCCCCAGCGTGAAATGCGCGAGGTGGTACAGCACAAAGGCCAGCACCACGTAGCCCGTCAGCCGGATGTAGCGCGAGGCAAACGGCGCCCGCAGCCAGCTCTTCCCCGCCGCGTAAGCCTGCCCGCCGCGCGCGCGCTTGTTCTCAAGCGTCAGTACCGTCGCCGCCCAAACATGCACGCCCAGGCACGTGAGCATCACCACGCGCACCGCCCACAGCATCGGCCCCGTGTGGTGCAAGAACTCCGCGTAGCCATTGAGCTTATCCGGATGGCTAAAAATTTGCAGATTGCCCACCAAGTGCCCGATCGCAAAAGCGACCAGGACGATTCCGGAGAGGGCCATCAGGAATTTCCGGCCAATAGAAGAACGAAAGAGTGTAGCGAGCGGGCTCATAAATCCAGGGGGCAAGAAGCAGGGGTGTTAATTCAGCCTGAGCCAAGGGCTAAGCCGCACCTTGCCGACCTGTAAAGCGGCATGACCTCTGTTGCGAACCGGTCTCGCAGTGTATTAGCTCACCTTACCCGCCAGAGAAGATAAACAGCGGTGAGGCACATGCCCGAGCGCGTACCCGCATGCCTCCGCGCATTCTCGCCTGCACAGCCGGCTAATGCGCAGCGGCCCTTCCCGCCACTGGCGGCGGGGCGGGGTAACGCACAGGCTAAGCGCGGACCGTTTTCAGCAGCGTAAACTTGCCGCTCGCAGTCGGCGCAAGTGTGCGACGGCGAAAGGCATTCACCCGCACGCCGCCGAGCAGCTTCGCAAGCGCCGCCTCCAGCTTGGCCGCCGGATAGCTCGCCTCGGCCACGTAATAAAAATCCCAGCGCGCCGGATTCCGCTGCACCAATTGGTAGTGCCAACACGCAAAATCGGGCGGCAGCGCGGCATCCACCTCGTACACCGAAACCACCTCCCCGTCGGGGCGCAGATACAAGTCGCGCGCGCGCCCCAGCAGCCGGTAGCCACTCGGTAGCCGCCGCACCACATCGCCCGTGCGGTAGCGCAGCAGCGGCATCGCCTCACGCCCGCGAGTCGTCACGCAAATCTCGAAAAACTCACGCGACTCAGGCGAAGCCGGCGCTGCTGTCGTCACGGCTCCGGCAGCCTCGCCTTCATTTGCCGTCACGGCTTCGGCGACCTCTCCCGCGTTTGCCGCCCCACCCTGCGCGCCCGCATGCGCATCCGCGCCGCCCGCCGCAAAATCGTGCGGCACCAGCTCGATAAATGCATTCGCCTCGACTGGCTGCGCATTGTCGCAAAACGCCTCGCCCACGAACAAGTACCCCGCCTCTGTCGAGCCGTAGAGATCCACCTGCCGCGCCCCCGGGAAGGCCTCTGCCAACCGCGCGGCATGCTGCCGACTCGCCTTGCCGTAAGTCAGGATGATCACCCGCACACTCGGCACGCTCACCCCGCGCCGCGCCACTGCGCGCGCCAGCAGCGACAAGTACACCGGCTCGCCCTCCAGCACCTCCGGCTTCGTCGCCTGCAGCTCCAGCACGATCCGGTCCCACTCGCTCTCGGGAAACGAAAACGGATCGCTCGATAAATTCAGGTAAACCGTCCCATCCACATAGCGGTTCGGAAACGGATGATCCTCGTAAGGGCACAGGTTGCTTGAGCAGCCCACCGGAGCCAACACGCACTTCCGGAACGGCCTCCCGACAAACTCGCGCAAAATCGGCGACGCCGCATAAGCCCGCCGCGTCTGCGCCTCCCACCAGCCCCGCTCCATGATCACCGTCATCGGCCGCTGCGTCGTGCCGCCCGTGCTCTCATACTCATAGCGACTCTCGCTCAAACCACGCTCGACCTCGGCATAGTTTTGAAAAAACGCCGGCGCACCACGCGTCACGATCTCCTCCTTCGACAAGGCCGGGATCTCCCGATAGCAGGCCCAGTGCAGCGGCTCGGCATGCAGCGGGAAACGCTCCTCATAGAGCGGGCTCCGCGCATAGATCTGGCGAATCTCCGCCTCCAACGCCTCCGGCAAACGCGTTGTCCCCCTCCCACCGCTCGCGCGACAATCGTCGCGCTCAGATACTAAAGCAGAATGGGCAAAAACAGGGGCAGTCATCGGGAGGCCAGTTTACAGTATCGCACAAGATCTCGGGAAAAGGGGCCGGAGAAAACCGCAGCACCCCAGCAAGTCA
Source organism: Cephaloticoccus primus (assembly GCF_001580015.1). Classification (GTDB taxonomy): domain Bacteria; phylum Verrucomicrobiota; class Verrucomicrobiia; order Opitutales; family Opitutaceae; genus Cephaloticoccus; species Cephaloticoccus primus. The sequence continues at coordinate 56,857 of NZ_LSZQ01000030.1, forward strand.
AATGTGACAACACAAGGCCCCTCTCCTTTCCCACTGCGCGTGGGGCGGCGGGCCGTGCCCGCTCCCATTTACTGTGCGGCTTGCGGGTTGTCCCTTCCGCACAACCCGCAAGCCGCACAGTTGAATCAAATCCCTGACCAGAGGTCGGGCGGTCGTTGACCAACTTTATGGGGGCGGCCTCGTTGGGCCGTGCTAGAACTGCGTTTACCGGTTAACCAACAAAATCGCCCAAATGGGTTCCCGCTTCATTCGCGCACGGGCTGAAGCACCTGACGAGCCGCCAGCGAGCGGCTCGCAAAATGGAACGGTCGAATACCGTGTCGCGAAGCGACAGGGGGAAGCTCCTTAAATTTGCGATTTTGGGCGGGAGGGCGGGCGCAAAGCGCACGAGGCAAAATCGCAAATTAATGGATGTGGCGACACGCCACCGCCGCCCTGCGCGCGGTGGAAAAAATAGGACCGCGACTGATCGGTCAGGGGCGCTTGAGCCGCTGGCCGACGCCCAGGCGATTCCAGTTCACATCCGGATTGGCCGCTTGGAGCGACGCGAAGGAAATGCCCAACTCGCGCGCGATCCGCACCCCCGTGTCCCCGGATTTGACGACGTAATCGCCGCCCCCGCTCGCGGCCGCTTGTGCACCCGAAGCCGCAGCAGCGGCTCCAGTGTTGGCGGCTGCGTTTGCTGCCGGACGATTCGCCGCAGCAGTCGCCGCCGAGCGAGCACGCGGAGACTCCTCCAGCTTGGTGATCGCTCCGCGCAGATTCCCCAGCTCGGCGCCCACCTGATTAAAGGCATCCTGAGTCGAGCGCGTCAGCGCACCGATGTCGCGTGTCGCCTTCTCGCTCGCCGAAGTCGCCGTGCCCACCTGCGACTCGAAACTATCGAAACGCGCCATCTTTCCCTGATGCTCCGCAAGCGTGCGCTTCACATTGCCCAGAGAGATAGCCGAGTAGCCGCCGAGCAGCAGCCCAATCACTCCCACAATAATTGCCCCGACGGGCAGCATGCTGTTGGGTTCGCGAGATCCGATAGTGTCCATAGTTGGGAAAGTAAGGAAAGGTTCCGGCGAGAAAGACCAAGCCTATACCCACGCGCAAGAGCAGTCTTCACCCCACTTTCACTTTTCCCGTCCGACTCGGGCTCGTCCGCCCCTCCCCACTGAGGTCCTATCTCCCCTAACTCCTTGATAATCATGGTGCGGGCAGAGGGAGTCGAACCCTCCTCTCATGCTTGGGAAGCACGCATAATAGCCGATATACTATGCCCGCGTGGGTTGAGCGAAGAGCGCGTAGGCAAGCGGTGCGGGAGGTGCTCGGCAACTCTCGAATCACAAAAAACGCAAAGCCTCCACCAATCGCGAAGAACGCAAGGAACTTAAGAATACCCCATTCTGCTTCCTAAGCCCCAACGAAAACCGTGACGCCTTCCCGGTCGCAGAAAACGCAGCCCCTGCGCGGGGGCGACGAGTGCGCAGCCAGCCAGTGGCTACCTCGGGATCCAACGCAGCCCCTTCTCGGTTGCAGCAAATGTGATAAACTCTCTCGATTGCGGCAAATGGGGGGAGCTTTCCCTGGTTGCGGCGAACGTAGCGGCCTGTGTTCACAGCCGGCTTCGACTCCCTCCCAGCCGCGGCAGTGCCGAATCACAACACCAGCGGTGTACCGCAGCACCAACAACAGCGCGGCGGAGGCCCGGCAAAGTGGCGACAAGGGCCAAATCAACGAACATGGCAGGAGCGTGTGCATCCAGTGCCAGGCCAACGCAGCGAGGCCTCCCGTCATCCAAGCCGTTTACGACGTGTTTTTTTTAAATCGCCCAAACGGAAAGCCTTCTTGTCCGCGGCTGGCGTTGCCGCCGAGCCACGGCACCAGCGGCGTGCCAAAGGAACGACCGCCTCGGGGTCACATTTTGTAAAACTCTTCCCAGCCTTTTCGCGGGGGCGGGCCGGCGAGCAGGGCTTGGGCAAAGGCGTCGTTGGTGATGGTTTTTGTCGCGGGATCGAAAGCGATTTTCGCGCCGGTCCGCTGGGCGATTACGCCGAGGCATAGCACCTGGCTCAGTGGCCCGCCGATGGAAATGGGCGAGCGGGTCTTCTCCTCGCCCCGACAGGCCCGCAGAAAGTTCAGGAAGTGGTTGGACGTGGTCTCGGGCACTTCCGGCAGTTTCGAGGCCATGTCCCTGGCTTTTTCCTCCGGGATGATGCTCAGCGGGGCTGAGTGAGAACCGCCTTTGAAGGTCAGGTGCTTGCTGTAGATGATTTTGCCCGGATTAAGCCTTACGGGCTCGAGCTTGCCGGTGCTCGGCGGCGGGATGCTCGGGTCGAGGCCGCTCACGCCGTAGCCCGCGGGGACTTCGGGGAGATTATCGACTCCGTCGTACCAGTACACGTCCACGGCGGGCATGCCTTTGCGCTTGGGGAAGACGTAGCGCAGCGTGGTGGCCTTGGGGAAGAAGAACGAGTTATGGCCTTCCAGCTTAAGGGGGTGGATTTCGCGCGGCAGGCCCAGCTCCAGAAACTCGTGCGCGCCGTCCAGCAGGTGCGCGCCCCAGTCGCCCAGCGCGCCGACGCCGAAGTCGTACCAGCAGCGCCACTGGCCGTTCACAAAGTCTTTGCTGTAAAAATGCCCGACCGTGTGCATCTGCCAAAGATCCCAGTCCAGCGTGGCGGGGATGTCTTCGGGCGTGGGAAATCCGGCCATGGCGGGGTCCCATTTGTGCCAGCGGCGGGGGTGGTTCATGTGGACGTCGATGCGGGTGACGTCCTTGATGATGCCGGCGTTTTTCCACGCCTTGAACTGGTGGTAGCTGGCCTCGGAGTGTCCTTGGTTGCCCATCTGGGTAACGACCTTGGGGCTTCGGCGCGCCTTCTGGATGAGCAGCTCGTTTTCGTGGAAGGTGTGGGCGAGCGGTTTTTCCACGTAAACGTGCTTGCCCAGGTCCAGCGCGAGCATGGTGGCGGCAAAGTGGGCGAAGTCGGGCGTGCCGATGCTCACGGCGTCTATCGCGCTGCCCATTTTGTCGAACATCTTGCGAAAGTCCGTAAAGCGGGGCGCGTCTGGAAACTCCCTCAGGATGCCCTCGGTGTGCTTGGCGCCCATGTCCACGTCGCAGAGGGCCACGATATTGCACTGCCCGGTTTCGTAGAGATCCCTGATGATCTGCGCTCCGCGATTGCCGATGCCGATGCAGGCCAGGTTGACCCGATTATTGGCCGAGGCCGACTTCACGCGCCCCAGCAGGCTGCTGCTCAAGGCCATATAGCCGCCTGCCAAGGCAGTTTGCTGAATAAACGAGCGTCGGGAAAAACCGTGGGGCTTCATGATGTTTAGAGATTAAGGGGGGAGTCTGTTTTTTCCTTATTTATGGCTCAACGCCGCAACCGCAGGCATGAGCCCTTGGGGCCTGCTACTTCAGTTTGCGGATCTTGATATTCCGGAAGGAGACTTCGTCGCCGTGATCTTGCAGGAGGATGTGCCCGCGCTCGGCCATGCCAAAGTTTTCCCAGACGGCGTATTTGCTCAAGGCGACGAGGTCCTTGTAACGCTGGTCGCCGCGCGTGTACTCCAGCACTTTGATGCCGTTTAGCCAGTGTGTGACCTTGTTGTCGGGCGTGACGCGGATGCGCGCGGTATTCCACTCGCCGATGGGGCGCCGAGCCCTCCAGTTCGTCTTGTCGGCGGGGATGAGGTCGTAGAGCGAGGCAAGGGTGCGGTTGCCATCGCGGCCCATTTTGGCGTCGGGGTGCTCGGCGTCATCCAGCAGTTGGTATTCGAGCCCGATGGCCGAGCCCGCGGTTTGTTCCTTCAGCGTTACGAAGTACTTGATGCCGCTATTGGCCCCGGGCGTGAGCTTGAATTCGAGCCAGAGGTCAAACGCGGCGTACTGCCCCACGGTGACGATGTCCCCACCGTTGGTGGACTCGCCCCCGTCTGACTTTTCCACCGTGATGACACCATTTTCCACCCTCCAGCCCTTCTTCGGCAGGGCGCCCGTGCGCACGCTTTTCCACCCGCGCAGTGTGCGACCGTCAAACAGCAGGCGGACTCCCTTGGCCTTTTCGTCCTTGGCCAGACTGTTTGGCTCGAGGTTGACGATGTGGACTTCCTCAGGAAAGGGCTCGGGCCGCAGGCGCTTGGTCTGGATGCGGATGTTCTTGAAGTAGACCTTCTTGCCGACCAGCACCTCGGTGCCGATACTGTGCACTTGCAGGCCGATGAGGCCCTCGCGGCCTATGGGGTCTACCACGTAAGAAGCCGGCACGCCATTTACCCAGGTTTTCACATTCGGGCCAATGGCCTCGACCTTGATCCGGTTAAACTCGCCCGGCTTGTAGGCCGACCTGGCCGCCTCGTTCAGGTCGAGCGGATAGAGCCATCCCCGCCCGCCCTCGTCGTAGATGCCACCCGTCCAAGCCCGCCGCGTAGGCTCCACCTCCACCTGTTTGCCGCGCACCTGACCTCCGGCGGTTTGATAGCTGCGAATCTGGACGCCGGAATTGCTGTTCGCCCCCTCAAGCTTCACATCCAGCTCCAGCACGAAATCCCCGTAGTGCTTTTCCGTTATCAAAAAAGTGTTGGGCGTATTCATGGCCATGTGGCCCACGATGCAGCCGTCTTCCACGGTGAACTTGGCGGTGCCCCCGGCCGTCTTCCAGCCATTGAGCGTCTGGCCGTCGAAGAGCTGCTCGTACTGCTGCGCATGGGCCAAGCTGCCGCAGTGGGCGAAAAATGCCGCGAGGAAGAGTGCCAAAACAGGCTGTTTCATAATTCTCGTTTGTTGTTTGAGGTATAACTGGGGAAGGCCTTGGCCCCGATGGAGGTGGCGCCACCATGCGTACTTTCGCACTCTGATACAAGCTGAGTGTTTGGCCTTTGGCGCACCTTTTACCAAACGCGCCAATTCGGTTTGCTCTCCCAGCCGGTTGAGGGCTTCATCCCGCCAGCTTCTTAGCCTGTAAAAAGCCAACCCCGCTCCCCAATGAAAACACCCGCACAGCTCACAAATGTTGCCCCGGCTCAGCAAGCAGCTGAGCCGATCTCGGCGCGCCCCCGCCGCGCTTTTATCCGAAAGGCCGCTATGTTCGCCGGTGCGCTGGCCGCGCTAGCCGGCACATCGGTTAGCGCGTCGTCCCTATCCAATCTTCCTGACGATCGCTGGCCCGGGCGGCTGGTGGTCGGCGACAAGACGCTCGACGACTTTGTAGCCATCGGAGAGGAGGCTCATCCGGATGCGTCGTGGACGGTCCGAATCTTCCAGTCGGCTTCGATGCCAACTCTGCAAATCCGTGCCCAATGGCGAACGATTGGAGCCGTGAAAGAGTGGATCCCCACGCTGGTAAATAATAGCGCTACACCCTCAGGGCGAGTGACCGAGGTGCGCTCACTCGCAGCCTCGTGGCCGACACGCGGGCCGGTGGATTTCTATGGAAATAACGGCTCACAATCAAGGATTGAGGACTTTGCTGATCGTACGGAGCTCGATATTGACGTGGTTGAGCTGATGCCAGAAAGGGGGAAGTCATCGGATGGGATCTTCCCCTTCTTCGCCTTGACCGACCGGCATGATTCCCTCGCCGTCGGCATTGGTTGGAGCGGCCGGTGGGATGCCACGCTTAAACACGCTGATGGGCACCTGCAGATTGAGATCGGGTTGCCGCAGGTCGGTTTCGTACTGCGTCCGTGGGAGTCGGTGAGGCTACCTTCGATCTTGCTCGCACAGGCTCCCGGCAAAACGGCTGACCAAGCCCGCCGCTTGGTGCGTGCCCACCTAACAAACCACGTGGTGCCGAAAACCCCCGATGGGAAGAGCCCTGCCCTTACAGCACACGGGACGATGTATCAGTACCACCGCTCGCGAGTGGCAAGCGAAGGGATGGAAATCGCCGCGCTGGAACGCGCGGCGGCACTGGGTTTTGAGATGCATTGGATTGATGCCAACTGGTACGGCAATGAGCCCTACTGGCCCACTGAAGTGGGCAACTGGAATGCTCGACACGTTGATTTCCCGCGAGGGCTGCGCCCCATCAGTGACCGTGCGCACGAACGGGGGATGAAGTTCATCTTCTGGATGGAGCCCGAGCGAGCGTATCCGCATACCGAATGGGCACGCTCTCACCCCGACCTGTTCCTCACCTTCACTCGCCAAGATGGAGGACCATGGTATAAAGGGCTGATTTTGGATTTGGGCAATCCGCGCGCGGTCGATCTGGCCTTTACCACGATCTCCTCTCTAATCACCGAATTTAATGCGGACTTCTATCGACAAGACTTCAATACGATCCCTCTTGATGCGTGGTATGCTGAAGATCCTCCTGATCGGGTAGGGATCACGGAGATCCGGTATATCGAAGGGCTCTATGCGTTATGGGATCGAATCTTGGCCGCACATCCCGATATCGTGATCGACAATTGCGCGGCAGGAGGGCGCAGGATCGATTTGGAGACCATGCGCCGCTCGGTGCCTCTGTTTCGTAGCGACGCCGGTGATGCGGGCGGCAGGAGGGATATCCCCAAAGCAGATTTGATCAACCAGCTTCACTGCTGGGGGCTTGGGCACTGGATCCCCTATCATGGAGGCCCGATCAGAACCTTTGATGCCTACGCCACCCGCAGCACGCTCCTGACGGGCTTCATAGCCTACCGTCCGCTACCAACGGACGAGCATGATCCCGAGTACGCCGATGCCCTCGCTGCGGTGGCCGAGAACAAACGCCTTCGTCCCCTAATCGCCGAGGAGCGGATTGGCCTGATCGCCCCTTCTTTGGAGAAAGAAGCTTGGATGGCCTTCCAGCACCATCGTCATTCTGACTCCAGCGGGATCATCGTGGCCTTGCGCGGCCCGGAAGCGGAGTCGGACTCTGTCACGCTACGCCCCGAGTATATCGATGCCAAAGTCACCTATCGGCTTACCAAGTGGAACAACTACCGCGCGACTCGCGCCGTCCAAGTTAGTGGAGCCGAGCTCAAAGAGATTGCTCTTACAATCGCCGAAACACGCAGTAGCGTACTCCTGGAATACCAGCGGGTAGATTGACACAGCCTCCCTCGCCTCTCGTGGCGCATCGCCGCGCTGCGAGGCCGGGGGAGCAACTCGATCAGCGCAAGTCGGGCAGCCGGAACGGTTACAAATAGTCGCGGCGGCCTTCGAGAGCGCTTTTTAGCGTGACAGAATCGGCGTAGAGAACGCCGCCCCCGCTGGGCAACCCGAAGCCGATGCGCGTGACCGTGACGGGCGTGGCCGCGCTTCCAGAAGCGAGGTGCTCCGTGAGGTAGTGGCAGGTGGCTTCGCCTTCGACATCGCCGGAGAGCGCGAGGATGAGTTCGCGAATTTCGCCGCCAGCGAGGCGCGCGATCAGGGGCGCGAGGTTCAGGTCCCGGGGGCCGATGCCCTGGATCGGCGAGAGCTTGCCGTGGAGAACGTGGTAAACGCCGCGATAGGCACCGCTGCGCTCAATCGCGACGAGGTCGGGAACCTGCTCCACAACGCAGACGAGGCCGTGGTCGCGCGTGGGATCCGCGCAGATGGGGCACAGCTCGTCTTCGGCGAGGTTGCCGCAGCGCCCGCAGCGCCGCACGGAGCGGGCCGCTTCCTGAAGCGCATTAACGAGTGCGGGCAGGCGTTCCGTTTTCTCAACGAGGAGGTGCAGCGCGATCCGCTCCGCCGAGCGATAGCCGAGGCCGGGCAGTTGCTTGAGGCATTTTTGCAGATGCTCAAAGGCAGGCGTCATGCAGGCAGATGCGTAGTGGCGGAACGCCGGGGGGACTGGAGGCTCGGGTTGAGAGGGAGGAGACGCGGAGTAGCTGCACTCGCGGGCTAGAGCATGCCGGGCATGGAGAAGCCGGAAGTGATTTTTTGCATCTCGGCCTCGTTGTACTCCTTGGCCTGCTTGGCGGCATCTTGGATCGCGGTGAGGATCGTCTCGGAAACGAAGCCCGGCTCTTCCTTGAGCAACTCGGGGTCGAGCGTGAGCGAGAGGAAGCGGCCGTTTCCGTTGATCTTGACCTGCACCGCACCGCCGCCGCTGGCGACCTGGATTTCGTGTGCGTCGAGCTGGCTTTGCAGGGCTTCGACGCCGCGCTGCATTTTCTGGGCTTGCTTGAGGAGTTTTCCGAGTCCGGCCATGTGAGTTTAGGGAAAAGGGTTGAGAAAAACGGCGCGATGGAAGCGCGGGCGAAAAGCGGCGGATTTGAAGGGCGCGACCCGCTAGCGCGATAACAAACTCGCGTAGCCTTCGCGATAGCTCGGGTAGCGCGGCTGCCAACCGAGCTCGCGCTTGAGGCGGTGGTTGAGGATCACGCGATCGGGCACAACGCGGCGGCGAAGCGTGGCGCGGGCGGGATCAAAGCGCGGGGCTGGTTGGCCGAGTTGGGCAGCGAGCCAGGCGACGACTTCGGCTTTCGGCGCGGGGAAATCGTCGGCGACGTTGTACGCGCGATTCGCAAACGCAGCGGGTGCGGCAAAGGCCGCCCAAACTGCCGCCGCTGCGTCCTCGACGTGGGTGAGGTTGAGGTGGGGCTCACCCGAACCGGGGAGCGCGGCCGCACCGTCGCGCACTTGGTCGAGGAGATGCGTGCGCCCCGGGCCGTAGAGCCCCGCGAGCCGCAAGATAAACCAACGCTGGGCCACACAGTTTTTTCGCAGCGCGCTTTCCGTCGCAGAGAGAATCCCGCTGCGGGAGTCGTGCGCGGGCGTCGCGAGCGGCGAGTCTTCGTCAACCCGGGCACCGTCCCCCTGCGGATAAACGCCCGTGCTGCTCGTATAGACACAAGTGCCGATGCGCGGCGACTGCGCCGTCCATTCGACCAGAGACTGCATACCAGCGAGGTAGCTGCGCCGGAGCCGCGCAAGTGGATCAGCATTGGGCTCAGCCAGCGGCCCACCGTTGCTGCTGCGATGCGGGCCGCTGCTGTTGGCACCTGTGCCCGCCGCCCCCGAGCTCACGCAGTTGAGCACGTAGTCCATCTCGCGGGGCACGAGCTCATGCCAATCTGGTGTAGCGAGATCGGCGACGATTGCCTCAATGCCCTCCGCCCGCAGCACGGCGGCTTTCTGCGGGTTGCGCGTGAGTGCGATCACTCGCATCCGGCGGGCGAGGGCTTGGCGCGCGATCAAAGTTCCAAGGTAACCGCAGCCGAAGATGAGGAGCTGTTTACCGGTAAAAAAAGGCTGCGTATCCGTGGGCATTCCGCTCCAAGTACGAGCCATGCCCAAAGTCCTCGCAATCCTCGTCGACGGTTTTGAAGAAATCGAAGCGGTCACGCCGATCGACCTGCTCCGCCGAGCGGGAGTCGAAGTGACCATCGCCACACTCGGCGACACCCGCACGGTCACAGGCCGCTGCGGCATCGCGCTGCAAGGCGAATGCAGCCTGGGTGACGCGCTCTCGCGCGAGCCGGGCGGCTACGACTGCCTGCTCCTCCCCGGCGGCCCCGGGGTAAAAACACTGCGCGAGAGTACCGAGGTGATTAAGACAGTGAACCAACAGCATGCGGCAGGGCGGCTCGTGGCGGCGATTTGCGCGGCGCCATTGGTCCTCTTGGAGGCGGGGATTTTGGAAGGGCGACGCTACACCGCGCACGGCTCAGTCGTCGAGGAGCTGCCCAATACCCTGCCAGACGAAGCCGTCGTCGTAGACGGCAACCTCGTCACCTCGCGCGGTGCAGGCACCGCACTGCAATTTGGGCTCACACTGGCCGAACTGATCGTGGGAACCGATGGCGCCCAACGAATTGCGGGCGAAATCCACCAAATGCCCGACAAAGGGAACTAAACGGCCCCAAACGGGACTAGGCAGACTGATGACGGATGGCTAAATGCTATTGCCTGGCTCGGCTTCGGACGCGGAGGATCCGTAACTCCCGCCCCCCTTGGCGGCATAGGGGATGGCTCATGACAGATAACTTCACCAAACAACGCAACTTCCACAACGGAAGCGACGGGGCGAAGCTCGGTCAGATGGAAGAAAGCATTTACTCATCAAAAAGATGTGCGGTATAGCCGGTTTTGTTAGCTCGGCAGTGAGCCCCGAAGAGCTCGGCCAAACTGTTGAGCGCATGTGTGCAGCCATGCTTCACCGGGGGCCTGACGATATCGGCTTGGAAAGCAGGGCGGGAGCTGCACTCGGGATGCGCCGTCTGGCCATTTTTGATCCGAAACGGGGCAAACAACCCATGCCAAGTCCGGATGGGCGCTATATCCTCGTTTTTAATGGTGCGATATATAACCACCTGGAGCTGAAGCGTGAACTATCAGCACTAGGCCATACTTTTCACACCGACTGCGATACAGAGGTACTGTTGGCAGCTTATATCCAATGGCAAAAGAGCTGCCTGTATAAGATACGTGGGATGTTTGCCTTTGCGGTGTGGGATGCACATGAGCGCATGCTTTTCGCAGCGCGAGATGCGATGGGAGTAAAGCCGCTATATTATGCACGACATCCAAAGGGAGGCTTACTCTTTGCATCTGAGCTACGCGCCCTGAATGCCAGCGGGCAGCTACCTTGCGAGATTGATCCCGCAGCGATTGGAGAATATCTCTCATGGTCGGCGATCCCCGCCCCGCGGACTATTTACACAGGCTGTCTTGCTCTTCGGCCAGGGTCCTGGCTAAGCTGTGACCCGACCGGTCAAATACAAACCGGCACATGGTGGACGTTCCCCCAAATAGATTCCGAAAAAAATGGTGAAAAGGCCCCCTCCGATGAAGACTTCCGCATAGAGTTGCGGTCACGTTTGGAAGAGGTTGCACAACTCTATACCAGAAGCGATGTTCCGCTAGGCGCATTTCTCTCAGGCGGGCTGGACTCCACAGCATGCGTAGGACTCCTGAGACACGTCAACACTACGCAGCAGTTAAAGACTTTCTCCGTTGTATTTGATGAAACCGGTTTTTCGGAGGAAAGTGCCGCGCAAATTACCGCCAAAGCTTTCGGGACAGAACACCACGAGCTCCGGCTCACAGGAAAGCGATTGGTCGAAGATTTACCCAAAATACTGAACTGTTATGACCAGCCCGGAGGAGACGGAGTAAATACTTACTATGCAAGTCTGGCCGCAAAACAAGGCGGAGTTACTGTTTCTGTTTCAGGCCTCGGCGGCGATGAACTCTTTGGAGGCTACCCCTCCTTCAAAGAGTTGCCCCGGCTCAGCCGTCTGCTTCCCTATTGGCAGATACTGCCCAGCAAGCTACGCAATTTAATTATCAGTAGACTAAAAGCGAGAGAGAATACGAGAGCTCGACTCTTGGGAGACTGGCTGGAAAATGCAATTGATATTCACGAGTTGGCGGCCCTCCGCCGTCGATCAATAACAGAAGATGCCAGAAAGGAATTACTCTGCCCTGAAGCATTGCGTCACGCAAAACGCCTTGGCCCGCTACATCCACTTGTAGATCATCTGCCGCAAGAGCTCACTGGAGCGGATGATTTTCAAATTATCAGCGCATGGGAGCTCCGCACTTATGCAAGCGATATATTATTGAGAGATAGCGACACCTTTAGTATGGCCAACTCGCTTGAGCTACGTGTCCCGCTACTGGACCTGCCACTCGTCGAGTGGGTCTGGCAGCAGCCAACAAAACTGAAGTACAGAAGTGACAGCACTAAGTGGGGGCTCGCCCAGGCAACTCGAGACTTGATCCCGGAGACTATTCTCAAGCGTAAAAAACAAGGCTTCACCCTTCCCTTCTCTCTCTGGATGCAAGGAATATTGAAGCCTTTCATGGAAGACTGCTTTTCCCAGAAAACACTAAAAGATTGCCCTTGGCTTGAGGTAGCGCCGACACAGAGGCTCTGGCAAAACTTCATACAGGGCAGTGACTCAAGAGGCTGGTCCAGGATTTGGTCACTGGCCATGCTGATTACATTTTGCCAACGCAAAAAACAAGCCGCTCCCTCAAAGAAACGCTACTGCTTCCTCTTGGTACTTTTACACGCAGTGCTGGAACAGGGGGATATATGTGGATTCCTTCTTTAAAGCCTGTTAGGCGTACCATCTCAACTAACCGATTGTCACCATCAGCTAAATTGATTATTAAATTCCTAACGCTGCAAACAAAGCACGCTCACGAAACCGATCAGCCTCCACGTCAAAAGTGACGGAGCAAGATTTGATTTAAAGTCCAGATACAGGGCATAGGTACGTAAAAGATCAAATATGAACATTGTCCTCCTGGCTCCAGCAATCTTCGCCCAAGAAGGTGGAATCGAAAGGCTTATGCGCCTTTATCTCAAGTCTCTATGCGAAAGCTGCCGAGACAACGAACACGTATACTCGCTCGCATTAAATGATTCCCCCTCCCCTCCTGACTCGCTAAGTGCTTACTCAAACAACCGCTTGGCAAGTTATAACGGATTTAATCACGACAAGCTACGCTTCACGGTGCAGGCACTACGCCTGGCACGTCATGCGGACTTGGTCATATGCGGACATATTCACCAACTTGTCATAGCCAGGCTGGCTCAGATCATTAGCCCAAAGCTGCGGTATTATTTAATTGCACATGGTATTGATGTGTGGCGAAAATACACTACTATAGAGCGATGGTCTTTGCGTGGAGCTGATAAAATCTTCTGTGTTAGCCAATACACAAGAAAACAAATGCTCCGCTTCTATAGTGCTCTCAAGCCAGCACGGCTCGAAGTCGTCTCCAACGCGCTAGACCCCAGATTAGGAAGCGTGCTTAGTACTGAAAGTAGTCGACGCTCAGCTCGCATAACACAAAGCCCACCAAGCAACCCAATCATCTTGAGTGTAGGCCGGCTCAAGCTGGATGATCTTTATAAGGGATTCGATAAGCTTATTGAGGCCATGCCTCAGGTTAGCCGAGAGTACCCTGATGCGCAGTTACGCATCGTTGGCACAGGTGATGCGCTTCCGTACCTGCAAGCAATTGCCAGAAGTCTAGGAGTAGACCGATTCGTCTCATTCGTAGGAAGACTTACGGATGAAGAGCTAATGCGAGAGTATGAAGCATGTACGTTGTTCGCACTTCCCAGTCGCAAGGAGGGCTTCGGCTTGGTCTACCTGGAAGCAATGGCATATGGAAAGCCGTGTATATGCGCCAACGCAGGCGGAGCGCCCGAAGTGGTCGCAGTTCCCGATACGGGGCTCGCCGTTGAGTACGGCAATATATCTGAATTGGCAGAGGCAATCATTGAAATTCTACGCCATCCGCGTGATCCTGAGATCATCCGTAAGCATGCACAGCAGTTTTCTTACGAGCGATTCAGGGATAGGCTCGCGGAGCTGATTCCGTGACAGGGGCCAATTAAATTATTAATCCATAATTTATCTCATTGAGTGCGTTATCCGAATCCACCAAGCCCGTCAGTAATCAGCACGAGCTGATTATCGAAGCCGGCAAGAGTGAAAAACATTACTACCTTGACCTGTGGCGCTACCGTGAGCTGTTGGGCTTCCTGGCTTGGCGTGACATCATGGTGCGCTATAAGCAGGCCGCGCTTGGTATCGCTTGGGCCGTTATCCAGCCGGTTATCCAGGTTGCACTGTTAACCTTTGTTTTTGGAAAGCTCGCGGGCATGCCGGATGGGGGTGTCCCCTACCCTTTGATCGTAATTTGTGGGACACTTGCTTGGCAATTTTTTGCAACTGCATTCACAGGAGCCGGACAAAGCCTGGTAAATAATACTAACTTGATAAGTAAGGTATATTTCCCACGCCTGGTTGTTCCCATGGCGGCACTCGGTGTTGCACTTGTGGATTTTGGCATTACCCTCGCTCTCGCTTTTCCGATTATCCTATGGCTCGGGCCGGGCCTGGGATGGCAACTCGCACTGCTACCGCTGTTTGTTTTGCTAGGGCTTTTAATCTCCCTCGGCACGGGGCTATGGATTGCGGCGCTCACCGTACGCTTCCGTGACTTTAAATTCATCACCCCCTTTTTAGTTCAGATTGGCGTTTTCATCACCCCAGTAGGATTCCGGACAGATATCTTGCCCAAATGGCAAAACTTGCTGGCACTGAACCCACTCGCCGGACTCGTCGATGGGGTACGTTGGAGCCTCCTCGGTGGACATACGCAGCTCTACTTACCCGGCCTTTGGCTTTCGCTTATTACAACTGCAATCCTGTTATTCTCAGGACTCTGGTATTTCCGCCGTGTGGAGCGTCAATTTGCAGATATAATATAACTCCATGAGTGCACCTATTATCGAAGTTTCTGGCCTGAGCAAACGCTACATTATTCAGCACGAGTCAAGGCGGGCTGCCACGCTACGCGATACTCTACAACAAAATGCACATCAACTTTGGCGCCGACTTCGATGGGGAAAGCGTACCGAAAAGGAGGACTTTTGGGCACTTCAAGATGTTAGTTTTTCTATAAATCAAGGCGAAGTGGTTGGCATCATCGGTCGCAATGGAGCAGGAAAGTCTACACTGCTCAAATGCCTTTCTCGAATTACAGAGCCCACTCGAGGACGGATTGCCTTGCGAGGTCGCGTTGCGTCCCTCCTTGAGGTAGGAACTGGCTTTCACCCCGAGCTCACCGGACGTGAAAACATCTACCTGAACGGGTCGATTCTCGGAATGACTCGTTTTGAAATTCGGCAGAAGTTTGATGAAATCGTCGCTTTTGCTGAGGTCGAAAAGTTTCTTGATACCCCTGTAAAGCGCTACAGCAGCGGTATGTATGTGCGATTGGCCTTTGCTGTCGCTGCCCACCTCGAACCGGAGATTTTGATAATTGACGAAGTCCTCGCTGTTGGTGACATACAGTTTCAGCAAAAATGCCTTGGGAAAATGCAGGATGTCTCTCGCGGGCAGGGGCGTACAGTTCTTTTTGTAAGCCATAACCTCGGCTATGTACGGCAACTTTGTCCACGCTCAATCCTTCTAGACCACGGGCAAATTTCGGCTAATGGAGAAACGCCTGATGTGTTAAAAACATTTAGCATGCAAGCCCCACGCCCCAGAAGCCCATCCAAGCGTCTCCATACCCCGAGGATCATCGATATTCGAGTTGATGATGAGGCAATAAAACAAGGTGAAATTATAATTTCGATAAGCTTCGAGTCCCCATATCTTCTCAAAAAACCTTACGGAGGAATAACGATCCTTAATGAGCTTGGACACCCAATTCTCGGCTCAGACACCAATGCAGACCCAATCCGAAACCCCAAGCCCATGCAAAACGGCATATTACGTGTCTGCTTAAAATCCCCCCCCCTGGCTCCGGGGAGTTACAGAGTCAATGCATGGCTGGGCCACGATAGTCAAGGCAGTGATGACCACTGGGCATCTGCCTGTGAGTTTTACTTCCCCGGAAAACGCACACGCCCCTCTAACTTCTCCACAGAAATGGCAGGCTCTATGGATATAGGCGGAGACTGGATGCAATTACTCGGAAGATGTCCGCGAATCTGAAGTCAGGGAAAGCACGAACCCAACCCCAGTAGAGCATGAAGCCACTAGTCAGTGTCGTTATCCCAAGCTATAACCCCAGCCCCAAAGTTCTCTCTCGGGTGTTAAATAGCTTAAAGAGCCAAAGTTTTTCACCTAAAAAGTGGGAGTTAATCATCGTCAACAATGCATCCACCCGATGGCCTGAAGAATGTCTTTTTTTGAATAAAGAAATAGACAACTTATCTATTATATACGAGCCCCAACCAGGCGCAACTTATGCACGACAGCGGGGGCTCAAAGCCGCAAAGGGGGACATTTCGATCTTGGTTGATGATGATAATATTCTGTCTCATAACTATCTTCTAAGAGCAGTCGCGCTTCTGGCGGCAAACCCTAGTGTGGGAGCCCTCGGAGGCCGAATAAACTTAGAGTTCTCACAGGAGCCACCACGGTGGATAGAGGAATTCTACGGGATCTTAGGGTCATGGGATCATGGTGATACTTTTCTGGTCTCAAATGGGCTTTGCCCTCTCGGATCTAGCACAAAACAATATCCTTATTTCGCGCCCCTAACTGCTGGACTGGTTGTACGGCGCCCGACTTGGGAAGCATGGTTAACACACTTGGACCTACACCCAGTAATGCCTGATCGCTGCCAAGGGGCACTTTCCTCTGGAGGAGATAACGATGCAATCTTGACGATGATGGAATCTGGATGGGAAGTTGCCTACTCTCCAGAACTAAGCCTCACCAACTACGTTCCTTCATTTCGCTTAGCCCCCACGTACTTAGCCAAACTAAACTATGAATGTAGATTAGGGTTTATAAGAGCATTGCGGCGACATGATGCCTGCCCTTGGCCGCTTATCCCCCTATGGACGTTGCCTATTAGAGTCGTAAAATCTTGGATTTATACTCAAGGTTGGAAAGCCCCAGAAAACTACATCCGATGGCGCGGAAAAGTGGGGACATACAGAGGACTGGTATGCTCCGACAAACCAACTCCATAATGGGAGCAAGAGTTCTCATGCACTAAGAATTTGAGCTCCATGCCGATTCGAGTTTCCGTTATTATTCCTACCTATAACCCTTGTGCAAAACGCCTGAGACAAGTCCTTGCAGCACTACAAGCCCAAACCCTACCAACTAATCAATGGGAAACAATAATTGTTAATAATGCCTCTACCCAATTTCCCAATAGCGTTTTTTTCCAAGAATCAGTCCCAGATAATCTGTGGGTAATTGAAGAGCCTAAACCAGGGCTGGCTTTAGCGCGAGCCTGTGGGCTACGAGCCGCACGAGGCGAGATTGCTATATTTGTTGATGATGATAACCTGCTCGCATCTGACTATCTAAAGCAAGCCATAAACTTAATCGACATACATCCGAATATAGGCATAGCAGGCGGGCGGATCGGCCCAGAGTTTGAGTCCCCGCCCCCTCACTGGAGTACTGATTTCTTGCAACTCCTTGCCTGTTGGGATCATGGAGAGGAGCCACTACTCTCGTCCCCCAAAGCACAAGATGACACAGGGAATCTGATCTGGCCTTATTTTGCTCCTGTCGGGGCTGGAATGGTTTTGCGACGGGCGGCATGGGAAGCGTGGCTTACATTTCTTGATTCCACTGACGACACACTTAGCGACCGAAAGGGGAACCAACTAAGCTCGGGAGGGGACAATGAAATTGTTCTTATCGCACTGAAAGCCGGTTGGCAAGTCGGTTATTTTCCTTCGCTAAGACTTACACACTTGATCCCGGAGTCGCGATTGGATCCACACTATTTAGCGCGGCTTAACTATGGTTGTAGTTTCGGATTCATACAAGCACTGCGACGACACGATGCCTGTCCTTGGCCGCCAATCTCGCGTTGGACGCTGCCATTGAGGCTCGCTCGCACATGGTTGCGCTGCCGGGCGTGGCAAGGGCCAGCTAACTATATTCGCTGGCGCGGATTGGTAGGGCACTTTGCAGCCCGAACACGCTAAACCGATGTTAGATTTCGCAGTAATGCAATTTCTCCCTGATCCAGTGCCATTTTCCTACTGATGAGTCTCCCTGGAAAACTCCTCTATCATCTGTGGTACCGCCCCTGCGGCTATGCACGAGATCTAGCAAAAGATGGCGGGCTGAGGCAGCGGCGTCTCACCGAGCAAGGAAGACGCGAAATGGAAGCTGCTGCTTACAAGCTTCCAGTACCACCTCAAGGGCACGGTGCGCCTGTTACGCTGTATTTTCTGACTGGAAAAAACTACTGGTATCAAACTGCCTTTTGCCTGTGGTCGTTTGCTGCCGCCTCAAAGCGGCCGTTGTCTCCTACTCTCTTTGATGATGGCAGCCTTGAAAAAA
Source organism: Cephaloticoccus primus (assembly GCF_001580015.1). Taxonomy (GTDB): domain Bacteria; phylum Verrucomicrobiota; class Verrucomicrobiia; order Opitutales; family Opitutaceae; genus Cephaloticoccus; species Cephaloticoccus primus. The sequence continues at coordinate 74,572 of NZ_LSZQ01000030.1, forward strand.
TATATATTGAGCCGATTCAGCGAATTTTCCCTAGTTTACATGTGGTTTCTGCTGCAGAATCGCTCGCACGGCTCGACGAATATCTTCCTCAAAATCGCTATCCGTCTCTTCGCGCACGCCGACTCGCTTATCCGCACCTCAAAAAACTTCTAGACCTGCATGTTGGCCAAACAGGCTATCGACTGCAGATGGACTCCGACCTGCTGTTCTTCAAAAGGCCGGACTGCCTGCTCAATTGGTATGATAATCCGCAGTGCCCTCTGCGTGCTGAAGATATTGCCAATGCTTACGGCTACCCGCTAAACATGCTGGCCGAGCTTTCCGGGTATTCCAGTGTACCTGAACGCGTTAACGCCGGGCTGCTTGGACTGCGTAGCGAAGACTTTGATTGGGACAAGATGGAGTACTGGTGTCGCGAACTGCTCGCACGCCAGGGCCCCTCATATTATCAGGAGCAAGCCCTTCTCGCGATGCTTCTCGCTGGGCGTGCATGTATTGTTCCCGACGAAAAGCAGTACCTCATCCGCCCCGAGCCCCCAGAAGCACTCCGTTGTGAAGCCGTGATGCATCACTATGTCGCCGAATCAAGACGCTGGTACTATCAACACAACTGGCGGCGTTTTGGTGTACCGCAAAACAACCGAAAGCTTATTAATTCCACTGTTTCGTGAGCCTTCCGTTAGTCAGTATTCTCATCCCTGCGTATAATGCTGAAAGGTGGATTAAAGATGCGCTGTGCTCCGCCCTGGCGCAGACATACCCAAACTGTGAAATTATCGTTGTCGATGATGGCTCACGCGATAACACTTTAGCGCTGGCACGTCAAATTGCAGGAGAGTTTCCAGAAAAAATTCATGTGACCTCTCAAAAGAATGCGGGCGCTGCTGCCGCGCGTAATCATGCATTGCAGCTCTCTCGCGGCGAATTCATCCAATATTTGGATGCCGACGATCTTCTCGCCACCGGTAAAATTGCGCTGCAAGTGCAAATACTATCGCAGCACCCCCCACTCACTTTAGCGATGGGTATGTGGGGGCGTTTTATCGAGCATCCTGAGCAAACAACTTGGGCCGAAAACGAAGCAGTTTATCATGCTCAAACGGGTATCGAGTTTTTACAACTCAAACTCGAAACCCACTCAATGATTCAGCCCGGCGCTTGGCTCACTCCCCGTATACTCTGCGAACGAGCTGGCCCTTGGGATGAAAGGCTTTCACTCAATGACGACGGTGAATATTTCACACGAGTTGCTTTGTGCGCACAGCGCTTGATTGGCACACCCGACGCTCGGGCTCACTATCGCTCTGACATTACGACAAGCCTTAGCCGCCGTCGTACCGCCCGAGCCCTCAGGTCGCTCTACTCCTCTGAGAAACTCACAATTTCTCACCTGCTCGCGGCTGACGCCTCACCACGCAGTCGGTCCGCTGCGATACTCGGCTGGCGCCGACTCGCTTGTGAGCTCTACCCTGAGGAGCCGAAACTTGCACTGGCTGCCCAACAAGCGGCACGCGCTCTTGGCGCGGAAGACGATACTCCCATCGGAGCGCCCAACTGGGTTGGCCAAGTCGCTAGACTCATTGGGTGGCGCAACGCTCGCCGTCTCCAGTTCCTGCGGAACCGCTTCGGCTAACTCCCATTAAGTGTCTGTGACAAAACTCACAATTCTCATCATTACCACCGGACACCTATGTCGGAGTCCGCGAGTTTTAAAGGAAGCGACAACGCTTGGGAATGCTGGTTACGATGTTACTGTACTGGGAGTTAGAAACCGCCTTGATTCGACCAAAATCGACGAGAGAATTGCTGCGCAGTCTCCATTCAGGCATGTGTGGGTAGATATGTTGGGAGAAGGGAACTTTGGGCCGCCACGAGTCCTCTCACTCATTCGGCGAGGGCAGCAACGACTTTCCCGTGAATTGGCGAAGTGTCTCCGCCTGCAGAGTGCAGAGGCCTTAGGACCCGCTGCCGCACTTTTGCGAGCCGCACGCAAAATCCCCGCTGATCTTACAATTGCTCACAATGAGGCCGCTCACTGGGTGGGTTTGCAGCTCATCGCAGAAGGAAGAACAGTGGCAGCAGATATCGAAGACTGGCATAGCGAGGATCTCCTTGACAGTGAACGTGCCGCTCGGCCACTCGAGCTCTTGCGTCGTAATGAAACGGAACTACTGCACAAGGCAGCCTATGTAACGACTACCTCGGAAGCTCTTGCCGAAGGCCTGCAAAACCGCTACGGAGGAAACCGCCCTACCGTAGTAACGAACTCATTTCCCCTCCCGCCACTGCTCGATCGGAGCGAGCAGAAGCAAAACCCACCTTCTTTTTTTTGGTTTTCACAAACTATCGGCCCCGGAAGAGGGCTGGAGCCCTTTCTTGCTGCCTATGCATTAGTAAAATATCCTTCAAGGCTCACACTCTTAGGCCAAATCCGTCAAAGCTATAAAGAGCAGTTACTCTCGCTGCTCCCTGTCGCTCTTCACTCACGCGTGAGCCTTCACCCGCTTGTGTCTCCTGATGAGCTCCCCTCGGTCATTGCGCAGCACAACATTGGCCTCGCCTTGGAGCAGCTTCACCCCCTTAGTCGAGATCTTACAATCACTAATAAAATTCTCCAATACCTAGGAGCTGGTTTGGCCATCGTTGCAACTCCCACAGCAGGACAACTGGAAGTACTGGCCCACTCTCCAAGTGCAGGCATTTTCCTTAACCAACTGGACACCCCACAACAGACCGCTGCAGCGCTTGACTCTCTCTTAGCCAATCCGGTGGAGCTACATCACCAACAGCAGGCTGCCCGACGCCTTGCCGAAACACGCTATAGCTGGGAGCAGGAAGCCCCCCGCTTGCTACGCTTAGTAGAGCACACAATAGGGAAATCTACTGGGTAAGTATAATCCCATGACTGCTACGCAATCCTCAGCAGACATTTATTACTTAAAGTAAGCAACCTCTACCTCTGCCTGCTCCTAATTCACATGCGTCGAGTCCTTATAGTCAGTCCGCACTTTGCCCCGGCAAATACTGCTGACATGCAGCGGGTGCGGCTGCTCCTACCTTGGTTGCGCCAATACAGCTGGGAACCGACCGTGCTCGCTGTTGCACCTGAATCGATCGAAGGAGCCGTCCTTGAGCCCCTGCTCGAAAAGACCTACCCCGCCGACATTCGCGTGGTGCGAGTACGCGGCATATCGCCCAAACTCACACGTCGATTTGGCATTGGCTCGCTCTGGCTTCGCTGTGGGCGTGCTCTGATAAAGGCAGGAGATAAACTTTTAAGAAAGGAAGCGTTTGATCTCGTTTTCTTCAGCACCACTGTCTTCGGAAGTTTCTCACTCGGCCCGAGATGGCTAAAAAAGTTTGGTGTCCCCTACGTGCTGGACTACCATGACCCTTGGGTTACTGACTACTATCAAGCTACTGGAAACGCTCCCCCTGGGGGCAAACTCAAGTACGCATTTAGCCAATGGCAAGCGCGGCGACTGGAGCCGCACATTGTGGCAAATGCCGCAGCAATCATATCGGTTTCAAACCTCTATGGCCCGTCACTCTGCGCCCGCTACCCACGCCTACAGCCATCTAACATTCACCATATCCCTTTTGGCGCAGAACCAGGAGATATTGAACTGGCCAAAGCCAATCCCCCCAAACGGTCTCTACTCCCACAGGGAGAAGGCCTAATAAATCTTGTCTATACAGGGCGAGTAGTAGAAGGCATGCAATACTCGCTTACATTACTCTTCCAAGCATTTTCGCTCTATAAAAAAAGCCATCCTCAAGAGGCAGAAAAAATACGATTTCACTTTATCGGTACAGACTACTCCCCCCCTCCTCTTGGGAGAAACTGGGTAATTCCAGTTGCTGAAAGGGAAAATATTGGCCAGTATATCACCGAGCATTGTTATCGCGTACCTTACTTCGAAGCCCTTTATTACCTTTCACAGGCTGATGCACTTATGATCCTTGGCTCTGATGAGCCCAGCTATAGTGCTTCCAAGATATTCCCCTATCTATTTGCCCAAAAACCTCTAATCACCGTCGCACATCAAGATAGCATAATGCTTCAAATAACAAAAGAACAGGGAATTGTATCTAGCTACGGATTCACATTATTCACCCGAAAAGAAGAGAGGGGAAATCTGGCAGAAATAATTTATAATGAGTGGTTTATCAAAAAAGGCTATCAGCAGTATCCAACAAAAAGCCAAGAGCGACTTAAACCGTACTGCGCTTCCGATATGACATCTCGTATAAACGCCGCATTCGAACAAGCTGTCCATACGCCCGAGGCCTAATTCCACCACCTCCTCCTTAACCCCTGTCGCCTTAACCCATGTCGCGCAGCAACCCTGCTTCAATCCTGGGGCAACCCACCCTGATAGGCAATCTTCTTGCCTCAAGCCGACTTTACCGTTGGGGACTATTCACTGTCATAACAGTCGGCTTCTGGTTTATTAATAAAAACCAATGGGAGATAGATATACAAACTATCTTAGGGCTTGCGATCATGGCACTTGCCAGTCGTCCGGCTCTACTTTGGGCCAAGCAGAGTCGCACGTGGTTCCCTGCATTTGAGATAGGGATGCTCACCTGTATCCCGTTCTATGCGATTCCACTGCTCGCACATCACAGGGAACTGCGTTTCTACCCCGAGAGTGTTATCATTAAAGCCAGCGGATTAGTCATTATTTATATTCTAGTAGGTAGTTTCTGCTTCTCCTCATGGAAACGTCGTCCGCACCTATCTCGCCTCATGACGCTACCACTAGTCCCTCCAGGTATTTACAAATACATCCCCATTGGCATCCTACTAAGCAACATCCATATATATATAACCACTTTCACTCAGGCTATTCCGGGAGAGCTTTCTCGAGCTCTAGGGGCGCTTTTTTTTGGCATAGGAACATTAAGCATCTTTATATCCTCTCGTATTTGGGGACTCGGGTTAATGTCTCCTTGGCAGAAAACCTTCCTCCTACTCAATATTTGCTTCCAGGTTATTTTACTCTTCTACTCACTCTATCTAATTTGGGGGATTTCTATCGTCGCTCTAGCAATCATATCTTATAGCATGTCCCGGCGCAGCCTCCCTTGGCTGCCACTTGTTATTTTCCTCCCTATAATTTCCCTGCTGCATCTAGGAAAGGGAGAAATGCGCCAGAAGTATTGGGTAGACAACGCAAGAGGAGGCCGGGCTGAGCAAATAGAAATAAATCAACTCCCACTGTATTTCGCTGAATGGATTGGCTATGGCCTTCAAGCAGAGAGAGTAGCAAAAGACACGCATGTAAAACAAGATACGATATTTGACAGAGCATCACTTATTCATATGCTCTGTCTCTCTGTAGATAGAGTTCCACGTGAGCAACCCTACCTAGGAGGAGAAAGCTATATTGACATACCTGCGCTTTTAGTTCCACGCATTCTATGGAAAAACAAACCAATTGCGCTAATTAGCAATCAACGGCTCAGCCTCTACTTTGACTTAGTCAGCCCAGACAACCCCTCTACAGTGAGTATTGCTTTTGGCATGCTGGCAGAGGCTTACATCAACTTTGGATATATCGGGGTTATAACACTTGCAGCCCTTCTAGGATTTGGCCTAAATCGCTTAGCACATGCGTCTACACAGGCCCCACAGTTCTCCTTCATTGGAATTCTATCCATCCTATTAACTGCCTGGTCCCTTCAAGTGGAACAAGTGGCAGTGACTTGGCTCTCCTCCCTATTTCAGGCAATGGTCATTTGTATAGGAGTACCAATGGCATTTCATATTTTCTCCTCAAAAGCAGATCCTTCCAAAACACGCAGCAGCGCATGACGCCACAAACTATTGATTTTAAATCTGCTTCCAGTTTTCGTCTTGCTATAGTAGTCTCACATCCAATTCAATACTACTCTCCCTGGTTTAGATACCTGACACAATACACATCCCTAGAATTACGCGTTTTCTATCTAAATCGCCAAGGGACAGTCCCAATCAGAGACAGAGAATTTGGGAAAGTTTTCTCCTGGGATACTGACCTACTTTCGGGCTATAGCCACGAGTTTGTCCCTAATTTGGCTAAAGCCCCAGGAAGCCATCACTTCAGGGGCTTACGTAACCCGAGTTTATATGAAAAACTGAAACACTTCGCACCTGATGCAGTCCTTCTCTTTGGTTATAATTACTGGACTCATTTGGACATCATTCTGCGCCGTCCTGCACCGCTACTTTTTCGAGGAGATTCTACTTTACTCAGAGATAAACCGCCCCAAGGGTTAAAGCGACTGGCCCTAAGGTTTATTTATTCTCGCTTCTCCAGTTTTCTTCCTGTTGGGAAAGCCAATATCGCTTACTTTCGCTATTGCGGGGTTCCTCATAGAAAACTTTTCCTTTGCCCCCACTGCGTGGATATTGAACATTTCTCCCCTACATCAAAGCGCGCATTAGAGGCTAAAGCCTTACGCGCTTCGCTCAATATTTCCGAAGAAGCAACAGTCCTGTTGTTCGCCGGAAAGCTGATCGCAGTCAAAAATCCATGCTTACTACTCCTAGCCTTTCTTAGAATTGCCTCAGACCACCCGAACACCCACCTTATATTTTCTGGAGATGGAGAGCTACTATCTCAACTTCAAAACATGGCCGCTCAAGCTGGAGAGCTAGCAATCCATGTACATTTTCTACCCTTTGCGAATCAGTCTGCGATGCCAACACGTTATATGCTTGGCGACGTTTTAGTACTTCCGTCAGAAAGTGAAACTTGGGGACTCGCTGTCAATGAGGCGATGCACCTCGGGCGGCCTGTAATCGTAAGTGATCGTGTTGGCTGCCACCCTGATCTGGTTGTCCAGGGGAAAACGGGTTGGACTTTTCATACCGGCGATGAAGCCCACCTCACCCAGACCCTCCGTGAAGTACTGAATCTTTCTCGAGCTGAACTCGCCCAAAAGGGACTTGCAGCCCAAGCGCATGCCGCATCCTTCAACTACCAAAATGCCACGGCCGGCCTACTTGCCGCACTAGGAACCCTGCCTAGCTAAGTATTCTTTCATAACCATAGAATACATCATGCCTCCAGAATATATAACCATATCAATTACTTGGGCGACGCAGAAGTTATTCTCCATGAAAATTACTATTGTTAATGGCTTTTTTCTACCGATGCCTCCAGAGAAAGGGGGTGCCACCGAAAAAATGTGGTGGAGACTTGCTCAGATCTACGCAAAACGAGGGCATAGTGTTACTCTTATTTCACGTTGCTGGTATGACTGGCCAGATGAGGAATACCGGAATGGCGTGCATCTTATCCGCATTCCTGGAGCCGATTATCGCTCACGGCTCTGGAAAAATCTTCTACTTGATGCTCGTTGGGGATGTCGTGTATTAAGGACTCTTCCTCCAGCAGACATACTCATCACCAATACTATAGCACTCCCAATATTCGCCCCTTACCTCCGCCAAGGAATTGGGAAGCTTGTTATCAACCTCAATCGCTACCCCAAGGGTCAGTTAAATTGGTATCGACATGCAGCACGCATCCAAGTCCCCACTGGTACAATTGCCGACGCGGCCAAAGCTCAAGCACCGAAGCTGGCACCACGTATAAAACTGATTCCCAATCCAATTGATGTCACTCAATTCCAGCTAACAGAAAATCAAGCATATAGCGCTCTCGAGCCTCTGAAGGTGGGTTTTTTCGGGCGGATACATCCTGAAAAAGGTGTGCATACATTAGTGCGTGCAGCCTTGATTCTTGAAGAGAGGCAGGCTGCGGGTGCAGCCGCCTCAGGCCAACCTTGGCAGCTGGTACTGCGTGGCCCAACTGACGTAGCCCTTGGAGGTGGAGGAGAGGAGTACACACAGCAGCTGTACTCGCTCGCCCCTAAACTCTGGAGTTCAAAAAAAATAATAATCAAAACTCCCATTTTTAATCCTGAAGAGCTAGCAAAAGCTTATAGTGAACTTACAATTTTTTGCTATCCAAGTGAGGCACTAAAGGGAGAAACTCATGGAATTTCTATACTTGAAGCCATGGCGAGTGGCTTACCTGTAGTCGCCAGTGATTTACCCGTTTTTCAAGACTACCTCAATCCAGGTACTGACTCCTTAATGTTTCCTATGGGTAATGCACAAAAACTGGCGGATGCCCTCTTCCTGCTTTTGAATAGCCCAGACCTTCGTCAAAAAATCGGGGCCACAGCACATGCGGCAACTCTCAAGTTAGATGACTCAGTTATCGCAGACCAACATCTAGCTGACTACGAGAGCCTCCTGAGTGAAAGCTCTTAGAAATTCCCACATAAGTTGGGCCCCATTTTTCTGGCAGATTACACACATAAGAAGCACTCAGCTGCATTAAACTTATGCCTCAAAAAAAAATTGAATCGCTGGTGTTGTTGCATGTTGGTGTTCTTTTTGTTGCGGCGACCTGGCTTTTCGGGGGAAATGCGGGTTGGGTAAAGCCTTACCTGGCTGCTTGGGCGTCTCTTTCGTTGCCGCTGTTGGTTTTAAATCTGCGCAGGATTTGGTATAATGACCTTTCGGCAGCACCTGCAGTTCGGCGTATACTCTTATCCCTCCTTCCTCTTCTCGGGGTTAACCTAATTATCCTCGTTTCTCTTTTTTTTCCGGGTTTTCGTATCTCTTCTTTCGAGGGGGCGCCGATTTATATTGCCAATCGAATTTCCTCTTGGGTTCCGAGTGCCGCCCACCCGCCTTCAGCGTTGATTCCGCTTTGGCTCTTTAACAGTTTTTACCTTTCCGCATTCAATCTACTTCTTGCACCCCAAAGTCGCCGCGTACTGCGGCGCTTTTTTTTTGCGCTACTCACCAACGCTCTGCTACTCGCAGCCTTTGGCAGCTTCCAGAAACTCAGTGGAGCCACTGGTTTGTTCTTCAATCTGGTACCATCGCCTCAACCCCGCTTTTTCTCCTCGTTTATCTATCACAACCACTGGGGCAGTTTCTGCGTGCTGATGCTCGCTGTCGCGCTTGGGCTTTTCGCGCATTATCTACACCGTCATCTTCTGCGGGAGCTGGTGCGCACTCCAGCCATGTATGTTCTCGCTGTCGTGGCGGCACTCGCGATCACCACCCCGCTTAGCAGCTCACGGTCTTGCACCGTCCTGGTACTGCTTAGTCTCCTCATCGGTACGGTACACTGGCTTCGTATTTTCTGGAAGCGGTATGATGGCCCGCCTGCGCGGCGCCCGCTGCCTGCGGTGTTTGCTGCACTCGCCTTCGCCCTGCTGCTCTTTGTGGGCTACGACCTCGCCAAGCCTCAAATCGAGGAGCGCCTCCGCAGCACGCAGACAGACATCAACTCCCTGAGCGGGAGTAAGCTCCAAAACCATCGGGTCGCCCTCTACCGCGATACTTGGCACATGGCCAAGGACCGGCTCCCCTTCGGCTGGGGTATGGCCTCCTATCCGCACACTTTCCAGATTTACAACACACAGGCCTACGGGCGCGCCGATCGGCTCCCGGTCATCTATCGCGATGCGCATAACGACTGGTTACAGACCTTGGCCGAGTTTGGTGCCATAGGCTCTGCTCTCATTATGTTGTGCGCAGTTGCCCCGTTTTTGGCATTTCGCCAAAAACTCCGCCGCAACGCGATCACGACCTATCTGCTAGGCGGCTGTACGCTTATCCTGCTCTATGCGTGGCTTGAATTTCCCTTTGGAAACACCGCAGTGCGCCTCATTTTCTGGATGCTGCTTTTCGCGGCGATCCGCTACGCGCACCTGACTTATCTTGAACACAGGGCGGGGATAGCGACGAAGCCACACCCGCGCTAACGCCCTGCCGCGCTGTAATTACCCGCCCATGATTTCGGTCGTCATCCTGACGCTCAATGAGGAGGGAAACCTGCCTCGCTGTCTCGCAAGCCTAAGCCAATGTGACGACATCGTCGTCCTCGACTCCGGCTCGACTGATCGCACTGCGGATATCGCCCGCGAGCATGGCGCACGCGTGTTTACCAACCGCTTCGAAAACTTCGCCCAACAGCGCAACTTCGCTCACGAGAAAATCCCCTTCCGCCATCCGTGGCTTCTGCATCTCGATGCCGACGAACAGATGACTCCCGAGCTATGGGGCGAATGCTGTGAGATAGCTCAGAAAGACCTGGGACCTCCTGGCGGCACCGCCTCAGCAACACGCCGCCCGCCTCCGGATTCGCCCGCCATTTACGACGGCTACTATGTTGCCCCGCGCATGATATTCCGAGGCCGGTGGATCCCGCATTGCACCGACTATCCGAGCTACCAGGCACGCCTCGTCCACGCCGCGCGATTCCGCTTCATCCAGGTCGGCCACGGCCAACGCGAAGCTCCCGGCCTGCGGATCGGGACTCTGCGGGCGAGCTACCTGCACGATCTCTCTGCCGCGCCCGAACCCCACTGGCTCGCCAAGCATCGTCGCTATGCAGCGGGCGAAGTCGCTACGCACCTCGCCCAGCGCCGCAGCGCCCCGCCGCCACGGCTGCGCGACCTGCTCTCCCGCGACAGGCTCACCCGTCGCCGCACGCTCCAGCGCTTCGCCTTCCACCTGCCGTTCCGCCCGCAGCTCCGCTTCGTTTATCAATACATCCTGCGGCGCGGTTTCCTCGACGGGCTCCCGGGGCTGCGCTACTGCCGCCTGCTCATGCACTACGAGCGATTCATCGTCGAAGCCCTCCGCGAAGCGAAAGCCAAACGCTAAATAAAGTGCCCGCACACTCCGCTTCGCCGCGCCCCACCACCATGTCGCGCCTCATTTTTGTAAACCGCTTTTACTGGCCCGAAGAGCCCGCCACCAGCCAGCTCCTGACCGATCTCGCCCAAGCCCTCGCATCCGGCTCCGACTCTCCCCCCGCCTGCCGCGACGTCACCATTGTTACCAGCCGCCGCGCGCCCCTCCCGCGCCGCGAAACGCGCGCAGGTGTCAATATCCGCCGCGTAGGCCCGATCCGGCGCGACTCCCGCTCGCTCCTGGCGCGCGCCCTTGACCTCGCCTGCTTTACGGCTGCCGCGCTCCTGCATCTCGCCCGCCACACACGCCGAGGCGACACCGTCATCCTCCTGACCGACCCGCCGCTTCTCGGCGCACTCGCCACGCCGCTCCTGCGGCTCCGCCGCGCGCACATCATCCACTGGGTGCAAGACATCTATCCCGAGATCGCCATCGAGCTAAGCGGCCAAGGCTGGCTCCGCGCTCTGCGCCCCCTGCGCGACGCCGCGTGGCGCAAGGCCCACGCCTGCGTAACGCTCGGGCCCGACATGGCCGCCGTCCTCCACGCAGCACGCGTCCCGCCGCAGCGCATCCACAGCATCCCCAACTGGGCCTTGCCCGAGCTCTGCGAAGCTCCCGCCGCCGAAACCGCTGCCCTCAAGAAAACCTGGGGGCTCGCCGACAAGTTTGTCGTCCTGTACTCGGGAAATCTCGGGCGCGTACACGACCTGCCACCCATCCTCGACATCGCCGCCGCCCTGCTCGACGAGCCGCAAATCGTCTTCGCCTTCGTCGGCCGTGGTGCCCAGCAAGCCCCGCTCCGCGCCATCGCCCAAGCCCGCCGGCTCACTAACATCCACTTCCTCCCCCCCGTCCCGCGCGCCCAGCTCAGCACCAGCCTTTCCACCGGCGACCTTCACCTCGTCACGCTAAAGTCCGGCTGCGAATCCTACGTCCTGCCCAGCAAGCTCTACGGCATCGCCGCAGTCTCGCGCCCGCTGCTCTTTATCGGGCCGCGCCGCGCCAGTCTCTTTAGCGAAATCCCCGCTGCGGATATCGGGCTCAGCTTCACTCGCGACGAAACCGCCGCAGCAGCCACCGCCATTCTTGAGCTCGCCCAAGCCGCCCCCGAACGCCGCCAAGCGATGCGGCTCTCCGTTCGGGCGTTTTCCGAAAAACACGCCTTCGCACACGCCCTCGCCGCCTGGCGCACATTGCTGGCCGAAGTCGACGGCTCCGCACCAACCGCTCTCCCGTCCGCACCCGCGCCCGCTCCCGCTGACATTGGCGAGAAACAAAACTCCGCACAACAGCACCTAGGCCAGTGACTACGCCCTGACACCGCATGGCAAATCTCCGCAAATCCACCCTCGGCCTCCTCGCCCTTGACACGCTCTCGGTCGCGCTCTGCTTCAACCTCGCACTCCACTTGCGCGGCCTCACCGCCCCCACCCTGCTGCCGCTTATCTGGCCGGCATTGTTTGCCATCGCTGCGCTCTACCTGATCGACGGCTACAACACCCGGGCGGACATGCTCAGCCTCGACTACGCGAGCCAGCACCTCATCGCCCACTTCTGCGCACTCCTCGGCACCTTACTGATCCTCTTCGTTTTTCGCCCTGCCGTCTACGACCTCACCGCCAGTCGTGGAGTAATCCTCACTTCCTTCGCAGCACTCGCCCCGCTCACCCTCTCCTACCGTCGCCTTGCCTACTCCCAACTCAGGAAACTCCGCCAGACCCGCCCCCTCCTCTTTATCGGCTCGCCCGACACTTGCCGAGCCTTCCAGACCGAGTGTCTTCAGGCCGGCCTCAGCCACCCGCTCCTCCTCGCCCACACTGACCGCGCAGAAGCCCCGAAAAACACACCGGCTCCAACACGCCCGCCTCAAAATCCCGACTTCAGCACCGATACCTCCACGGCCACAGCTCCCGACGCAGCGCTCCCACCGCTGGCGCCTCCTCCGCAAGATCTCGCCGCCCTCTTGGGCCAGGTCGAGAGCGAGACCCTCAGCCTCCACGCCATCATCTTGGGCGACGATCCGCAGACCGACCTCCCGGCCCCTCTCGCCCATCGCCTCGCGCAAATCTATTTCGACGGCGTCCCCATCTACACCCGCGAGCTCTTTCACCAAGTCTACTGGCGCAAGGTCGGCCTCCACCGCCTCGACCACAAATGGCCTTTCCAGGAAGGCTTCGCCATCGCCCGCGAGCCCATCTTCGAGCACATCAAGCGGCTCACCGACATCTTTCTCGCCAGCCTCGGGCTCCTCCTCGCACTCCCCCTCATGCTGCTGTGCGCGCTCGCCATCTGGCTGGAAGACCGCGGCCCCGTCCTTTTTACCCAGACCCGCATCGGCCAAAACCGCCGCCCCTTTAGACTCTACAAACTGCGCACCATGCGCGTGCGCGCGCCCACCGACGCCGATGACAAATACACCCGCCCCGGCGATGCCCGCATCACCCGCATTGGCCGCCTCCTGCGCACTACGCGCCTCGATGAGTTTCCCCAGCTCCTGAATGTCCTCTTCGGCGACATGAGCATGATCGGCCCGCGTGCCGAGTGGGACGAGCTCGTCCAAAACTACGAGACCGAGATCCCCTGCTACCACTTTCGCCACCTCCTCAAGCCCGGCATCACCGGCTGGGCCCAGGTCAACTACCCCTACGGGGCCAACCTCCAGGACACGCTGCGCAAGCTCGAATACGACCTGTACTACATCCGCCACTTCTCCTTTCGCCTCGATGCCGCCATCATTCTGAAGACCATCCACATCATGCTCTTTGGCCGCGGCCGCTAGGCCAGCCATGAGCCCGATCGCTCACCCTTACCTTCACCCTTAAACACCCACCGCTTACCCAAATCCCTGTACCTCCCATGCCCGCCAAAAACGCCGCATCCCCTCCCACCGCCCCCTACGACCTCGCCGTCCTCGGCGGCGGCTCTGCGGGCTACAACGCCGCCCGCACCGCCACTGCGCTCGGCCTGAAAACCGCCCTCATCGACGGCGCGTGCGAGCTCGGCGGCCTTTGCATCCTCAACGGCTGCATGCCTTCCAAGACGCTCCTCCACGTCGCCGACACGCTCCACCAAGCCCGCCACGCCTCGCGCCTCGGCCTGCGCATCCCCCACCCCGCGGCCGACATGCTCTCCATCCAGTCGCGCAAGCGCCGGATCATCGCCGACTTCGCCGCCTACCGCCAGGAGCAGCTCCACAGCGGCGACTTCACCCTCATCCGCCACCACGCCCATTTCGTCGATCCCCACACCCTTCAGCTCGACAACGAAAGCGAAGAGCAAATCCGCGCGCGCCACATCCTCATCGCCACCGGCTCGCACGTCTCCACGCCCTCCATCCCCGGCCTCGCCCAGGCCCAATGCTGGACCAGTGACGACGTCCTCAACCTCGACAGCCTCCCCCAGAGCGTGATCGTCCTCGGCGGCGGCATCGTCGCCTGCGAGCTTGCCCAACTCCTCGCCCGCCTCGGCTCCCGCGTCACCCTCATCCAGCGCAGTGCCCAGCTCCTGCGCGAGCACTCGCCCGAAGCGGCTGCCGTCATCGAAAGCGCCCTGCGCGACGAAGGCGTCGAGATCATCACCGGCACCCAACTCCACCGCGTGACGCGTGAGCCCAGCCGCGACACCGGCAAGCTCGGCTTCACCGTCGAGTTTGAGCACGGCGGTGCCGCACAAACCCGCCACGCGCTCCATTGCCTGAACGCCTTTGGCCGCACACCGCACACCGCCGCGCTCAACCTCGCCGCCGCAGACGTTAAAACCGCCCCTACCGGCCACATCCGCACCAACCGCTGGCAGCAAACGAGCGCACCCCACATCTACGCGGCAGGCGATTGCGCGGGCCCGCACGAAATCGTGCACCTCGCCATCCAGCAGGCCGAGCTCGCCGTCCGCCACATCCACCAAAACCCGAGCACAGCCAAAACCACGAAAACCAAAACTGCCAAGACTGCGGAGAGCACCGCCGCTACCCCGCTCAAGCCCATCGACGAAAAACTCCACCTCAGCGTCGTCTTCACCGATCCGCAGCTCGCCACAATCGGCCTCGGCGAACGCGCCCTCAAAGACGCCAAAACGCCCTACCTCAGTGCCAGCTATCCCTTCGCCGATCACGGCAAAGCCATCCTGCTCGAAGCCACTCGCGGCTACGTAAAACTCTTTGCCGCGCCCAAGACTGGCCGCCTCCTCGGTGCCGAAATCGTCGGGCGCGACGCGGGCGAGCTCATCCACTGCTTCTCCGCCGCGCTCGCCCTGCGCGCGACCGTCTTCGACATGCTCAAGGCCCCTTGGTATCACCCCACGCTGGCCGAAATCTTCACTTACCCGCTCGAAGAAATCGCCGAGCAAATCAACGCCGCTGGCTAAGCGAAAACCAACCCAGCTCGCGCCACGCCAACGCCCGCGCGCCGAGCGCCTCAACACGCCAAGGCGCGAGCCGAAGCCCTTGGTCGTTTTCCAAATCAACCAACCCAACCCAGCCCCCCACTACTTCATGCCAAACCGCACCGCCCCCACGCCCCCCTACTCCGTCCCGCCCTTTCTCGCCGAGCTCCTCGCCTCGCGCTCGCCCTCCGGCTACGAGACCGAGGCCCAAGCCGTCTTCGACCGCTACGTCCAGCCCGCCGCCGACACTTACGCCAAAGACGCGCTCGGCAACCGCCTCGCCACGCTAAACCCCGGCGGCGACCCCGTCCTCATGCTCGCCGGACACCTCGACGAGCTCGGCCTCATCATCACCTACATCAACGAAAAAGGCTTTCTCTACTTCGACACCATCGGCGGTCACGACCGCACCGTGATCTCCGGCCGCCGCGTCCGCATCCAGACGGCCCAAGGCACCATCCCCGGCGTCACCGGCAAGCGCGCCATCCACCTGATGAGCGAAGAAGACCGCCGCAAAGTCCCCGAGCGGCACGAGATGTGGATCGATATCGGCGTGCGCTCCAAAGAAGAAGCCCTCGCCCGCGTGCAGATCGGCGATGTCGCCACCTACGACCACGAGCTTGAGCTCATCAACGGCAGCGTCGCAGCCGCCCGCGCCTTTGATAACAAAGTCG
Organism: Cephaloticoccus primus; assembly: GCF_001580015.1. Taxonomy (GTDB): domain Bacteria; phylum Verrucomicrobiota; class Verrucomicrobiia; order Opitutales; family Opitutaceae; genus Cephaloticoccus; species Cephaloticoccus primus. The sequence goes on from NZ_LSZQ01000030.1 coordinate 90,343, forward strand.
GCGCCTACGCCGTCGGCGAAACCCTACGCCGCCTCGCCGCCGAAAAAGACCGCGCCCCCCTCGCCGCCAAAGTCGTGAGCGTGGGCACCGTCCAGGAAGAAGTCGGCGTGCGCGGCGCCACCACCGCCAGCTACGCCGCCGCCCCGCACATCGCCGTGGCGATCGACGTCGGCCACGCCACCGACCACCCCGACTGCGACAACCGCAAGTACGGTGAATTCCGACTCGGCGGCGGCCCCATCCTCTGCCGCGGATCCAACATAAACCCAAAAGTCTTCGCCCGCCTCCGCGCCGCTGCCCAACAGGCGCAAATCCCCTACCAGATCGAAGCCGACCCGCGCCCCACCGGCACCGATGCACGCGCTGTGCAAATCGCCCGCAGCGGCGTCGCCACCGGCCTGGTCAGCATCCCCCTGCGCTACATGCACACCCCCAGCGAGATGGTCGACCTGACCGACGTCGAACACACCGTCGCCCTCCTCGTCGCCTTCGCCCGCTCCCTCGAAAAAAACGACTACGCCCACTGGTAAGCCCCGAACTGAAAGCCTGTCCGCCACGGGGGCGCCTCGCCCGATTTACACGTTTCCACACGAGTAAAAACAAAGCGCCAACTCGCCCCGCCACCCAAAGCCCCGGCCTGCACCACCGGGGCTTTTTTGTGTTTCTGGAAAGTCAGTCAGTGCCCGCAATTCCTGTTCCCCAACCTTGCAACTCAGGTATTTCTGGCCCCTATCCTCCACCCATGCCCACTGCCACGGTCAGAGAAATCGACGGCGCACTGATGTTTGCGATTCCCTCCGCCTTCAGTGCCCCACTTGGCATAAAGCCCGGTGCTACGCTCTCCGTGGATCTCGAAGGCCAAGCTATTCTGGTGAGACCCGAAAAGGAACCCACGCCTCACTACACTCTCGAAACGTTACTCGCCGCAGGTGACTACTCACGAGCAGCACGAAGCTCCGAAGATGACCAGTGGCTTAACTCGCCCCCGGTCGGGAAAGAGCTCATATGATCAAGCGCGGCGAAATCTACATGGCCAACCTCGCCCCCACCGAAGGCCATGAGACCCGAGGCCGCCGCCCCGTCCTCGTTATCTCCGCCGACCTTTTTAACCAAAAGACCGACTCCGCACTCGTCGCTCCCATTACCAATCGCGGCCTCTTCGCGCGGCGTGTCGGTTTCGCCGTAGAGCTACAAGGCACGCAGACAGCCGGCATCGTCCGTTGCGACCAGGTCCGCGCCGTCGATCTGGACGCACGCCGCCCCCGCTTCATTGAAAGCGTCTCCCCAAGTACCTTGGCCCACGTCCTCGCAAAAGTTCGGACCATTCTCGCATAGCGAACTGCCATCCCTCGGCCTCCATTCGCCCCGGCCTGCACCACCGGGACTTTTTTGTGTCCTCAAGCAAGCTCACACCGCTCGCCGCTCCCTCTGGCTAAATTGTGCGGACCATTTTCAGAAAACCCTCAAAAACAGAATCACTCAGCTCGGCAGGAAACCCGCTATTCAGCTTGGCTGCGACCTTTTCCACCGCACGCGGCGCAGTCAAAGTGATCTCATGCAGCAGGCGTTCCGCCTCCAAACCCACAGCCTGCGCTGTCACATCCCAAGTCCGCGCGCGGATTTCCGAAAGTTTCCAATGCGCACTCTTACTGCGCACTGCCATCGCCAGCTTCACCTTCCGGAAGTCCAAAAGGCCCGCTCCCCGGCCAATCACAGGCCAAGCCGACAACACATCATAAAACGGCGTCATCCGGTACTGACCACCCGCTCCTATAAATATCGAAAAGTTTTTCGCGTGCCCATCTGTCGCCGCCAGCATCCAGAATACCATCTGCGCTTTCAGGAAAAGCTGCTTATCGACGGCCGCTTTCGCACCGGAGTCCAACACTCGCAAAATATCACGCATCCCCGGGCCTCCGTCGGACTCATACTTGAGTGAACTCGGCACACCGAGTGCTTGGCAGAAATCCTCCTGCGGGACTCGTGCAATCCATCCTTCGTGCAGACGCCGATCAAAGCGCTTAACCACCAACACTCGGCGTTTCCCAAACTGACGCATCTCAGCCTTCGCGGTCGGTAGCCCCATTGCCTGTATAAGCTGCAAGCACAACCACTCGTTCTCCACCGAGTGGCTCATGTCCACTCCCAGTATGCCGACGCGCCCCATCGGCAGCTTCAGAATATGCGTCGTCGGGGTCGCTCCCAATGGCTTTTGCCAGCGGCCGTCATGGTAAAGCAAAGCCGTTTTCTCCTGCACCCCAGCGATAGAAATCCGGAAGTCATCTTCCGGCGCTCCACCTATGCTTCCCACTGGCGAAAGGTTCGCTGCAATGATGTGCTCAACCGCCCCCTCGCTGAGGGGTACCCCCTCAATCCGGCCAAAGCCTTGCGGCTGCTCGGCCTCCGGCAGTAGCTGGACGGCCCCCACGCAATCTCGCCCAATCGCCTTCGCAGATCAAAGGCTGCCAGCGAATCGGCAGCAAATCGCGCGCGCACGCGATTCCGGATTTCCGGCGAATCAGGCAGCAGATTGTCAAAATAGTGGGCAACCTGCGGGCCGCTGATTACCTCTCCCGCTAGCGGTAACGGTAGCGAAAGTGAAAGTGGCCGCGCTATCGGCGAGGCCAGCCAAGCTGGATCGTACTCCAGGCGGTGTGTGCCCCGGGCGAGCACCCAGCGCCCCACACGTAAGCCGTTCATCCAGATCCCAAGTGCTGCTGTTGTCGCCATGGCTGTTACCAGTCAAGGGTTGCCGCGTCCGGATTTGGCGTGCGCGCGCTCACCAGAAGATCGGCGTCCAGCGCCGCAAACAGTCGCGCCACCTGATCAAAGCTGGCCCGCTCGGGCGCGGCTTCAATCGCGGCAATCCGCCTCTGGCTGACACCAAGTTTTTTCCCGAGCTCTTGCTGTGAAACTCCGCGCGCTCGCCGCAAGTTGCGCAGTACCATCTTGAGCTGGATCGGTGTGCTAACCGGAGATTTCATCGTCTGGCAAACTAGACTCCTTAAGTTCTAATTACAACTTAGAACATTAAAGGGCTAATCAAAGAAATCGCCCAAGCAGAACCCTTCTTCCTGAAGATGTGTGACTTGCACAGCTCCCACCAAAGGAGAAGCCGCCGTCGGAGTGGAAGTTTTTTGGAAAAGCGCGGCAAGTGGAGGGCCTTGCCGCGAGGCGCGCGCCGCTGAGGCTGCGCGCGGGTTTACGCGGCGACCTGGATGCTCGGGTCGGCGGGCGGAGCGGTCGGGTCGGAGGCCGTCGCGGGGGCCGGCAGGCTGGCCGCTGGCACGCTGCGTTTGCGCGTGGCGCGGCGGCGGCCGGCGACCACGGCAGCGTCGATCACGACTTCGCTGATCCCGCTGTCGTGCGGGATCTCGTACATCACGTCGAGCATGAGTCCTTCCATGATGGAGCGCAGGGCGCGGGCACCGGTTTTTAGCACGACGGCTTTTTCGGCAATCGCCTTCACCGCATCGGGCGTGAAGCTGAGCTTCACCCCATCCATCGCAAAGAGCTTTCCGTACTGCTTTACCATCGCGTTCTTCGTGCGCATCAGGACTTTTTCCAGATCCTTGACCGAGAGTTGATCGAGGACGGAGACGACCGGCAGCCGGCCAATGAATTCGGGGATCATGCCAAAGCGCACGAGATCTTCGGGCGCTACGGCTTTCATCATTTCCTCGGGCGTGAGCGCGAGCTCTTCGCGCCTGGCTGCGGCAGCAAAGCCCAGCGAGCGCTGCCCGCGGCGGCGCTGGATGATGTCGCCCAAGCCCGCAAAGGCCCCGCCGCAAATGAACAGGATGTTCGAGGTGTTGATGTGCAGGTACTCTTGGTTCGGGTGCTTGCGGCCGCCTTGTGGGGGCACGTTGCAGACGGTGCCTTCGAGGATTTTAAGCAGGGCTTGCTGCACGCCTTCGCCCGACACGTCGCGCGTGATCGAGACGTTCTCGGTCTTGCGGCCGATCTTGTCGATCTCGTCGATGTAAATGATGCCGCACTCGGCGCGCTTGACGTCGTAGTTGGCATTCTGGACGAGGCGCAGGACGACGTTTTCGACGTCGTCGCCCACGTAGCCCGCCTCGGTCAGCGTGGTCGCATCGACGATGGCGAAGGGCACGTCGAGCACCCGCGCGAGCGTTCGCGCCAGAAAGGTTTTTCCCGAGCCGGTGGGGCCGATCAGGAGCAGGTTACTTTTCTCGACTTCGACTTCGCTCAACTCCGGAGCGAGCTCCAGACTGGCACCAGCCTCTCCCTGTTTCTCGGCGTCAAACTTGAGTCGCTTGTAGTGGTTGTAGACGGCGACTGAGAGCACCTTCTTGGCGTGCTCCTGACCGATGACGTAGTCGTCGAGCGTCTTCTTGATCTCGGCAGGTTTGAGCAGGCGAAAGGGGTGCTCAGCCCCGGCTTTGACCTCGCCAGCCGTGGCAGCGGCGGTGGCCGTATTGGCCTGCATGAACTCGCGATCAATGATCGTCTTGCACAGCGAAACGCAGGAATCGCAGATGTACACGCCCGGGCCAGCGATGAGTTTCCTCACCTCCGATTGGGATTTTCCACAAAACGAGCAGAGGGTCATACGAGAGGATTTGGCCATTGGGAGGGGATCAGTTTTCCGCGCGCGAGAAGAGGCAGGGCAGGAGCCATCTGGAGCCGTGTCGAAAATTCAGGGAAAGGAGCGGGAGCGTCGTGCAGGGTGCGGATTCCCCCGCGCATTATGCGGCAGCCCCTTTCGCCTTGGCCGCCGATGGCGGAGACGGCTGCGCGGCCGCAGCAGCGGCGGCGTCCTTCGTCGACTCCATGACGTGATCGACGAGCCCGTAGTCCCGCGCCTCGTAGGCATCGAGGTAGTAGTCGCGGTCGGAGTCTTTCGCGATCTGTTCGACGCCCTTTCCAGTGTGTTTGGCGAGCGTTTCGTTGAGCGTTCTTTTCCAGCGCAGGATTTCCTTGGCGGCGATCGAGATATCGGCCGTCTGGCCGCCCGCACCACCGCTGGGCTGGTGCATCATGACCCGGCTGTTGGGCAGCGCGTAGCGCTTGCCCTTGGTGCCTGCGGCGAGGAGCACGGTGCTCATGCTTGCGGCCATCCCGAGGCAGTAGGTGGCGATGTCGCACTGCAGGAAGTTCATCGTGTCGTAGATCGCCATGCCGCCCGTCACGATGCCGCCGGGCGAGTTGATGTAGAGCTGGATGTCGCGCTTGGGATCTTCCATTTGCAGGAAGAACATCTGCGCGATCACGAGGTTGGCGACCTGGTCATCAATCGGCGTGCCGATGAAGATGATGCGGTCTTTGAGGAGCCGCGAGTAGATGTCCATCGACCGCTCTCCGCGGCCAGTGTTTTCCAGGACGATGGGGACGTAGTAGCTCACAGTTTGTAGTAGAATCGGTTTTGAGAAGCGGGCGAGTTTACTCGGACGGTTCGACGGCGCGCGAGCGCTTGGGGGGGCGGGAGGACGGAGGCGAGCCGCTTCGCCAGGCGCGGCGCCCCTTAGCTCTTCGCGGCGGCGACAGCGGCGGCCTCCTCGGCAGAAAAGGTGGTCACGGTCGCCTTGGAGACGATGAGGTCAACCGCCTTGTCGAAGAGGATCCGCTGCTGGAGATCGCGCACGGCGGCGCGGTCCTTGGTCAGCTCTTGCACGACCTTGTCGGGCGACTGCTGCGTCTGCATGGCGCGGTTGATGACGTAGCGCTGCATGTCCTCGTTCTCAACCGTCACCTTCTCGGCCTCGGCGATACGGGCGAGCGCGAGCTGGAGCTTCACGTTTCGCACGGCGGTCTCACGCGCCTTGGCGTAGAGCTCTTCCTTGTTTTGCTCAAAAGTCTCGGGCGACACACCGCGGCGCAGGTTCTCGCTCATCACCTGACGCAGCACCTGCTGGGTCTCGCCCTCGACGAGCGACTCCGGCGGCTCGAAGCTCAACTTCGCCGCGAGTGCCTCCATCACCTGAGCGCGCTTGGAGCTCTGGATGCGGCGGTCTTTCTCCTCTGCCATGTCTTTGGAGACCTGGCTCTTGAGCTCGTCGAGGCTCTCGACCCCGCCGCAAGACTTGAGGAAGGCCTCGTCGATCTCGGGCAAGATCCGCTCGCGGATTTCCAGGATCTCGATCGCGTAGCTGGCCTTCTTGCCCGCGAGCGCAGGCGCAGTGGCAAACTCTGCGGGAAACTCGATCTCGACCGTCTTTTTCTCACCCGCTTTTAGCCCCGAGATGTGGTTGCCGAGTCCGGGGATGATGCCGTCCTCCTCGCTCTCGACCTCGACCCAAGTCTGCGGGACTTTGCCGTAAATTTGCTTCTCAGGCACGAGCTCGACGATGGCCTGCCCCTCAACCGTGCCCTCGTAAGCGAGCTTCACGTAGTCGCTTTTTTGGGAGGCGCGCTCGGCGGGCTTAAACTCGGCGCGCTCCCCGCGCAGCCGCTCGATCACTTCCTCAACCTCCTCCGCGCTGACTTCGTTGGCCGGGACTTTGACCTCGATCCCCGTGTACTCGGGCAGGGCAAACTCGGGGCGCACATCGACGGTCACGGTGACGGTCGCCTCGGCCCCCAGCTTGATCTCGCCGGGCTCCACATTTACGAGGCTCAACACGTCCAGCTTTTCCTGCTCACGGCCTGTTTCGTAGGCGCGCGATACGACTTTTTGCTGGAGCTCGCCCGCGATCTCTTTGGCGAAGCGCCGCTCGATCATCGCCGCGGGGGCCTTCCCGGGGCGAAAGCCGGGCAGCCGCGCCTGCCGCACAAACTCGCCCACGACCGCCTTATGTTCAGTGGCGACTTCCTCTGCGCTCAGCGAGATGACCAAGGTTTTACGGGTGTCGGTTAGGGAGTTGAGTTGGACGTTCACAAGTATGTTGGGCGGCTGGTCTTTTGAGAAAATCGGCGATTAGTATTTTGCCACTCAAGCCGGTCAATGCCCGATTCAAACTCTTGCGCGCGGGACGACCTCGACCTTTCGTCCTCGGCCAATAATGCCCAGCCTTGCCCAACTCCTCGCCGCGCATGGCACGCTCCTCGTTCTCGATGCCGCCAGCGCGCGCGTGCAGGGCGGCTGGCTCAGCGAGCGGGAAGCCTTTTGGGCGAGCTCGGAAGGCGAAACCACCAAGGCGATTTTCACGAACGTAGAAACGCTGCTCGGCGCGCGCCGCCCGAGCGCAGCCAGCGCGGCGGCGACTCCCGACGCCGGATCCACGGCGGCCGCCGGAAGTGGTGAGCCCCCGCCTGCCGCCGGCCCACAGCGCAGCATTGGCGACGTGGGCGCCTTCGTTTTCTGCGAAGGCCCCGGCTCCATCCTCGGCATTCGCAGCGCCGCAACCGCGATTCGCACCTGGTGCGCCCTGCGCCCGGGCGGCGCGCCCGTTTACCGCTACCAAAGCCTCGCCCTGCTCGCCCACGCGCTCGCTGATCCCGAGCTCACCTTGATCGTCGACGCGCGGCGCGAGCACTGGCACGCACAACAGCTCGGCGAGCCCCTGCGCCAGATCCCCAGCGGCGAGCTGGCCACGCGGGCCGCCAGCGGTGCACGCTGCGCCACGCCGGAAGGCTTTCGCCACTGGTCGAGCCCGCCGCCAGATCTCGCGACCGTCGCCTACGACCTCGAAGCGCTTTTTGCGAAAACCGCCCTGCAAGATGCCGACCTGTTCGCCCCCGCACCCGAGCCCGATGCGTTTTTTCACCACGCGCCCAGCTACAAAACGTGGGCACCGCAAATCCACCGCGCGCCCGCGACAGCCGCACCCGCTGCGCCGAGCGGCGCGCGCCAGCCAACCGCGCCCGCACCCGCTTCGCCTGCCACGCAGCCATGAGCGCGACCGCCGCCACCACGCCCCACCACTCGCACCGCTGCTGGGCGCAGATCGACCTCGCCGCGCTTGAGCGCAACCTGCGGCTGATCCGCGCCTCGCTGCCCGCGCACATGCGCTACGTCGCCGTCGTCAAGGCCGATGCTTACGGGCACGGGCTGCACCATGCCGCCGCCCGCATGATGCACTCCGGCGCAGACCTCTTTGCCGTCGCCAACGTCACCGAGGCCGCCCAACTGCGCGAGCTCGGGCCCGGTTGGCCGATCCTCGTCCTCAGCCCGCTGCTCCCCGCGGAAGACCACCTGCTCTGCGAGCTCGACCTCGCCGCGACCGTCTCCACGCCGGAAGAGGTGGCGCGCTTCGAGGCCGTGGGCCAGCGCTTTGGCCGCCGGATTAAAGTTCACCTCAAGATCGATACCGGCATGGGCCGCCTCGGCGTGTGGCACGCGCAAGCCCCCGCCCTTTGCGCGCAGATCCAGCGCGCCCCGCATCTCGCACTCGCGGGCCTGTACACGCACTTCGCCAGCCCGGATGACGACCCCGCCTTCACCGCCGAGCAGCGCAGGAACTTCCTCGACGCGCTCACGCGCTGCGAAGGGCAGGTCGGCCCGCTGCGCGACGCGCTCTTTATCCACGCCGACAACAGCGCGGGCCTCGGAACCCTGCCCGAAGAGAGCCGCCCCTTTAATGCCGTGCGCATCGGCTTGCTCCAGTTTGGCATTTTGCCCGCGCCGCACGCGCTCCTCACGCAAGTGCGCACCGAGCCCGTCTTCAGTTTTCACACGCGCATCGGCATCGTAAAACACCTGCCCGCAGGCACCACGATCAGCTACGGACGCAGCCACCGGCTCACCCGCGACACCCGGGTAGCCGTCCTGTGCGCAGGCTACGGAGACGGCATTCCGCGCGCGCTCAGTAATCGCGGCCAAGTCCTGATCGACGGCCAGCGCTGCCCGATCCTCGGCCGCGTCACGATGGATCAAACCATTGTCGATGTAAGCGCACTGGGCGAAGTCCGCAGCGGCGACGAGGTCGTCCTCATCGGCACCCAGGGCGGCGCACAGATCGACATCGGCGAGTTCAGCCGCTGGGCCGACACCATCCCTTGGGAAATTCTCTGCTCGATCACCAAACGCGTCCCGCGGCTCTACCAATCGCCCCTCGGCATTTGACGGAGATCAGCCACCACTGCGCGTGGAGCGGCAGGCGGTGCCTGCTCCCATTCAATTTGCGATTTTGCCCGTGCGCTTTGCGCCCGCCCAAAATCGCAAACTTAAGGGACTTCTCCCTGTCGCGTTGCGACAGGGTCTTCGACCCTTTTTATGGGCGCGGCCTCGTTGGGCCGCGTCCGGCTAGCGTTTACTCGTTAACCCCAAAAATCCGCCCCAATGGGTTCACAGCCTCCCGCCTTTCCGCCCGACCTTTGGTCGGGCTTATTCAACTGTGCGGTTTGCATGCCGTGCGTTCCGCACGGCATGCAAACCGCACAGTAAATGGGTGCAGGCACCGCTTGCCGCTAGCCCGCGCAGGGCCGCCTACTGCCCTTGGCTCACTACTTTGCCAATCGCTTCGACGCGGAAGCCGATCTTCGCGAGTGCCGCGTGGTCGAGCAGGTTGCGCCCGTCGAAGACGAACGCGGGCTTGGTCATGCCCGCGTAGATTTTCTCAAAGTCGAGCGCCTTAAACGCGTCCCACTCCGTCAGCACGGCGACCGCGTGTGCGCCTTCGCAAGCCTCGTAGGCGCTCGCGGCCACGCTCAGGCGGGCGCCATCCGCATCGGCGCAACCGACATCACGGCGAATCTCCTCGGCGCTGACCTTGGGGTCGTAGACGACGACCTGTGCACGCTCGCCGAGCAAGTCGCGGCACACATTGATCGCCGCCGATTCGCGCGTGTCGTTCGTGTCTTTTTTAAAGGCAAAGCCGAGCACCGCGATTCGCTTGTCGGCGACGGTGTTGAACAAGGCCTGCACGATCCGCGTCGTGAAGCGCCGCTTCTGCCAGTCGTTCATCGCCACCACGCTGTGCCAATATTCGGCGACCTCGGGCAGCCCGAAGTGCTCGCACAGGTAAGAGAGATTCAGGATATCCTTCTGGAAGCACGAGCCGCCGAAGCCCACGGAGGCTTTCAGAAACTTGGGCCCGATCCGGCTGTCCTTGCCGATTGCGTTGGCGACCTCGTCCACATCCGCTTCCGTCGCTTCGCAAAGGGCAGAGATCGAGTTGATCGACGAAATCCGCTGCGCCAGAAAAGCGTTGGCGACCAGCTTCGAGAGCTCCGAAGACCACAGGTTGGTCGTCACGATCCGCTCGCGCGGCACCCAGCGCGCGTAAATATCGACCAGCGTTTGCAGCGCGCGCTCGCCGCCCGGAGTCCGCTCGCCGCCGATCAACACGCGATCCGGCGCCAGCAAGTCGGCGACCGCCGTGCCCTCGGCCAGAAACTCGGGGTTCGACAGCACCTCGAAGGCTACGCCACGCGCATTCGCCGCGAGGATCGTCTTGATTGTCCCGGCGGTTTTTACCGGGATCGTCGATTTCTCGACGATGATCTTCGGCGAGGTCGCCTCCTCGGCCACCGTGCGGGCGACCGACTCGATAAAGCGCAGATCGGCAGCCCGCCCCGCACCCACGCCATAGGTCTTCGTCGGCGTATTCACCGATACGAAAATGATGTCCGCCGCGCGGATCGCCTCCCGCACCTCAGTCGAGAAAAACAGGTTTCGCCCGCGGCACTCCTTCACGATTTCATCGAGCCCCGGCTCGTAGACCGGCAGCACCTCGGAGTTCCACGCGGCGATGCGCGTCGCATTCATGTCCACCACGCGCACCTCGATATCCGGCGCCTGCTTCGCAATCATCGCCATCGTCGGCCCGCCAACGTAACCTGCTCCTATACAACAAATCTTCATGGAGCACCGACGCTGCGGCGCACTCCCCGAAAATCCAAGACCGATTTAGCGCACACCCACACCTCATGACAGGGACTGCGCACAGCAGCAACGACGCTGCGCCCAATAACCCCTGCGCGGGGGGGCGGGGGACGGTGTCCCCTGCCATTTACTGTGCGGCTTGCTGTCGGGCGTTCCGCCCGACGAACAAGCCGCACAGTTGAATGAACTCCCTGACCGGAAGTCGGCAATGTTCAGTCAAGCTTGGAGATCGTAGGCGAGACGAGGGAACAGGACGGCGCACCAACGAGTGCGCCGCAAAATAAGGCGGTCGAAGACCGCGCCCAAATGGGTTTACGCTCGATCCGCATTTGATGCCTCACCGCCTGTCGCAACGCGACAGGGGGAGGATCCTTAAATTTGCGATTTTGTTCGGGCGCGCAGCGCACGCGGCAAAATCGCAAATTGAATGGGAGTGGCGACCCGCCACCGCCGCCCGCGCAGGGCCTCCTCCCCACGCGCAGTGGAGTCTTCGACTCGTTCATTATGCGCGCGGCTCGCCCTCCCGCCTGGCCGCGCGTGGCCCCTGTCTCAGGCCGGTGTGGGTTCAGGGGCGCCGCCGATTGCTTCGGGCGAGATGAGGGCGGGCTCCTTCTTGGGCTCCTTCTCCTTTTCCTTGGGCGCGGGCTCTTCTTCGACCTTCTTCGGCGGGGGCGGCGGAGCGACCACCACCGGGCTGCGCAGCTCTCCGTACTTCAGGATTTCGAGCACATGTTTGCCCTCGATCGTCTCGTACTGGAGCAGTGCCTCGGCGATCTTGTCGATCTCGGCGCGGTGGGAGTGGATCAACTCCTTGGCCCGCTCGTACTGCTCCCTGAGGATGCGCGATACCTCTTCGTCCACCCGGCGCGCGGTGTCCTCGCTGATGTGCTGCGAGCGCGTGATGTCGCGCCCGAGGAATACGGTGTCCTGGTTATCACCGAGGGCGACGGGGCCGAGGTTGCTCATCCCGTAGTCGCAGACCATCGCTCGGGCGATCTTGGTCGCCTGCTTGATGTCGCCGCTGGCGCCGTTGCTGAGGTCACCCGTGACGAGCTCTTCGCCGATGCGGCCGCCCATCGCCATCGCGATCTGGTCGAGCAGCTTCTTCATCGGGCGCGTGAGGATATCCTTGGTGGGCAGGTAGGTCGTGCTGCCGAGGCTCTGCCCGCGCGGGATGATCGTGACCTTGTGCACGGGCACCGTGCCATCGTCGAGCAGCCCCTGGATGATCGCATGGCCGGCCTCGTGCCAGGCGATCAAGCGCCGCTCCGACTCATCCATCAGGCGGCGGTTTTCGCGGCCGAAGAGCACCTTCTCGCGTGCGTCTTCGATGTCGACCATCTCGACCTTTTTCTTGTCGCGCCGCGCGGCGAGCAAGGCCGCCTCGTTGAGCAGGTTCGCCAGATCGGCCCCCGAAAATCCAGGCGTGCCGCGCGCGACCAGCGCGAGGTCTACGCTCTCTTCGAGAGTGATTTTTTTCGCGTGCACGCGGAGGATCGCCTCGCGCCCCACGATATCGGGCAGGCCGACGGTCACCTGCCGGTCAAAGCGGCCGGGGCGCAGCAGGGCGCTGTCCAGCACGTCGGGCCGGTTCGTCGCGGCGATGATGATCACGCCATCTTCCGTGCTGAAGCCGTCCATCTCGACCAGCATCGAGTTGAGCGTCTGCTCGCGCTCGTCGTTGCCCCCCCCCAAGCCCGCGCCGCGCTGGCGGCCCACGGCGTCGATCTCGTCGATAAAGATCAGGCAGGGCGCGTTTTTGCGGCCTTGCTCAAACATGTCGCGCACGCGGCTGGCGCCCACGCCGACAAACATTTCCACAAAGTCCGAGCCCGAGATGGAGAAAAACGGCACCTCGGCCTCTCCGGCGACCGCCTTGGCCAGCAGGGTTTTGCCCGTCCCCGGAGGGCCGATCATGAGTACGCCCTTGGGGACGCGCCCGCCCATGGCGGAAAACTTCTTGGGGTCCTTCAAAAACTCCACGATCTCGCCGATCTCTTCCTTCGCCTCGTTACAGCCCTCCACATCGGCGAAAGTCACCTTGTCGCGGTCGCGCGTCAGCTGCTTCGCCCGACTCTTGCCAAAGCCAAGCGCCCCGCGGCCCGCATTCTTGAGCTGCCGCACAAACAGGAAATACAGCAGACCGATGATCAGGACAAAGGGGATCACGTTGGCCATGATCTGCGTCCACATCGTCGTCGCCGGCTGCTCCACAAAGCGCTGCGAGCGCTGGAGCCGCTCCATGTTCGAATCGGTCAAGCGCCCCGCCGAGCGAAAGCTGCGGGTCATCTGCTCGCTATCGGGCCGCACCGGTACCGGCTCGCGCAGCTCGCCCGTCACCAGCGCCCAATCGGGCCCGCCCGACAGGTCGGGCTTGATGACGCCCTGCTTGATCGCGTCACTCTCCGCCAGCTCCACCACCTGCTGGATTTTCAGCGTGATCGGCGCCCCCAGGCGGCCAGGCGACCACATCAGCAGCGAAGTCAGAGCCAGCCCGACCAGTAGCCAGATGAACAGCACCCGCGGCTGAAACCGATCCTGGGGCAGATTTTTAAGGGGTTTGCGGCTCTTTTTGTTATCTGAATCTGGCATGGGGACGAATGGGAGTGAGGGTCGAGGCTGCATGTTCCACGAACATAAGTCAAAGTGGTCTTCGGCGAGCAGGGACGATTCTTCAACGGGAGAGACTCCGCCCCCCCCTCTTGCGTAATGCCCGCTTCTAGCGCGGCTCGGAGCACCCCACGGCGTCCCGCGCTGATTAACCGGGCTCAGAAAACACAGGATCACGGCCTACCCTGGCCTCTCCCAAGGCCACCTGACCTATGTGTCTATTGTTAGACCATGCAGGCGCTGGAGATTGAGCAGGCGGGCACCAGACTAAGCGTCACCCCCCTTTTACCCCATCATGAACCCTTCACGAATGTTTGCGGTCGCACTGGTGACGCCTGCACTAGTCTCCGCTGTCGCACTTGCTCAGGCGGCCCCGCTTCAACGCTCGCCAGTATCCACCTCTACCCCCGAGGTGGACCCTACCGACGAGGAGATCGTCCGGCTCAGCCCCTTCGAAATCAGCGCACACAGCACTGTCGGCTACGCAGCCACAGAAACGCTCGCAGGCACTCGCATCCGCACTCAGCTGCGTGATGTCGGCTCGGCAATCTCGGTCGTCACTCGTGAGTTTATGGGCGACATCGGTGCCACGGATAACACCACGCTACTGCAATACGTAACCAACGCCGAGGTAGGTGGTGTGCGGTCAACCTACGGTGGCTTCGGGAATGGAACCAGCGTAGACGAGGAGGCCGCCCTCTCCTCCCCCCACAGCAACAACCGGGTGCGCGGGCTCAGCGCAGCAGATAACACACGTGACTACTTCGGCACAGACATTCCTTGGGACGGGTTTAATGTGGACCGCGTAGACATCCAACGCGGCCCCAACTCTATCCTGTTCGGACTCGGGAAGCCGGCAGGGATCATCAACGCGTCTCTCCGCAACGCGGAGTTCCAAAACCGCCACACGCTCGACCTTCGTTTCGCCTCACACGATAGCCGCCGCACCTCGCTCGATATCAATCGCGAGCTAATCAGGGGCACACTCGCACTGCGCGTCTCAGGGCTATGGGACCATGATAAATTCAAACAACGCCCCGCCTTCGAGGACGATGAGAGAGTCTACGCTGCACTTCGGTACGACCCAAAGCTCTTCGCACGGCGCGGGTTCCACACCAGCCTGCGCGTAAAGTTTGAGCACGGAGATATCAAAGCCAACCGTCCCCGCACGCTGCCTCCCATCGACAGGATTTCGCCTTGGTTCCGCCCAGCCAGCCCCGGAGAAGACAACCCTTTTGGAGGGATGGGGAAACTCACGCTGAAGAACGGATTCACCGCCGAGCGTGAGGACACACCGCCGGCCGGTGGTGATCAGATGGGCCAGGCCCGCGCCTCCGATCCCGACTTTAACCCGTGGGTCACAGGACGCGGCGACGGACAACAACCGCTCTACTTCATCGACGGGAGCACTGGACAGCTCTACCGCCTCTACGGAGACTACGCCAACAACGGGGCGCGTAACCCCGATGGCACGGCCCGCACGAACAACGCCACAACAATCGGCCGCCGCTACTCGCGCCCCTTTTATGGGATTAACGGACTGCCCGGCTACGCGACTCAGGCGCGACTTCCGGGCTACGAATACGGCCAATACCGCGAACAAACGCTAAACGATCCCTCAGTTTTCGACTTCTACAGCACACTTATCGACGGTCCCAATAAATCAGAGCGTGAGGACTGGGATGCGTTTAACCTAAGCCTCACGCAAACTGGCTGGGATGATCGATTCGGAATCGAGCTCAGTTACGACCGGCAGGACTACACACAGCGCAACGAGTCCTACCTTGGCTACCAACCCGCGCTTGAGATCGATATTCTGGAGCAGTTCCAAGACTTGCAGGCTAACCCTAACCTTGGGCGCGCCTTCGTACAAAGCGCAGGGCGTGGTGCCTCCTACAAAAGTCAGCGCGAATATCGCCGCAGCTCACTCTTTGCCGAATTGCGCGGCGAGGACTTCATCAAGTCCGACTGGCTACGGCGCCTCGTTAACAAACACCACTTTAATGGCGTTTATAGTTCCGAGAAATTTAAGACCGAGCGACGCACCTGGATACCGTACGCCTCTCCTCAATCTTGGGATGATTACCAGACACTCGCGCTCGGTATTTTCGAGAGACCTCCACTCGCGGTCAATTACCTGGGCGACTCATTGCTGGGCAACAGCTCCGCAGTAGGCACAGGCCTTCCAGGCCTTACCGCTCCGCTCGATTTGCGCAGCGGTCCAGTCTATCACTTCAACACCACCTGGAACTCAGCTGTACCCTTTGATGCCCCCTTCAGCGCGCCACCCGGCATGCAAGACGTTTACGATGAAGGTGCTCTCACCCAAGCCTCGAACCTCGATAACTACATCGGCTGGAACAGCGATTTTAACTACGACGTGCTACGCTACGCCGATGGTGACGAAAGACTCACCCGCAGCGCGGCCAAAGCACTGCGCCGCTCCCAGTCCTATGCCGGTTCTTGGCAGGGGTACTGGTGGGATGGTGCCTTTGTGACGACGCTCGGCTGGCGTTACGATGTTGTGCGCGGGAAAGACGTACAGGCTCCCGCGACCGGCCCACGAAACGCCCTCGATCTCAGCCCCGCAGGCTATTCGCTACCGAGCCGCTGGAGCAGTGAGTTTAAAAGTCACTCGCTCTCCAAGAGCGCGGTCCTGCACCTCAACACGCTCTTCAGCAGCCCGCAACGTGACCCGCTCCCTCTAAACGTCAGTCTTTCTTACAGCGAATCGGAGAACTTCGAAATCTCGGGCACACGCCGAAACCTCTATGGCCAGGTAATTGATAACCCCAGCGGAGAGACAAAAGACTACGGTGTCCTGCTCGCCTCCAAGAACAACCGCTACTCGCTGAGGGTCACCAAATACGAAGCGCGAGTCTCCAATGCCACCACCCAAGTCGGTGACCTCAATATCCTCGGCAATATCATCGTACACGGCCTGCGCTGGAGAAACGTATTTCTCTACGACCTAAACGCGTACACGCTTGACACTGCAGGAGGCCCCAACACCTGGCGCTATAACTACGAACCAGACATTGCAGCCGGGGAGACTCAGGCCGAGGCCGCTGCACGCGAGGCCGCCGCGATTGCCGCATGGAACGAGATACAGGAGGAGCTCCCCGCGCAGTTCTTTGAGGCGTGGGGCTTCCAGCCTCCCACTGACCTTTCCAACCCCGACCCTGCACACGTTTACGCCTATGGGCCGGATAGCCCGCCGCCCGGGTTTGCCATGACCTCGGACACTCTCTCCAAAGGCTATGAATTCGAACTTACCGCCAATCCGACGCCGAGCTGGCGCATCGCCTTTAACGCCGCAAAAACTACTGCCACTCGGCTCAATGTCGGCAGCGAAGAGACCGTGGCTTTTGTAAACTACATAAGCGAAAAAATCGCAGGCCCCGCCGGTGACCTGCGCCAATTCTCCGGTGGGCCCACTGCCAATACCATGCGCATCAACTGGAACAACGGCATCGGGGCCTACACGCTGATGAAGCTCCAGGAGGGCTCTCTAGCCCCCGAACTGCGCCGCTGGCGATATACGCTAGTCACCAACTACACCTTTAGCCACGACTTCCTGAAGGGCGTGAGCCTCGGGGCCTCCTACCGTTGGCAAGACAAGGTCGTAATCGGCTATCCGGTGATCGAGCCGAGCCCCGGCCAATACACCTTTGACCTCACACGCCCTTACTACGGTCCCAGCGAAGACTCACTAGACTTATGGCTCGGTTACGAACGGAAAATCGGGCTACGCCTCGGCTGGAAAATCCAAATAAACCTCCGCAACGCCTTCACCCGCAACCGACTCATCCCCATCTCCGTGCAACCAGATGGCCACACCTGGGCCGCTGCACGCATCGCCCCCGGCCGAGAATGGTTCATCACCAATACCTTCACGTTTTAACCCCACCAAGCCCCCGCCTCCCCTAACAATTGCCCCCCCGAGAGTTCGCCACACACGCTACCCACCTTCCGCGCAGCTCTTGACCGGACAACTCGCACCCTCGTGCCAGGTACCGCCGACATAGGTCGTCTTGGGATTGGCGGGCACACCGTATTTGCCGTGCTGGAGTTGCCCGGCGAGAATTTCCACCGCCACCGCTCCGACCGTCTTATGGTTTTGCTCGACACCCGCGGTCGCTCCGTCCGCGCACTCCAGAAACAAATCCACCAGTGCGACGTCGCTCGGTACTCGCAGCCCCAAACGCTTCATTACTGGCAACACAAAACTGCTCTTACTCAAAATCACCTCGGGGCGATATTTCTCAAACCATTGGGCAAAGCTGCGCCCCTCGACAAGCAACTCGCACGCCCCCTCAGCAAGCCAAGCATTCATAGGTTCTGGTTTTGGATAAAGGTGAGCGGGGATGCGCTCCCTCGGACGCAAAACCTGCTGCTCACACAGGTAGCCTGCCATCCAAAGGTGATCGACCGTGTAGTCCCACCCCCGATGCATTACCAAACCGATCCGTCGGTACCCCCTCGCGATCACCTTACGCATCGCTAGCCGCACAATGTCGCACTGATTATTCGTCACGCTGTGTAAGGACGGGCGGTGAGGGAAATAGTCTATCTTCACCGCGCTAAACTTCTCCCAATCGAAGTCCAATACATCCCCCCGCTCGCGCCCATGAGAGCCAAGGAGCACCCCGTTGATACCGCGCGAGTACAGAATCTCGCCGAGCCGCTTCTGCGTCATCTTGGGTTCGCCCAACCAGAAGTGCTCCAGCTTATAGCCGATCTCTTGAGCCTTGGCCTGCGCCCCAATATAAAAATCAGGGTGCGCGGTCGTCTCCTTCCAGCCCCAGCGCGTCGCCCAATTCGTCACATAGGCGAGAGTCGGCGTATTGCGCTTCGCCATCACTCCCTTCCGGTACGCCACGAGCGCACTCATAAGAGGGTCGGGCCGGTAACTCATTTTTTTGGCAAGCGCCTTTATCCGCTTCCGGGTGGCTTCGGGCAGGCGAGGACAGTCCCGCAGCGCAAGCGAAACCGTTGTCACGTGACATCCCGCCTTTCTCGCGATGTCAGCGAGAGTCACGCGCTTTTGTGAAACAGGCATGGGGGGGGAGGGGGTAAGCGGGGTTGGGTAAAGCCACACCAACGCGGGCGGGCACGCAGGGGTAGAACGCACAGAAAGCGCGGGGCAGGACTTGGGCTATAGTCGAGCAAGGCTCAAGTCTACTGTTAGCGCGCAACGACACTTCCGACGAGCAATTGGGCACGTTTTGATCTGTTGCGTGGAGATACTCCCAAATCCCCCGACGCCCGATGCGCTGCTTTCTACCCATACTCTTCGCCGCTGTTCTAATGTCCCCTTCTCACTACGCCGAAGATGGTTACGCACTCTGGTTACGCTACCCACGGCTGGCTCCCGATAGCACCAGCCCCGGCGCAGACGAGTGCCCCCGGTTTACTATTATTTTGGCCACACCAACCGGCCAAGAAACACCCACGCTCGCCTTGGCTCAAGCTGAGCTCGAAACCGCACTCCGCCACCTTTACGGTCAGCCCCCCTTGGTGCGGCTCGAAGCAGTTGACACCGACTCGTTGCCTTACGCGCTCCGCGCAAACGACACCAAAGCCCGCGAAGGGTTCCTCATCGCCCCGTTTACCACCAGCCCGCAAAACAACACCTCGTCCTCGCCCGTGCTCCGCATCGCGGCAGCAAGCGACACCGGTATCCTTTACGGAGTCTTCGCGCTGCTACGCCAGCTACAGCTTAGCGACCAGCCCTTCAGCAATATCGCTATCACCAGCGTTCCGAGCATCGCTCACCGGCTGCTCAACCACTGGGACAATCTCGACGGTTTCGTAGAACGCGGCTACGCGGGAAACTCACTTTGGCGCTGGGAAGAGTTACCCGATGAACTTGATCCACGCTATCGCGACTACGCCCGGGCAATGGCTTCGCTCGGGCTAAACGGCACCGTGCTCAACAACGTCAATGCCGACGCCCGCATCCTCACTACCGAATACCTGCTCAAAGTGGCCGCACTCGCCGACCTTTTCCGAGCCTACGGCTTGCGGGTTTATTTGAGTGCGCGGTTTAGCGCACCAATCGAAATCGGCGAGCTCCACACCGGCGACCCACTCGCCACTGAGGTCGCCGCATGGTGGCGCGCCAAGGCAGCCGAGATCTACGCGCTCATCCCCGACTTCGGTGGCTTTTTGGTAAAGGCCAACTCCGAAGGGCAACCCGGCCCGCATGACTACGGCCGCAGCCATGCCGAAGGAGCAAACATGCTCGCCGAAGCACTCGCCCCACACGGCGGGATCGTCATCTGGCGCGCCTTTGTCTACTCGCCCGACAATAAGACCGACCGCGTTAAACAGGCCTATAACGAATTTCTTCCTCTGGATGGTAACTTCGCGCCCAACGTCGTCCTCCAAATCAAGAATGGCCCGCTGGACTTCATGCCGCGTGAACCGTTTTCGCCACTCTTCGGCGCGATGCGCCAAACCCCGCTGGCTGCCGAGCTACAAATCACCCAAGAGTACCTCGGCCAACAACACCAAGTCGCCTTCCTTGCACCGATGTGGAAGGAGTTCCTCACATCCGAAACCTACACGCAGGGTCCCGGCTCTACGGTCGCCAAGGTCATTGATGGTACGCTGAACGGCCACCCATTGAGCCTAATCTCCGGTGTAGCCAATACCGGCAGTGATCGCAATTGGACAGGGCACCCACTCGCCCAAGCTAATTGGTACGCCTACGGGAGGCTCGCTTGGGATCACACACTCACCAGCGGGAAAATCGCCCACGAATGGGCGCAGCTCACATTCCGCAACGCCCGCTCATTCGACCCCGAAACTGTAGAAACGATTGAGAAGCTGCTACTCGGCTCGCGCGAAACAGTCGTCAACTACTCCATGCCACTCGGGCTTCACCACATCATGGCCACGGCTCACCATTACGGCCCGGGCCCTTGGGTAGACAACCTGCACCGCGACGATTGGAACCCCACTTACTACCACCGCGCCGATGAGCAGGGACTGGGCTTTGACCGCACAGCGACCGGCTCCAACGCACTCTCCCAATACGCCCCTGAGCTCCAGACCCTCTGGGGAAACCCCGACACTTGCCCGCCCGAATTCCTTCTTTGGTTTCACCACCTGCCTTGGGATTACCGACTGAGCACCGGTCACACACTCTGGGACAAGCTCTGCCTGAGCTATCAACAAGGCGTCGAAGAAGCACAAGCGATGCTCTCCACTTGGGAAAAGCTCGCAGGGAAAGTCGACACGGAGCGCTTCACTGACGTTCGGCAGCGGCTCGCTCGCCAAGTCACCGACGCCATTACCTGGCGCGACTCCTGCCTCCTCTATTTTCAAACTTTTTCCAAGCGCCCGTTCCCCGCTGGGGTTGAGCCGCCTCCCCATTCACTCAGCTATTATCAATCTCTGCGCCCTGAAAGTACCCCGGGCAACCCTTGATGAGCTTCAGCGGTATCGATAAAGCCGCACTCGCTGGATACAAAAACGGCCCGGCTCCAACCGCACATGGCGGCCCTGATGGGTTTGATCCCCATTTAGCCAGCGGACGTGCTGCCAGTCTCCGTGCTCGTCGAAACGCCCCTCCTCCACATTGAGTAACCCCGCTTGCCAAGCTCCCGTTTCAGCCGATGCAAAGGTCAAGGTCAGCCCCATTCCTGCAAAGAGAAATTCGTCCTCGCCTAGCATGAGCACCAGCCCCCCAGCCGGGGACAGCTGGCCCGGCATCGCGCCAGCGACACCCACTCCATCGAAAACGGAGTTATCCTGCCCAACGATAACCGCTCCCCCCTCTCCCAGAGAATACGGAGCAGTGTGCTCAAAGTGAGCGTAAATGGTCCAGTTTCCTAAGCGCACTTGCTGCGGCTGCTTGGTCTCTGCGCTCTCTTTTAGGAGTCCCGCGCTTTGGCGCGCACCGCTCTTCTCATGAGAAGGCCTGAACAACGGGGTAAGTTGGCGAATGAGGTCATAGCTCGCCGCCAGATAACTGGCCGTCGGCTCGGGGGTAGACTCGATTGCAAAAGGCGAAAACCCTATCGCGCGGTGCTCACCCAAAACATAGAGCGCATGAATCGCCGCCTCGTTGCTGCGAAGTGCCTCTGGGATAAAGAGCGGATTAGCGTCCCGAGCATAGTGTCGAGCCCAGTAAGTGAAGTTTTGGAAGTAAATATCCGGCGCCAAAAACGAGAGCGATGGAGCTCCTGCTCGCCACACATCGAACAAATGCGGAAGCGGCCCTCCACTCGGGTACTGCCCCGGCTGATAGCCCGGGCGAATGAGTGCTGCGTTCGTATAAAGCGGCAACGCGAGCTCGGCTAACCCGGCTGAGGCGACCTGTTCCGTATAACACGCAAATTGCCACGCCATGAAGATCTCTTCGGCCTCCACACCTTCACCGAAAACCTCTGCCCAAGTCCCCTCCTCAATATGCGCTCCCACTCTTGCCCTTCCTCTGAGCAACTGGTTCGTCGCAAGCGAGTCGCTCGCCGCGCGCTCACGCAGGGACTTCAACAACGCGGCGGGAACTGGCCCGCTAAACGCTTGATCCGCCTCTGGTCGATGATCGCGCGGCTCGGGAATCATCCCGATCTCATTTTCCACCTGCACCAAGATGACCGTATGTTCGCCATCATTTTCGCGGAGGTAGCGCATCAACGCCGCAAAGGCACGGGAATCGGCTTCAGCATTGGCCGCGACAAAGGGCGACAAAATCTCGTGAGCACGTCCCGCTGAATCAAGTACACGCGGGAAGCGCATCGTATCACGCTTTACCCACGCAGGCACGTAAGCCGACATACTGTTTTTCCACGAGCCAAACCAGAGTAACACCAACCGCATGTCATTCGCCCGCGCATCGGCTAGTAAGCCCTCTACCGTCGCAAAATCGAACTGGCCCTCTTCCGCTTCGATCAGGTTCCAATAAACAGGGGCAAGGACAGTGTTGAGGTTTAGCGCGCGCAGCTTCGCCCAACTAGGTCGCAGGTAGTCCGGCTCACCGTGAGAGTTCGAAAGCTCTCCTCCCCGCACAAAAAAAGGCCGCCCATCGACGATCAGTTGCCCCTCTCGTAGATGTGGGACTGAGGGTTCGGCGGAGGCGGCAAAAACGGTCATGGCAGAGCAAAGCAGGCCGAGGGAAATAGAGAAGTAGGCACTCACTTGGAGGGGGGGCAGAAAACAGAACCAAGCAATTCCTCCTCGCTCCACATTCTCAAAACCAGTGCTGCGCTAACTGTTGACCGTGGTCATCAAAGCT
Source organism: Cephaloticoccus primus (assembly GCF_001580015.1). Classification (GTDB taxonomy): domain Bacteria; phylum Verrucomicrobiota; class Verrucomicrobiia; order Opitutales; family Opitutaceae; genus Cephaloticoccus; species Cephaloticoccus primus. The sequence goes on from NZ_LSZQ01000030.1 coordinate 112,929, forward strand.
ACACGCACAAGCAACCTGAACGACCGTCTCCCCTAACGGGTGCGCGGCTCGAAGTGCAGTATGCCGCGGCGGATGAGTGCGAAGCCGCCCGCGCCCAAGCTCTGCCGCGTGCTCTGCCCGCGCTCCACTGCGGCGAGCAAGTGTTCGAAGGCCGCGCGGGAGAGCGCGGGTGCGCCTGCGAATTCGCGCAGCCAGCGGTGCAACACCCGCCGCAGCACCGCTCTCGGCACAGGGGCCAATTCGCGCAGGTTGAGCCCCAGCGACGCGCGACCAACGGAAGTGCGTCCAGTAGAAAGGACAAAGACCTCCTGTGCCCAGGCGTCCAGGGCGGCGGCGTCTTCGTCGATCCGCTCGCGGGCGAGGGCCATGCCCGCGAGGGCGTCGCGCCCTCCCGCCCCTCCCGCTCCGCCCGCTGCGGCCGCTGCGGCCACCAGCGCAGGCAGCACATCACGCCGGATGCGGTTGCGAAAGAAATCGCCCTCCGCGTTCGTGGCATCCTCCCGCCAGGGGATTTCGCAGTGACGCAGTGCCGCTTCGATCTGTGCGCGCGACAGCGTGAGCAGCGGCCTCAGGTGCACTCTCCCCTCCCGCCCGCCACTCACGCCCCCATCGACGCTCCCGCATCGGCCGCCCCGAGCCTGCCGCTCCCGCCCTACTGTTTTGCCCTCCTGCGCTGCATCGGCGTTTTTTTCTTCACCGCTGCGGATCAGCTGCACGGGGCGCGGCGCAGCGAGGCCGCCCGGCCCACTGCCGCGTGTCAGCCGCATGAGCAGGGTTTCCGCCACGTCGTTTTGCTGGTGGCCGAGCCAGAGCAATCGCGCGCGCGCGGCGGCCATTTTTTTGGCAAAAAACGCAAAGCGCGCCTCGCGGGCCTGCGCTTCGCTGCGCAGCGCAAGTGCGGCGGGCCGCCCGCCCCCCTTCCCTCCAGCCCGCCCCACGGCCAGCGGCACGCCCAGCGCGCGACACAATTTTCTGCAAAACTGCTCGTCCTCATCTGCCGCGGCACCGCGCAGCCGGTGGTTATAATGCAGCGCGAGCAAGTCGCCGCGCCTCGCGGGCCAATGCGCCCACAAGAGTAACAGGAGCGCAACCGAGTCTGCCCCGCCGGAAAGGGCGACCGCCCAAGGCTTGTGTGCTGAGGACGGCAGCGCAGATGCGGCTGCGGGCGGCTCCGCGGGCGGCGGGCCCGCGCCAAACGAAAGCGCCTGCTGCTCCAGTCGCCCGATTGGCAAAAGTGCCGCGAGCGCAGCCGCTTTTTCCCGCACACTGGCCGAGGTGAGTTTCACGGCACGGCGCCCCCGTTTTCTTCCGCTTACGCGAAGCTCAGGTACTCGTCGCCGAAATGGGGCACGAGCGCAGCGGGCAGCTTTACGCGGCCATCGGCTTGCAGGTTGTTTTCCAGCAGCGCGGCGAGTACGCGCGGCACGGCGAGACCCGAGCCATTGAGCGTGTGCACGACCTCGGGGCGGCCCGTCTCCGCCGAGCGGTAGCGGATCTGCGCTCGGCGCGCCTGGAAGGCCTCGAAGTTGGAGCAGCTCGACACTTCGAGCCAGCGCGCCTGGCCGGCGGCCCAGACTTCGAGGTCGTACTTCTTCGCCTGCGCAAAGCCGAGGTCGCCGCCGCACATCAGCAACACGCGGTAGGGCAGCTCCAGCTTGCGCAGCAGGGCTTCGGCATCGGCGCGCAGCCCCTCCAGCTCAGCGTAGCTGTGCTTCGGGTGCACCCACTTGAGGAGCTCGACCTTGTCGAACTGGTGCAGGCGGTTGAGGCCGCGCACGTCCTTGCCGTAGCTGCCCGCCTCGCGCCGGAAGCAGGGGGTGTAGGCGCAGCGGCGGATCGGCAGCGCGGACTCATCGACGATCTCGTCGCGGTAAAAATTGGTCAGCGGCACCTCGGCGGTCGGCACGGCGTAGAGCGGCTCGCGCGTCTCGTACATTTGCCCCTCCTTGTCGGGGAGCTGGCCCGTAGCGGTCGCGCTGGCCGCGTTTACAAAAATCGGCGGCGAGACTTCGAGATAGCCCGCCTTCGCGTTTTCGCTCAGGAAAAAGTTGATCAGCGCGCGGGCGAGCCGTGCCCCCTGACCGATGAAAAACGGAAAGCCCGCGCCGGTGACTTTCGCGCCGCGCGAGAAATCAAAGAGCCGCTCAAAGCCGGGGATCTCCCAGTGCGGGCGCAGCGCGTTTTGTTGCGCCTCGCCGCCAACACCGGCGGCTGCGGCATCTGCGGCAGTGGCCGCAGTGACGGCCGCGGCGCCCGTCGCGTCAGGCTCAGACGAGGCCCCGGCGAGGGCCTCGCGAAATGAAACGGTCGCGGCCCCCCACTCGGCGACCGTCTGGTTTTCCTCCGGTGTGCGACCTTCGGGCACGCTCGGGTGCGGCAAGTTTGGCAGCGAGAGCATGGCCTCGCGCCAGTGCTCCTCGGTCTCCTTAAGCTGGGCTTCCTTTTCCTTCACGGTCGCCGAGGCGGCCTTCATCTCCTGCACCTTCGCCAGAAACTCGGGCGAGCCTTTGGGGAGCGCGGCCATCGCTGTGTTGGCCGTTTTCTGCGCGGCGCGCAGGCTCTCGACTTCGCTGACCAACGAGCGCCAGGCCGCGTCCAGCGAGAGCACCGCGTCGAGGTCGATATCGAGGTGTTTTTTGGCAATGCCGGCGCGGACGAGTTCGGGGGACTCACGCAATAATTTCGGATCGAGCATGGGGGAAAATCAGGAGGGCGCCGCAGCGGGTTTCTATTCAGGTGGGAAAAAGGAGAATGGGGCTGCATCGCCGGATACAGGACGACCTTTTTTACTGGCCGCCCGACTGGGCCAGGCGGAGCTCGGCGGCCTGCATTCGCCCATAGACTTCCTTGGCGGAGATCAGGCTCAGCGCAGGGGCGCGGACGACGAGGTTGGTCGGTCGGGTCAAGGGGTACGGCCCATAGCGCGCGGGATCCGTCGGCCCAAAGATGCCCAGTGTTTTAACGCCGAGGGCGGCGCCCAGATGCATCGGCCCGCTGTCGTTGGAGACCACCCAGTCGCTGCGGCGGATCAGCTCGGGCAGCGACACCAGGCCCGTATTGCCCGTGAGGTTCAGGAAGCGGTCACCCGGCAGCCCCTCGCGATCAGGGATATATTTATCGCCCGCCCAAATCACGCGCCGGTGCAGCCGGTCGCCAAAAAGCAGGTGCTGGGTGAGTTGCAGGAAACCGCCCCACTTCTTCTCCGCGCGGCGGCTATCGGGAAACATCAGCACGGGCGGGCGCAGTTTTCCGGAGGCCGCGCTCGGCGCGAAGCCCGGGTGCAGCGTCTCCGAGGCGCGGAAGACCAGGTCGCCCGCGAGCTCGGGCCTGGCACCGAGGATCGGGCAAAACTGGAGCAGGATATCGATCGCATGCGCCCCCTCCCCCGCGGGCGGCAGTGCGATTTTTTCGTCATAAAAAAGCCCCGCAAACTCGCGCGAATCCCAGCGACCTACCTTGCGCTGGGCGACGCTGCGCGAGGCCATCAGGCCCGTGCGCAACAGCCCCTGCATGTCGAATACGTAGTCAAACTTCGTTTTGCGCAGCTCGCGCATCAGCCGCGAAAACCCGGAGAGCCCGCCCTTGCGCTCAAAAGTGTAGACGTGATCGACCGCAGCGCAGGCGTGCACGAGCGGCGCAAAAATCTCCCGCGCAATCCACGAAATCCGAAGGTCGGGCCGCTGAGCCTTAAGCGAAGTCGCCACCTGGAGCGCGTGGACGATATCGCCGAGCGATGAGGGCTTGATGATCAACAGTTCGGTCATGGGCGAGGGCGGCGGGAGGGAGGCGGGAAGGCGGCGCGAAGAGGCCGGGGAAAATCTGCTTTTGACCGAGCCCCTGCAACCTTTCATGGACGACTGACTTAAAAAAGTAACGAAGCCCACCTGTCCCCCCGCCCCGCGTGCTAAAACTCCTCATCCAGACTACCGGCTGGCTCGTCGCCCACACGCCGGAGTGCGTGCTGCGCGGGGCGACAGCGGTACTCGCCGAAGCCGTGCTGCTGCTGCGCCGCCGCCTCATCCTCTCCAACCTGCACCACGCCTTCCCCGATTGGAGCGAGCCCGCCCGACGCGCCACTGCCCGCCAAAGCTGCCGCCGGATGGTCGAGACTGGCCTGCTCTCGCTGGCGACGCCCTTTATCCCGCTGCACCGGCTGCGCCAGATCGTGAGCAACAGCGACGCGATGAATGCGCTCGTCGCCTCACAACAAAGCACCCCGCGCCCGCATGTGCTCGTCACCCCGCACTTCGCCTACTGGGAAGCCGTCACCTGCTTCCCCGTTGCGGTGCCGAATCTGAACTGGAAGCCGCGAGAAGACACCGAGAGTCCCGATGCCCAGACGTACGACCAGCGGGAGTACGCCCAAAAAAACGGTCGAATGACCGCGGAGTTTGCGGCGATTTACCGCCCGCTCAAAACGCCCTCGCTCGACGCGTGGCTGAAGCGCACGCGCGAACGCTACGGCATCAGGCTGCTCTCGCGCAAAAAAGGCTTTCAGGAAGCCATCGCCATCCTCCGGCGCGGTGGCGCGGTGAGCATCCTCTTTGACCAAAACGCGGGCGACATCGGCGCCCTCTCGACGCTGCTGGGCCGCGTCTGCTCGACGACGGAGCTGCCCGGCCTGCTCGCCCACAAATTTGCCGCGCCCGTCGTCGCCGTTTACGCGATACGCCGCGCATTCTGGCGGATCGAAGTCCACGCCGAAACCGTGCTCCCCGCCTCCGGCGATGCCAGCAGCGAGTCCGTCACGCTCGCGCTCAACCGCTGGCTCGAAGAAAAACTGCAAACCGACGCCAACGCCTGCGCCTCCTGGCTCTGGGCGCACGCGCGCTGGAAAAACCAGAGCGCGCCCGACCGCCGCCTGCGCTTCACCGCCAAGCGCAACCTGCTCGCTGCCGACCTCGCCGCACGCCACAGCGGCAGTGCGACCGGCCAAAGCACCAATGCCGCCGAATCGCGCCCCCGCCCCACTGCCGAGCCGCCCGCTACCGGGCCAGCCACCAACGCACGAGCCGATGCGCGCGCCCAACAAGAAGGCCCGCGCCGCACGCGCTTCTGGGTGCGCCTGCCAAACTGGCTGGGCGACGTCGTGATGCTGATCCCGCTGCTGCGCGCCCTGCGCCACAGCCGGCCCGATGCCGAGCTCACCCTGATCGGCAAGCCCCAGTTCGCGCCACTCATAGAAGACTACGCGCTGGCCGACCGCTTCGTGCCGCTGCCGCCACGCCACAGCGCGGCGAGCGGCCCGGCCTACTTCGCTGCGTTTTGGCGGCTGCGCCAGCAGTATCCCGACACGCTGCTGCTGTTCACCAACTCCGCGCGCGGCGACATCGAGGCCTGGCTCACCCGTGCGCCCCAGCGCTTCGGCATCGCCCGCTCCGGCAAGCCGCGCCCGCTGCTCACACACCGCTTCGCCCTGCCGCCCGATTACGACGAAGCCCAGCACCACCAGCTCGACCTGTGGCGCGATTTCCTGCGCCACTTCGGCCTGGAGCAGCCGCCCGACCGCAGGCCGCTGGCAACAGCCCCTCGCGATCAGGGCACGGGCACGGCACCGCGGATCGGGCTCATCGTGGGCTCGGAAAACTCCCCCGAGAAACGCTGGCCGATCCCCCACTGGGTCACGCTGATCCAGTCGCTCCCGCCCGAGCTGCCGATCACCCTGTTTGGCACGGTGAAAGACCGCACGCTCACCAGCGAAATCGCCACCCGCTGCCAGATGGGCTCGCCGCCACGCGCGCTCGAAAACCTGGCTGGAAAAACCGACCTGCCCCAATACTGCGCGCGGCTGCGCGACTGCGCCGCCCTCGTCACCAACGACACGGGCGGCATGCACCTCGCCAACGCGCTGGGCGTGCCGCTCGTCGCGCTCTTCGGCCCCACCAACCCTCGGCGCACCGGCCCCGTGTTTGACGCACCCGTCACGATCTTGCAGCCGCCCGACTGCCCGCCGACTGGCGGCGGCGCCCTCGCCTCGCTCTCTCCCGCACAAGTCCTCTCCGCACTCACCGCCCTGCTGGACGGCCGGGCCACCGGCGGCGAGACTGCGCCGTCACTCTGAGCTTCGCGCTCCCTCCCGCGCCCTCCACCACCACGCCGCCCGCCATGCCGCCGCCACTGCTCCGCGTCCGAAACCTGCGCACCTATTTCCACACCCGAAGCGGCGTGTACCGCGCAGTCGATGGCGTGAGCTTCGACCTCAATGCCGGCGAGACGCTCGGCATCGTCGGCGAGTCCGGCTCGGGAAAATCCGTAACCTGCTACTCGCTCCTGCGCCTCGTGCCGCAGCCGCCGGGCCGGATCGAGAGCGGCTCAGCCGTCTTCGACGGCATCGACCTGCTCCAGTGCAGCGAAGCCCGGATGCGCGCCATTCGCGGCAAGCGCATTTCGATGATTTTTCAGGATCCCATGACCTCGCTGAATCCCTTTATGCGGATCGGCGCACAGCTCATGGAGCCGCTCCTCATTCACGAAAAAATCTCAAAAAAGGAGGCCCGAGCGCGCGCACTCGACATGCTGCGCACCGTGGGGATCGACGACGCCGAGGCGCGGCTGCGCGCCTACCCGCACGAGTTTTCCGGCGGCATGCGCCAGCGCGTCATGATCGCGATGGCCCTGATCACGCGGCCCGACATCCTGATCGCCGACGAGCCCACCACCGCCCTCGACGTCACCGTGCAGGCGCAGATTCTGGAGCTCATCGGCACGATGCAGCGCGAGCTCGGCATGGCCGTCATCTTCGTTACGCACGACCTCGCTGTCGTCTCCCAACTGTGCGACCGCACCCAGGTCATGTACGCGGGCCGGATCGTCGAGAGCGCGCCCACGCGCCAACTCTTCGCCGCGCCCGAGCACCCCTACACCCGCGCACTCCAACGCTGCATCCCCGCACTCCAGCCCAAGGGCCGCGAGCTCTACGCCATCCCCGGGATGCCGCCCGACCTCTCCAAACCGCTCAGCGAAGCACAACTCCTCGCCCGCTTCCGCGATGTGCCGGCCCCGGGCGAAAACGCAGAAACTGGCGAGCAGGCAAGCAGCTCCGGCAGCGTTACGCCAATGCCTGATGCCCCCCCAGAAACCAATGTGTCTCATGCAGATCAGCCCGAGCCACCGGACTTCGAAAAAGCCGCCGGAACCGACCGGCTGACGGGCGGCCAGCGAGCCACCCGCCCAATAAGCAGGTCTGTGACCTTGGAGCTGCGCGACATCAAAACCCACTTCCGCGCGCGAGGCGGGGGGAACGGGAAGGGTGCGCTCGGCGGGCTTTTCCGCCGCCGCGGCGAACCCATCAAAGCGGTCGATGGCGTCAGCCTCCAGATCCGCCAAGGCGAAGTCCTCGGCCTCGTCGGCGAGTCCGGCTCGGGCAAGTCCACGCTCTCGCGCACGATCATGCAGCTCGTCCCCGCAACGTCGGGCAGCGTCATTTTTGAAGGACGCAACCTCAGCACGAGCGCCGCGCGCGACATCCACGCCACGCGCCGCCGCCTGCAAATGGTTTTCCAGGACCCCTACGCCTCGCTCAACCCACGCATGACCGTGTTCGACGCGGTGGCCGAGCCGCTCCGCGTCCACCAGATTTGCCCGCCCGCAGAAGTCGCCGCCCGCGTCGCCCAGCTCATGGAAACCGTGGGGCTCGCCCCGCGGTTCTTGCACAAATACCCGCACGAGTTTTCCGGCGGCCAGCGCCAGCGCATCGCCATCGCCCGCGCGCTCGCGCTGGAGCCCCGCGTGATCATCGCCGATGAACCGGTGTCGGCCCTCGACGTCTCGATCCAGGCGCAAATCCTCAACCTGCTCTCGCGGCTCGTGCGCGACATGCAGCTCACGATGATCTTCATCGCGCACGACCTCTCCGTCGTGAAACACATCTCCGACCGGATCGCCGTCATGTACCGCGGCCAGATCGTCGAGCTCGGAGAGGCCACCCAAATCATGGAGCGCCCCCAGCACCCCTACACCCAACGCCTCATCCGCTCCATCCCGGAGGTCGGTGACCTCCTCCATTCACGCTCGCGCGACATAAGGCGACACGCAGCAAACGCTTCCCTGCTCACGCAGGGGCCTGTTTGAGTTCTCGCTCTCTTCACGGCAGGAGCAACGCCCCGCCGCCAGATAAAAGGGGCTACGCTCCCGCTCGCGCGAAGGGCGAGGAGCCCCGGGCCACTTTGCACGCGACGAATAACTTCGCGCGATTGAGGAAACGCGCCTCCCACTTTCCCTGCTCACGCAGGGGCCGAGTTCAGCAATCACAGCGGACAGCGACAGGAGGACCTCGTCGGATAGAGAGAAGCTGCTCTCCTCAAAACTTCTGGGTGAGTGTCAGCTTAAAGTTTCGTGGCGTACCGGGGACGACCGAGACCGCACTGTAGCCGCTCTCATAATACTCTTTGCCCGCAAGGTTATTCAGGTTGAGCGTCAGGCTGAAGTTTTCACCCACACGCCAGCGCAAGAAGAAGTCCACAGTGCTGTAACCGGGCATTTCAATCCGGTTGGTAATATCCCCCTTGCGCAAGCCAACGTAAGTGTAGGCACTGCCGATCTCGAAGCCACGCGGCAACTCGTAGACCGCAAAGAGGCTGCCACTGTGTTCGGGCGCAGCAACAAGCCGGTTCCCCTGATAGCTGGCGCGATTGTCCTTGGTGACTTCAGCATCAATGTACGCGTAGGCTGCGATCAACCGCAGCGAATCAATGAGCTTGCCACTAATCTGGAGATCGAGCCCTTGGCTGCGCTGCTCGCCAACAGCGATGCTGTCGATAACCGCAGGATCAGGGTGCGGTGTGAGCACGTTTTCTTTGGTAATATGAAAAAGTGCGAACGTGCCTCCAAGCCGCCCGCCGAAGAGTTCAAACTTGCTGCCCACCTCGTAGCCCACGCCAGTTTCTGGATCGTAAACCACTCCGGTTGAGTCGGTACCATTGGGTCGGAAAGATCGCGCCGCACTGGCGAAGCTGCTGAACTGCGGCGTAAATTTGTAGAGCAAGCCCGCTCGGGGGACAGTCGCGTCGCGATTGTAGTTTGTCTTGCGGTTGTTGAAGCGATTGTGGCTGCGCACATCGACTGAATCGTAGCGCACGCCCAGTTGGCCGATCAGCCGCGTCGAAAAATGGACCTGATCCTGCGCGTTGAGCGCGTAGTTCTTCTCATGTGCCAGGCTGTTGGTTATAAAGCTGGTCATCGGCGGGCTTGGCTGACCGTGAACCGGATTTAGCGCATCAATACCGTAAGCTGCGCGCGCATCTGCCAAGGGGCGGTATTGATCGTAGCGGTACCACTCGTACTCCGCACCGATCAGCACTTGGTGCTCCCAGCCGAAGAGGGCGAAGTGCCCGTGCAACTCAGCATGGTTGTGCCAGTCGTTCCACTGCGCGTTTCGCCAACTGTAGGAGCGGGTAAAGAAAGTCGGATTCGCTGGCACTGCCGCGCCAAGCTGGGTGTAATAGCCCTGCATGTGCCCGTGGTTGATATGGGCCGCGAGCCGCAGCTTCCAACTATCGCTCACCTGCTGCTCCAGTGTAGTCTGGAACGACTGATTTTTATTTTTGAACTTACCGTCCCCGGGCTCGCCGTAGAAATTGCGAATCGGCACTTGGCCCACCTGTCCATCAATCACAGGGATGCCGCGATCAAAGGTGTTATCGTGGCGGATATACTGGCCATCGACGAGCAGCAGCGTCCTCGGGGCGAGCTGCCAGCTTAAGCTCGGCGCAAAGACGTAGCGCTGAGTCTCGACGTAATCGCGAAAGCTGCCGCTGTCTTCCAGTGCCATATTAAAGCGACTGAGGACGGCGCCACTCGCACTTAGGGGCGTATTCAAATCGAGCGTACCGCGATAATGATCCCAACTCCCCGCACTAGCTGTGATTCGGGAAAAACGCTCCGCCTGCGGCCGCTTCGTTACAAGGTTAACGATGCCGCCCGGGTCTCCGCGTCCGAATAGCCCCGAAGCGGGGCCTTTGAGCACCTCCACCCGCTCAAGGGTCGATGCGTCCGGCGCAGCGTTCAGACCGCGTCCAGTGGTAAAACCGTTGCGATACATCCCCCCCGTGGTAAAGCCGCGCACGCTGTAGAACACCATGCTGGAGCCACCGAGGTTATTGCTGCGTGTAACGCCGCCAGCGAAGTCCAGCGCGCGCTCAATCCGAGTCTCCCCCAAGTCGGCCATCACCTCAGCTGTGACAACGTTGACGGTGCGTGGGAGCTCCTCAAGCAACACGTTGGTACGCGTGGCAGTCGAAGAACGCGTTGGCCGGTAGCCTGCACCAACCTCATCACGCGCCTACACACTCAGCGGGTTGAGGTGGTAAATTTGATCGGCATCAGCAAGGTCAAGCGCATCAAGCCCACGCGCCTGCACAGGTGTAAATTCGCCGAGTACAGCCAAACCGAGCGCGGCACGGCACTTAATACCCAACAGGGCTGAATTGTAACGAGAGAAGGAACGGGGAGCATTCACAGGAACTGATCCCAATTCCCCCCAGTCTCGTACCGTCAATCCATACACTGAAATGAATTCTAAAAATCATCCTGACTACTGCCTGTTTGATCGAAAGCATGGTTTCTCTTATGATCAAGCTGACGACCTCGTAGATTTTAAATCGCTCGCGCAAACAACCGCTTTATCAAAGCCACGCCCTCGCACGCATTGGGCGACGAGCGGCCAGCGAAGCGCGAGCCGCTCGCCAATTAAAAAGGTCGAAGACCTCTGAGGGCTTCGTAGGTGGCGATGCCGACGGCGGTGGAGAGGTTGAGCGAGCGCAGCGCGGCGTTGCGCTGCGGGATCGTGAGGCTTTGGGCGGCGCCGATCTCGGCGTGGAGCCAGTCCGGTGCGCCGCTCCCCTCATTGCCGAAGACGAGTCCATCGCCATCGGCAAAATCCGCTTCCCAAAACGATTGGCTGCTCCTGGTCGTAAACAGCCACAGCCGCTGCGGCGCAAACGGGCTCGCGCGAAACGCGGCCCAGTCGGCGTGCTCATGCACGTCGAGCGAGTACCAGTAATCCATCCCGGCGCGGCGCAGGTTGCGGTCGTTGATCTCGAAGCCCAGCGGGTGGATCAGGTGCAGCCGCGAGCGCGTCACCGCGCAGAGCCGCCCGACGTTTCCCGTGTTGGGCGCGATCTGCGGCGCGTAGAGGACGATGTGAATCAGCGGCTGCAACGGGGCTTGCGCGCGCAGTGCGGCGACCGTTGGAGCAAGCGCCGCAGGCTCCGCGGCCCTCCCTGTCGAGGCATTCCCAATCACTGGTTTTTCCATCGAGGCATCATCCCCCATCGCTTCGGTCGCAGTTATCGCGGTTTGAGCTGCGATTTCGGCGTGATTTTTTTCGCGCGGCCGCATGGGTAATCCACTTGTTCGGCAAATGAGCGCACGCAGATCTGTCGTCGCGACAAAGGGGGCTCTCCCGCTCGCGCTTGTTGCCCTCTAGCTGAGGCGCAGGCCGGTGTTGTCGGCCTGCAAGATCGTGGCTTCGCAGCTTTGGCCACTCGCCCCAAAGCTCGCGCGCATGGCCTCCAGTACGCGCGCCCCTTGCTCGCGATAAGCCACGCACATGATGCTGGAGCCGCTACCGCTTAGCCAGCCTGTGAGCGCGCCTGCCGCGACGCCCGCCGCAATCGCTTCGGCGGCGCCCGGGATCGTGGGCAGCCGGTACGGCTCCCGCCTGAAAACGCTGG
>NZ_LSZQ01000031.1 GCF_001580015.1 Cephaloticoccus primus
ATGAAATCGCTGGTCGCGCCGCGCAGCCGTTCGTAGTCGCCGGTGAGCATTGCCGCGCTGAGGTAGCTCGCGCTGTTGATGCTGCGCACAGCGTCGAAGTACGGCAGCGTCTGCGGCAGTACCCCGCGCGATGCGTGGGTGGAAACCTCAAGCAGGGGAGCCACAGTCACAAAGACGAGCGTCTCCGGCACCGCGACGCGAATCGTATCGACGTAGTGGCCCGACTGCGGATCGGAGCGCGCCACGCAAAAGCCGCCGAGCACGCCCGACGATGCGTTGTCGGGATGCCCCTCCAGCTCGCTGACGAGCCGCACAATGTCTTCGCGGCTGAGCTGCGCACCCGCCAGCGCGTTGAGGCCGGCGAGCACCCCCGCGCGCACGGTGACGCTCGACCCGAGACCGCGACTTGGCGGCACCTCGCCCTCGATCCGGTAGCGAAAGCCAAAGGCGGCGCGCTGCGTCGCCGCGAAAAAGTGTGCCGCCACTTCGGCCACCATTTTTTTGGCGCGCGCATCCGAGCCGCGCTCGGGAACCGGGACAGGCGCAGGGGCGGCGGCAGAAGTGTTTGCGGCTGTGCCGGCGGCACCGTGCGCAGGTTCATCCTGCCGCGTCACCGTGATCCGGTTATTAAGGCTCACCGCCATGCCCAGTGTGTCGAAGCCCGCGCCAAAATTGGAAGTGCTCCCGGGCACGGTCACGGTGACCTGGCGCAGCGGCGGCGGCGCAGTGGCCGACCGGGGTGCGGGAGCAGGCGAACTAGCCGTGGTGGGCGCCACAGCGGCGCTGGGGGAGGAGGTCGGCGAGGTCATTTAGGCGCGGCGGCGGGCTTTCATCTCTTTATCAATTTCGCGGTCGAGCATCTTCTTTTTGAGAGTCTCGCGCTTGTCGAAGAGCTTTTTGCCGGTGCACAGGCCTAGCTCCACCTTGACCAGGGCCTCCTTGAAATACATCCGCAGCGGGATCAGCGCGCGCCCGCCCGTCTCCATCTCCTGGGCGATCTTGCGCATCTGGTGTCGGTGCAGCAGCAGCTTTCGCAGGCGGCGCGCATCGTGGTTGTTGATGTTGCCAAAGGCGTACTGCTCGATGTGCGCGTTGTAGAGCCACAGCTCGCCGCGCTCGTAGCGGGCGAAGGCGTCGTTGATCTGCGCGCGGCCCGCACGGATCGACTTCACCTCCGTGCCGCGCAGGGCGATCCCCGCCTCGAAGCGCTCGTCCACGAAGTAGTCGCGCAGGGCTTTCGCGTTGCGCACTTCGTTGTGGCGTTTGGCTTTGGTCTTGGCAGCGGCCATTGGTGAAAAGGGAGGAAAAGACAGGAGGCACAAAAAAAGCGGCACACCGGCGGGGTCGAAGACCCATTTTATCGCCGAGGCCGCTATTTCGGTTTTTTTAAAAGAAAATCAAGTCGCGCACAAATGACGCGGAGGGAGCCGCGTAACGGCAGCGCGGGCTATGCTCTAGCCCTCCGCCAGCTCGAAGCTGATCTTGCCCTCAATGATCTCGCGCAGCGCGATCTCCTCCGAAGAGAGTTTTTCGAGCGACTCGACCAGTGGACGATTGCCGCGCTTGAGCTGCTTCACCCGGTGCGAGACCACATTGATCAACATGTTCGGGTCGGTGATGACTTTTTGCGCGGCCTTGATGTAGTCGTCTCTCATAGATTGCAGGAAAGTTAGCGGGCAGAAGGGCCGGGGATTTCTGGGCCCGGGCAACAGAGCGTCAAGGGGGAAATCCGGCTTGCGCCGGTGGCGCGCCCGAAGGGAGCCTCCCGGCATGCCCGACGCTCCGAAACTGTGGATTGCCTGGACGAGCCTGAGCTCGCGCGAAGACGCCGAAGGGATCGCCCGCCAAACGGTCGAGCAAGGCCTGGCCGCATGTGTGCAGCTCGACGGCCCCATCCGCTCTACCTACCGCTGGCAAGGCCAGCTTGAGCAAACCGAAGAATGGCGGCTGTGCTTCAAGCTCCTGCCCGAGCAGGCCGCCGCGCTCGAAGCGCTCGTCCACCGCCTGCACCCTTACGAAGTGCCCGAGTGGCTTTGCGTAGAAGCCGCGCAAGTGAGCGAAAAATACTTGTCATGGGCGCGCAGCTCCGGCTGACTCCGCCCCTTTTCTCCGCAGCGCGGGGCAACACAAAACCCTCCACCATTTACCGTCATGTCGCAGCACAACAGTCTCCAAGGCCCCCGTGGCATCGTAGTTAAGCGCAACGTCCTCAAGCGCTTCGAGCGCGTAGAAATCCTGCGCAAACGTGGCCAGTGGAAAGCCGGCGACCGCGTCCAGGGCCTCAAAAAGACCACGCCCGAAGTCTGAAGGGCCCTCCGCACTCTCTGCGTGCGGGCGCCCTCCCCTCCCATTGGGCATTCGGCCTGGTCGATCCGCCAGACGCCGGCAGGCCAGTCTTCCGCTTTTCCCCAAACCGCCAGCTCCACCGCCCGGCGGTTTTTTTGTGCCTGTCAATTGGCCGGGCAAGCCATCCGTTACACGGTTTCCCGTTGTGTGAGTTTGAGCTTCGGAGAGGTGAAAAGGGGCGCGTAGATCCGCGCAGGGAGCTGCGCAAATTTACGGGCGAGGTGGGGCTGTTGCGGTGGGAGCGGCGGCCTTATCCACAGCTTGCAGCGGAATCTGCGTAGGCCTTCACTTCACTTCTCCTCCCCCTCGCCCAAGCACAGCGTCCATGAACCTTTCGTCCTGTCTTTCGTTTTTTAACTCACTGCACTGGCTGCTGAGGCTCAGCCTGTTGCTGATCGTGTGCGTGCTCGGGGCCAACGTCGCGCTGCTGTGGCCGCACTGGCGGGAAAACCCCGATTTGTCGCACGGTTTTTTCGTTCCGATCCTGTTTCTGCTACTGCTTCGCGAGGGGATCCAGCAGCCGCGCGCGCGCTATCTCCCCGCGCACTGGATAAAGACCGCCGCAGCCTACGGTTTGTTCGCGGGTGGCTTGCTGGTAGTCGCGGCAGGCGGGCTCTATTCGGCAGCGGTCGGCTGGAATCACTCGCTCGTGGTTTTCACGATAACGGCGGGCGTGGTGATGCTGCTCTGCGGTGCGCTGCTCGTGTTTTCCGATGAGGGCCGACGGCTCGTCCCGTTTAACTGGCCAATCCTCGTCGCAATCGGGCTGTGGATCCTGTGCGCGCCGATCCCGCCCGGCACTTACAGCAAGCTGATCGTCGCCCTGCAATTGATGGTGACCGAGCACGTGATCGGCGCGCTGCACTTGCTGGGCATCATCGCCACGCAGCAGGGCAACATCATCGAGCTGGCGACGACACAGGTCGGCATCGAGGAGGCCTGTAGCGGGGTGCGCAGCCTGATCTCCTGCGTCTTCGCGGGCTTCTTTTTCTCGGCAAGCCTGGTGCGGCAAACCTGGGCGCGGGTGCTCATCATCGCGCTGGCACCGCCGCTGGCGATGATCATGAACTTCCTGCGCTCACTCACGCTCACGCTCATGGCCAATGCCGGGATGGATATCAACGGCACGCTGCACGATGTGACGGGCTTTGCCGTGCTCGGGATCACTGCGGCGCTCCTCAGCGGGCTCGCCATCCTGCTTGATCGCCCCGCGCCCGAAGACCGGTTGCCCGCATCCGCCACAACTGCGGCTGCCGACGAAAGCGCAGCGGGTGACGGTGCCGCGGCCGCGACCGCAGCGACGCGTAACGAAGCGCCCGCAGCGCCCACTCGTTCGCAGCCACGCCGCCGCGCCGCACGCCCGATAGCCGATGCGCTCGGGCTGGCCTCCGCGCTCGGAGCGACCTGCCTGATCGGGTTGGTTTTTGTGGTGCTGACCCGCTCGGAAAACGATTCGACGACCGCCTACCATCCCGACCTTCTGGAGCTGCTCCCGAGTCGCTCGGCGGGCTGGCAAGTCAACGCCAACCCCCAGCTCGACCAATTCGCAGGCGTGCTCAAAACCGACAATCTCGCCGAGCGCACTTACAGGAAAAAGACCGAGGACGGGCGCGACCTGCAGCTCACCGTTTACCTCGCCTACTGGGAGCCCGGCAGCACTTCCGTGAGCCAGGTCGCCATGCACACACCGGACGCTTGCTGGCCGGGCGCAGGCTGGACGCTCGTCGAAGAAGACCACAGCCCGCCGCGCGAAGCCCTCGCATTAACCGAGACGAAAACCCTGCCCACCGCCGAAGCCCGCCACTTCAAAAACGGCAACTACCCGCAGTACGTCTGGTTCTGGCACCTCTACGACGGCCGCCCGATCGCCTACGAAGACCCGCGCTCGGTGCTCCGCCTGCTCAAGCAAGCCTGGGATCACGGCTTCAGCCGCAACGGCAGCCAGTGCTTCATCCGCGTCTCCGCCAACATCCCGTGGACGGAGCTGCGCGATGAGCCACTGCTCAACGAGGTTTTCGAAAACCTGCGCCCACTCGGCCTCGACGCGTAAAACAGTCGAAGCCTGCCGCTACGCGCGGGGCGGTGGCGGGGCGCCACGTGCCATTGGATTTGCGATTTTGCCCGTGCGCTACGCGCCCGGACAAAATCGCAAATTTCGCTCCCCCTGTCGCGCTCCGCTGCGACAGGAGATGGAACTCAAAACGCGAATGAAGCGTAAACCCATTTGGGCAAGATGAAGCGATTTGCCGGTAAATCACCGACTAATGGTCGGGACCTTTCTACTATGCGGCTTGTTCGTCGGGCGGAACGCCCGACTGCAAGCCGCATAGTAAATGGGTGCAGGCACCGCCTGGCGCCGCCCGCGTAGGGCAACCAGCCCGCCACCGCCCCACGCGTAGTGGGAAAGCAGTGGTCGTCTTTTCGGCGACCCTTTGGAATCGACGAGCTGCGGTGCAGTAGAAACACTCCGCGCCCCTATGATCATCAAACCCAAGGTTCGCGGTTTCGTTTGTGTCACGGCCCACCCCGACGGCTGCGCCGCGCACGTCCAGGAATGGATTGATTACGTAAAAGCCCAGCCTGCCATTGAGGGCGGCCCGAAGAAAGTCTTGGTCATCGGCAGCTCCACGGGCTACGGGCTGGCCTCGCGGCTCGCGCTGGCCTTTGGCGCGCGCGCCTCGACTCTCGGCGTTTTCTTCGAGCGCCCCTCGGAGGAAGGCCGTCCCGCGACCCCCGGCTGGTACAACACCATCGCGCTCACCAAGGCTGCCCGCGCCGAAGGGCTCTACGCCCGCAACATCATGGGCGACGCATTTTCCGACGAGATCAAGGCGCAGACCATCGAGGCGATCAAAGCCGACCTCGGCCAGGTCGACCTCGTCGTCTACTCGCTGGCCTCGCCCCGCCGCGTCCACCCGAAGACCGGCACCGTGCACAAGTCCTGCCTCAAACCCATCGGTGCGCCGTACACGAACAAAACGGTCGATACCGACAAAGGGCTCGTCAGCACAATCACCATCGAGCCTGCGAGCGCAGAAGAAGTCGCCGAAACCGTGGCCGTGATGGGCGGTGAAGACTGGGAAATGTGGATCGACGCGCTCGCCGCGGCGGGCGTTCTCGCGCCCGGGGCGCAGAGCCTCGCCTACTCCTATATCGGCCCCGAAGTCACCTGGCCGATCTACCAAAACGGCACCATCGGCATGGCCAAAAACGACCTCAGCCGCGCCGCCAAAGCCATCGATGCGAAGCTGGGGGCGAGCGGTGGCCGCGCCTTCATCTCGGTGAACAAAGCGCTCGTCACCCAAGCCAGCTCGGCGATCCCCGTCGTCCCGCTCTACATTTCGCTGCTCTACAAAGTGATGAAAGCGGCGGGCCTCCACGAAGGCTGCATCGAGCAAATGCACCGGCTCTTCGCCACCCAGGTTTACAACGGCAACAGCCCCCGCTTCGACGAAGCGGGCCGCGTGCGCATCGACGATTGGGAAATGCGCCCCGAGATCCAGGCGGCAGTCGCCCGACTCTGGCCCACGATCACGACCGAAAACCTGGAGGCCGAGACCGACATCGCGGGCTACCGCGCGGAGTTCCTCAAGCTCTTCGGCTTCGGGCTCCCCGGCGTCGATTACGAGGCGCCCGCCGAGCCTCACGTCCCGCTCATCTGAGCAGCGAGATGCGGGCGAAAAAAAACGTCCGCTAAAACGTCCGCCGCGCGGCCGTCAAACGGCTGTCGAGCTCCTGCACCTTTACGGACAAGCACCGCTCCCGAATCCGGAGCGGTGCGTTTTTTTTTGTGCGAAACCGAGGCGGCCGCTCACGGGAGCCCCCGCCTCCGCTCGCCCGCCCCGCTCTTGTTTTACGTGCGGGCTTGGGCCGGGTCTTTGGGCAGGAAACCGGCGAGGAGGCCGATTAGCGGCAGCCACGCGCAGAGGTGGAAAACGAAGTTGAGGCTCGTCGCATCGGCGAGGCGGCCAAGCAGCGCCGAGCTGAGTCCGCCCGCGCCAAAGGAAAACCCGAAGAAAAGCCCGGAGACCAAGCCCACCCGCCCGGGAATCAACTCCTGCGCGTAGACGAGGATCGCCGAAAAAGCCGAGGCGAGGATCACTCCGATGAAGATCGTGAGTACCACCATCGCCCACAGCGTGCCAACCTGAGGCAAGGCCAGCGCAAACGGAGCCGAGCCCAGGATCGATGCCCAGATCACCCGCTTGCGCCCGACGCGGTCGCCCACGAGCCCGCCGACAATCGTCCCCGCCGCCACCGCAAATAAAAACGCGAACAGGCAAAGCTGCGCGGTGTAGACGCTCACACCCAGCCGCTCGATCAGGTAGAACGTGTAGTAGTTGCTGAGGCTGGCCATGTAGAAGTACTTGGAGAAACTCAGCAGCAGCAGGATCACGACCACCCACCACACGCGCCCGGGCCGCATCGTAGCAGCGCCCGAGCCCGTCGCGGGCACTGCTGCTGCGGAAACCGGATTTGCAGCGCGCGCCCTCACCTGCTCCGCGCGAAGCGGCTTCGCGCTCACGTTTTTTGCCCGCCCCAGGTACTCGCTGTACCAGCGCCCCACCCAGGAGAGGACGGCGATTGCCAGCACCGCGATCAGCCCAAACCAGAGCAGCGCCCCCTGTCCGCGCGCCACCACCACCATCGCCGCCAGCGGCCCGAACGAGGAGCCCAGGTTTCCGCCCACCTGAAAAAACGATTGGGCAAAACCGTGCCGCCCGCCCGAAGCCATCCGAGCCACGCGCGACGACTCGGGGTGAAAAATCGCCGAGCCTGTCCCGAGTAGCGCCACGGCAAAAATAATCACCGGATAGCTCCACGCCTGCGACAGCAGCACCAAGCCCAGCAGCGTAATCCCCATACCCAGCGGCAGCGAGTACGGCATCGGCCGCCGATCCGTGTAAAAGCCGATGACCGGCTGGAGCAGGGAGCCCGCCAACTGAAACACGAAAGTGATGAGCCCGATCTGCCCGTAGTTTAGCGCGAACGATTCCTTGAGCACCGGATACATCGCCACCGGCAGCGTCTGGATCGTGTCGTTGAGCAAGTGGGCCACACTCAGCGCGACCAGCACGCTCATCACTGCCTGCCTGGCGCGGCCATGCTCTGAAGAAATCGGAACACTTTTCATAAAAAAGAAGCGCGCAGACTGTCCCGCCCAAGCCGCGACGCTACGAAAAAAGCGGTCATGGATCCCTTGCCGCCGAAAGATAATCGCCCCTTACTCCGGCCTCCTTTCGCCCATCACCCATGCCCACCACTACGGTCTTCACAATCGCCAACCAGAAAGGCGGCGTCGGCAAAACCACCACCGCCGTAAACCTCGCCGCGGCGCTCGCCGAAAAGAAAATCCCCACGCTGCTGATCGACCTCGATCCGCAGGCCAATGCGACCAGCGCGCTCGGCATCGAGAAAACCGAAGGCCGCAGCCTCTACGGCCCGCTGCGCGGCGAAGGCGCCGCCGCCGAGATGCTCACGCCTACCGCGATTGCCGGCCTGACGCTGATCCCGTCGGAGGAGGATCTCGCTGCCGCCGAGATCGAAATCGCCCAGAGCGAAAACTACCTGCAACTGCTGCGCCGCATACTGGAGCCGCTGCGCAACAGCGGCGACTACCGCGCCATCTTGATCGATTGCCCACCCGCGCTCGGCATGCTCTCGATGAACAGCCTGTGCGCGGCGGACTCGCTGCTGATCACGCTCCAGTGCGAGTACATGGCGCTCGAAGGGCTCGGCCAGATCTTGCGCAACGTCGAGCGGCTCAAGTCCGCCAACATCAACGCCGACCTGGAGCTCGGCGGCATCGTGATGACGATGTTTGACGCGCGCACGAACCTCTCGCGCCAAGTCGTCGACGAGGTCAAGGCGCACCTGCCCGACAAGATCTTCAACACACTGATCCCGCGCAGCGTGCGGCTGAGCGAAGCCCCGAGCTTTGGGCAAACGATCTTTGACTACGATGCACAGAGCGCGGGCTCGCTCGCCTACCGCGCGCTCGGTGCCGAGGTCATCAAACGCTTTGGGCTGAAGTGACCTCGTGCGGAAGTCGCACGGGCCACTTCGCCGTTGCGCCGCCACATTGTCCCCGAAAGACGACGCACTCCGCATTTCGCACTCCGCAACAATTCCACGCGCCCCGCGCCACCCCATCGTCTGCCGGCGGCGGCGCCTCCACTCCGCTCTCACGCCTCACAAAAACTTTCCCTCGCCTCGCCCTGCCCTGCCTGACGAACGGCCCGCAAAGCACCGCTCGCCTACACAATGAGACAAGCCGCCAAATACGCCCAAGTCTTCCTCGTCGGTCTACAGAGCAACCTCGTCTACCGGTGGAACTTTCTGCTGCGCGGGAGCTTCTCGCTGTTTCACCTGCTCGGCGTGTTCATCCTCTGGGGCGCGGCGTTTCAGGGCACCGACTCGATCGGCGGCTTCGACGTGCGGCAGACGATGACGTACTTCATCTCGCTGATCGTCCTCCAGTTCTTCATCGCTGCGTCCAACGAGGATCACCAGATCAGCGACGAAATCCGCAACGGGCTGATCAACCAGTTCCTGCTAAAGCCGATCAGCTACTTCCTCTACCGCTTCACGATCTACCTGTCGGCGCGGCTCGTCTCCGGGCTGCTCATCCTCGTGCCGCTGGCGCTCGCCTATCCGCTGCTTCGCCACTACATCGTGCTGCCCGACGAGGCCTGGCGCTACGCTGCCGCGATTCCGGCCCTCATCCTCTCCGGCCTCATCCAGTTCAGCATCGCCTACTGCTTCGGGCTGCTGACCTTCTGGTTCCTCGAAATCCAGGGCTTCATCATGCTGTCCTACGCGATTGAGACCGTGCTCGGCGGCAATCTCTTCCCGCTCGATTTGATGCCCGGGCCGATCTTCAAAATCGCGCAGTGGCTGCCTTTTTATTACCAGATGTATTTTCCGGCGGCGATTCTCACGGGCCGGATCGGCCCCGAGCTGGCCGCCCAGGGGCTCCTCATCCAGAGCGCTTGGGTTTGCGCGTTTTTCCTGCTCAACCACCTGTTGTGGAAACGCGGGTTGCGGCTCCACACCGCCGTAGGTGGCTGAGCCGCAAGCGACTACTGCGCGAGACTTCGTGAAATAAGCCAACACCCGCACCCCTCCTCCTCCGCCCCTTCTCCTACCCTCCATGCGCCAGCACAGCACAACGAGCCCCCGCCCCGAGCAGGCCCCGGCAAGCGGGACTGGCCCGCTCCACTACCTGCGGCTCTGGCTCGCTAGCCTGCGCTACTCGATCACGCGCACGCTGATGTTTCGCTTCGACTTCCTGCTGTGGTCCACGGTCGAGCTCCTCTGGATGAGCCTCAACGTGCTGCTCGTCAGCGTCATCTACGCGCACACCGACTCAATCGCCGGCTGGAGCAAGTACGAGATGCTGCTGCTGATCGGCACCTCGATGCTGATCCAGCGCTTCCTGATCGGCTTCTTTTGGACAAACATCCACGAGCTCGGCCAAAACGTGCGCACCGGCCACTTCGACTTTTTTTTGGCCCAGCCCGGGAACCTGATGTTCATGGTATCGACGCGAAAGCTCGATCTCGACGGCCTGGCCAACTCGGTGATCGCGCTGGCCGTGGTCGGCTACTCGGCGCACGAGCTCGGCCTGTCGCCCTCGCTGCTCGACATCGCGGCCTACGGCCTGCTCGTCGGCTGCGGACTGGTGATCCACTACAGCTTCATGCTCACGGTGGTGTCGCTGAGCTTCTGGATCACTAACGCGCAGGGACTCGAAGGCAGCTACTTCACGCTCTTCTCTTTTTCGCGGATCCCGCGCGAAGCATTCAAGGGCCTGACCCAGCTCGTCTTCGTATGGACGCTGCCCGTGGTGATCGTCAGTAACGCACCGGCCAAGACGATCCTCTACGGCTTTAACCCGCAGCTCGGCCTCTGGTTGCTCGGCGCAGCGGCGTTCTGGTTTGGCATCGCCGTCACCGTTTTTCACCGCGGCCTGAAACGCTATTCGAGTGCCAGCTCATGAGCAGATGTGATTCACAGGAACCCTGTGCCCTCCCTCCCGACAACAGCCAGCCCGCGCCAAGAACGGTCTGCGACCGAGTGCGAGCTCACGGATGAACTCATGAAAACGCCCTCGCTCGAAACGCTTCAGCAAAGGCTCGGCTACCGGTTTCGCGACCGCGCGCTGCTGGAGCTCGCACTCGCGCACCCTTCTTCCCTCGCCAGCGAAAGCGCGAGCATCAGCAGCGTAGGCAGCGCGGACACTGGCAGTGCCGCGCGCGACAGACCGCAGTCGAACCAGCGGCTCGAGTTTCTGGGCGATTCGGTGCTCCAGCTCATCCTCACCGAGGCGCTCTACCGGCACTACCCCGATGAGCGCGAAGGCGCACTGAGCACCAAACGGTTCTCCCTCGTCAAAGGCAGCCAGCTCAGCGCGCTCGCGCGCGAGATCGCGCTCTACGACTACATCCGCGTCGGCGCGAGCGAGCGCACGGCGGGCAGTGATGCCAGCAGCCTGCGCGACTCGATTCTCGAAGACGCGCTGGAGGCACTCATCGCGGCGGTGTACCTCGACTCCGATCTCGCCACGGCGCGTGACGTCGTCCTGCGGCTCTACGGCAGCCTGCCCGAAAAACTCGCGCTCGCCCAGCCCACGAGCAACCCCAAGGGCCGCCTCCAGGAGCACGTGCAACCGCTGCACGGCAACCACGCGCTGCGCTACGAGACGGTCGCCACTCATGGCGAGGCGCACGCGCGCGAGTTTGAGGTCGCGCTGTACCTGCACGACCGACTGCTCGCCACTGGCCGCGGCAGCTCGAAACAACGCGCTGAAGAAGCCGCCGCGCGCAGCGCACTCGCCGAGTGGCCCAGCCCATGAGTGCGCAGCCGCCCAACACTGATTTTTGCGCGCTTACCCTCAGCGGGATCTGCCCACCCGCGCGCGGGCTCGCGCTCGCCGAGCTCATCCGCCAGCACCCGCAGGTGCCGCTCTGGCTCGTCCTCGCGCCCGACGCCAAAACCGCCGCGCCGCTCGCCGAAGACATCGTTTTTTTTCACTCACTGCTCCTCGAAACCGGCAGCGGCCCTGCGCCCAGAAAAACCAAAACGAGCAGGCCCAAGTCCCCGCGTGCGGACGCAGATCAGCCCACCTCAAGTGCCGAGCAGCAACCGGAGCGGATAAGCGGCGCGCTGTTTCCCGAGGCGATGCCCGACTCGCGCGACATGCGCGAAGCCTTCGCCGCCTCCAGCGAGCGGCTCGCCATCCTCGGCCAACTGCGCGCACTGCGGGAGCACCCCAGCGGCGAGGGACGCGCGCCGCTGGCCGTCGTCACCACACCCGCCGCGCTGCTCCAGCCCGTGCCTGCGCTCGAAGCACTCGCCGCGCAGGAGATCACGCTGCGGCGCGGTCAGCAGCAGCCCTTTGCCGCGCTGCTGGAGCAGCTCCAGGTACTCGACTACGATTGCGAAGCACTCTGCGAGGCGCCCGGCCACTACGCGGTGCGCGGCGGCATCGTCGACCTGTATCCGGTCACGGCGACGCAGCCGTACCGCATCGACTTCTTCGGCGACGAAATCGAATCCATCCGCCTGCTCGATCCCGTCACCCAGCGCTCGGGCAGCAGCGTCGATGCGATTACGCTTTCTGCGACGCCGCGCATCCAGCTCGATCCGGCGCGCAGCGGCCTCGCCGATTATCTGCCGCAGGGCAGCGCTCTGGTTTTCGTCGAGCCAGCCGAGCTCGAAGACGAGCTGCGCACCGCCACTGCCAACACTCGCGACGGCGCCCAAGGCTCCGACCAAAACGACTCAAACGAGCTCCTGCCGGAGACCGCGCTCGCGCCGCTCCGCGCAAAAGCCGCGCTGCAAATCTGCCTCTGCGAAATCGAGCAGAGCACGTCGCTGACTGCCGCGCTCGAAGCAGCGCCCCACGGCGACGCCAGCAGCAGTGCTGCGCCTCCTGCCCGCGCTGCCCCGCGCGTCCAGAGCATCGAGTGGCAGAGCGAGCCACTCGCGCTGCATCGGCGGCTCCCCTCCGAGGCGCTCCTCGCGCACGAGCGACTCCAGGCCGAGGCCGATACGCGCCGCGATTTTTTACAGCAACTGCTCCGCTGGCAGCGCGAGGGGCTTTCGCTGCACTTCGTCGCCTCAAAGGAGGGCGAAGCGCAGCGCATGGCCGAGATCCTGGAGGAAGAGGGTTTGGGGGAAACGCTGCGCCCGCACATCCACATCGGCAGCCTCAACGAAGGGTTTCGCTTTTGCGCCCAGGCGCGGGGCGCTCCCCCGGTTGTGGCCGGCCACGCCGGCTCTACGGAGACCGCGCCCGCGCACGCTCGCACGCTCATCATCGTCACCGAGACAGAGCTCTTTGGCCGCCAGCGCACACGCCGCCCGCAGCAGGCCGCGCGGCAGGTCGCGCAGCGCTCGCAGATAGACCAGCTCCTCGACTTCTCCGAACTCGCCGAGGGCGACTACGTCGTGCACCTCCAGCACGGCATCGCCCAGTTTCGCGGCCTCGCCACGCTCGACACCGCACAGGGCCCGCGCGAGGTCATTTCGCTGGAGTTTGACGAGCAGGTCACGCTCCACGTGCCGCTGCAAGAGTCGCACCTCATCAGCCGCTACGTGGGCCTCACCAAGGTGCGCCCGCAGCTCGGCAAGGTCGGCAGTGGCCGCTGGGAGAAAACGCGCAAGGCCGCCGAGCGCGCCACCATCGATCTGGCCGCCGAGCTCTTGCGCATCCAGGCCGCGCGCGAGGCGCAGCCCGGCTTCGCCTGCCCCGAAGACACGAATTGGCAAAAGGAGTTTGAAGCGTCCTTCCCCTACACCGAGACGCGCGACCAGCTCCGCGCCATCGAGGACACCAAGGCCGACATGGAGCGCCGCCGCCCGATGGACCGGCTCGTCTGCGGCGACGTCGGCTTCGGCAAGACGGAGGTCGCCATCCGCGCCGCCTTCAAGGCCGTGCAGGGCGGCCGACAGGTGGCGCTACTCGTGCCGACCACCGTCCTCGCGCAGCAGCACCTCAACACCTTTCGCGAGCGCATGGCGGGCTACCCGATTGTGGTCGAGATGCTCAGCCGCTTCCGCTCACGCAAGGAGCAGCAGTCGATCCTCGCCGCCACCGCTGCCGGACAGGTCGATATCCTCATCGGCACGCACCGGCTGCTGCAAAGCGACGTCGTTTTTAAAGAACTCGGCCTGCTGATCGTCGACGAAGAGCAGCGCTTCGGCGTGAAGCACAAGGAGCGCTTCAAGGCGCTGCGCGCCACGCTCGACGTCCTCTCGATGAGTGCGACGCCGATCCCGCGCACGCTCTACATGGCACTGACCGGCGCGCGCGACTTGAGCGTCATCGAAACGCCGCCCGCGGATCGGCACCCGATCCAGACCATCGTTAAAACCTACGACGAAAAACTCGTCGCCGAGGCGATCCGCCACGAGCTGCGCCGGGGCGGCCAGGTCTTCTACCTGCACAACCGCGTACAGACCATCGATCTGGTCGCCGCGCGGCTGCGCGAGCTCGTGCCCGACACACGAGTCGGCATCGGCCACGGGAAGATGGAGCCCACCGAGCTGGAGCGCGTGATGACCGACTTCGTCGCGGGCAAATATCAGGTCCTCGTCTGCACGACCATCATCGAAAGCGGCCTCGATATCCCCAACTGCAACACGATCATCATCGAGAGTGCGGACCGCTTCGGCCTCTCGCAGCTCTACCAATTGCGTGGCCGCGTGGGCCGCTTCAAGCACCAGGCCTACGCCTACCTGCTGCTCCACCGGCATACGCGGCTGCTCGACATCGCCCGCCAGCGGCTCGGCGCCATGCGCCAGCACAACCAGCTCGGCGCGGGCTTCCGGATCGCCATGCGCGACCTGGAGCTGCGCGGCGCAGGAAACCTCCTCGGCTCGCAGCAGAGCGGCCACATCGTCGGCGTGGGCTTCGAGCTCTACTGCCAACTGCTCCGCCAGTCAGTCGCCCGCCTGAAGGGCGAAAAAACGGCCGCCAACATCCGCGCCAGCGTGAAGCTCGACTTCGTGCAAGTCGGCGATGGTAGCGAGGCCGGGAAGGCTGGCCATGACGGGCGGCCAACGAGCCGCCCGCAAAATAAAGGACACTTCGTGTCCGGCTACACCGCGCTGAGGGACGCCGAGCAGGCCGAGGCACTCCCGCCCATCCGCGCCTGCCTGCCCGCAAGCTACATCGCCGAAACGCGGTTGCGGATCGATTTTTACCGACGGCTCGCCCTCGCCCAATCCACCGGGCAACTCAAGGAAATCGCCGCCGAGCTGCGCGACCGTTTCGGGAAATTTGGCGAGCCGGTGAAAGCCCTGTTCGCCCTCACCGAAGTCCGCATCCACGCCGAACAAAAAGGGCTCAGCTCGGTCGAGACCGACGCCGCACGGCTCAAGTGTCTGCGCGCCAGTGGCCGCCCCGACGACTGGGTGCGGATCGGGGCCCGGTTTCCACGGTTGACCGCCCCAAGCCCCCTCCTACGGTTGCGCGAAATCCTCACTTTTCTAAAAAATCTACCCGATCCGCCCAGCCCATGACTTCGCGTCGCCGCCTCGCCTCCGCCCCCCGCTCGCTGCCGCGCCGCAGCGCCCTGTTTTGCGGACTACTCGCCCTCTCCGCGGTCAGCGCATCTTTCCCCACGGCCCTGCTCGCCCAGAGCGATAACCTCGACCTGCGCTTCGCCAACGGCATCGCCGCAATCGCCGAAGACAAGGTCATCACCGTGGACGACATCCGCCGCGAAATCGCCCCGCTGATCCCCGAGATCCAGCGCGCCTCGCGCAACGAAGCCGAGTTTGGCCACCGCCTCGAAGAGCTCCAGGACAGCATCATCCAGGACCTCATCGACCGCGTACTCATCATCAAGGAATTCCGCAAAGATGAGAAAAAGCAGATCCCGCCCGGCTTCGTTGACCGCCGGATCGCCGACATCCAGGCCGAGCAGTTCGACAACGACCGATCCAAGTTCCTCGCCTACCTGCGCACTCGCGGGATCACCATGCGCGAGTACCGCCGTGAGGTAGAGGAAGACATCATCTACGGCTACATGCGAGCCCAGCAGCGCCGCTCGCAGAGCATCATCAGCCCCGTGCGGATCGAGACCTTTTACGAAGAAAATCAGGACCGCTTTTATCAGGAAGACAGCGTGCACCTGCGGCTCATCCAGATAAACCGCAACCCCGGCGAAACCGAGAGCGCGCACTACGCACGCGCCAACGAGATCGTAAACCGCTGCCGCGCCGGCGAACCGTTTGAGGAGCTCGCCCGCCAATACAGCCAGGACTCGCGCCGCAGCCGCGGCGGCGATTGGGGCTGGCAAAAACGCTCCGACCTGAAGGCCGAGTTTAGCGACCCGCTCTTTGAGCTGAAGAAGGGCGAAGTCAGCCCACCGGTGATGACTCCCGAAGGCTGCTTCATCCTCTACGCCCAGGAGCGCAAATACGCAGGCATCCAGCCAATCGACGAAGTGCGCCCCGAGATCGAACACCTGCTCCTCCAACAGATGGGCCGCCAAAGCGAAGACCGCTGGCTCGAACGCCTCCGCCGCAACGGCTACATCAAGCACTACTGATTTGAGGCAGCGGTCCAAGACTGCCACTACGCGTGGGGCAGAGGATGGCCCTACGCGGGCGGCGGTGGCGGGTCGCCACTTCCATTCAATTTGCGATTTTGCACGTGCGCTTTGCGCCCGAACAAAATCGCAAATTTACATGAACCTCCCCCTGTCGCTTCGCGACAGGGTCTTCGACCCTTTTCATGGGCGCGGCCTCGGTTGGGCCGCGTCCGGCTAGCGTTTACTCGTTAACCCAAAAAATCGCCCAAGCCGGTTACCCATCGGTTCTCCGACCCGACCGAAGGTCGGGTATCCCTTACTGTGCGGCTTGTGTGTCGGGCGTTCCGCCCGACACACAAGCCGCACAGTAAATGGGTGCAGGCACCGCCTGCCGCCGCCCGCGTAGGGCAGTCCTCCCACCGCCCCACGCGCAGTGGAGGTTTCAGAACGCTTCGCTCCGTCGTTTTGTCGCCTGCCTGGCGAGGGTGGCGGCGTGGGCGTATTGGGTACGGAGCTGGGCGCTGAGTTCGCGGGCGAGGCGCAGTTCGTCGGCGCGGTTTTTCGAGCGCAGGGCGGCGCGGATCTCACCGCTTGCGCGGTCGTAGCTGAGCAGCGAGAGGTCTTGCAGAGCGGCGAGCGCGGCGGCGGGTTGTCCGGCGGCGATGATCGCGCGCCATGCGTCTACGAGCTCACGGTGGTTATCGAGGCACATCAGCCGGATCACGAAGGCCATTTCGCGAAAGAGCGGGCCTGTCCACGACGCGTTATAGGTGAGCGGATCCTCCTGTACGTAGGGCAGCGTATCAGGATCGGAGCGCAGCGCGCGCCAGTCTTCGCGGGCATAGAAATCGCGCCGTGCGGGGATCCGCCGCAGCGCAAAGCGCGTAGGGCCGCCCTCGGTGCCGACTTTAAAGTTCCACAGTTTTTGCCCCTCCATCGAGAGCGTGAATTCGATGAACAGCTCGGCGGCCTCGCGGTGAGGCGCGCCGCGCAGCAGCCCGATGGGATCGGCGGAGCTCACCGAGCCGCCGCGCGGGCTCAGGTAGACGAGGCGGCCTCCGGCGTCGTCGCGCCGCGCAATCGCCTCGGCCTGATAGCGCCCGTAAAAATCGATACAGACGCCGACCGCCGAATCGCCCTGCGAAACGTCAATCGGTGGCTTTTGCGCCGAGTCGGTAAAGTAGCGCGCATTGGCGCCCATCAACTGGATGATGCGCAGGCCCGCCTCCCAGCCCTCGCGGATGGCGCGCGCTTCGAGCTCGGCATCCGGCAGCCCCGGGGCTTCGGCCCGCAGCGCGTGCAGCCGCCGCTGCATTTGTTGCTGGATCAGGTTTTCAAAAGCCTTGGCGATTGAGCCGCTCTTGCTCGGATCGCAGAGCGCGACTTCGCCGATGAAGCGCGGATCGCCGAGGTCGGCCCATTGCTGCGGAGCACGCTCCACACCGAGGCGGGCAAGGGAGTCCTTGTTGTAGAGAATGCCGTAGTCGCCGAGGACGATGCCGACCCAGCGGCCTTGCGCGTCCCAGTACGGCTCGCCCGCGTGCTGCTGCGGGAGCACTTCGTCGCCAAACCACTGCGGGTGTGTCTGGAAAATCCGCGTCGGCACCAGCCTGCCCGCTTCGGCCTGGCGGATGAAGTCGTAGGCACCGCCGCCAAAAAACAGGTCGATCCCGCAGCTCACTTCCGAGGAGAGAAAGGCCGCGCGCGCCTCATGTGCTTCGGCACTCGCGCGGGCGGCATCGAGCCGCGAGTTGGCGAAGGCCGACTGTACTTCGGCGTTCCACGGGCGCCCCAGCGTCTTCGTCCAATGGTTTTGGAAAGAGGAAAGGTACTCGGACTCGATGAAGCGGGCGATCTCGCTGGTGCCGCCGAGCGCACGCCAATCGACCGTGATCGAGCGCCCTGTGCGGGCGCGATACCACTGGCGAAAGGCCCGCCCGAACTCGTAGCGGATCGCCTCGTTGTGCGGGCTGATGATCACGAGCGTATCGGCGTCGCGCTCGCTGGCGGCAGTCGCTTCTTCAGGTGGGCGCAGCACAAAGGGCAGCGCAACGGTGGCGGCCAGGGCGGCGAGGATCAGGAAGCGCTTCAGCATGGGGGGACGGTGATTTGAGTGAGCGCGGAGTTTTCCTGTTCCAGAAGAGGGCTCAGAGAAACGGCGAAAGACAGGCGGCAGCGTTAATCAACCAGGACGACGACGTCCTCGCGATCGGCCGTGGCGATGACTTCGCCGCGCCCTCCCGCACCTGACGCCTCTCCCGCGCCTGCGGCCCCAGCAGCGGCAGATGGGTCGACAAACAGCCGTGGATTTTTCTCAAACACCTTGAGTGTGGTGGGCGGGTGCTCCCCTCCCGCCCCTCCCGCCCCTCCCGCCCCGCGCGCGCTGGGGACGACGAGGTCGTATTGCGCCACCTCGCCGAGGTAGACGAAGCCGCCGATCCGGCCGCGCACCGTGTTGAGCGCATGCCTGTCGCGCGAGCCATTCGCCAGCGTGGTGCCCGCCTTTTGCGATGGCGTTTCGCGCAACTGCCAGCACTCGGGCCGGATCGAGAGCGTCACCGCCTGGCCGGCCTTCGGCGGTTTATCAGGCGCGCCGAGCCGCCCTTCAAATCGGCCCAGCGGGGTTTCCACTGTGGCGATGGCTTCGCGTCCGTTTCCATTTTCGAGGCCAAGAAACGTGCCTTCGATAAAGTCGGTCTCGCCTATGAAGCCCGCGACCATCCGGCTGCTGGGACGTTTGTAGACTTCGCGCGGGGTGCCGACCTGGCGGATGCGCCCGCCGTCGAGGATGGCCATCCGGTCGGCGATTGAGAGCGCCTCCTTCTGGTCGTGGGTCACGTAGACCGTGGTCAGGCTGAACGCTTTGCAGACGCGGCGGATCTCCGCGCGCATTTCGAGCCGCAGCCTGGCGTCGAGGTTCGACAGCGGCTCATCGAGCAGCAGACATCGCGGCCGGACGACCAGCGCACGTGCGAGCGCGACTCGCTGTTGCTGCCCGCCGGAGAGTTGCTGGGGCCGCCGCGCCGCGTAGTCCTCCATCCGCACCGAGCGCAGTGCCTCGGCCACGCGTGCGGCGACCTCGGCCTTCGGCACCTTCCGCTCGTGGAGGCCGAAGGCCACATTCTCCGCGACCGTCATGTGCGGCCACAGCGCATAGCTCTGAAACATCATGCCCGTATTGCGCTTGTGCGGGGCGAGCCGCGTCACGTCCTCCGAGTCGAAGAAGATGCGGCCCTCCTCCGGCGTGTAAAAGCCCGCCATGCTGCGCAACAGCGTCGTCTTTCCGCAGCCGCTGGAGCCGAGCAGGAAAAACAGCTCGCCCGGCGCGATTTCGAGGTCGAGCCCCGCCAGAGCCGTGACCGAGCCAAAACGCTTGGTGAGCTTGTCAATCCGTATGGAAATCATGCGCGTGTGACACAGGGGGAATAGGCGCTCCATCGGAGGCAAAACGGCGCAGCAAGCAAGCGGGTAACATGATGGACGCGAAGCAACTTTCTCGCGCGCCCCATAAGTCGGCGGAATCTAGCTCCCGCGCTCCCCTCCCGCCACCGCCCGCCCGTGCTAACGCATTGCCACCGCGCCGCCCCTGCTCCTTTAAGGCTGGCCCATGTCCGCTAGCCCCACCTCACACGGCCCAGCCCTTCACCCGCATGTCGAAGCAGTACTCGTAAACGAAGCGCAAATCCGCCGCCGCATCGCCGAGCTGGGCCACGAACTGCGGGCAGTTTACGGCGACGAAGAGCTCACACTCATCTCGATCATCAATGGGGCGATTGTCTTCACCGCCGACTTGCTGCGCGAGTTGGCCAACCCGATCCGGCTCGATTGCATCCGCATCTCCAGCTACCGCGATGCCGTCGAGTCGCGCGGCGTGCCCCAGGTCGTCAGCAAGTTCACGCTCGATATCGCCAACCGCCACGTGCTCGTGATCGACGACATCCTCGACACCGGCAAGACGCTGGAATTTGTCACGCGCATGATCCGCGAGCACCGCCCCGCCAGCCTGCGCACCTGCGTGCTGCTCGATAAAAAAGAACGGCGCGCGGTGGACTTCGAGGCCGACTTTGTGGGCTTCTCCATCCCCGACCAATTCGTCATCGGCTACGGACTCGATTTTGCCGAGCGCTACCGCAACCTGCGCTACATCGGCACCCTCAAACCCAAGTTTCAAAACGCATGACCTCGGACACCACTCGCCGCGCGGAGAACCAGGCACAGATTTTCCTGAAACTGCTCGCCGAGCTGCGGCCACATTGGCGCGACGCCGAGGCGCTGCCGCCGCTGCCCGAGCGCATCCAGCGGCTGCTCGCCAGTGACCGCCGCTTCGGCTCGCGTGATCGGCGGCTCTATCGCGAGTTGATCTACACCACGCTGCGCTACCTGCCCTGGGTGGAGCCGCTGCTTGATGGCGAGCCCGTGCGGGCGGCGCAGCGGGTTGCCTGGCTCGCGAGCGACACCGCAGACACGGCGGCCTATCGGGCAGCGATTTTGCAAAATGCCGCCGCCGATGCGGCTGCGGCAGGCGCGGCAGAGAAGCTGCCTGCGAACACGCGCGAGCTCTCGGTCAGCGACAAGGCACGCGTCCTGAAAGCCAACGCGGAGCAGCTTTACCCGGACTGGTTTTGGAACGAGTGCTCCAGCGCCTACGCCCCCGAAGAGCTCGACGCGCTGCACCGGCGCGCGCCGCTGTGGCTGCGCTTGCAGGGCCACAGCGAAGGCGAGCTGGCCCACGCGCTCCAGGACATCGAGCGCGAGTTTGCCGAGCGCGGTTGGCACCTGGAGCAATCGGAGATCCTGCCCAATGCGTTTCGCGCACCGACCGATGCCGATGTGACGAACACCGAGAGTTTCCGGCGCGGCCTCTTCGAGGTGCAGGACTTCGGCTCGCAGCTCGTTCTCGGTGCACAGCGGATTGAGCCCGGCGGCCACTGGCTCGACGCCTGCGCGGGCGCGGGCGGCAAGACGCTGCAACTCGCGCAAATCCTCGGCCCCAGCGGAAAAGTCACTGCCTACGACATTCGCCCCGACGCGCTCGCCGAGCTGCGCGAGCGGGCGGCCCGGGCGCGCATTACCAATATCGAGATCATCGACGCGCCGCCGCCCCTCCCGCCCGAGGGCACTTTTTTTGACGGCGTGCTCGTCGACGCGCCGTGCAGCGGCACGGGCACTTGGCGTCGCGCTCCGCACCTCAAGTGGCTGACCACCCACGCGAGCGTCAAGGCTCACGCCGCGCAGCAGGTCGCCCTGCTCAAGCAGTTTTCGCAATACGTGCGGCGCGGCGATGGTAAGAGCAGCGACAGGGTGAAAGGGCTCACCTCCGATCCCGCGCTGGGCGAGCTTCTGAAAAAGTATAGCTGCTCGGGAGGCCGGCTCATCTACGCCACCTGCTCGCTGTGCCGGCGCGAAAACGAGCTCGTCGTCGAAGCATTTCAAAACGCCTGCCGCGACTTCCTCATCGAGTGGGTCTCGCACACGATCATGCCCGCCAAACACGACTCGGACGGCTTCTTCTTTTGCACGATCCGCCGCCGATAAAAGCCGAGCGGCGTAGCTCGCGCGCGCGACCACGGCACCGCGCGACCTGACACTGGAGGAATGGGCAGCGGCGGGCAACACGGGCGCCTGCGCTGCGCGGGGGAGGGGCGGCAAATGGGAGCACCACCGCGCAGAGGATAACGCGTGCACGAAGCTCAGCCAGACCGGGGGTGGGTGCGGGAAAAGCCCGCATGGGAAAAAGTCCCCAGTCGGCTCCTGTTGATTACGGAGCAGGCCTGCATATGAAGGTGCCTCTGCGGGCCTTCGTGCCCGCGCTACCCCAACCGCCCTACCCCTATTTGGCGGCCTTAACCCCAACCCCAAAAGTCTACCCCCCCGACCTATGATGTCTACCCGACTGCTCACGGCGGCGCTGTGCGCGCTCGCATCGAGTGCCGCACTTCACGCGCAACAAGCCAGCCCCTACTCTGCCGAGTCATCGTGCGCGGCTGCCTCCCCCAGCGAAGAGACCGTTACGCTCTCGCCCTTTGAGGTCTCTTCCTACCAACCCGCCCGCTACTAGGCCGATGAAGCGGCCTCCGGCGGGCGCATCGTCACCAGCGTGCTCAACACGCCCTCCACCGTTACGGTGCTCACCAGCGACTTCGTCGCCGACATCGGCGGGAACCGCATCTTCGACTCCGCCAAATATGTGGCAGGCATTAACGATGCCACGATCCCCAACGCCCAGGACCGCGCCAACATCCGCGGCTTCGCGATGGGCTCGCGCCTGGTCGATGGCTTCTCGACGCCCTCGCAGGCCAACTACGACCACGCCGCGATCGACCGCATGGAGATCAGCAAAGGGCCCGACTCCGTGCTCCAGCCCGCAGGCGTCCCCGGCGGCTCGATCAACCTCGTGACCAAGAAACCGCAGTGGACCTTCGGCGGCCAGCTCAAGGCCCAGATCGGCCAGTACGACACCAATCGCATCGAGGCCGATGTCACCGGCCCGATCAACGAGCACTTCGCCTACCGGCTCATCACCTCCGCGCAGGACAACAAGAGCTGGGTGCACAACACCTTTCGCGAATCGCTCCTGATCACGCCCTCGCTCACGTGGCGGCCCGCCCCCGCGACCAACCTCACGCTGCGCTACGAGTACTACGACGCGCGCACCTCCAACCTCGAAGGCATCCCGATGGACCCGATGGTCGGGCCCGACGATGCGTTTCGCACCATGCCCGGCGTCCCACTGCGCTTTAACCCCGCGCCGGGCGACGAGTACTCCTACCGCATGGGCCGCTCAA
Source organism: Cephaloticoccus primus (assembly GCF_001580015.1). Taxonomy (GTDB): domain Bacteria; phylum Verrucomicrobiota; class Verrucomicrobiia; order Opitutales; family Opitutaceae; genus Cephaloticoccus; species Cephaloticoccus primus. The sequence continues at coordinate 22,679 of NZ_LSZQ01000031.1, forward strand.
ACACGCTGACCGCGCTCCTCACCTCGGTGATCACCGAACGGCTCTCCGTGCGCCTCGCGGGGCGCCTCGCCCGCTCCACACACCCCAATGGCGACTTCCGCTGGGGCCTCAGCGCGCCCGGCGGCAGCATCAACCCGCACACCGGCAAGTGGGAAGGCGGCGTGCTCTGGGTAAACGCCTCGACCGATCCCGCCAGCCCCAACTGGGTGAGCACCCCCGCGCCGCAGCCCGGCAATGTCTTCCAGCACGTCGGCACCTACGAACACGTCGAAGGCTACTACCGCGACCTGCAGAACGATTGGTCGTACATCGTGGATAACGACACCGTGAAGTCCTCGACCCTCGTCGGCTTCGCCTACGCCTATACGCACGAAAACGTGCAATCGCGCCGCCAGGCCTTGCCCGACTTCACCGTCGATAACGTGCCACACGAGCCCGTCACCACCTTCCCCAACAACACCGACCGCCGCGGGATCACCAGCCGCTACCAGGCCTACCTCACCCAAACTCTGGAGCTCTTCAACAGCCGCCTCGTCCTCTCCGGCGGCGTCTCGCACACCACCTACAACGGCGTCTACGGCAATAAACTCTCCGCCGCCACGCCCCGCGCACCGGCAGGCATGATGTACCCCGGCTCCGGCAGCAAAGCCACCTACAACTACGGCCTCGTCCTCAAGCCCGTCGCGAACCTTTCCATTTATTATGGACACAGCGAAAACGCCGTCCCCGCCAACAACTTTCAGCAGACCTACGAAGGCCGCGCGCCCTTTTCCGAAGGCACGCAAGACGAGATCGGCCTGAAGCTGCGCCTCTTTGACGGGCGCATCCTCGCCTCGCTCGCCTACTACGAAATCGAGCAGACCGGCTACACCGTCTTCAACCCGCTCAACGTCGTCGTGCCGCCCCCGCCCGTGCTCCTGCCCGACCTCGTCCTCTCCCGCGAAGCCAGCGGCTGGGAGCTCCAGATCATGGGCTCGATCACCCCGCAGCTCTCCATCATCGCCAGCGTCGCCGATACGAAAAACCGCGACCCCAACGGCGTCATGCTGCGCGGCTCCGCCGAAGACACTGCCTCCGGCTTCGTCCGCTACGAGTTCACCACCGGGCGGCTCGCCGGCCTATCGGCGGGCCTCGGCGCCAACTGGAGCAGCAAGCGCTCCGTCGAAAACGTCTCCGGCTCCACCCCATTGGGCATCCCCATCCAGCCCCGCGGCTACCTCCCCGCCCGCACCCTCATGGACGCCTACATCGGCTACCAACGCGGCGCCTGGAGCTACCGCATCGACGTGACCAACCTCACCGACAAGCTCTACTACTCCTCGCTCTCCTGGAACCTCATCCAGGTGGCCAACCCCCGCGCCATCTCCGGCTCCATCACCTGGAAATTCTGAAAACGCGCACAGCAGAACAGCAGCATTTGGGAGCCTGCGCCGAGCCCGACGCAGGCTCCTAAACCGGGCCTGTCTCCAAGTGCGAGTGCTCCGAGTGGCACCCTGCCAGTTTGTCGAAAAACAGTAAGTGCCAGAAAGTTCGGATTGTTTTATGAAAAACAAAAAAACCGCGGCCGATGTGGAGCGCGGTTTTTTTTGGGTCTTTGTTGCCTTTCCGACTTCAAAATCGAGAAGACCAGTCGGTCTTTCTACTCCAAGTAAGGATCCTTCTAGCAGCAGTAGCAGTACAGATGAATGCGCTATACTAGCGGGGCGCCTCGCTTTTTCAGGCGACGCGTTCGACGACAATGGGGGGCGGGGTCGGGCGCTTGGGGGCGAGGCGGTAGGCGGTTTTGAAGCACTCCAGTGCCTGCTCCAGTTTCGCTTCGTCGTTGTAGTGGATCATCATCAGCGGCTCGCCTTGCTTTACCTGAGTACCGACTTTGCGGACTTCGGAAACACCGGCAGCGTGGTCGATCTTGCCTTTCTTGTCGGTGCTGCCGTTGAGGATCGAGACGCCTTGCATGATGTAGGAGGCGTTGATCATGTGCACGTAACCGCGTTTCGGCGCAGGGAGTTTGCGCACGTGGCGCGCGACAGGGAGTTTCTCGGGGTTGTCGATGTAGCTGGCGTCGCCGCCTTGCGCTTTAACAAGGTCTTTCAGTTTTTCGAGCGCGGTACCGTCGCTCAGGTGTCGTTGCACGGTCTGCTTGGCGGAGAGGGTCGAGCCCGCCACGCCCGCCAGGCGCACGACTTCCATGCCGAGTTTGAGGATGAGTTCCTGCAGGTCTTCGGGGCCTTCGCCCTTCAGGAGCTGGATCGCTTCCTTCACTTCGAGGGCCGTGCCGACCGTGTCGCCGAGGGGTTGATTCATGTCGGTGACGAGGGCCACACAGCGGCGCTTCATGGAGCGGCCTACGCGGGTCATGGAGCGGGCAAGCTGCTTGGCTTGCTCAAGGTCTTTGATGAAGGAGCCGTTGCCCCACTTGATGTCGATCACGAGGCCTTCGGCGCCTTCGGCCAGTTTTTTGGAGAGCACGCTGCCGGTGATGAGCGGCAGGCTGGGGATCGTCCCCGTCTCTTTGCGCAGCGCGTAGAAGTGCGCATCGGCCGGTGCGAGGTTTTCGTCCTGCTTGACGATTGCGCCGCCGATTTTGGCGAGCTGTTTGGTAAAGGCTTCTATCGAGAGCTTGCCGTCGAAACCCGGGACGGCGCGCAGCTTGTCGATGGGGCTGATGATGTAGTCGTGCTCGACGCCGCACATCATGGGGACGACGACGCCTGCGGCCATCGCGAGCGGCACGAGGACGAGTGCGGCTTTATCCCCCACTCCGCCTGTCGTGTACTTGTCGATCTTGGGCTTGGCGATGTGGGAGAGGTCGATGACTTCGCCCGAGAGCATCATCTCTTCGGTCAGGGTTGCCGTCTCCTGGGCCGACATGTTGGCGAAGTAGATCGCCATCAGGAGTGCGGCCAACTGGTGCTGCGGCATTTCGCCATCTAGCGTGCTATCAATGATATAACGAATCTCTTCTTTGGTAAATTCCTGACCGTCGCGCTTTTTTTCGATCAGGGAACTGAAGCTGGGCTTGATGAAGCGGCGGGCCGGGATAGTGCGTTTACTGGTCATGTGAGTGTATGTGGAAATAGCTATACGACCGCGCAGGGCGGGAAAGTTTCGGAGCAAATAAAGCTCTGTCAAAATGTCGAGGCAAAAGGGGCCCCCGGCCGCGTATTTCCACCCATTCGCCCCCAAGTCGGGGGGGGCGTAGTCGCTTCTTGCACGCTCCGGCGACAAGTGCGGTCACACCTGCGTCAAGCTATGGGAGGTCCGCGAGAATCGCGGCTTTAAACCTGTCTAGCTGAGGCGAGTAGCTGCGCAGCAAGTCGCGCGTCGGCATCCCCTTTTTCCCTGCTGCCAGCTTCAGCTCGTGCCACACCGCCGCGGAGTCCTTCGCATAGAGCTCCAGGAGGAAGTCTTGCGGGTGCATGGCGGTGATGCCCCAGCGGGCTAGATGCTCGGGCGCAAAGTGCCTTTGGTTAAAGGTCACGATCACCTTTGCCTCGGCTTTTATCGCCGCCGCCAGCACGTGGCGGTCTTTCGGGTCGTTGGTGCACCGGGCGATGAGGGGCTCCAGGTCGGACTGAAGCGCAGCGGGAAAGCCCATGGTTATCTCGGCCAGGCGGGTGGTGGCATATTGTGCACCGTGCCCAAACTTCACCGCATAGGTGCGCCAGGTTTCGTCCAGGATTTGCTGACTCCAACAGGGGTGAAAGAGTCGCGTATGGCGGGCGAAGCCGAGGAGGAGTTTTGCAAGTGCGGCGTAGGCCAGCACATTGGCATCAAAGATGAGGTTAAGCGGCCGCGGAGTAACGAGGGAGGTACTCATTGTAACCGCAGGTGCGCGTACTCTGGGAAAACATCAATGGGGTTGGGGCCATCGGGCATCCGGCTCAGCGGGTCGGCCTCCCACTCAATCCGCGCACGCTCCATCTTGCGCTTGTAGGTGATCAGGTCGCTGAGCCAGATGCAGCGCTCGCCGTCGATCAACTGGTACTTGAGCAGGCCCATGCTGGTGAGGTCGCGTGTCTCGCCCGGGGTCTCGCCCAGCAGCTCGGCGGCATGCTCGATGGAGAGGATCGCATCGGTAGGCGGGCGCAGTGGCGCAGTGCCGAGCTCCACGGGTGGCGGCTGGTGCGCGGGGGCAGTAGCGGGAGTGCTCATAGAACGAAGGGGGGACGAGCACCAGTTAGGCACATCGGGCCCTGCGTCAATGCGGTCGTTGACCGGTTTATTTGGGCGGCGCACTCGTTGGTGCGCCGCCCGCGCCACTACAAACGCACGTCCCCTGCCCTCCCCGCGCCAATATGCCTACGGCTCCCCCCCCCCCTCCTCCCGCCGCC
>NZ_LSZQ01000032.1 GCF_001580015.1 Cephaloticoccus primus
GCTCCTTCTTCGAGCAGCCGGTTTCGCGAGATCAGTTTTTTGAGGGCTTCTTCTTCGCTCTTCAGCAAACGCAAGGCCTCGGGCTGGAGGCGCTCGATGTCGTAAATGTCGTGCCGTTCGGCGTAGGCACGCAGCGCCATCGCCGCGCTGCCGAGCCGCGCCCGCGCCAGCAAACTGTAGGGCGAAGACGGGCGGCGCGGCACGTGCGGGGCTTGCTCGATGAAAAGCGTGCCGGGCGACTGGCCACCGAGAAACGGATCGGGCTCGTGGTAAAACGGCTCCTTCCAGAGTGCCTTTACCGGCGATACGATGCCCGCGATTCGCCACGTGCTCTCGGCCACCTCGGCCGACATGTAGAGCTCCTTGGTCATCTCCCAACACGCGTCGATGTGCGGGCTGCGCTTGTTGATGCTCATCATCGAGCCGCCGATCACGCTCGTTCGGCGCCCTCCCTTTTCAAAAGCGGGCAGTGGCATCAGCTTCACTTTTCCCGCCAGCCCGGGGTTTTCGATCTTCCACATCCCGATAGCGGGATCGATCAGCATGGTGCCGATGACCAGTCCATCGAGCCGCTGCTTGTTGCCGATCGAGCCGTCCTGCACATAGAAGGTCGCGCGCTCGGGGCCCGTGATCCAGGTCATGATTTTGGCGAGCGTCCACGCGTTGCGCTCGGTCGCGAAGTTCGGCTCGTCGTCTTCGTCGAAGAGCGTGCCGTCGTTTTGCATGATCAGCATGTAGATCTCGCCCGCGGCGACGTCCGATAGGCTGAGCGCGTAGTGATCGGGCAGCCCGTCACCATCGCGGTCGGCCATGAGCGGGCGCATGGCGCGGAAGTAATCGTCCCAAGTCTCGATCTGCGACACGTCGATGCCGGCGGCCTCCACGATGTCCGAGCGATACGCGAGCAGCACCGGATGCACGTCCTGCGGCAGCCCAAAAATCCGCCCTTTATAAGTGAGGTGCGAAAAGGAGGGCTCGTTAAACTGCTCGTAGAGCCCCTCGGCGTGAATGCGGTCGGTGAGGTCGAGGAAGCCCACGTGCTCAATCGGGCCGAGAAAGGCTTTCGGAAAAATCTCCTCATACGTGTCGAGCATGTCCGCCAGCGGCGTGCCCGACAAAAAGCCCGAGAGCATCCGCCGCTCCAGGTTGCGCGTGGAGAGCAGCTTGAGGACGAAGGGGCGGTCCGGGTTTTCGCGATTCCAGCGCTCGACGCGCGGGACAAAGGCCGCGTGCTTCTGCCAGGCGAAGCCCACGATTTCGATGCCCTCGGGCTCCTCGCGAGAGGTGAGCGCCACAATCGCGCTGCTCACCAGCGCGAGCCCCACGACGACAAACAGCCCCGGGGTAAAAGCCGGGCCGACGAGTTTTCGGATCAGTTTTAGCATGCGGTCTTCGACGGTTTGGGTCGCAGCCCCTTTTGATTTTGCGAGCCGCTCGTTGGCGGCTCGCGGTGAAGAGGTTTTCGATGGAAGCGGTCGCTCAGTCGGCCCCTGCACAGGCAGGGAAAGAGACGGGCTTCGTGTTTGTTTGATTGTTGCGCTACCAGAAAAAGGGCCCGCAGCACCCACGAGCTGCGCTCGGCCAACGGGCCGAGCGCGCAATAGGGCCCGGGGCGCCTCGCCCCTTAGAATTTCCAGCTTACAGAACCGGAAAGGTTACGCGGTGTGCCGACGTTGATGAGGTCGCGGCTATCGGCGGCGGCGTAGTAGGTCTTGTCCAGCGCGTTGGCCAGCGTGAGCCCGTAGCTCCAGTTGCCGCGTGCATAGCTCAGCGTCACATCGACGAGCGTGCGCTCGGGCATGTAGGCCGAAGGCTGGTTGGGGATCAGGTTGGTCGGCGTCGAAGCGTCGGTGTAGCCCGCAGTATCGCCCGCTGCGCGCTTGCCCTGATAATTCGCGCCGACGGCGACGGCGAATCCGCGCAGCGCACCGCGACCGACCTCATAGCGCACGAACACCGCACCGGATTCTTCGGCCGAGCTGTTGAGCATGATGCCGTCGGGGTTGCGGTTCTTCGTGTCGGCCCAGCTCGCGATAATGGAGAGGTTATCGGTGATCGAGCCCGCGACCTGAAACTCCCAACCGCTACCCTTGCGCGTGCTGATGATCGGGGGCAGCGGAGCGGGCGGCTGCGGCGTGGCAAAGTTACCCGGGTGGTGCAGCGCGTAGCCGGTCTGCTCGATCTCGTAGTACGCGACCGAGGCGATCACGCGCCCGTCGAAGAAGTTGGTCTTCACGCCAAACTCGTCCTGCGTGCCCTCCGAAAACAGCGGGGCCTGGCCGATGTTGGCGAGGCGGTACTCGCCGCCACCGACTGGCACGGCGTTTTGCGTGTGGCCGTAGTACAGCGAGACGTTGCGGTCGCGCAGCGGCTTGAGGACGACGCCGTAGTTGTAGGTCGCCTTGCTGCCCGAGCCGCTGAAGGACTGGCCTGCGAGCGAGGCATTCGGCGGCGGATACGCGGGCTCGAAGCGGTTCTGGAACATCCCGTTAAAAGTCAGGTGCGCGACGCCGCCCGAGAGCATGAGCCGCTTGTTGAAGAGCTCCAGTTGCTCGGTGAGGTAGACTTGGTAGCGGCTGATATTGTGGCGCACATCGCGGTTGGGCACGGTGCTCACGACAGCGGGGCCGCTCGGGCGCGTCTCCTTGGTAATGTCGATGTCGGGCGAGGTGCGGAAGTAGCCCTGCCCCGTGTTGGCGAAGTACGAGTACGAGAAGCCCAGCAGTGTGGAGGAGGTCACGCGGTCGCCGTTGACGATGTACGACCAGTCGTTCTGCAAGTCGCGATGGCGCTCCGTGTAATCGCCGCGCGTGCCAGTGATGCCGATGATCGGGCTGACGGGCGCGGCAGGCTGCGCGACAAAGTTCGGCGGGCTGCCAGCGGGCGCGGTGTTCACCCAATCGACGCCGCCCTCCCACTCGCCGGTGAAGGGATTGCGGCTGCCTCCGGGCGTGTTGAGCCGGATGCGCAGATCGGAGTCCGGCGTGTACATCTCGACGACGCGGCCCGCGAGCCGCACCGAGAGCTTGTCCGTAACGGTAGAGGTAAACAGGAAGTCGCCCGTGTGCGCCGTCGTCCGGCGAAACTCGTAGTCCTTGCCGAAGGTCGGGTTAAAGTTGTGCGGCACGCCCTCCAGCACCTTGAACGGATCGCCCGTGCCCACGCTCGGATCGGTCGGGATGCCCACAATGTTGGCCGCCTTGAAGTAGTAGTACTCGTAGCGCACGGTGAGGTTGCTCTGCGGCGCGATCCGCCAGGTGAGCGAAGGCGTCAGCAGCGTGGACTCACGAAACGTGCCGTCGATATAGCCCTCGTTGTCCTGCACTGCGGCGACCACCCGGTAGGCGAAGCGCTCACTGAGCGGCCCCGTGACGTCGGCCTCCACGCGGTTCGCGTCGTACTCGCCGACCTGGAGTTTGAGCGAGCCGCCCGCCGTCCACTGCGGCTTTTTGGTGACGAGGTTAATCGTGCCACCAGGCGCACCCGTCGGCAGCAACACCGCGTCGGGGCCCTTGACGACCTCCACGCGCTCAATCGCGCCGTGGTCGTAGTTGGCCTGACCGCCCGTGCGAAACCCATCCACGATGCGGCCATCCGTCTGGAAGCCGCGGATGATCACGCGGTCGAGTGCATTGGGGATCGTCGCCTCCGAGACGCCCGCCACGTACTTCGCGGCCTCCAGCACGCGCGTGCCGCCTACGTCGTCCAGAAAATCAGTCGTGAGCACCGTCACCGTCGTCGGCGTATCCATGATGCTCGTCGTGATGCGGCCGCCTGCCGCCGACTCGGATGCTTGATAACGCGCGGGGGCCGACGAAGACACCTCGAACACCGAGAGCGTGACGACCTCAGCATCCGCCGCTGCGGCTCGCGCGGTCGCAGCGGCAGGCGCTGATTGAGCGCCCACTTGCTGCGCCAGTACTGCGGAGCCCGTGGCCAGAGCAGCCGCCACTATTTTCCAGGAATGTCTCATCATATTGTATTTCGTATTGGGGGTTAACCGAGATCGAGCCGCAGAAATCAGGGCCCGATCTGCAGGGATTTGCTTGGGGGATCAGGGGGTAAAACACCGGCCTGCTGCGTTGCGCAGAAAGGCCCGTGGAGGGGCTGGCTGAAAGCGGATCGGGAAACGCGGACACAAGGGGATTTTTTACGTATGCGCGGCGCGGAAGCATTTTTACGATTTCGCAACCCGTTTTTTTTAAATGAGTTAAAACTCGTGTAACGGTTTTACCAAAAACCCGCGCAAACGGGGTGCGGTCTGAAAACTCGCGCGCCACCGCGCAAAAGAATCCCCCGCTGCTTGACCGCCCCGCCGCTCGCCCCGTTCACTCGCGCACTTATGCACACAACGACGCCTGTGAGCTTCAACCTCGCCGCCGAACTCGACGCCGCGCTCAAACACGCCGCGACCGCCGCCGCGCTCGACGAGGCCGACACGTTTTCGCCCGAGGTACGCCCCGCCGATCCGCGCCACGGCGATTTCCAGGCCAACGGCGTCCTCCCCTACGCAAAGGCGCACAAGCAAAACCCGCGCGCCGTCGCCGAAGCGCTCCTCGCCGCCCTGCCCGCCGAGCTCCGCGACCGCTACGAGGTCGCCATCGCCGGCCCGGGCTTCATCAACTTCCGCGCTCGCCCCGCCGTACTCCTCGACTGGCTCCTCCACTACGACAGCGCGCGGAAACTCCGCGCCGGAGCCGCCAGCTACCACGGCGGCGAGCGCACCCTCGTCGACTACAGCTCGCCCAACACCGCCAAGCAGCTCCACGTCGGCCACATCCGCAGCATGGTCATCGGCGAGACGATCTGCCGTTTGCTCGAGTTTTGCGGCGCCGAGGTGATTCGCGATAACCACATCGGCGATTGGGGCACCCAGTTTGGCAAACTCATCTGGGGCTACAAAAACCGCCTCGACGAAAACGCCCTCGCCCAAGACCCGCTCGAAGAGCTGGAGCGCCTCTACAAAGTCGCCGACGAAGCCGCCAAGACACAACCCGCCGTCCTCGACGCCGCGCGCGCCGAGCTCGTCAAACTCCAGCAAGGCGACCCCGAGAACCTCCGCCTCTGGAACGAGATCAACCGCATCAGCTCCACCGCCTTTCACCGCATCTACGAGCAGCTCGACATCCGCTTCGACCACGAGCTCGGCGAGAGCTTCTACAACGACAAGCTCCCGCGCATCTACGACGAGATGCAGAGCTGCGGCCTCGCCACCGAGTCGCAAGGCGCGCTCGTCGTCTTCCACCCCGAGCACCCGCGCTTCGCCAAGCAGCCCTTCATCATCCGCAAGTCCGACGGCGCCTCAAACTACGCGACGACCGACCTCGCCACGATGCTCTACCGCACCGAGCACTTCGCCGCCGACTCCATCATAATCCTCACCGACACCCGCCAGAACGACCACTTCGAGCAACTCTGGCTCACCACCCAAAAATGGTACGCGAAAAAAGGCTACCGCCTGCCCAAGTTTGAGCACCTCTCCTTCGGCTCGATCCTGGGCCACGACGGCCGCGCCCTGAAAACCCGCACCGGCGACCCCGTCCGCCTGCAAAGCCTGCTCGACGAGGCCGTCGAGCGCGCCTTCGCCCTCGTCACCGAAAAGTCGCCCGAGCTCCCCGAAGCCGACCGCCGCCACATCGCCGAAACCGTGGGCGTGAGCGCCGTGCGCTACGCCGATCTCTCCCAAAACCGCAGCAGCGACTACGTCTTCGATTGGGACAAGCTCCTCTCCTTCGACGGCAACACCGCGCCCTATCTCCTCTACGCCGTCACCCGCATCCACTCCATCTTTCGTAAACTCGGCCTTGATCCCTACACGGCGACCGGCGGCGAAAACGGGCGCAGCACTGCCGACACTGCGACGGCCGCGACCGGCGACGGCGGCAACAGCGCTGCTGGCGGCTCAATGGCGACAGCCACCGAGGAAGAATCGGCGAATGCCCCCGCGACGGCGGCGGCGACCAGTGCAGATACCGCACACGCCGCGCCCACTCCACCCGAGACCGAGCACGAGCTCGCCCTCGCACGAAAGCTGCTCCAATTCCCCGCCGTCCTCCAGGCGACCACCGCGCAGTTCCGCCCGCACTTCCTGTGTACCTACCTCTTCGAGCTGGCGGGCAGCTTCAGCAGCTTCTACGCCGCCGATAAAGTCCTCAGCGACGAGCCCGCCACGCGCGCGCGCCGCCTCCTGCTGTGCACCCGCACGCTCCTCCTCCTCGAAACCGGCCTGAAACTCCTCGGCCTGCGCCTGCTCACCCGCATGTAAAAAGCGGTAAAGGGACCGCACATGTGAAGCCAGAGTGCGCCATTATTAAAAACGTAGCCAGTTTGCGCTATGAGACGAGATCTGTCCCATAGCGCAATCAGCTCACAAAAACTAAAGGCTACTGCTGCTGCTTGCTCGCGGACTGCGTCGTCGGCGCCACGCCACGAGGCCGAGGCCCAGTGCGCCGAGGAGTGCGCCGCAGGTCGCGGGTTCGGGGGCGGCTTCGATTGACCAATAGTCTTTATCGTAGTCTTTCAGGTAGATTTGGTTTTTCGCCCAGCCGTCGATTGTGATCTTCTTAAGCGCATCTGCGAGGTGCTTGCTGTCCTTACGCACGAGCAAGTGATCCCGCCCCGCTTGCCAAGACGCAATGCGCAGCGACGCCCCATTCTTAATAATCAAATCATCCAGGAAGAGTGTTTTTTTAGAAGAGTCATCTGGAACTCTGGGGTCATGAGTGAAGTTCATGACTCCCTGTCCATTCGTTACGACCAGATCTTTAATTTTCTCCCTTATATCCTTTCTTGTACCAATAAACCTTAAAGTCGAGTACGAGCCAGAAAGCGTTACGGTAGATGAATCGGCGATTTGATCACTACCATCTATAACTACAGCCCCTTTATCTTTAATATAAATATTACCCCTAACAGCTTGGACACCATTCTGCTTTGCTAGATATAATTGATTAAATTCCCCTTCTACAATAACATCTCCTGTAAAAGTGTTGGCACGCTCCCCGAAAAGGGAGACCAGCCCACGCTCTCCCGCCTTATGCCCTCCATTGATGACCAAACCTACCTTACGGTTTTTATTATCTGAAATTACAGCATCTATTCCAAAACTATAGAACACTTTCTCACCATACTGACCCAATTCAGCAGAACCGTAAGTATGCGACCTGATAACGAGCGATGATCCGCTAGAGGTGACTCGGCCACCCCGGAAATAAATCTGAGGTTCATTATAATTGGCATTAATTCCATCTGCACCGACCGTCAACAAATTATCATTAAGCCTCACGCGTGAGTCATTCTTTTCACTCATCCAGATCCCTTTAACGGATCGGTCACCTGTCAAATTTACAGTGCCGACGATCTCGACGTTCGTATCTTTCGTCCACTTCGATTCCTCAATACGAACTGCGTTAATACCGCCATTAATACTACTTATACTCGGGGGGGGGGGGGGGGGGGGGGGGGGG
>NZ_LSZQ01000033.1 GCF_001580015.1 Cephaloticoccus primus
AAACACCAAATAGTCGGAGAAAACGCATAGTAAATCCACTCCACTTCCCTTCGGCTTATTCGGTGAAACGAAAGCGGCTACGTATCATTTGATATAGCCTATGAAATTCCCACGCCTGTCACGCAGTCAGGCTGTCCGACTGCCCCGGCGCGGCTGCCCGCGTCGGGGCTTTGGCTTGCGTAGTTTCTGCTGGCTGGCGCAGGGTTGCGCGCAGAATGGCTCGGCTACTCGCATACTGGCAGCGTTTCCTGGCGCTCTACACCAAGGAGATTTGGCAGCCTGCGCGGCTCGACGACACTTCGCTGCGGGGCCGTTTCTACGCCGTGCTGCGCGTGATCTCGATCACGATCACGGTGTTCACCGAGACCAAGGCCGCGAGCCGCGCCTCGGCGCTCAGCTTCAGCTCGCTGCTCGGGCTGGGGCCGCTCGTCGCCATCGCGATGCTCGTCGCGGGCATGGTGCTGGACGACAAGGATCCCGATCTGGCCGTCAACACGCTCAACCGCGTGATCCGCTTCATCGCCCCGCAGGTCGCCGAGTACGAAGCGCAGACCAGCGCCGAGGGGCTCTCCCCTCACGCCCCATCCACCAGCCGCGCGGCGGCGGCGATTGCGCCCAACCCCACGCTGCAAGGCGGGCTCAACCGGCCCAACGCGGGGCCCGGCGCCGATGAGGGCTCGGGCGCCGAAACCGCCACCACCGCCCCACCTAACGCCGGCGGCCAGCAAGCGCTCAACGAGCGGATCGACGACTCCGCCGAAGCGACGGTCGAGCGGATGCTCAGCGGCTTCATCAGCGGCTCGCGCTCGGGCACAGCGGGGGCAGTGGGCGCGCTCACGCTGATCCTGATCGTCATCCTGTTGTTCAAGGGGATCGAGGACGCGTTTAACGAAATCTGGGGGCTGCGTGAGGGGCGCTCCTGGCTGATGCGGATCATCTACTACTGGACGATCCTGACGCTGGGCGCGGTGCTCTTCTTCGCCTCGATCACGCTGTTGAGCGCGGGCGCCTTTGTGAATGTCTTCGTGGCGAAACTCCCCTTTGGGGCCGAGCTGCTCCAGCTCATCCGCTGGCTCCTGCCGCTGAGCTCCGGGCTGCTCGTGATCTCGATGCTCACGCTCTTCTACCGCTACATCCCGAATACCCAGGTCTACTGGCGCGCGGCCTTCGCCGGAGCGGTCATCGTCGCGCTGCTGCTGCTCGCGAACAACTTTCTGGCCTTCATCTACGTGCGCCGCGTGGTCATCTCGCGCAGCCTGTACGGCTCGCTCGGCATCATGCCGATCCTGATGTTCGGGCTCTACATTTTCTGGCTCTACGTGCTGATCGGCGGGCAGATCAGCTACGCGGTGCAGAATGCGCGCTTCCGCAGCAGCCAGGCCGCGTGGGGAAACCTCTCGCACGCCAGTCGCGAGCACTTGCTGTTGCTCGTTTTTCTAACCGTCGCGCGCCGCTTCCAGGACTGCCTCCCCGCATGCAGCGCCTCGCAACTGAGCGACATCATCAAGGCGCCCACCCAAATCATAAACGAGTGCCTCCAGCGGCTCGTCGACATGCGCTTCCTCACTCCGATCCCCGCCGCAGAAACGGAGCCCACAAGCGATTTCCTCTACCAGCCGGCTCGCCCGCTGAACCGCACCAGCCTAGCCGACTTCAAGTCCTGCTTTGAAAGCTTCGGCGAGGAGGCCGCCAGCGAAGAAGCCATGCACGCACTCGACCCGCTGCTTCCGCGCTACATCGCCGCGCTGCGTGCCGGACGCGACGCCGCACTGCTCAATACCCCACTCGACCAACTCGTGGGCTGAGAAAACACGGCTCCACTGCGCGTGGGGCGGCCCTGCGCGGGCGGCGGGGGACGGTGTCCCCTGTCATTTACTGTGCGGCTTGCTGTCGGGCGTTCCGCCCGACGAACAAGCCGCACAGTAAGGAACTCCCGACCTCCGGTCGGGCAGGAGTTTTAGCCCGTAAACTCTTTCGCCGCGCCCAAATGGGTTTTCGCTCCATCCGCACTTGATTCCTCATCCCCAGTCGCAACCCGACTGAGGGGAGGTCCCGTTAAATTTGCGATTTTGGGCGGGAGGGCGGGCGCGCAGCGTACGGGCAAAATCGCAAATTGAATGGTACGTAGCGCCACGCCACCGCCCCCCGTGCAGGGGTCTTCGACCCTTTCATTTTGAGCGCGGCTCGTTGGCCGCGCGTCTTCGACCCGTTTTATGTGGCGAGCCGCTCGCCCTCCCGCCTGGCGGCTCGTCAACTCAGAGCGACTTCGCACTTAGCTGCGCCAAAAGCTCGGGCAGCTCGCTGAGCTGCTGGATGAAAACCTGGGCCTCTTTTTCCACGCGCGGACGGCGGACGATTCCGCCATAGCCGACAAACAGATCGACCTGTCCCTGTGTCTCCAGGTCGCTGATCCCGTCGCCCACCATCACGGTGCGCAGCGGTCTGGCGGGGACGGGCGGCGGCGGCGACTCGCTGTGGGCACGCGCCCACGCTTCGCCGATCTCGCGAATCCGCGCGGGCTTGCCGCCATTGCGCGTCGTCGGGTAATCGCGGTCGTAGCCGCGGTAGTTACCCGCCTCGTCAAAATACAGCCCCACCGCCTCGATCCAGTCGATGCCGAGGTAAGCGGCCAGCGGCTCGATGCTCTCGCGAAAACCCGCGCTCAAAATACAGGGCCGCCAACCCGCAGTCCGCGCAGCAGCGAGCATTTCGCGCGCCGTCGGCTCCGCGCGCTCGATGTACATTTGGCCGACGCGGGCGGCCTCTTCGCGCGTGGGCCGGATGATCTCCAGGCGCCGCCCAAATACTTCGCCGATGGGGATCTGCCCCTCCATCGCCGCATGCGTCATCGCCTCGACCTCTGCAAAGCAGGCCTCGCCGCGCAGCCGCGCCAGTTCGTCGATGCCCTCAATCGCGCTCAGGGTGCTGTCGCAGTCGATGAAGAGCAGTTTGTTTGAGGCCGAAAAATCGGAGGGCAGCGGCAGTGGCATTGGGCGGGATGAGTGGTACAAGGGCCGCAGGGAGCGGTCAGCGCAATTGGTAACAGTACGGTTGGGCGCGGGAGCGTTTGGCGGCCTTTATTGCCGGCAACAAAAAAGCCGAGCGAGCGGGAAAGGCTCGTTCGGCTTTCGGGGAAAAGGGTCCTGTGGAGAAGCGGCAATAAAAGGCGCGCGGCGCGTGATTGGATTGGCACGCGCCCCGATGGGCGGGCACTCAGCGGCGCACGCGCTTGAACTTGCTGGTGAACTTCTCGACGCGGCCTGCGGTGTCGACCAAGCGCTTCTCGCCAGTGTAGGCGGGGTGCGAGTCCATCGTCACGTCGCGCACGACGACGAAGTACTCCTCACCATCGATCTGCTCCTTACGCGCCGAGCGCATCGTGGATTGCGTTAAAAAACGGCGGCCCGTCGCAACGTCCAAGAAGCAGACTTTGTTGAGGGAGGGATGAATTTCGGATTTCACGTCGGGAAAAAATGGGGGGCTTAGCCTTGGCGCGCCTTGTAACGCGGGTCGGTCTTGTTGATCACGTAGATGCGGCCCTTGCGACGGACGACTTGGCAGTCGGGATGGCGCTTCTTCGCGGATTTGATGGACGAAACGACTTTCATAAAAAAGGGGCCGAAGACACCGCTGCCCCCTGAGCCTGTCAACCGGAAATCACGGCCCCGCGCACCACGCGTGTTCCCACCCGGTTTGCGCCGTAAAAATGAAGCCCCGCTACGGGGCAGCAATACTGCGGCTTCTACCCGCAACTCCGCAGCGGCAAAGTGTTTCCCAAGTCGGGGCCGACCTGCTTTCCTCACCCGCTAGACACGCGCACCGCCGCCCTCTCCCTCCCCTCACGCCGTCCTTCCCGCTCTCCTAAACCCATGACTGCCGCCACCAACGCAAACCCGGAGCCCCTCCGCGCAAACGCCACCGCCGCCGTCCGCCGCTACCTGCTCGACCTGCAATCGCGCATTTGCGAAACACTCGCCGAAGAAGACGGAGCAGCCGAGTTTGGCCACGACGAGTGGACGCGCCCCACAAACACGCAGCCCATCGCACACTCCGCCGTCAGCAACACCGGCAAAGCTCACGCGGGCAGCGACCGGCCCGCAGCGGCACTCGGCGGCGGCGGGCTCTCGCGGATCTTGAGCGAGGGCGCGGTGTTTGAAAAAGCGGGCGTCGCCTTTTCCCACGTGCAGGGCACAGCGCTGCCGCCTTCGGCCACCGCGCAGCGGCCCGAGCTGGCGGGCAAGCCTTGGGAGGCGATGGGAGTGTCCCTCGTCATCCATCCGCGCAACCCCTACGTGCCCACGAGCCATGCGAACGTGCGGTTTTTCTGCGCGTACGAAAACGCGCCGGAGCATCACGCCGAGGGCTTCGGGAGCAACTCCAGCGGCGCGGCGGTAACGGACGCATCACCGCCATCACCGACAACAAGTGACGCGCCCGTGAAGCCGGTCGAGCGACCGCGCCAAACAGACCGGGCGGCGACCTGGTGGTTCGCCGGCGGCTTCGACCTCACGCCCTACTACGGGTTTGAAGAAGACTGCGTGCACTGGCACCGCACGGCGCGCGACGCGGTAGCGCCCTTTGGCAGCGCGCTCTACCCGCGTTTCAAAAAAGCCTGCGACGACTACTTCTTTCTCAAGCATCGCCACGAGCCACGCGGGATCGGCGGCCTGTTTTTCGACGACTTTAATGCGCTCGGCTTCGACCAGAGCTTCGCCCTGCTGCGCAGTGTCGGCGACGCCTACTTGCCCGCCTACCGACCCATCGTCGCCAGGCGAAAGGGCACACCCTACGGCGAGCGCGAGCGCGAGTTTCAGCTCCGCCGCCGCGGGCGCTACGCCGAGTTTAACCTCGTGTGGGATCGCGGCACGCAGTTTGGCCTCCAGAGCGGCGGGCGCACCGAGTCGATCCTCATGAGCCTGCCGCCGCTCGCGCGCTGGGACTACGCGTGGGCACCAGAGCCGGGCTCGCCCGAGGCCGAGCTCACCGAGCGCTTCCTGCCGCCGCGCGACTGGCTCGCCAACCGCTAAGCCCAAAGCCGCCGACGCCACCGCGGGCGCGCGCATGTGCCGCCCCACGCCACGCATCTGCCGCCCCCCTCCACGCCGCGGGAGCAGACCGCACATCGCACCGCGACATTCCCCGCCACCACCACTTCGTTTCCATGACTTCTCGCCAACGTTTTCTCGCTGCCTGTGCCTGCCAGCCTCTGGAGCGCCCCCCGCTCTGGGTCATGCGCCAGGCCGGACGCTACCTGCCTGAGTACCGCGCCCTCAAAGAAAAGAGCTCCTTCCTCCAGATGGTGCGCACGCCGGAGCTCGCGCTGGAAGTCACGCTGCAACCGCTGCGCCGCTTCCCCGGGATTGATGCCGCGATCCTCTTTTCCGACATCCTCGTGATCCCCGAGGCGCTCGGCCAGCCCTACGCCTTTCGCGACACGGGCGGCATCGCGATGGCGCACCGCATCGATTCGCGCGCCGCAGTCGAGGCGCTCGCCCCCGCCGAGGCCGTGGGCGAAAAGCTCCACTACGTCCCCGCCGCCCTGCGGCTCATCCGCAGCGAGCTCGGCGGTGCGAAAGCGTTGCTGGGCTTCGGCGGCTCGCCGTGGACGCTCGCCTCCTACATGGTCGAGGGCGGCAGCTCGGCGGACTTTGCCCGGATCAAAACGCTCTTCTACACCGACCGCGCGCTCTTCGACGCGCTACTCGGCAAGCTCAGCGACGCACTCATCACCTATTTCAGGATCCAGATCGCCGCTGGAGCCGATGCCATACAGATCTTCGACTCCTGGGGAGGGATCCTCGCCGGCCCCGATTACGAAGCCGCCTCGCTGCGCTGGATCCGCCAGATCATCGCCGCGCTGCCCGCCGATTTCCCGGTCATTCTTTATACCAAGGGCGGCAGCCCGCACCTCGCCGCACAGGCCGCCAGCGGTGCACGCGTCCTCGGCGTCGACTGGACAATCGAGCTCCCCAAAATCCGCCAAACCCTGCCGCGCACGGTCGCCGTACAAGGCAACCTCGACCCCATCCTCATGCAGACGAGCCCCGAGATCGTCGCACGAGAGACCACCCGCCTGCTCGACTCGATGCGCGACCAGGCGCCCGGGCACATCCTGAACCTCGGCCACGGGATCACCCCGCAAGCTAGGCTGGAGTGCATGCAGGCGCTCGTCGAAACCGTCACCACCTACAAGTAATGCAAGCGACTCGCCCCGCCCTGCGCGCAGCCGCATCTGACGCCGCCGCACAGGCCGCGCGTGCCGCATCCGCGAGCGCAGCAGCACCGCCGCGTTTGCGCAAACAAGCGCCGACAGTCGCCATCCTCGGCGCGGGCATTACTGGCCTGGTCGCCGCCCACCGGCTCGCCGCAAAGGGAATCCGCGTCCGCCTTTTTGAAAAAACCTCGCGCGCAGGCGGGGTGATACGCACCACGCGCGAGGGCGGGTGGCTTGTCGAGCACGGGCCCAACTCGCTGCTCGATAGCGCGCCCCACGGCGCGGCGCTCCGCGCGCTCATCGCCGAGCTGCGCCTGGAGTCACAGCTCGTCTACGCCAGCCCCGACGCGAAAAACCGCTACCTCGTGCGCGGCGGCCGCCTCGTCGCTGCGCCCACTTCGCCGCTCGGCTTCATGCGCACGCCGCTGCTCTCCGCAGCGGCAAAGTGCCGTGTAGTGGGTGAGCTCTTTCGCCGCCGCTCCAAGCCGCCACGCGCGGAAGACACCAGCCTGGCCGATTTTGTCGGCGCACACTTTGGGCAAGAAGTCGTCGACGCGCTTCTCGGCCCCTTCGTCAGCGGCGTCTACGCGGGCGACCCACAAAGGCTCTCCGCCCGCCACGCCTTCCCCACGCTCTGGCAGGCCGAGCAAAGCCACGGCTCGCTACTCCGCGCGCAAATCGCAAAAATGCGCCAAGCCCGCGCGAGCGACCAGCCCCGCCCGCGCCTCTTTTCCTTTCGCGACGGCCTCCAGAGCCTCATCGACGCTCTCGTCCAGTCGCTGCCGCAGGGCAGCCTGCAACTCGGCGCGCAAGTCCGCAGCCTCACCCCGCCGTCGTCGGCAAATGGCGCGTGGAAAATCACGGTCACCAAACGCGCGGCTGAACACACGAAACCCGCAAACGCCGCAAGTCACGCCCGCGCCTCTGACTCCCCCGGTGCTCCCGGCGGCTCCGCTACCCCCGATCCCCGCGACGAAGTCCTCTGCGAAGAACTGGCCGATGCCGTCATCTGTGCCCTGCCCGCGCACGCGCTGGCCGCGCTGCAAATCGGCGATTCGCACCCGCTCGCCACACTTGCCGAAATCGAGCACCCGCCCGTGAGCGCACTCTTCCTCGGCTACCGCCGCGCGCAAATCGCCCACCCGCTCGACGGCTTCGGGATGCTCGTTCCGGCGGTCGAAAAGCTCCCCCTGCTCGGCGTCATCTTCACCTCCACGCTTTTTCCCGGGCGAGCCCCCGCAGGTCACGTCGCCCTGCACGTCATGCTCGGCGGCGCGGGCCAGCGCGAACTCACTGCCCTCCCGCCACTGCCGCCCGACGAACTGCTCGCGCGCGTGAGCCCCGCCCTCGAACAGACCCTCGGCCTGCAGCGGGACGGAAAAACGACGCGATGCGGGAGAACGGAGGGGCGGGAGGGCGGCGAGCCGGTGTTTATGCAGCACCAGCATTGGCCGCGGGCGATCCCCCAATACAACCTCGGCTACGAAAAACACCTCGGCGCGATGGCCGCCTGCGAAGCCCGCTACCCGGGCCTCTTCATCGGCGGCCAATGCCGCGGCGGCATCTCCACTCCCGCCTGTATCCACTCCGGCGAGACCCTCGCCGCACAGGCCGCCGCGCACACTCCTGAGCACGCCTTTTAGCCATCGGCCTTGACCTGGGGGGGCGGTCTCCTAGCTTCCACCTCCGACACCCTGTGGTGTGCGAGGTGCTTTCATTAAACACGCTCTTTGCCTTAAGAACCAACGGGAGCCAAGACCGCCGCGGAAGCTGCTAGGCCGTAAACCGGAAAGCAAACGCTGCGGGGGAGGCGCCCACCTGAACTTAAAAGGACTAGAGCCTTTGGGCACACGGCACCGGCGGGGTGTTTTTTTCTCCTTTGCTCCCTCCCCTCCTCTCCAAGAATGACCGCTTACGAACTCCATACACTACAAGTCCTCCACGTCCTTGCCGTTCTCGTCCTCGTCGGGACGACGTTTTTCGCCTGCGCGGCGGAGCCCGCGACGCGCAAGCGGGTGCTGATATGGAGCGGTATCGCGAGTCTGGTCGTTTTGCTCACGGGGACGCGCCTCTTGCAGGGCTTATACGGGATGGAGGGAGGTTGGGCTTGGGTAAAAATGGTGTGCTGGCTGGGGATCTCGGCCTTGGGCGGCGTGGCCTACCGTCGGCGTAAAAAAGCGGCACTGTGGATGGGCCTCACCCTCGCTCTGGCGGCACTCGCTCTGGTGATGGTATTCGTGAAACCATTTTAGTGTTTGCTACAGGTCGGCTGCCCCGAAGCCTGCGCAGTAATGACGACTAACACTGGGCCGATCTGCGGAGTCTGGGTCGATGAAGCGGGCCAAGCGCACACGGCGCGGGCGACTGCCGATGGAGGCCGCGCATGCGCGGTAGAGCCGTTTCGCCCGTTCGCTTGGCTGCAATCGGAGGAGGCCGCGCGCGCCGCCCTGGTGACCCAAGCCCGGAATGCGAACGCAGCACAGGCGGCTGACAGCGGCACAGCCCTGCCGCCAGTCGAGATCGAGCGACTCGCGGGTGGAGGTTTTTTCGGACTGCTCGCTCACGGCGCCGAGGCGGGCCTGGAGGAGTTTAAGGAATTTCTAAAAACCGTGCGCGCAGATGGCACCAGCGGCGTGGATGTGCTGCGGCCACTGGAGAGCCAGTTCCTGCTGCAACAGCGTGCACGCTGCTATGCGGATATGTCCTTTGCCGCGCTGCGCCGCTGCCAGCTCGACATCGAAACGGGCTCGGCCGACGGGAGCTTCAGCGATGCCAACAAGGCGGGCGACCGTGTGCTGGCGATCGGGCTGCGCTGCGGCGGGCAGAATCGGCTGCTCGTCCTCGCAGAGGAAAGCGACGCCGCGGAAAAGGCACTTCTGGAGGAGCTGAACGCGGCGTTTGCAGAGCTCGACCCCGACGTGATCGAGGGGCACAACCTGTTCAAGTTTGACCTGGATTTTCTGCGGCTGCGCTGCCTGCGCTACAAGGTCCCCTGCGCGTGGGGGCGCTTCGGCCAGGAAGCCCGTTTTCGCAACAGCCGCCTGAAGCTTGCCGAGCGCTGGGTCGATTTCCCGCGCTGCGACCTGCCGGGCCGGGCCGTGATCGATACGTACCTGCTGATCCAGCTCTACGACATCACGACGCGCGAGCTCAGCTCCTACGGCCTGAAGGCCGCCGCGCTCTACTTCGGCATCACCAGTGCCGATGGCGCCGAGCGCACCTACATCGAGGGCAACAAAATCGCCCAATGCTACCGCGAAGATCGCGCGCGCTTCTGCGCCTATCTGGAGGACGATCTGCGCGAGACCGAGGGGCTGGCCGATGTGCTGCTGCCCACGTACTTCGAGCAAGCGCGCGCGTTTCCCATCACGCTGCAAGACGCCGCCCTGCGCGGCAACTCGACCAAGGTCGACCTGCTCTTCCTCGAAGAATACTACCACGCGCGGCAGGCCTGCCCGCTGCCCAGCGAGGTGGTGCCCTTCGACGGCGGCTACACACGCAGCTTTCGCGAGGGCGTGTTTCGCCAGGTGCTGCACTTCGACGTGGCCTCCCTGTACCCGAGCCTCCTGCTCAACATGGGGCGCAACCCCTATCGCGACACGCTCGGCGTTTTCATCCCGATGCTCACGCGGCTGCGCGACTATCGGCTCAAGTACAAGGCGCTCGCCCGCACGGCGGAGACCGAGGCCCTGCGCGCCGAGTACAACGCGCGGCAGAGCGCGTTCAAGATTCTCATCAACTCCTTCTACGGCTACCTCGGCTTTGGCGGTGCACGCTTCGGCGATGGCGCGCTCGCGGCCGAAGTCACGCGTCAGGGCCGCGAGCTCTTGCAGGCACTCATCGAGCGCTTCGAGGCACTCGGCTGCACCTTGCTCGAAGCCGATACCGACGGGATCTACCTCGCCTCCGAGGAGTATTTTGCGCAGCCCGAAGCACTGCTCGCCAAGATGGCCGACACGCTGCCGCCCGGGATTGAGCTGGAGTGGGACGGCCGCTACTCCGCGATGTTTTGCTACAAGGCCAAGAACTACGCGCTCTACGACGGCCAAAAAATCACCCTGCGCGGCTCTGCGCTGCGCTCGCGCGGGATCGAGCCGTTTTTGAAAAACCTGAGCGACCACCTGATCCGCCATCTGCTCGGCGCAGAGCCGCGCCCCACCGAGGAGCTGCTTGCAGAGTACCGCCAGCGAATCACCGCAGGCACCGTGCCCGTAGCCGAACTCGCAAAGGGCGAGGTGCTCCGGCAAAACCCGGAAGCCTACGAACGCTTCGTAGCCGAGGGCGGAAAGCCGCGCCGCGCCTCGGCGGAGGTCTCGCTACGGATGAGCCCGCGCCCACGCATGGGCGACCGGGTGAACTACTACATCATCCCCAAACAAAAAGGGCAGGCGAGCACCTGGCAGCGCGCACGCGCAGTCGAGGAATTCGACCCGCAAACGGCGCCCTACGACGCGAAGTTTTACCTCGATAAGCTCAGCGATTGGGAAGCGCGCTACGCGACCTTCCTGACGAGTAACTCAAGCGATTCGGCAACGGCACTCGGTGCTGGCACAGCCAACGGCGAAGACGCACAAGGCCAGCTCGGCCTGTTCTAGCCCAAAACTGCACTGCGCGTGCGGCGGCAGGCGGTGCCTGCTCCCATTTACTGTGCGGTTTGTTTGGCGGGCGGTACGCCCGCCAAACAAACCGCACAGTTGAGTGAACTCCCTAACCGGAGATCGGCAATGTTCAGTCAAGTTTGAAGCTCCTACGCGGGACGAGGGAACAGGACGGCGCACCAACAAGTGCGCCGCAAAATAAGTCGGTCGAAGACCGCGCCCAAATGGGTAGCCGCTCCATCCGCGTTTTGAGTTTCTTCCCAGTCGCAACGCGACTGGGGGAAGTCCCGTTAAATTTGGGAATCGTGCTTCGTCGCGCAGCGACGGGGCCGATTCCCAAATTGAATGGCACGTGGCGCCACGCCACCGCCACACGCGCAGTGGTGCCAGGCGCGTGCCCATCACTCCCCTTTTGCGCTCTTCGCGCGGGCGACCACGAAGTCGATGATCGGCTGGTCGTCGTCTCCCGCACGCCACGCGAGGTTTATGAACTCGCTGGGGTGAATGTTGTTTGCCCTGAAAAAGCGGCGGTCGCCACCGCAGCAAAACATCGCGCTGTCCGGCAGTTCACCGCGCAGCTTGGCGCGTACTTTCCTGAGAATGCGTGGGAGCCAGACGATGCCCGCAACCGCCTCGGTTTTTGCCGGCCAAGTTTCGGGGTCTTCCTTTTTTCCCGTCCACTGGCCCTGCTGGACGTTGAGGAAGTAATCGCGGCGGATCAGCTCGATGCTGAGCGCCGTATCGTAACCCGGGACGCCCTCGTTATGCTGATCCTCCACGTAGTCGTAGAGATGCTGCGCCGTGATTCCGTTAGCCGTGAGAAAAGCCGTTTCCTCGGGCGAGAAATACGTCTCAGCCCCGCGCTGCCCCTTGGCATAGAGCGCCAGCCCGCGCTCATAAATCTCCCGAAACTGCTGGGTAAAGGTGAAGTGATTCATACCCCACCACTGATGAGAAGTCACGGCTCAAAAGGCAAAGCCGTGGGCGCGATTTTCTAAAACTTCGGAAAGCGCACGTGAGCGCGACTCTTGCCCCGCAGTGCCCCCGCCTGCCCTCCTCTCACTCTGCGGGGCGGAAGTCGATTGTGCGGCGGAAGCGGTCGACTTTGTGGACGGTGACGTCGAGCGAATCGCCTACGCGCGGGCCGCCGCGATTTTCTGCAAAGCGGCTGCGGCGCGTGCGCCCGCCCCTGCCGCCCGCCCCTACCGCCACACTCGCGGGCACAAAGCCAAAGGTCATCGATTCGGTGAGCTCCACGAAGAAACCCGTGCTGCGCACATCGGTCACAATCGCGGCAAAACGGGTGCGCGGCGTCTTCGCCAACTCGCGCTCGAAGAATTCGAGCAGCTTGATTTTCACCGATTCGCGTTCGGCAGCCTGGGAGTTGAGCTCGGTTTGCGAGAGGTGTTCGCCGAGCGCAGTCACGCCGGCCACCGTGTAGGCTTTTGGCTTGCGCGCACCAGCCCCAATCGCGCTGCGGACAACGCGCGCCACGGCTCCCGCAAAGCCACTCGCGGAGCCACCGCCCTTGCGCGCCAGGTACGCGTCGAGCACGCGGTGGACAACGAGGTCGGCATAGCGGCGGATGGGCGAAGTGAAGTGCGCGTAGTCGCGCTTGCTCAGCCCGTAGTGCCCGTCGGGCGAGGCGCGGTAGCAGGCCTTCTTCAGGCTGCGCAAAAGCTGGGTTCGCAACAGGTGCCCCTGCGGGTGCGTGCCAAGCTGGGCGAGAAGGCGCACAAGCTCGCCGCGCACCGCGAGGTTGCCCACCTGGAGTCCGTGCGTGGCGAGCTCTTCGCGCAGTTCGTTGAGCCGCTCCGGCTCGGGGTCATCGTGCACGCGGTAGAGCGAGGGCAGCCGCTGGCTGCGGGTCAGGTGGGCGACCGCTTCGTTGGCCACGAGCATGAATTCTTCGATGAGCTGGTGGCTCTCGTCGTTATCGACACGCTCGAGCCGGTCGGCGTAGCCCGCCTCGTCCACATAGACTTTGGTCTCGGGCATATCAAGGTCGAGGCTGCCCCTGGCCATGCGCTCGCGGCGCAGCGCGGCGGCGATTTTCCAGAGGCGGCGAACCCATATTTGCAGCGAAGCGAGCTCGCGCCGGGGCAAGCTGGAGAGTGCGCGCCCCGTCGATCCGGTTTGGTGCTTGGGCGGCAGCGGCAGCGCGCGGACAGCCTCCAGGTCATCGTTAAAAAGCAGCGCGTAGGCTTGTTTATAGGTCAGCCGCTTGCGGCTGCGGATAACCGTGCTGGCGAAGTCTTTTCCCACGATCTGCCCGCCAGCGTCGAAGGTCAGGAAAACCGCTTTGCAGAGCCGATCCTCGCCCTCGACCAAGGAGCAAAGCCCGTTGGAGAGCCGCTCGGGCAGCATCGGGATCACCGTGCCCACCAGGTAGGTGGAGTTGCCGCGCCGCTGCGCTTCGTGGTCGAGAGCGGTGTCCGGTCGCACGTAGGCCGCGACGTCGGCGATGTGGATGCCCACGCGTGTCTGGCCCTTGGGCAGCGGCTCGATGGAGAGCGCATCGTCGAAGTCCTTCGCATCATCGGGGTCGATCGTGATCGTGGGGACTTCGCGATAATCGCGCCGCCCGACGATCTCTGCCGGGCGAACTTTGGAGGGCAGCGTCGCGAGCTCGGCCTCGACCTCGGGCGGAAACTCTGGGCTGAGCTTGTAGGTCTCCAAAACGCCGAGCAGCTCTGCGCGCGGTTCATGGGTGCGGCCCAGCCGCGCGGTGATCGTGCCGCTGAGCGGCGCGCTGCGCGTGGGCCAGTGGTCGAGGCGCACGACGACCTTGTCCCCCGTATCGGGCTTGGGGCGGAGCGGACTGCGAGCGGGCGGCTCGACCAGCACGTCGCGCCCGAAGCGCGGATCGTCCGGCGTGACAAACCACTGGCGCGCGCTTTTGCGCAGCTCGCCCACGAGGCTGTCTCGCGAGCGGGAGAGTACGCGCAGCACTTCGCCGCGCAGCTCATCGTCGTCGCGTGCGCGACCGTTTGAGCGGCCTTGGTTGCGGCGGCCGCCTTTGGCCTGCGCTCCGCGCGGGGGGCGCGTGCTGCCGACGAGGCGCAGGGCGACCAGGTCTCCATGAAGCGCCGTGCCCGCCGCCGCCGGGGCGATCTGGATCGTTTGCGCGGGAGCCTCGGCACTTTCTGCGGCAGTGACGACGTAGGCCGATCCGCCGCTGCGAAAGCGGATTTCCCCCGTGAGCTCGGCGGGCGACTGCATCGACGCCGTCCCTTGCTCGCGCCCGCGGGCGGGCTCACGGCTGGGGGCATTCTCCTTTCGGACGCGCGATGTCGGGCGCGGCGCAGGGACGAAAACCGCGCGTGGATTCTCGCCCTGTTTTTTCCGACTCGGCCCCACGGGCAGGCTGATCAAGCCGGTGCGGCTGCGGTGGAGCTTGCCCGCGTTGAGGAGCTTCTGGAGCGCGCGGGAAAAGGTTTTGCGCTGGCTTTTTTTAAGGCCGAGCCGAGTCGCGATTTCCGCCGCCGAAAGCGGTTGAGGCGCGGCCTCGCGGAGGAGAGCCAGGAGCGCAGGGTTGAGGGATGACATGGGAGATTAAGAGATGATGCGAAGCCGGCCCACCTGCCACTGACGGAAAGCCCGACGGACGTATCGCCAACGGCGACATGCCCAAAGAGTGAAGCGAAGCCCCTTTGGGTTGGACGCAGCGAAAGGAGCCCGCAACTTCGCCGCGATGAAAATCGTGCATGTGGCCAGCGAGTTGTTCCCCTACATCAAGACTGGCGGGCTCGCCGATGCTGTCGCCGCGTTGGGCGGGGCGCTCGCCGACCAGGGGCACCAGGTCGCAATCTTCCTGCCCGGGTATCGCTCGGTGCTCACGCATCCGGCGCTGCCCGAAACCGAAAAGCTGTGCGAACTGCGGATCGAGATGGGCCAGGAATTCATCTCGGGGGAGCTGCGCCGCTTCAGCCCACGCCCCGGACTCACCGTTTATCTGGTGTGCCGCGAAGAATTTTTCGACCGGAGCTTCCCCTACGGAAACGGTGCGCGCGACTACGAGGACAACGCACAGCGCTTCCTCTTTTTTGCCAAGGCAGTCGTGGAGACCTTGCGACTGGAGGCCATCCACGCGGACGTGGTGCACGCTCACGATTGGCAGGCCGCGCTCGTCCCGCTACTACTGCGCGTGGCCGAGCAGCGGCACGCACAAACGCTCGCGCGCAGCACCGTCTTCACGATTCACAATATCGCGTTTCAGGGGCTCGCCCCGCTGCGCGTGTTTGCGCAGATGAACCTCCCGCGGGAATTCCTCGGCGTCGGCGGGCTGGAGTATCACGGGCAGCTCAGCGCAATGAAGGGCGGGATCCTGTTTGCCGACCGGGTCACGACCGTGAGTCCGCGCTACGCCAGCGAAATCCAGACCGAAGCCTTCGGCTGCGGGCACGACGGCGTGATCCGCTCGCGCGCAGCCTACTTGCGTGGGCTGCTCAACGGCATCGACACCGCCGTGTGGAATCCCGCCAGCGACGCCCTGCTGCCCGCCCGCTACTCGGCAGACGACCTGACGGGCAAGGCCAGGTGCCGCAGCGCGCTGCTCGCCGCACACGGGCTGCGCGCGGCCCCGCCGAGCGTGCCCATCTACGGGATGGTGTGCCGCCTGACCGAGCAAAAGGGCGTCGAGCTCCTGCTCGCCAACGCCGAGTTTTTTCTGCGCGAGGAGTGCCGCCTGGTGATCCTGGGCCGCGGCGAACCGCGCTTTGAGGAGGCCATCCAGACACTCGCCGCACGCGCTCCGCATAAAATCGCCGTCAGCCTGAAGCTCGACGAAGCAGCGAGCCACCTGATCGAGGCCGGTGCCGACTTCTTCCTGATGCCGTCCCTGTTCGAGCCCTGCGGGCTCAACCAGATGTACTCGCAAGCCTACGGCACCGTGCCCGTCGTCAGCGAGGTCGGCGGGCTCGCCGATACCGTGATCGATGCCGATCGCGACGCCGCGCGCGGGACAGGGCTTTGCCACGCGCCGACCAGCGCGGGGATGGCGGACGCGCTGGAGCGCTCGCTCGCACTCTTCGCAGATGCACCGCGCTACGCCGCCGTCCAGCAACGCGCGATGCGCCACGACTTCAGCTGGGCCACCGCCGCTCAGGCTTACGAAGCGCTGTATCGGGAGCTGCTCCAGACGAGACCCTCGAGCATCTCCACTTCTTCAGTGCAGTAGCGGCACCGTTACCCGGAGAGCCCGCCCCACATTGGGCTTTTCAATAAAGCGCGCGCACCTAGCCTCGCCGACTTTTATGCAGAAGACCTTCGTTATTTTTAAACCAGATTGTATGGCGCAGCGCCACGTGGGCCAGGTGCTCGCGCGCTTCGAGGCGGCGGGCTTCGACGTGGTGGGCTGCAAGCTCGCACGCCTGACACCGGAGCTCCTGCGCGAGCACTACGCGCACGTCGCCGACAAGCCATTCTATCCCGAGATCGAGGCATTCATGAGCCAGCGGCCCGTCATCATGATGGCGCTGCAAGGCGAAGACATCGTCGCCAAAGTGCGCGACCTGCTCGGCCCCACCGATTCGCGCAAAGCCGCCAAAGGCACGATCCGAGGCGATTTCGGCACCGACATGATGACCAATGTCGTGCACGCCTCCGACAGCGTTGAAAACGCCCGCGCCGAGCTCGCGCGCTTCTTCCGCCCCGAGGAGATTTTCGCACTTTAGGCCCACATTGCTTTGTTTTTTCGGCGCGGTCGCCTAAGGCTCCCCCGTTTCAGGAAGCATAAAACCCCGCAGTGGTGCACACCACTGCGGGGTTTGTGCTACACCCCATTTCCCAACGAACAAAATCCCAACCCTTTTTAAAACCATGAACGACGCTCCCGCTTCCTCCCTCCCCCGCCTGCGCCTCACCACCGCTGACCACGAACGCCTGCGCCTGCTCGTCGATGCGGCGATCCAATCGCAGCCACGCCTGCGCGAAGCGCTCCAGCCCCTGCAAGCCGAGCTCAAGCGCGCCGAGGTGCTCGCTCCAGCCGACATCCCGCCAAACGTCGTCGTCATGGGCGCCACCGTGCAAATCGAGGACAAGGAAAGCGGCGAGCTCGACACCTACACGCTCGTCTACCCCGAGCATGCCGACGGCGCCGCGGGCCGCCTCTCCATCCTCGCCCCCATCGGCATGGCGATCATCGGCTTCGCCGAAGGCGACACCTTTATCTGGCGCACTCCGGGCGGCCCCCGCCAACTCTACATCCGCAAAGTCATCCAGCCCGAAGCCTGATAGGGCGCGCGCCCGCCCCGCCTGACTTTCGGAACTTTGCCGCCAGTCCACAGCTCCCTCTCGCGGACAACAAACCGCCTTCTTTAAAGGCGGGCCAGTTATGCCGGGCTCACCAAGGCAGGCGCAGGCAGGGAGGGGATTTGGGTGCCGGGCCGGATCGGGTTGCCGCGGAGGAATTCGCTGGCGGGGAGCATCTGGCCGCCGGGGCGCTGGAGGCGCAGCAGGCGCAAGGTGCCCTGCCCTGTCGCGATCAAAAGCCCTGCGGAGTCTGCACCGATAACGGTGCCGGGCCGAGGCGAACGGGTCGCTGCATCCGCAGCAAGCGGAGGAGGCGTAGCGCTCCCGGGAGGAATGTTGGTCGGGAGCATTTCGGGCCGCGCCGCAGCGGGCAGAGCCTCGGCCAGGCCGCATTTGATTGGCTTGCCCGCCACCTCGATTGAACAGGCGGGCCAGGGGAAAAGCCCATTGATCCGCGCGGCGAGCTCCGCAGCCGGTCGGAAAAAATCCAGCACGCCGTCACTTTTTTTCAGACGGCGGCAAAAGGTCGCGCGTTCGTGCGCTTGCTCGCGAAAGACGAGCTCCCCCGCCGCGAGCGCGGGCAGGTTTCGCGCGATCAGCGGCACGCAAGCCACGGCAAGCTTGGCCTCGACGTCGAGTGCCGTATTGAGCGGCGCGACAGGCACGCGCTCCACATCGGCGACGGGCCCGGCGTCGAGCTCGCGCACGATGCGCATGAGGCTGAGGCCCGTTTCTTTTTCGCCGCTGGCGACTGCGGTTTGGATCGGCGAAGCGCCGCGGTACGCGGGCAGGATCGAGGCATGCAGATTGAGCGTCCCCAGGCGCGGCGCCGCGATAAAGTCCTCCCGCAAGATGTGCCCGTAGGCCATGACGAGCGAGAGGTCGGGCCGCAGCGCGGCCAGATCGGCCAACGAGACGGCGTCCAGTTTTTCGGGCTGATACACGGGGAGCCCGTGGGCGCGCGCCCATTGTTTGATTTCGTTTGGCCTGACTTTTTGCCCGCGGCCCACGGCTCGGTCGGGCTGTGTGAATACGCCAACGACTTCCGCCAATGTGCGGCCTTCCGCGCCGACCAGCCAGTCGAGTAAGGGAAGTGCAATGGGATCGGAGCCGAGGAAAACGAGTCGGAGTGCGGGCACGATTTTTAAAAGAGGTTGAGCAGTTATTCGCGCAGCCAGCCGCGCGTTTCTTTTACACGGTCTTGCCGCTGCGCGGTGGCACAGCGCAGCAGCCGTTAAAAAGGGCGTAAACCAAACAACGCGGCAGCGCGGGTAAGCAACCCTTGGGCAACCGAAGCTCCCGCATTGGGCGATGCGCGCAGCGGCGACGCCGCGCCGCTGCTAGTCTTCGAGTGTTTGAAAGCTGCCGCCGGGCGCTGCGCCCCCTCCCGCCTCCCCCGCCCCTCCGGCCTCGGCAGCTTCGGCGTTGCGCCATTTGGCGGGAGTCTTCGCAAACGAAGATGATTTTTTGGAGGTATAGGAGGCGCCGGGCGTGTGTTTTTCTTTGCCCACCAGGTCGAAGTAGATCGGGCAGCCTTCGAGTTTGAACTCGCGGATGACGCCTGCCTCCAGATAGCGGCGATAGCTCTCGGGCAGCCGGTCTTCGCGGTTGCAAAATATGCGGATGCGGAAGGGCCGGCGCCCCGTCTGCGTGGCGTAGTAGATGCGGAAGCGGCGGCTGCCGACGAGCGGCGGCGGCGTGCGCTCGGTGAGTGCGCCCAACAGCGCATTGAGCCGCCCCGTGGGGAGTTTTTTCTCTAAAGTGCGGTCGAGCCGTACGGCGGCGTTCATCATCCGGTCGATCTCCAGCCCGTCGAGTGCGGACACGAATATGAGCGGCGCGCCGGGAGTGAAGAAGAGCCGTTCAAAGACGGCGCGCTCGTACTTCTCGCGATAGTCGCGCTCGCTGGCGAAGCCCTTGATCCCCTCGGGCGTGGAGAAGGCGCGGTGGACGAGATCCCACTTGTTTACGACGACGACGATGGGCTTGCGCTCCTTCACGGCCTCGCCCGCGATTGCCTTGTCTTGCTGGGTGACGCCGTCCAGCGCGTCGAGGACGAGGAAGACGACGTCGGCGCGCTGGATCGCATCGAGCGAGCGCAATCGCGAAAAATACTCGACTGGCGAGGCGAGTTTGGTCGCGGCCTTGATCCCCGCCGTGTCGATGAGGCTGAAGGGATACTCGCGACCATTGCGGCCCAGGAAGCGGAAGGGCAGCTCGACGGCGTCGCGCGTCGTGCCGGGCATGTCGCTGACGATGAGCCGGTCGCTCTGGAGCAGCCGGTTGCTGAGTGAGGATTTGCCGACATTGGGCCGCCCCAAAAAACAGAGTCGCAGACTCTTTTTTTTGCGGCTCGCTCGTTGGCGAGCCGTCGGAGCAACGCTCTCGGCGCTCGCCTCACCGCCGTCCCCAGCGACTTCAGAGTCTGCGGACTCCGACGGCTCCGCTGCACCCGCATCGCCTGCATCGGGGAACTCGTCCTCAGCCCAATCGGATTCCTCTGCGGGCGGCGGCCCGAGCGCATCGAGAATCGCCGCGCGCAGGCGGCCCTCGCCGTGACCGTGCTCGGCGGAAACGCTGATCGGCTCGCCAAGGCCGAAGCGATAAGCCTCGGCCAAGTCGACGCGGCTTTCATCAAAATCGGCCTTGTTGACGACGAGGCGTACGGGCCGCCCCGAGCGGCGCAGTTTGCGGGCGATGCGCTCGTCCAGCTCGGTCGTCCCGCTGAGCCCATCGATCACGAAGAGGATCAGCGCCGCCGTATCGATTGCGAAATCCACCTGCTGCTCGGCGGCGGCAGTGATCCGCTGCGGCGTATCGCTGCCCGTGAGGCCGAGGCCGCTCGTATCGAGCAGCGTGTAGGCCCCGTCGGCGATCTCGGTCGAGATGACGTCGCGCGTGATGCCCGCCTCGTCGTGGACGATGGAGATGCGCCTGCGCGCGAGCCGGTTAAAGAGGCGGCTCTTGCCGACATTGGGCCGCCCGACTATCGCGACGATCCGGTTTTGCGAACGGGGCTGGCTCATTGGTGGTTGGCGGCAGTGGCGGCGGCCCGCGCAGCAGCGTTTTCAGCAGCAGCGGCAGAGGCACCGCCCGCGCCCGCTCGCGTTTGCACGAAGCGCTCGATGCGGTCGCAGGCTTCGATGATCTGGTCGTAAGCGGTCGCGAAACAGGCGCGCACGTGGCCGCGCCCGCCCTCGCCAAAAGCCGTGCCCGGCACGACCGCGACCTTTTCGCCCTTGAGCAGCCCGGCGGCAAAGTCGGCCTCGCCCAGCCCCGTCGCCGTAATGTCCGGAAAGGTATAAAAACTGCCGCGCGGCGAGTGGCAGCGCAGGCCCATCTCGTTAAGGCGGCGCACGAGCAGGTCGCGCCGGCGGTGGTACTGCTCGCGCATTTTTTGCACGCTGTCCCAGCCGTGCGTCAGCGCTTCGAGCGCGGCTTCCTGGGAGACGATCGAGACGCACATCATCGAGTACTGGTGCACCTTCATCATGGCATCGATGAGCACCGCCGGGCCGCAAGCGTAGCCGATCCGCCAGCCTGTCATGGCAAAGGCCTTGGAAAACCCGTGCAGGAAGATCGTGCGCCCGGCCATCCCCGGGAGGCTCGCGATGCTGGTGTGCTGCCCCTCGAAAGTGAGCTCCGAGTAAATCTCGTCACTCAAAACGAGCAGGTCTTTCTCGCGCGCGAAGTCGGCGATCTGCTGCAACTGCTCGCGCGTGCACGTCCCGCCCGTGGGATTGCAGGGCAGGTTCAGCATGAGGATCTTGCAGCCCGGCTCCCACGCCGCGCGCAGCGCCTCGGCCGTGAGTGCGAAATTGTCCTTCGCGTAGGTCGGCACGGCGATCGCCCGCCCGTGCACGAGCGCCACGCTCGGGTGGTAGGACACGTAGCACGGCTGGTGAAACAGCACCTTGTCGCCCGGGTTGCAGAATGCGCGGAAGGCGAGGTCGAGCGCCTCGCTCACGCCCACCGTCACGATCACCTGATCCTCGGGGCGGTACTCGATGCCGAAGTGCTCCTCGACGTAGTCGGAGATCGCGCGGCGCAGCTCCAGCATGCCGAGGTTTGAGGTGTAGTAGGTCTTGCCCTTTTCCAGCGCGTAGATCGCCGCCTCGCGGATGTGCCACGGCGTGACGAAGTCCGGCTCGCCCACGCCGAGCGAGATCACGTCCTGCCCCTTCATCTTGGCGACGAGCTCGAAGAAATCGCGTATGCCACTCCTGGGCAGCCCGGCGACGTGCGAAGCGACCCAGCGTTCGGCGGTGTCGTTACTCATGGTGTTTTAAATATCGTGTGTGTGAGAAAGCGGATTGGGCGAAGGAGCGGCAGGCGGCACATCACGGAGCGACGCTCAGGCGCTCTCCGTCGCCCTCCCCCTGGTCGAGCAGGAAGCCCTGATCCTTGTAGCAGCGCAGCTGGAAATGCGTGGCCGTGGAAAGCACGCCGGAGAGCGTCGAGAGCTTTTCGGAGACGAAGCCCGCCACGCGTTGCAGCGAGGGCCCTTTCACAAAAACCAGCAGGTCGTAGCCGCCCGACATCAGGAAGCACGAGTCCACCTCGTCGAAGCGGCTGATCCGCTGCGCCAGCCGGTTAAAGCCGCCGCCGCGCTCGGGCGTCAGCCGCACCTCGATCACCGCGCGCACGGGGCCTTGCCCGCCCGCCTCGGCAGCACCCGCCGCGCCTGCCGCGCTCGACGCCCCGTCCGCCGACGACGCAGCAGCAGCAACGCGCGACAGATCGAGCACCGGACGCCAGCCCAGAAAGACCTTGTCCCTCTTTAGCTGGCCGAGCTGCTCGCTGAGCGCCTCCTCGGAGAGCCCCGCCACCTGCGCCAACTGCGCGGGATCCAGCTGCCCGCCTTCGATCAAGAGCTTGAGAACAGAAGTCATAAAAAGTGCGCAGTGTGTGCGGCCCCACTTCGCGGAATCCACACTATTTATTACCCGCTGGGTTTCCATACATCCGCTGCGCGCGGGGCGGGGGACGGTGTCCCCTGCCATTTACTGTGCGGTTCGTGTATTGCGCGTCCCGCGCAATACACGAACCGCACAGTAGAAAGGTCCCGACCATTGATCGATGATTTACCGGCAAATCGTTCCATCTCGCCCAAATGGGTACGCGCCTCATTCGCGCTGTGGGCGTCTTCCCTGTCGCAACGCGACAGGGGGATGTCCCGTTAAATTTGCGATTTTGCCCGGGCGCGAAGCACCCGGGCAAAATCGCAAATTGAATGGCACGTGGCGCCCCGCCACCGCCCCACGCGCAGGGCCATCCCACGCATAGTGGCAGCCGTTTGGCCCGCACACTGAAAATAACGTGGAGTCCACCCTGCCCTGCGCTTTGCTCGGCTCTTTTCGCCGTTCCTCCCACTCACTTCCATGTTTGAGTCCCTCACCGATAAACTCGGCAGCGCCCTGCGCAACCTGCGCGGTGTTGGCCGCCTCTCCGAAGCCAATATGGCCGAAGCCCTGCGCGAAGTCCGCAGCGCGCTCCTCTCTGCCGACGTGCACTTCAAGGTCGCGCGCGACTTCATCGAGCGCGTCCAGAGCGCCTGCCTCGGACAGGACGTCCTCAAGTCCGTCACCCCCGGCCAGCAGATCGTAAAGATCATCCACGACGAGCTCGTCTCCCTGCTCGGCGAGGGCACGACCGCGCTCTCCGAGCACCGCCCGCTGCGCATCATGATGGTCGGCCTGCACGGCTCGGGGAAAACCACCTCCAGCGCGAAGCTCGGCCGCCTCCTCAAAAAACGCGGCTACCACCCGCTCCTCGTCGCCTGCGACATCTACCGCCCCGCCGCCATCGACCAACTGGAGATCCTCGCCACTCAGGAGGGCCTCGGCTTTTACGCCGAGCGCAGCTCGCGCGACGTCCCGGCAATCGGCGCCGCCGCGCTCGCCGCCGCCAAGGCGGGCGGCCACGACGCCATCCTCTTCGACACCGCCGGCCGCCTCCAGATCGACACCGACCTGATTGAGGAAATCCAGCACCTGCGCACCCGCATCCAGCCCGACGAAGTCCTCCTCGTCGCCGACGGCGCGCTCGGCCAGGAAGCCGTCAACGTCGCCCGCACCTTTCACGACGCCGTCTCCCTCACCGGCCTGATCCTCACCAAGCTCGACGGCGACGCACGCGGCGGTGCCGCCCTCTCCATCAAGGCCATCACCGGCGTCCCGATCAAATTTGCAGGCACCGGCGAAAAGACCGACGCCTTCGAGCCCTTCTACCCCGACCGCCTCGCCTCGCGCATCCTCGGCATGGGCGATGTCGTCTCCCTCGTCGAGCGCGCCCAGGAAACCATCGACCAAAAGGAAGCCGAGCGCATGGCCGAGAAAATGCGCAAGGCCGAGTTCGACCTCGACGACTTCCTCGCGCAAATGCAGCAGCTCAAGAAAATGGGCCCCATGCAGGGCCTGCTCAAGATGATCCCCGGCATGAGCGGCGTCGCCCTCCCCGAGGGCGCCGATAAACAGATGGGCCGCACCGAAGCCATCATCCAGTCAATGACCCGCCAGGAACGCCAAAAACCACAAATCCTCAACGGCAGCCGCCGCCAGCGGATCGCCAACGGCGCAGGCGTCAAAATCGTAGAGGTCAACCAACTGCTCAAACAGTTTCAGCAAATGCAGAAAATGATGCGCATGATGAAAGGCGGCGGCTCGCGCAAAATGATGCGCCAGCTCCAGGCCATGCAGAAAAACACAGGCAGCAGCCCAGCCAGCAGCAACGGCAACCTCCCCGCTGGCTTCCCCAGCCTGCCCGGCCTGTAAACCAAACACGCCACTGCGCGGGCGGCGGGGGACGGTGTCCCCTGCCATTGAATTTGCGATTTTGCCGCGTGCGCTACGCGCCCGAACAAAATCGCAAATTTAAAGGACTCCTCCCTGTCGCGTTGCGACAGGGAATGAGGCCTCAAACGCGGATGGAGCGCGTACCCATTTGGGCGAGGTGAAACGATTTGCCGGTGAATCACCGACTAATGGTCGGGACCTTTCTACTGAGCGGCTTGTT
>NZ_LSZQ01000034.1 GCF_001580015.1 Cephaloticoccus primus
CCTCACAGTCAGGGCAGCATTTCACCCTTAAAATATCGCTAGCTTCCGCTCTAGCTAGGAATTAGCTTAAAAAGGCACTCTATGTTGGAACTCTCCTCTCTGTACGACGGCCCGCAGGCCGCCACTGACACGCTGGAGCTGGACTTCGATGCGCGCAGCAAAAGCCGCCAGCGCGTCCGCCTCGGCAGCGGCGAAGAAGCGGCCCTGCTACTGGAGCGCGGCACACTGCTGCGCGGTGGGCAGAAACTCCGAGCCAGCGATGGCCGGATCGTCGCCGTGGTCGCCGCCGCAGAAGCCCTGCTGGAGGCGCGCTGCGCGGGTACTCTCGCGCTCGCTCGCGCCGCCTACCACCTCGGCAACCGTCATGTGATGGTCGAGATCGGCGAGGGGGGCCTGCGGATCCAGGCCGATCATGTCCTTGAAGCCATGCTGCGTGGCTTGGGCGCAGACGTGCGCGCCATCCGCGCCGCATTTGAGCCGGAGGCCGGCGCCTACTCGCACGGGCATTCGCACAGTCACGGCCACAATAACGCGCAACCACACGATCATGAGCACACTCACGCTCACACGCATTCGCATGCTCACGGCGAAGTCGGCGTAGCGAACGGGGCGGGTGGGCAGGGAGGGGCGAAAATTCACATGATGGGCGGGGAGTGAAGCCGCGCCTCATCCCTCCCGCCTTTCCCACGCTCTCGCCCGCTCAACACGCATGCCGCTTTCGTCCCAGCCCGAGTCGTCGCCGCTCCCGCCGCTTCTCTCGCTCGTCCGGCTCTTGCAGCTCAGCAGCCCGACGCTGCCGGTTGGCGCTTACACTTACTCGCAGGGCCTGGAGTGGGCGGTCGAGTCCGGCGCAGTCGGCGACGAGGCGGGAGCCGCCCGCTGGATCGGCGACGCGCTCAGCCACAGCATGGCGCAGCTGGAAGCACCGCTCGTTGCGGCTCTGCTCGCGGCTTGGCGCGAGGGGGAGGAGGGAGGGGCGAGAGGTGGTGCCCGTGTGGCCGCGCTCAATACCGAGTTTATCGCCACCCGCGAAACGATGGAGCTGCGCGCCGAAACCGTGCAGATGGGCTGGTCGCTGCGCAGGCTGTTGTCCGGGCTCGACGCGTTTGCGGCATTGCCGGGCTGGCGCGCGCGACTGCTGGCGATTGAGGAGCCGGCTTTCCCGACAGTCTGGACTGCCGCGGCGGCGGCTTGGGAAATCACCGCCGATCAGTCCCTAGCCGCATACCTGTGGGCGTGGCTGGAAAATCAGGTGATGGCCGCAGTGAAGGCGGTCCCGCTGGGCCAGAGCGCGGGGCAGCGCCTGCTCGCGACACTGGGTGCGCGCATTCCTGCGCTGGCGGCCGAGGCGGCGGCGCTGCCCGAAGCGCAGTGGAGCAACTTTTCGCCCGGGCTGGCGATAGCCAGCAGTCGCCACGAAACCCAATACACGAGACTTTTCCGATCATGACACCTATCCATCAACCCCTGCGCGTCGGCATCGGCGGCCCGGTCGGCTCCGGCAAGACGGCGCTGACGCTGGGCCTGTGCCGCGCCCTGCGCGACCGGTACAGCATCGCGGTCGTTACCAACGACATTTACACCGCCGAGGACGCGCAGTTTCTCGTGCGCCACGAAGCGCTGCCTGCCGAGCGCATCATCGGCGTGGAGACGGGCGGCTGCCCGCACACGGCGATCCGCGAAGACGCCTCGATCAATCTGGAAGCCGTGGATCGGCTCCATCGGCGTTTCCCCGATCTGGAGCTCATCTTTGTCGAGTCCGGTGGCGACAACCTCTCGGCGACCTTTTCGCCCGAGCTCTCCGACCTGACGCTCTACGTGATCGACGTGGCCGCAGGTGACAAGATCCCGCGCAAAGGCGGCCCGGGCATCACCCGCAGCGACTTGCTCGTCATCAACAAAACCGACCTTGCGCCGCTGGTCGGCGCCTCGCTGGACGTGATGGCCCGCGACGCGCGTCAAATGCGCGGCCCGCGCCCCTTCCTCTTCTCCAATCAGAAAACCGGCGAAGGCCTCTCCGAAATCACCACCTTCATCGAAACCCAAGGGTTGCTCAAAAAACACACTGAGTGAGCGGATTTTGCTGCACTGCGCGTGGGGCGGTGGTCGGTGACCACTTCCATTTAATTTGCGATTTTGCCCGTGCGCTTCGCGCCCAAACAAAATCGCAAATTTAACGGGATATCCCCCTGTCGTTTCACGACAGGGGAAGGAGCTTCAAATGCGATTGGAGGCGCAAACCCATTTGGGCGCGGTCTTCGACCGCTTTACTTTGCGGCGCACTCGTTGGTGCGTCGTCCTGTTCTTTTGTACCGCGTACGATCCCCAAGCTTGACTGAACATTGCTGACCGGAGGTCAGACTCATTCTACTGTGCGGTTTGCTTGGCGGGCGTTCCGCCCGCCAAGCAAACCGCACAGTAGATGGGTGCAGGCACCGCCTGCCGCCGCCCGCGCAGGGCAGTCTGAAGTTATTGGCCGCTGCGCGTCAGCGCAGCGCGTTCAGCCGCTGGTGGGCGGTGAGGATGCGGGTGTAGAGCGTTTCGGGGGCAAGGCCGTGGGCGGCGCGGAGTCCCGCGACGTTGCTGCCGTGGCCGATGAATTGGTCGGGCCAGCCGATGCGCTCGACTGCTGTTTGGCTGTCGGCGTCTTGAAGGGTTTCGAGCACGGCGGTGCCGAAGCCGCCGCTGGCGACGTGGTCTTCCAGCGTCACGATGAGGGGGCAGGTGGCCGCTTGCGCGAGGAGGAGCTCGTGGTCGAGGGGCTTGGCGAAGCGGGCGTTAACAACGGCGGCTTGCAGCCCGGCTTCGGCGTGGAGCCTCTCGGCGAGCGCGAGTGCATCCTGAAGCATCGGGCCGAGGGCCCAGAGGGCGAGGTCGCTGCCTTCGCGCAGTACTTCGGCTTTGCCTAGCGGGAGCACGGCGGGAGCGGGCTTGACCGGCGTGCCGGGGCCGGTGCCGCGCGGATAGCGAATGAAGGCAGGCCCTTCGTGCCGCAGCGCGGTGTGGAGCATGTCGACGAGTTCGTCTTCATCCTTGGGCTGCATGAGTGTGACGCCGGGCACACAGCGCAGGTAGGCGATGTCGAACAGGCCGTGGTGGGTGGGGCCGTCGTTGGCGGAGAGGCCGGCGCGATCCATGCAGAAGACGACGGGCAGCCGTTGCAGGCAGATGTCGTGGATGATCTGGTCGTAGGCGCGCTGGAGGAAGGTGGAGTAAATCGCGACGACGGGGCGGATGCCCTTGGTGGCGAGTCCGGCGGCGAAGAGGACGGCGTGCTCCTCGGCGATACCGACGTCGAAAAACTGCTCGGGGAGCGCGGCTTTCAGGTGGTTGAGGCCGGTGCCGCTGGGCATCGCGCCGGTGATGCCGACGATGCGCCGGTCTTCGCGCGCGAAGCGGGTGAGCGCGCGGCCAAAAACGTCTTGATAATTTTCGCGCAGTGGCGGGAGGGCGGGTGCCGTCGGGAGTGGCGGGGTTGCGGCTGCCGCCTTGGCGAGCGCGCGTGGGGCGCCCGGTTGGTCGCTGGCCTTCGAGGCCGCGGCAGGTGAGGCCGCGCGAATCGCTTCTCCGGTCTGCGGGTCGTAGGGGCTGGCGCCGTGAAACTTCTCAGGGTGGTCGACTGCTACCTGGAGTCCCTTCCCTTTTTTGGTGAGGACGTGCAGGAGGATCGGCGTGTCGGCGTTTTTGGCGAACTCCAGGTTCTTGGTGAGTTCGTCGAGGTTGTGCCCGTCGATGGGGCCGATGTAGCGCAGCCCGAATTTTTCGAAGAGGCTGGATTCGACGAAGAAGTCCTTGGTCTCGCGTTTCCACTTGGTGAAGAGGCGGTGCATGTCGGCGCCGCCGGGCAGGCTGGTGAAAAACTTCTCCAGGTCGTGGTGTGCGCGGTTGTAGGCGCGGCTGGTGGTGAGCCGGTTCAGGTACTTGGCGATGGCGCCGACGTTGCGCGCGATGGACCACTCATTGTCGTTGAGGATGACGATGAGCCGCTTGGTGGAGGTGACGATGTTGTTGAGCGCCTCCATTGTGATCCCGCAGGTGAAGGCGGCGTCGCCGCAGATCGCGACGACGTGCTCGCTGGTGCCGCGCAGGTCGCGCGCAGTGGCCATGCCGAGTGCAGCAGAGAGGGCGGTGCCCGCGTGGCCTGCGCCGAAGGCGTCGTGCGCACTTTCGTCGCGCGAGAGGAAACCGCTGGCGCCGCCGCTCTGGCGCAGTTTTTGGAAAAACGCGCCGCCGCGCCCGGTCAGCAGCTTGTGGATATAGCCCTGGTGCGAGACGTCGAAGACGAACTGGTCTTGCGGCGTATCGAAGACGCGGTGCAGCGCGATGGAGAGCTCGACGACGCCGAGGTTGGGGCCCACGTGACCACCGGTCGCGGAAGTGACGGCGATGATCTGGTCGCGAATCTCCTGCGCGAGCTCGGGGAGCTGCCCGGCGGTGAGGGCCTTCAAGTCGGCGGGGCTGTGGATGCCTGAGAGCAGGGCACCGCGCGGGGCGCGGGGCGCGCAAAAATCGTCGGCTGCGGTGGCGGGGGCGGGCTCGGTGGCGGCGGAGCTTGAAACGTCGGCTGTGGTGGCCGGGGCGGGAGCACTCATCGAAAAAGGAAGGCGGGGAGAGTAAGCGGGGCGGGCGGGCGGATCGGTGGCCAAGTGGCCAGTGCGTCGTTGGGCAAGCGGCAGGGCGTGGAGGGCAGTTGTGCGCGCGCGGAGGGGGGGCGGCAGCGGGCGGGTCAGTCTTCGCGGCCCACCTCAAAGGCCTCGAACTTGGCGGGCTTTCCCTCGGCTTGCCTGAGTTGCTCGATCTTCAGCTCGGCCTCCTTGAGGCGGCCTTGGCACTGCTTGAGCAGACGGTTGCCCTCTTCAAACTGGGTGACGAGCTCGGCCAGCGGTACCTTGCCGCCCTCCATCGAGGCGATGACTTGCTCCAGTTTCTTGAGAGCATCTTCAAATGAAAGTTCGGGCTGCTGGGAGTCGTCCACGCTGCGGGACGATGCGGTGGGGCAGGGCCATTTCAAACTATCTTTGGACTGGCGGAAGGGGCAGGTGGGCCCTGCACTGCGGGGCTATATGTCTCCCGTGCTTTTGGTTGCCCTCGGCTTGCTGGTGCTGCGCTTGGTGGCGGAGTGGATCCTGGCCGCGCTTAATTGCGCAGAAGTGCGCCGCCACGCGGAGCGGCCGCCGGCAGCGGTGGCCTCGATCATGGATGAGGCGACGTACAGGCAGTCGGTGGCCTATACCTTGGCGCGCTCGCGCTTCGGGCAGTTTTCCTCGCTCTACGATTTTTTCGTGCTGGCGCTGGTTCTGGTCGGCGGAGTGCTGCCCGCACTTTACGATACGGTGGTGAGCTGGGGCGGGAGCGGCGCGGGGGAAGCGGTGTGGACGCGCGCGGCGTTTCTACTGCTGGTGGGGCTGCTGCTGTCGATCCCGGGGCTGCCGTTTGATTGGTGGTCGCAGTTTCGGCTGGAGCAACGTTACGGCTTTAACAAAGCGACGCCCGCGCTGTGGCTGAGCGATAAACTGAAGGGGCTGCTGCTCGCGCTCGTCATCGGGTTTCCACTGCTGTGGTTGCTGCTGTCGCTCGTGGGCTGGGTGGGGCGCGGATGGTGGCTGTGGGGAGCGGCGCTTTTGTTCGGGCTTCAACTCCTGATGCTGGTGCTCTACCCAAAGCTGATTTTGCCGCTCTTCAATAAACTGAGCCCGCTGCCCGAGGGGGAATTGCGCGAGCGGCTGCTGGCGATGAGCGAGCGCGCGGGGTTTCGCGCGGCGGCGATTGAGGTGATGGATGGCTCGAAACGCTCGGGTCACTCGAACGCGTTTTTCACGGGCTTCGGGCGGTTTCGGCGGATCGTGCTGTTTGACACCCTGATCGCGCAACTGACGCCCGAGGAGCTTGAGGCGGTGCTGGCCCACGAGATCGGCCACTACCGGCGCGGGCACATCCCGCAGCGGTTGGCGGTGGCGGCGCTCACGCAGTTTGGCGGCTTCGCGTTGATCGCCTGGCTGGCGCAGAGCAACTGGTTTAACCCAGCCTTCGGGTTCCCTCTCGGCGAGCTCGCGCCGACCTTGCTGCTCTTCGGGCTGCTGAGCGGCGGGGTGACGTTTTGGCTGTCGCCGCTGGGAAACTACTTTTCGCGCAAGCACGAGTACGAGGCCGATGCCTTTGCACGCGACGCGATGGGCGGCGGCGAGGCACTCGTCAGCGCGCTGCACAAACTCGCGCAGAAAAACCTCAGTAACCTGACCCCACACCCGTGGTACAGTAGCTTCTACTATTCGCACCCGACGATCCTGGAGCGGGAGCGCAGCCTGCGCTCGGCCCAGTAAAAGCGTCGAAGGCCTCCACCGCGCGTGGGGCGGGGTCGCAGACCCACTTATTTTGCGAGCCGCTCGTTGGCGGCTCGTCAGTGGCGCCCCGTGCCATTCAATTTGCGATTTTGCCCGTGCGCTGCGCGCCCGCCCTCCTGCCCAAAATCGCAAGTTTAAAGCCCCCCCCAGTCGCCGTTGCGACAGAGGAGCTGCTCACAACGCGAATGGAGCAAAAACCCATTTAGGCGAAGTTTTTGGTTAACGGGTAAATCGCCGCCTGGAGGTATTTCCCAACTGTGCGGCTTGCTGTGCTGTGCAGAATGCACGGCACGCAAGCCGCACAGTAAATGGGTGCAGGCACTGCCTGCCGCCGCCCGCGTAGGGCCGCCCTCCCGCCCCGCGCGTAGCGTAGGGCTGCGACCGATTTACTCTGCGAGCAGGCGGCGCAGGGTCTCGTCGACTTCGCGCGGGTTGGCCTTGCCGCGCGCGGCTTTCATGACGGGGCCTTTCAGTCCGTTGATGGCGCTCTCTTTTCCGGCGCGAAATTCGGCCGCCGCCTTTGCGTTGTTCGCGATTGCCTCGCGGCACCACGCTTCGAGGTCGCCCGAATCGGTCGGCTGTGCGAGCAGGCCCGCGCGCTCGGCGACGGCGAGCGGGGCTTCGCCGCTGGCAAAGGTTTGCGCGAAAACTTCTTTGGCTGCCGGGCCGAGCAGCTTGCCGCTCTCGACCAGCTCGACGAGCTCGGCGATGTGCTCGGGCCGCATCTTGACCTCGGCAAGAGCGAGCCCTCCCGCCCCTCCCGTGCCCTCCGCTCCCGCAGCTCCTCCCGCCTTGAGCTCGCGCAGCAGGTCGTTGGCGATCCAGTTGCCGATTTGTTGTGCGCGCGCCTTTCCGGCGGCTCCTCCCGCCTTGACTGCGGCCTCGAAGTACT
The DNA here is from genome assembly GCF_001580015.1 of Cephaloticoccus primus. Lineage (GTDB taxonomy): Bacteria > Verrucomicrobiota > Verrucomicrobiia > Opitutales > Opitutaceae > Cephaloticoccus > Cephaloticoccus primus. The sequence continues at coordinate 7,234 of NZ_LSZQ01000034.1, forward strand.
CGGCCAGCGGGCGATCCCAGATGAGGACAGAGGTCAACGTGTAGGGGAGCTCATAATCGCGGAAGTAGCGGCGTTGCCGGTCAAAGGGCAGCTCGGGGCAGCTCGCGCGCAGCCGCGCCTTCCATGCCTCATCGACCTGCACGGGCATCAGGTCCGGGTCGGGGAAGTAGCGGTAATCGTGCGCCATTTCCTTGGTGCGCAGCGACTGCGAAGCACCGGTCAGCCCATCGTAGTCGCGGGTTTCCTGGACGATCGTGCCGCCCGACTCGATGAGGGCGACCTGCCGCTTGATCTCGTGGTCGATGCCCGCGCGGACGTAGGAGATGGAGTTGAGGTTTTTCAGCTCGACCTTCGTCCCGAGCCCGGTCGCACCCACGGGCCTTATAGAGATGTTCGCATCGCAGCGCATCTGGCCCTTCTCCATGTCGCAGTCGGAGATGCCGCCCTGCACAATCGCTGCGCGCAGCGCGGTCAAGTACGCGTAGGCTTCCTCTCCGCTGTGCAGCGCGGGCTCGGATACGATCTCCATCAGCGGCGTGCCCGCGCGGTTGTAATCGACGAGCGAATCAGTCGCGCCGTGGCTGCATTTGCCCACGTCTTCTTCGAGGTGGATGCGCGTGAGCGGGATCAACTTGTGCTCGCCCATGAGGTTGCGCGCGGGGCCGGGGAGCTCGATCTCGACCGCGCCGCCGAGGCAGATCGGCTGGTCGTACTGGGAGATCTGGTAGTTCTTCGGCGAGTCGGGATAGAAGTAGTTTTTGCGATCCCATTTGCAGACGGGCGCGATCTCGCAGCCGAGCATGAGGCCGGCCTTGATGATGGCGTCGAGCGCCGCGCGATTCATGACGGGGAGCGCGCCCGGGAGCGCGAGCACGGTCGGGTCAGTCAGCGTGTTTTCCGGTTGCCCGTAGCCCGTGGCCACGCGGGTAAACATCTTCGAGTGCGTGCGGATCTGCACATGCACTTCCAGGCCGATGACTGCTTCGTAATTTGCCATGTGAGGGGAGAGTGTGGGCGGGCGGGAGGAGGGGCTGGGAAAAGTGGAACGGGGGTGAGATGCGGGGGCCCGGAGCAACCGGTTAGAGCGCCGGCCTGCGGCGGCACCAGTCGTGCGCCGATTCGTAGGCGTGGGCGATTTTGAGCAAGTCGGCCTCGGCGAAGGCTTGCCCGATCAATTGCAGGCCGATCGGCAGCCCGCTGCTGGTGAAGCCGCAGGGCAAGCTGATCGCGGGCAGTCCGGCGAGGTTCGCGCCAATCGTGTAAATGTCGCAGAGGTAGAGTGCGAGTGGGTCGGCCTTGGCCCCGATCTCAAAAGCGGGCGCGGGCACGGTCGGCGTGATCAGCGCATCGACCTGCTCGTAGGCCTTGAGAAAATCCTGCGTGACCAGCCGCCGCACTTTTTGCGCGCGCAGGTAGTACGCGTCGTAGTAGCCGCTGGAGAGCACATAGGTGCCGAGGATAATCCGGCGCTTGACCTCTTCGCCAAAGCCTTCGGCGCGCGACTTGAAGTACAGGTCAATGATGTCGCGGGCGCCCTGCGCGCGGTGGCCGTAGCGGATGCCGTCGTAGCGGGCGAGGTTCGACGACGCCTCGGCCGTCGCGAGCACGTAGTAGACGTCGAGGCAGTAGCGCGTGTGCGGGAGCGACACTTCGACGATCTCGCAGCCTTGCTCGCGGTAAAACGCAATCGCCGCTTCGACCGCGGCGGCGACTTCGGGGTCGATCCCTTCGCCGAAATATTCCTTTGGCACGCCGAGCCGGCGGCCCGCGCAAAGTGCGCCAGCAGGTGCCAAAGCCGCATTGGCCGCTCCGCCGCTACTGGCGGGGCTCCTCTGCCCGAGCGTTTCCCCCGCGCCGAAAAGCGCGGCACGATAGTCGGGGATCGCGGTTTTAAAGGAAGTCGAGTCGCGCTCGTCGTGTCCGGCGATTGCCTGGAGCAGGAGCGCGGCGTCTTCCACGCTGCGCGTAAACGGGCCGATCTGGTCGAGCGACGAAGCAAAGGCGATCAGCCCGTAACGCGAGACAAGCCCGTAGCTGGGCTTTAGCCCCACCACACCGCAGAGCGCAGCGGGCTGGCGGATCGATCCGCCAGTATCCGAGCCGAGGGCTGCAATCGCCTCGCCCGCGGCGACCGCCGCCGCGCTGCCGCCCGAAGAGCCGCCCGGCACGCGGGTGAGATCCCAGGGATTGTGCGTGGTCTGCGTGGCGGAGTTTTCCGTCGAGGAGCCCATCGCAAATTCGTCGAGATTGAGGCGACCCCAGAGAACGGCGCCCGCGTTTTTGAGCCGCTCGGCAACCGTCGCATCGTAGGGCGAGACGAAGTTGGCGAGCATCCGGCTCGACGCGGTGAGCGGCTGGTCGCGCACGGCGATCACGTCCTTCAGGCCAATCGGGATGCCGTCGAGCGGGCCCAGCACCTGGCCCGCAGCGCGGCGCGCATCGGAGCGGGCAGCCTGCGCCAGCGCGTCTTCTTCGTCGCGCGAATTGAAGGCCCGCACCTGCGGCTCCACGGCACGCGTGCGCTCGATCACCGCACGGGTGAGCTCCACCGCGCTAAGCTCGCCGCACGCGAGGCGGGCACCGAGTTCACCGATTGTTTGGTAATGAAGCGGAGCGGAAGAGGCGGCTTGGGCGGAGGGAGGGACGGGAGGGGCGGCAGTGCTCATTCGCAAAAGAGAGAAAAAAAGAAGACGGCCCGGAGGGCGCGGAGATGGGAGGAACAGGCAATGGGCGTGTGAGGGGAAGCCGCGCTCGGGAGCAGCGCGCGCTCTCTAGTCGATGATCTTGGGCACGGAAATCATGTTGCTGCGGTGCGCCGGCGCGTTGCGCAGCACCTCGGCCACGGGCAGCCCGGCGCGCGCGACGTCCTCTTGCCACACGTTGGCGAGCGGCTGTGCGTGCGACATCGGCTCAATGCCGCTGACATCGACTTGCTCAAGCTGGTGGATGTGGTGGAGCACGTCGCCGAGCTGGCGGGAGAATTTTTGTTTCTCCTCGGGCGTCAGCGCGATGCGGGCGAGCTGCGCCACGCGGTCGATATCGATTTCTTCGGCCATGATGTAGGGGGCGGGAGGGTGCGTGCGTTTTCTCGTTAGCTGCGGAGGCGGTAGCCACTCCCCTGGAGCAGCTCGTCCTGAAGACGCTGGAAGGCGGCGTTGACCTCCTCGTCGGTCAAGGTGCGGTCCTCTGCGCGAAAAACCAGGCTGAAGGCGAGGCTCTTCTCCGCCTCGCCAAGGCCCGGGCCGCGATAAACATCGAAGAGCGATACCGCCTCGACCGCGAAGCGCGTGCCCGCTGCGGCGCGCGCCGCCTTTTGCAGCTGCTTGCGCACAGTCTCCGCGGGCAGCTCTGCGGGGACGACGAGCGCGAGGTCGCGCTGCGTAGTCGGGTACAGGCTGAAGGGCGCGAAACGGCGGCGTGCCTGCGCGGCGGCCGCGAGCTTTTCCGGCACGATGGAGAACGAGCCACCGTAGACCTGCCCCTCGATGCCGAGCGACTTTACGAGCGCGAGATCGAGCAGCCCGAGCTGCGCCGCCCAGCCCTGTTTTCCCAGATCTCCCGCGGTCGCCGCGTGGCCTTCTTGCCAGCCGAGCTCGCCCCCCGCTGCGAGTTGGAGCGGCTGCCGCGCAAAGTCGATCCCCGCCATTTCAGCGAGCGCAGCGACCAAGCTTTTGGTCGTGTAAAAATCGGCCGGCTCGCGCTTGAGCCAGCGGCGCGCGCCGTCCTCGGCGATGATGAAGGCCGCTGAAGCACACTCGTAGTTTTGGCCGTTGCTCTCGACGAACACGCGGCCCACCTCGCAGAGCCGCTGCACGGCGGTGCCGCGCGATTGGTTGAGGTGCAGCGTATCGAGCAGCCCGAGGATCAGCGTCGGGCGCAGGTGCGATTGATCGGCGACAAAAGGGTTTGCCAGCGCGAGCTCGGCGGCAGCCGTTTGCGAAACCCAGGTGCTGAGCTCCTTGCCCGAGCGCAGCGTGTAGTTGGCGCATTCCTGAAAATCGTGCCCGACGAGGAACTCGGTCGCGCGGCGATTAAACACGACCGCAGGCGCATCCTCGGCGAGCAGCCCCGGGCTGACGACGCGGCCTGCGGGGATTTTCTCGGTGCCGTAAACGCGCAGCACTTCTTCGACGAGGTCGATGGGCCGGTCGAGGTCCTGCCGCCAGCTCGGGATCGCGAGCGTCCAGGCCGGGCCGCGGCTCTCGGTCGGCTCTTCCCGGGTGATGCGCAGCTCCAGCGACTCGAAGGCCGCGCGCATGTCAGCAGAGGGAATGTCGAAGCCGAGTTTTTCGCAGATGTAATCGTGCGTGACGACGACCTCGCGCTGCCAGGGTGCTTCGCCGCCGATCTGGTAAACGGGGCCCACCACCGCGCCGCCCCCCTGCCCCTCCTGCCCCGCCCCTCCCGCCGTGGCAAGGATCAGGTCGACCGCGCGCTGCGCCGCCTCGATGGAAGTGTGCGGATCTACCCCGCGCTCGTAGCGGTAAGACGAGTCGGAGCTCAGCCCCAGCCGCCTGGAGGTGCGGCGGATGCTCTGCCGCTTAAACACGGCGCACTCGAGCACGATGTCCGTCGTCTCCGCGCTGACGCCGGAGGTTTCGCCGCCCATGATGCCCGCCACGGCCAGCGGCTTTTCCGCATCGGCGATGACCAGCGTGGGCGGCTCCAGCTCGCGCGCCTTGCCGTCGAGCGTGGTGAGCAGCTCGCCCGCGTGCGCGTGGCGGATGCGGAGCTGCTGCCCCGCAATGCGCGCCGCATCAAAGGCGTGGAGCGGCTGACCGTACTCCAGGAGCACGTAGTTGGTGACATCGACGATGTTGTTGATCGGGCGCAGGCCGACCGCGCTCAGGCGCGCCTGGAGCCAGTCCGGGCTGGGCCCGACCTTCACGCCCGAAATGACGTGCGCGCTGTAGAGCGGACACTCGACCGGCGTATCCACCTGGACGGAGGCGAGCAGGTCGCGCCGCTCGGGCGCGCCTTCCGCCGGGCCGCGAAACGTCACCTGCGGGTAATTGAGCGGCAACTTGAACCACGCGGCGAGCTCGCGCGCGAGGCCGAGGTGCGATTGGCAGTCGGGGCGATTGGGCGTGATCTCGACGTCGAAAACGGTGTCGCCCGCAGGCAGCACCGCATTGGCCGGCGCGCCAGGGGCGGGAGGTGCGGGCTCGCCGGAGAGGATGAGAATCCCGTCGTGATCTTCGCCGAGGCCGAGCTCCGCACTCGAACACAGCATCCCGTCGGAGACCTGGCCGCGGATTTTCGAGGACTTGATCTTGAAGTCCCCCGGGAGCACCGCGCCGGGCAACGCCGCGACGACGCGCGAGCCCGCGTTGCAGTTTGGCGCCCCGCAAACGATCGTGCGCACGCCCCCGTGCTCGGGGCCGACATCGACCGTGCACACGGAGAGCTTGTCGGCATTCGGGTGCTTTTCGCGCGTGAGGATGTGGCCCACGACCACGTTTTCGAGCGGCGGCAGCCCCGTTTGCAGGACAGCCTCGACCTCAAAGCCGAGGAAGGTAATCGCCCGGCTGATCTCCTCGGTCGAAGCCTCCAGCGCGATGTAGTCTTTTAGCCAGTTAAGGGAAATTTTCATAGCGTTGTGTGTGCGGCCCGTCGCTCAGGCAAATTGGGATAAGAAACGCAGGTCGTTTTGGTAAAAGTAGCGGATGTCATCGATGCCGTAGAGGAGCATGGCGATCCGCTCGATCCCCATGCCAAAGGCGTAGCCGCTCCACACTTCGGGGTCGTAGCCCACGTCGGCAAACACCGTCGGATCGACCATGCCGCAGCCGCCGATCTCGATCCACTCCTTGTTCACTTTCGGCAAATGGCGCGCGCTCAAGTCCACCTCGAAGCTGGGCTCGGTGTAGGAGAAATAATGCGGGCGGAAGCGGGTCTTGGTGTCCTTGCCGAGCAGCGACTCGAAGAGGTAGTCGAGCAGCGCCTTCAGGTCGCGCACGGTGACGCCCTTATCGACGTAGAGGCACTCCAGTTGCTGAAAGTTGGCGGAGTGCGTGGCGTCGGTCGTGTCGCGCCGGTAGACACGGCCCGGCGAGACGATCCGGATCGGCGGCTGGCCCTTGAGCATCGTGCGGATCTGCACCGAAGACGTGTGCGTACGCAGCAAGTACTGCTCCTGCGGGCTCTTCTTCGCCACGTTGGCAAAGCGCGCTGCGGGCGGCAGGTAAAACGTGTCTTGCGTGTCGCGCGCGGGGTGATCGGCGGGCGTGTTGAGCGCGTCGAAGCAGTAGTACTCGGTCTCGACCTCGGGCCCATCGGCGACGGTAAACCCGACCTTGCGCAAGATGCGGCTGAGCTCCTCGCGCACGGCCGTGAGCGGGTGAAACGCGCCGCGCCCGAGGTCGGGCGAAGGCAGCGTCGGGTCAATCGGCGGGCCGAGGCTGGCGCGCAGTTCGGCGGCCTCGATCCGCGCCAGCGCCGCGTCGAGCAGCGCCTGCACTTCGACCTTGGTTTGGTTGATGAGCTTGCCGAGCGCGGGGCGCTCCTCCTTCGGCACGGTGCCCATTTTTTTCATCTGGGCGGTGAGCTGCCCGTTGGGGCCGACGTAGCGGGCCTTCGCCGCCTCAAACTCCGCGCGGCTGGGCAGCGGCGCCGCTGCGGCAAACTCGGCACGCGCAGCAGAAACAATCTGATCCAAAGTGTGTTGCATGGGAAAAAGGGATAACGGAAGGACGCGCGGCCAGCTTCGGCAAGGAGGCGTGGAGCGCACGCACGCGCGAAACGGTCGATGTGGCTAAACGATATGCAGAGAAGTGGCTAAAAAAAAAGAGGACGGCACCTCGGTCGAGGCCCGTCCTCCGATAAATCGTGAGACTTGGGGGGGCGGCCGTTTCGCACGGCGGCGATAAAAAACGCGGCGCACGAGGCCGCCCGTACAAATCAAAGGAAGATCAAGCCTTGGCGGCAGCCGCAGCGGCGGCGGCCTTGGCTTTCAGGGCCTCCTGCGCCTGCTTCACGAGCTGGGCAAAGGCAGCGCCATCCTCAATCGCGAGGTTGGAGAGCACGCGGCGGTCGAGCTCGATTTGCGCGGCCTTCAGCCCTTCCATGAAGCGGCTGTAGCTGATGCCCGCTTCGCGGCAGGCGGCATTCAGGCGCACGATCCAGAGCGCGCGCATGTCGCTCTTCTTTTTGCGGCGGGCGATGTAGGCATGCTGCCAGGCATGCTTGACGGCGTCGTTCGCGTAGCGGAACAGCCGGGACTTGTTGCCGAAATAGCCTTTGGCGTATTTCAGGACTTTTTTGCGGCGCTTGCGCGACGCGGGGGAGTTGGTTGCACGAGCCATGTTGGTTTTCCTTTATTGTTAGTCGCTGGCGGGTCGGCTGAGAGGATCACCCGTCGAGCGAATTTTTTGTGAGTTACGCTTGTTTTGATGCGGTCGTTTTCCCCAGCTCACAGCCCGTGAGGCAGGCAACGCTTGAGCGGCGCGGCGTGCCCCTCGGCGAGGGCCTTGGGCTGCCCGAGACGGCGCTTCTGCTTCGAGCTCTTGGTCGAGGCGATGTGGCGCGTCCCTGGCGAACGGTGCATCAGCTTCCCGCTGGCGGAAAGTTTGAAGCGCTTGGCAACGGACTTCTTGGTCTTTTGCATGAGAAAAGCGGAGGAAGGCACAGGCCCACTCCGCGCTTGTAAAGGGAATTTCCCGCCGCCCGGGGCATTTGTGTGTTCCAAACTCGTTAACCAAAAAAATCCGCCCCAGCGGGAAACCCATTGGGGCGGATTTTTTGGTTAACGGCTAAATCTCTGCCCGACCGAAGGTCGGGGGAGCAACCGTGCCGCTTGTGAGTTGTGCGGAACGCACGGCTCGCAAGCGGCACGGTAAATGGGTGCAGGCACCGCCTGCCGCCCCACGCGCAGTGGGAGTCGCAACCCCATTTATTTGGGCGAGCCGTTTTTAAGCAGTTCTCACACCCGCGCCGAAAAATTGCGCGCCGAGCACGCGAACGCTGTTGACACGGCTGGCACGAGCTCACGTTTTCTCCCGCCTCTGATTTGCGGCTTCCTAGCTCAATGGTAGAGCAGTTGACTCTTAATCAATTGGTTCGGGGTTCGAGTCCCCGGGGAGCCACCAACAGAACCTCTTTTTCCCGCACGCGATTCCCCTCCCCCCCTCAGTCGCTGCGCGAGCCGCTCCTTCTCAAAACCTTTTCTCAGCACTTTCTAGCGCCGACGTAGCTCAACGGTAGAGCACCTGTTTTGTAAACAGGCGGTTGCGGGTTCGATTCCCATCGTCGGCTCCAGTTTTGGCAGGGCACTCGCTCCGAGGCCCATGCCTGAGTGTGATCCCACTGCCTGGTGGTGTAATGGTAGCACAGCAGATTCTGACTCTGCTTGTCTAGGTTCGAATCCTAGCCGGGCAGCCATCACCTCGACGCACTGAGAACCCCACCTAATAAGCGACTCTTCCTCCCCCTAATTTCGCTAGTAGTCGCCGTACACAATCTGCTTTCTCCCAACCTTCGAGGTTGACACTGCCCAACCCCAAATCCCTAACTGCGGACTCCTCCCGAGTCGCCAACCCGCTTCCCGGCGAGAGGCCCCAGCCCTACCTCCAATTTTGGAAACGCAAGCAATAGACGAACAACTGAACGTTTCCCGGACCAAAGCGTCCGAACCTTGGCCGGTCCCCACAAACTAACGCGCCACAGCCCCAACCGCAGCATACCCGCCGCCGCTCCGCGCGCACGCCTGCCCTCCTTCGTAATCGCGACTCTCTCTCATCAACCCCATATCTGATCTCCAAACTACTTAATTCTTCCCATCTTCTACATTAATCCTCTAACCCGAACTCATTCATACTTATGATTACCCAACTACTGCCGGTGGCGTTCCTTATGAACCTGACTCTCATGGAGTTGTTCATCCACGGAGGGCCCATCATGTGGCCGATTCTGCTGACCTCCTTCATCGCCATCACGGTCATCGTCGAGCGCATCATCTTCATCATCCGCGAGAACAGTAGTCGGGAGGAAGCGGCCGTAGAACTCATTCTGGATAAGGCCGAGAAAAACGACATCGAAGGCGCCATCGCCGTCGGCAAGAAGAGCTCGGACTTCGTCGCACGCGTCCTCGTTTACGCGCTGGAGCACCGCGAGTCCTCTTTCGCCAACGCGCTCGTCCGCGCCTCGAACCGCGAGCTCGCCCGCTTCCAGCAGGGCCTGCCCACCCTCGACACCGTTATCCCGATCGTCCAGCTCATGGGTCTGCTCGGCACGGTCACTGGTATGATGCGCGTGTTCGGCGCGCTGGGCGAAGGCGACATCGCCGCCAATGCCTCGCAAATCACTGGTGGTGTGGGTGAAGCGCTTATCGCCGTGGCGACCGGTCTGGCCATCGCCATCACCGCCATGCTGCCCTTCAACTACCTGAACACTCGGGCCGAGCAGGCGAAGCACGACCTGGCGGACGCCGCCAGCGCCCTCGAAATCATCCTCCACAAGCACGAGGCAGTGGCGACCGCTCGCTAAGAGCGGCTGCCCCCCCTCCTGCTTTAAAGCCAAACAGCACACACACTCCTCCGTATGACCGGTGGCACACAGGGTGGCGGCCCCAAGAAGGCGCGCATTGAGATTATCCCTCTCATTGACGTGATCTTCTTCCTGCTCGCCACCTTCATCCTCTTCACCCTCTCGCTCAACACACCGGGCGGCCTGCGGGTCGCGCTGCCCCGGTCGGAAACCGGCGAGCCTCGCGATCCCTCCAACTCAGTGACCATCACCGTAACCGATGAAGGCACACTGGCGTGGGATAAAGACCCGGTGACGCTCGACGAATTCCTCGTCCGGCTGCAAACCTACGTGGCTTCCGAGGCCAATCCCAAAGTGCTTATCAATGGCGACGAAAACGCCTTCTTCAGCCAGGCCATCTACGTCTTCGACGAAGTGCGTAAAGCCGGCGTGCAGAAGGTCTTGATCGAAACCCGCTTGGCCAGGGCTGACTAGGGGCTTGGGGCGCTTCCTTACCTCCTTTCCTCAAGCGCCCCCCCCCC
>NZ_LSZQ01000035.1 GCF_001580015.1 Cephaloticoccus primus
TGCCGCCCCGCGCGGAGCGGAAAAGGGAGGTCCCGTTAAATTTGGGAATCGTGCTTCGGCGGGGTCGCAGACCCGTTTTATCGCCGGAGCCGATTCCCAAATTCAATGGCACGTGGCGCCACGCCACCGCTGCACGCGTAGTGCCGCCCCGCGCAGGGGCTCAATACGTACCTTACGACCTCGGCTCCTCGTTCTTCAATGCGGTGAGGAGCGTTTCAGCAAACTTGGGAACGAAGGCCGAGAGCACGGCAAGCTCCTCCTCCACTGTGATTTCGCGGCCGAGCTTATGGGAGTTATTGCGAGCGATCTTGTTTAAAGCTTTCCCAAGCTGTTCCGGGAACAACCCATAGAGCTCCAGCAGAAAGTCCTGCGGGTGCAGTGCGCGGATTCGCCAAGGGCCCAGGTGCGCTTCCCCGAAGTCGCGCAGGTTGTAGGTCACTATCACACTCGCCCTTCCCTCAATCGCACAAGCCAGTACATGACGGTCTTTCTCGTGGTTTGTACACCTCCCGATCCACTGCTCATAGCCACTCACCGAGCTGTCGGGGAAGTTGTGTAAAAGTGCCGCCCGAAAACCATGCGCGAAATGCGGCTCCCAGCTCAGCCGCAACGTATGCGTGCGGTAGGTCTCCCCAAGAATCTGCTCACTCCAAAGCGGGAAGATCACCCCTGCCTCAGCCAGAGTAAGCAGCAGGTTGGCAACCGCATGATTTGCCAAAACGCAGGCATCCATCACTGCATGCCAGATCCCAAGCCTACGGCCTTTGGCTTCAGCAATCACTTTGTTTGCTGGGTCAAAGCCTCCGGAGTCGCCTTCCGGTAAAGCCCTTTCTCTATGAGTTCAGCACTGATTGCTCCCATAGCTTGGCCGAAGGGCGAATGAATGAAGCGCTCTATCTCCGCTTCCTGCTCACGTTGATAAGTCACCAAGGCATCCCGCTCGACCCGCAGCTCTCCCTCGACTTGATCCATAGGCAAGACCCCAAGCCTCCCTAGATAGCGCGTGTGCCCCTCGGTAATTTTCAACAGGCGCGCGGCCTCCGCGACTGAGAAACTCTCTTTGGACAAATCAGGCAATTCACCCGCAGCAGCAATGCGGAGAGCCTCCGGTGGTTCGACAGCGATAGCTTGGGCAAGCGGTGGCATGGCAGTTCCTTTCCTTTCGAGTGCGCGAAAGCTAGCACACTCTCCCCCCCTGACAAGGGGCGAGACGTTCCGTTTTTTCCACTGCGCGTGGGGCGGCAGGCGGTGCCTGCTCCCATTTACTGTGCGGCTTGCTGTCGGGCGTTCCGCCCGACGAACAAGCCGCACAGTAAGGGATTACCCGACCTCCGGTCGGGTCGGAGAGTTAACCCGTCAACTTTTTCGCCGCGCCAACATGGGTTTCCGCTCCATCTGCATTTGAGGCCTCATTCCCTGTCGTGAAACGACAGGTAGGAGTCCTTTAAATTTGGGAATCGTGCTTCGTCGCGTAGCGACGAGGCCGATTCCCAAATTTAACGGCACGTGGCGCCACGCCACCGCCGCCCGCGCAGGGCCGCCCCGCGCGCAGCGGGAGGAGTCTTCGATTCATTTTATTTGGCGGCGCACTCGCTGGTGCGCCGTCCTTTCTGCCGTTTGCGGCGGAGGAGGTACAGGCCGGTGCCCAGTGTGCCGAGGAGGGCGCCCCAGGTGGCGGGCTCGGGGACGGCCGAATGAGCGAAGGGGGTGATTTGCCAGTAGTCCTTATCCCATTGGCGGTAGGTGGTCTCGTAGTTTTGATAGCCGTCGAAGACGATTTGGCCGAGGAGGGCAGTGTTAAAGGTGACGCCGTTGTAGACCTTTCGCACCAGCAGGATGTCTTCGTACTCGTACCAGTTGCGCATGAAGAGGATGGCGTTCGACCTGTTGAAGGTGAGCGTGTCGATCCACAGGATGTTGGCCTTGCTGGCCTCGCCGCCCACCCAGTCAATCGTCCCGCGGTTTTCGATATGCAGGTTTCCAATATGCAGCTTGGTGTTGCCGCCCATCTGCAGGACCGCCTGATCGCCGCCGTACTCGGGTCCGCGCGGATCGTAGGGCGTGCCATTCAGCGTGATCGAGGGCAGCCCTCCGCCGTTTCTAAAAATCTGATCCCAGCGGGCGGGCGCCAGCTTCAGCGTCGCATTTCCCCCGCCGTCGCCGACCGTGATTCGATTTCCGTTCAATTGCAGCCTGCCGCCCCGCAGATCGAGCATCCCGCGGTGGATATACACGTTGCCTGACTGGTGCGTGACGTCACCGCTATCGAGGGTCAGCGTGCCCTCCTGCGTCTTTACCAATTCCCTGGTGGCGGTGATCAAGCGTGCCCCCACCGTGAAGGATAGGTCGCCAAATGTGTGGACATATAGCTTGGGAGCACTGTCAGCACCGATCCAACCGCCGCCGGTGATAATCCTCGTCCCACTACCGCTGGCGATCAGGCCGCCGGCGCCGATTAGCAGGAGGCGCCCGTTGAGGTTGAGGCTGCCCCCGCCCAGAATCAGCGAGCTGATTGTACGGTTTGCCGTGAGCCCCTGATTCGCCGTCATCCGCACATTGCGCGATGCCGTCCACGTGTCATCTGGCCCCGTGTGGTAAGTATCCAGTGCCTTGACGTAGTGGAGACCGCCCTCGGTGGCCGCTTGGGCAAAGCCCTGCCAACCCAACCGCCCGCTGTAATCGCCGTCGCCCAAGGCATGATACGGACACCGCCTGCGGCATTGATGTTGTGCCCGCTGGCGGAGGTATCGAGCCGCAGCCGGGAGCTCTTTTCGGAAAAGTGCAGTGTGCCGCGCGAGCTTGCGTCCCGCTGCAGGCTGGTGGCGTGGATCTCGGAGAAGCTGCCCTTGGCGGCACCCGAAAAGGGGAAAATCTGGATGCTGTTTTGTCCCGACGTCACGGTGAGCTCCCCCACCTTTTCGGGCGCAGGGCTGACGGACGAGCGGCGGTAGGCCAGCGTGCCGCCCTGTAAAACAATCGTCGCATCGTCGTTGATCCGGTCAGCCCGATAACTCCCGCCGGTCTGGGAATCGTGCGTGCCCACGTCGTCGAGGAAGAGCGTGCCGTTGTGCGCTAGCGTGATTTTGGAGACAGAGGCAAGCCGCCCCTGCCTGTTTAGCCGCACTTCGGCACCGTAGATAGATACATTCCCGGTATTGGTGGTGTTTGCGCTGAGGTCGATCCGGCCATCGCCCACCAGCCAGAGGGGTGCGCTGCCACTCAAGGTACCGCTCAAGACCACATCGGCGCGCGGGACACTCGCACTGCCGCGTTCGATCCGGATCGTGCGTGTACCGCCAGTGCCGAGGGTCAGGTTGAGCCTGAAATCCACCGTGCCATCGGCGGTGTAGTGGCCGAAGCGCAACTCCCCCGGGTAATAAAGCCACACACTTCCTCCGGGGAACCAGACTTTGTGGGTGCCGCCGTAGGCGGCGAAGCCGCCGCCGCCGTTCAGCCAGATTGTTTCGCCGTGCCCCGAGCCAAGCATGAACGTGAAGTCCGCATCAATCCCGAGCACTCCGCCGTCGAGCCGGAGGCTGACGTCCGCAAGAAGCCCTTGCGGCAGGCGCAGGGCGCCACCTTCGATGATTACTCGGCGGCTGGTGCTTTTGGGGCTAAAATTGCCGCTCCCACTCCAGTGGAGCAGGCCGCGGCCTGTTTTGCGGTAGCCGCTGTTGTCAGCATTGATCCCAAGCTCCCCCGTGATGATCGCATGGGCATTGCCCACGCCGCGCTCGACCCGGATCTCGCGAATACCAGCACCCGTCCGGATACCGTTAGTGAGCGTGATGTTGTGCGTGGCGTAGCGGGAGCCGAGCAGCAGCGCGTCGCCGCTTTTCACAAAGTGCGGCGTGGCACCCCAATTGAGGTTCGCCCCGCCATTGATCGTGACGGTGCGGTCTGCGCCTACGGCGGAGAAGCCGCCGGAGCCCTCCCAGCGGAGCTGGCCCGGGCCGGTGCCGAGCGTGAAGTTATGGACACCACCGGCACCGCTGCCCGCGTAGCCCAGCTCAAGGATGCCGCCGTAGCTGGGGCCACTGGCATAAGCTCCGTGATCAGAGGGGCCGTTGGTGCCGCTCTCGAAGACGATGTTTGAGGTGCTCGGCAGGGCGTTAGCGTTGTTGATCCGAAGGACGCCGCCGTGGATCACGGTGTCGCCCGTCCAGCTATTGGCGCCCGCCCCAGTCGCCGAATTGTTCAGCATAATGAGCCCGGGGCCGACCTTGATGAAGCTGCCGGTACCATTGTTGTAAACGCGGCCGGCCAGCTCGAGCCCTCCGGCGCGGTCACCGCGCGCGCCAAAGCGTGTGTCGCCGGAAAACTGGACGGGCATGAGGAAGCGGGTGCGCCCACCGTCGTTGTAGAGTGCGCCGATCCGGTCGGTGCCCTCGCGGCGGATGATCCCCGCACCGGTGATCTGGAGCGTGGTGCCATCTTTCGGTGGCATGTACCCAAGCGCAGCTCCGAGGTGCGTGCGCAGGGCGAGCGAGCCACCGTTGTAGACGCGTTTTTCGCCGCGGATGCCGAGAGCCTGGTCGGCCTTGATGATGGCGAAGCCGCGTGCGTTTACGCGCAGCTTACCGTTCCAGTCTTTATTATTCGCCTGGAGGATGAAGTGCGGCTGGGGCTGCAAGGCCTCCACCCCGCCGAAGAGGCCCACGTCGATGATCCCGCCCGGGATGAGGCCGGCTTTAATCTCCTCAATGCTTAGTATCCCCTCCCGCAACTGTCCCCAGAAGTGGGTGGCGCCCATCCCGCCGATCTGGATGTGCTGATTATTGAGGTTGATCTCGCCGCTTCCGAGCTCCCCGTCCCCGCCTATTCCGAGTCCGCCCTCGGAGTAGTTTTCGATTTTTCCCACGCCGCGCCAATGATGGTAGTCGGCGATTGTGAACTGGTCTAACTCAAGCCTGTGCTCGGAGGTGTTCTGGAGGTCCTGACTGTTTACCACCAGCAGGTACGGGTCTACTTCACCACTCTTGAATCCCAGCGTGAGTTGGTCGCCGAATATGGTGTACCAGATACCCGCCTCAACCCACAGCGAGCGCAGGTTGAGGAGCTTCCCAGCCCCAATAATCGGCCTTGGCTGGGCGCCCTTATAGCTATCGGGGAAGAGCACATCGACGCCGTCGGGCGGCACGCTGCCGCCGAGCCACTCGGAGCCGCTAAGCCAATCGTAGTGCCCCGTGTAATATTCGTAGGGCCCAGAGTTCCCGCCGTTCACCCCATTCCAGATATACTCAATGGGCGGCGGATCGACGTAGATCGGGATATACTGCGCCCGAGCAGGCCCAAGCCCCAGAACCACGATTCCCAACAATGCGGCGCACGCGGCCAGCCTACTTACATAAGTCATTAGACTACAACGCGATGGGGGGGGGGGGGGGGGGGGGGGGG
>NZ_LSZQ01000036.1 GCF_001580015.1 Cephaloticoccus primus
CCTACGAAAAATCCCCCCATCCCCTCCACGGCAATACCATAAAGTACGCATATCTTGCGCATACTGTGCCAAAGGCAGCCCTCTGGCCCCCCTCGCCCTGACGCGCGGCCAACGAGCCGCCCATAAAACGAGTCGAAGACTCCCCTGCGCGGTGCGCCTTTTTTCTCCACTACGCGTGGGGCGGGGGACGGCGTCCCCTTCCATTTAATTTGGGAATCGGCTCCGCCGCTACGCGGCGAAGCACGATTCCCAAATTTACATGAACTTCCCCCCCAGTCGCGTTGCGACTGGGAAGAAACTCAAAACGCAAATGGAACCGATTGGGGCGAGATGAGCGATTTACTGGTGAATCACCGATTAATAGTCGGGCCCTTTCTACTGAGCGGCTTGCGTGCTGTGCGGAACGCACGGCCCGCAAGCCGCTCAGTAAATGGGTGCAGGCACCGTCTGCCGCCCCGCGCGGAGCGGAAAAGGAAAGTCCCGTTAAATTTGCGATTTTGTGCGGGCGCGCAGCGCACGGGCAAAATCGCAAATTCAATGGCACGTGGCGCCACGCCACCGCCCCCCGCGCAGGGGGAGTCTTCGACTCTTTCATTTTGCGGCGTGTTAGCCCAGTCGTGCCTGGATCAGTTTACTGGCTGAGCCAAAGTCGATGGAGGCGGCCTCGGGGTGCTGCTTCAGGGCGGCGATGACCTTACCCATCTCACGCTTGGTGGTCGCGCCTGTTTCGGCAATGATCTCGCCGACGATTGCCTCCAGCTTTTCTGGTGAGAGCGCGGCGGGCAGGTACTTTTCCAGAAGTGCGATCTCGGCGTCATTGGCGGCGACCAGATCGGTGCGGCCCGCCTTGGCGAAATCCTCCCGCGCGTCGCTCAGGTTTTTGACGCCCTTGCGCATCGTCGCGAGCACCAGCGCGTCGTCGATCTCTACGTTGGCATCGAGCGCGGCGCGCTTGATCGCTGCATCGGCAGTGCGCAGCGCAGTGGTGGCCGCCGAGTCGCGCGCCTTCATGGCGGTGATGATGTCGGCGCGCAGTTGGTCGTAAATGGGAGAGGAAGACATGGCGGCGAGTGTGGCTGCGCGGCAGCGCCCTTGTCGAGCGGGCGATCTGCGCGCAGCGTCTGGCGCATGCGCTCCCTGTACCTCGAAACGTTTGCTACCCCGCTGGCCGCCTTTTCCATCGCGACAAACGAAAGCGGCGCAGTCGTCGCCACCGCCTTTGGTGGCGAAGCCGTGCTGCAAGCCCGCCTGCGCGCAGCGCTCGGCCCAGCGGAAGGCCTCCCGTTTAAGCTGCGGCGCACGCACTCGGAAGCGCGCCGGCAGGTCGAGACCTATTTCGCGGGAAAGCTCACTGGCTTCGAGCTCGTGCTCGCACCGCTGCGCGGCACGGCATTTCAGCAAAAAGTCTGGCGTGCCCTGTCGGAAATCCCCTTTGGCGAAACGACGAGCTACGGTGCACTCGCCGCCCAGCTCGGCCAGCCGCGCGCGGCGCGCGCCGTCGGCTCGGCCAACGGTGCCAACCCCATCTGCCTCATCGTGCCCTGCCACCGCGTCATCGCTGCCGATGGCTCGCCGGGCGGCTTCGCCTACGGGCTCGCGATCAAACAAGCGCTGCTCGCGCACGAGCGAGCTCGGCGGTGAAGCGCTCCAGCTTCGCCAGATCCTTGATCCCCGGGGCCGTCTCCACGCCGCTATTTACATCGACGAAGCGCGCACCACTGGCCCACACTGCATCCGCGATATTCTGCGGGCCGAGACCACCGGCCAAAATCCACTGCTGCCCGGGATGGCGCGCGCGGTGCCGCGCAAACTTCTGCCAATCGCCGACCTCGCCCGTGCCGCCAAACTTGTCGGGCGAAAAGGTATCGAGCACGACTGCCGCGCAGAGCGGAAACCACGCCTCGGGCACGTCTTCGGCGGGCGGCAGCTTGGGCGCGAGCCAGAGCCGATCCGCACGCAGGGCGGCCGACCAGTGGCGCAGCCGGGCCAGCTCTACCGTGTGGCGGAAGTGGACCTGAAAAAAGTCGAAGCCTGCCGCGAGCACCTCGTCGAGCAGCTCCTCGGCGGGCTCGACCATCACGGCGACTTTTTTTTGCGCGGGCAGCTCCGGCAGCATTTCAAAAAAACGCTCCGGCGCGAGGAAGCGCGGGCTGGCGCGATGCAGGATGAAGCCCAGGTAGTCCGCCCCGCATTGATCGGCAAAGCGCGCGTCACGCAGCGAGGTCAGCCCACACACCTTTAGCCGAAAGGGCTCGGCGGCGGCGGCGGCCGCAACAGCGGGCGAAAGCGTAGCGGGCGCGATGCTCATCATGTCAGCCGGTGAAGCGGTTGAAGCTACGGATCACGTGCCCGACCTGTTCGTCGCTCAGCTCGGGAAAAATCGGCAGGCTGAGGCACTGCGCGGCCACCCGCTCGGCGACGGGCAGCGCGCCCGCTGCGTAGCCGAGACCCGCGTAGCATTTCTGGAGATGCAGCGGCTTCGGGTAAATCAGGTCGGTGCCCACGCCGCAGTCGGCCAGGTGCGCGCGCAGGGCATCGCGGCGCGGGTGCGTCAGCGTGAACTGGTGCAAGACGCTCTCGCCATGGTCGGCTGCGACTGTCGGCAGCACCGCCTCCGGCAAGCGAAGCTCGGCGAGGTAGCGGCGGGCGATTTCGCGGCGGCGCGCCGTCCACCCGGCCAAGTGCGGCAGCTTGACGTTGAGGATCGCGGCTTGAAAGCCATCCATCCGCCAATTCCCGCCGATCATCTCGTGCGAGTAACGCTGCGAGGAGCCGTGCACCCGCATCTGCCGCGCACGGGCAAGGAGCCCGCCATCGCGCGAGACGAGCATCCCCGCCTCGCCGCAAGCGCCCAGGTTTTTAGTCGGGTAAAAGCTGAAGGTGCCCACGTCGCCGAAGAGCCCGACTGGCTGGCCGCGATAGCGCGCACCGACGGCCTGCGCACAGTCTTCGATCACGAAGAGGCCGTGCTTGCGGGCGATTGCCATGATCTCGTCCATCCGCGCAGGCAGCCCGAAGAGGTGGACGACGATCACGCCCTTTGTGCGCGGCGTGATCGCGGCTTCGAGCGTTTGCGGATCGAGGTTGTAGCTGCCCGCTTCGATATCGGCGAAGACAGGCGTGGCGCCCGTGTAGTTGATCCCCCACGCCGAAGAAATGAATGTGAAGGGGCTGGTGATCACCTCGTCGCCCGGGCCAAAGCCCGCCAGCATGCAGGCCATGTGCAGTGGCGCCGTGCCGCTGCTGACGCCGAGCGCGGCGGGCCTGCCATCGGGCCCGCAGTAGTCGAGCGTTTGGGCAAAGCCGCGCTCGAAGGCCTCCACATCCTCACCGAGGCAAAAGCGCGTGGCGTCGTAAGTCGCCGCCAGCGCGGCGAGCGCTTCGCTGCGCAGTGCGCGGTGCGGCAAACCGAGATCGAGAAAAGGGACTTTCATTAAATCGAAAAAAGAAGAGTGGGCGCCGCCTCACCAAGCCGCGACTGCCGCGCAACTACGCGCAGCAGGGTGAGCTTTGGTGCGCAGAGTCGCGCCCCGCACGAGAAAGGGAGTACGCGCGGCGGGCTCATCGGTTCCCCAGTTTTTCAACGAGGGCTGTCACAAGGCTGTCGAGGCTGGGCTCCTGAGCCTCAAACGCGATCGGGATGCCGCGCTGCGTGAGCGTCTCGCTCGTCAGCTCGCCGATGCTGCCCGCGAGCGGCAGCCGGGCCGAGGCGCTGAGCGCGAGGGCGGCGGCTTGATCCGCGTAAGAGGTGACCGCCGAGGAGCTGGCGAAGAGAATGCAGTCGGCCCCGCGCTCGCGAAACTCCGCCGCGGCGGGCTCGGCATCGAGCGCGGCCTGCTCGGTTTTGTACACCTGGAGCCGATCCACGATTGCTTGGGCGGCTTCGAGTTTTTGCACGAGCTCGTCGCGGTTGAGGTTACCCGTGATGACGAGGACTTTTGCGTTATCGAGGCTGCCCGTCGCGATCAGCGCCTCCGCCAGCGCGCCGCCCGTCGCGAGCTTTGGCATGCACTCCACCTTGAGGTGCAGTGCCTCGATCTCGCGCGCGGTCGCCGGGCCGATGCAGGCGAAGCGCAGGAGGCCGAGCGAGCGGATGTCGTCGAAAATCCTGAAAAACTCCTGAAAGAAATGACGCACGCCGTTCGCGCTTGTGAACACGATCCAGTCGTAGCTGCCGAACTCCAGCAGCACGTCGGCGAGCTCTTGTTTGTCGATCGACTGGCTGATTTTGATCAGCGGCAGTTCGAGCACTTCGGCCCCCAGTGCGGTGAGTTTTCCGGTGAGCTCGGGGGCTTGTTCGCGGGCGCGGGTGATGGCGATCCGGCGACCGGCAAGCGGTTTTGCGGGGCGGCGACTGCTGCGGGGAGAACTCATAGTAGACCGAGAGAGCTGAGGAGGCGTTTGGCGGTATCGGCCGGGGCGTGATAATCGGCCTCGGCAAGCGGGAAACGGCGGCGGCCGGTTTTTTCGTGAAAGAGGTAAAGGCTGTCGCCCGCAGCGTGCGCGGCAAAGGCCGTCTGGCAGCCGCTGTCGAGTGCCGCCTGAAACGCGCGCTCGACGCGCACCGCACGCGCCGTGGCAGGGTCGAGGATTGGCGCGTAGCGCGCAGCCTCATCGATTCGCGTTTGCACGGCGATGGCGCCCTGCCCCACCGCGGGCACCATTTCCCCAAAATCCAGCGGGCGAAACTCCAGCCCCGGCCAGGTCCTGATGCCGAGCCGGGCCAAGCCCGCCGCCGCGAGGACCGTCGCGTCTACCGGAATGCGGCCACCGGCGCTCGCTGTCGCTGCCGCCGCCGCGGGCGGCGGGGCTGTGTGCAGCGCGTCCGCAGCACTCGGCGTGGCCGGCGCAGCAGGTGCAGAGGGCGGAGCAGTCGCGGAAGCGGGCGCACCGCCGGGCACCGCGAAGCCGGAGGCCACTTTTTCGAGGCGGGTTTCCACGTTGCCGCGGATTTCGCAAAAACTCGCTTCGGGGAAAAGAAGCGCGAGCTGGCCGCGGCGGCGCGGGCTGCCGGTCGCGAGGGTCAGGGCCCCATTTTTTTGGCACGGGCTCGAAGGGGCGGGACGAGGACTCGCTTCGCTTCCGGGATGGGCAACACCGCTTCGCAGCACGAGCACGTCGCGCGGGTCGGCACGCGGGAGGTAGCCCGCGATGATAAGTTTCTCCGAAGTGCGCCCGGGAAGATCTTTCGCGCTGTGGACGGCAAGGTCGGCCTCACCCGAGATCAACGCTTCTTCGAGCTCGGTCGTGAACAGGCCCTTGCCGCCCTGCTTTTCGAGTGACCACTGCGCTTGCCGGTCGCCAGTCGTGCTCATCGGCAGCAGCTCAACCGGTAAACCAAAAAACTCGCCCAAGCGGGTAGCCACCAGTCTGGCCTGGGCGAGGGCGAGCGGGCTTTTGCGCGTCGCAATCCGCAGCGCTCGCCCGCTTCGCGGGGCGGCGGCCTGCTGCTCGCGCGGCGCGGCGGGCGCGGGCGCCGCGGCACCAGCGCGTGGCGGCACCTCTGGCGCGGGACTGGCGGTTTGCGTGGGGGGAGTCATGAGCGTGGGGGAGGAATGGGGAGAGGCACCGGCTTTTCCGCAGATTTTCCTGAAAAACAAGAAAGGCCCCGAATCGAATTTCGAGGCCTTTCGGCGAAGTCATTGCGCTGTGGCACGGGCCAACGAGAGCGCGCCAGACAAAAGGGCCAACGGCTCCTCAGGCGTAGGAAGCTTGGGCGCCCTTGATGTTTTTCTTGGTCATCCAGGGCATCATGCCGCGCAGGTACGCGCCGGTCTTCTCGATCTGGTGCTTCTCACCGGCCTTCAGCAGCGCGTTGTAG
Organism: Cephaloticoccus primus; assembly: GCF_001580015.1. Taxonomy (GTDB): domain Bacteria; phylum Verrucomicrobiota; class Verrucomicrobiia; order Opitutales; family Opitutaceae; genus Cephaloticoccus; species Cephaloticoccus primus. The sequence goes on from NZ_LSZQ01000036.1 coordinate 5,822, forward strand.
TTCTTCAGGCCGCCCTTGTATTCCTTGACCCACTCTTTGGTGAATTTGCCGGTCTGGATCTCTTTGAGGATCTTCTTCATCTCGGCCTTGGTCTGCTTGTTGACGATGCGCGGGCCGCGCGTGATGTCGCCGTACTTGGCGGTCTCGGAGATCGAGAAACGCATGCCGGCGATGCCGGATTCGTACATGAGGTCGCAGATGAGTTTGAGCTCATGCAGACACTCGAAGTACGCCATCTCGGGCTGGTAGCCCGCCTCGACGAGCGTCTCGAAGCCGGCTTGCACCAGCGCGCTGGCACCGCCGCAGAGGACGGCCTGCTCGCCGAACAGGTCGGTCTCGGTCTCTTCCTTAAAGGTGGTCTGGAGGACGCCCGCGCGGGTCGAGCCGATGCCCTTTGCCCAGGCGAGCGCGGTTTTCTTGGCGGAGCGCGAGCTGCCTTCGGCGACGGCGATGAGCGCAGGCATGCCCTTACCCTCGACGTAGAGGCGGCGCACCATGTGGCCCGGGCCTTTCGGCGCGACCATGATCACGTCCACGCCCTTGGGCACGGAGATCAGGTCGAAGTGGATCGCGAGGCCGTGCGAGAAGAGGAGCGTCTTGCCCTTGGCGAGGTTGGGCTCGATGTCGGCCTGGTACACGTCGGCCTGCACCATGTCGGGCAGCGCGATCATGATGACGTCGGCCTTGGCGACGGCCTCGGGCGTGTCGTAGACCTCGAAGCCGTGCTGCTCGGCGACGTCGCGCGATTTGCTGCCGGGGTACAGGCCGATGATGACCTTACAGCCGCTCTCCTTGAGGTTGAGCGCGTGCGCGTGGCCTTGGGAACCGTAGCCGATGACGGCGAGGGTTTTGTTCTTAAACGTGCCGAGATCGGCGTCTTTGTCGGTGTAGACTTTTGCGGGCATGATGAAAAAAGGGGGGGGGACGGGAAGCGTGGGTGCGAGTTGGGTTTGTTGTGTGGGAAAGTGATGCGAGTGAACGAACGGGCGGGTGGCGAGGGCGGATGGCGAAGCGAGAAACGAGGGCGGGGTGGTGGGTGTGAGCGGGCGGGGCTCTGGCTGGCGTGAGTTACGGTTTAAGAAGGAGGGAAAAAGAGCGCGGATGAGCAGGGCCTCACGCGGCAGATGCTGCGCGCCGAGCCTCAGCGTTTAAGAGCGAGGCGGCCCGTGCGCGCGAGCTCAAGAATGCCAAAAGGCTCAAGAAGTTTGAGGAATGCACTGATCTTTTCGTCGTCCCCGGTGCACTCGATGACGAGATCGTCCTGCGACATATTTACGATCTTGGCACGGAAGATCTCCTTGATCTGCAAGATCTCGGGGCGCGTGCGCGTGTCGGCGCGCACCTTTACGAGCACCAGCTCGCGGTTGACCGCCGAGCCCTCGGCAAAGTCGGTCACCTCGACCACGTTGACCAGTTTGCGCAGTTGCTTGATGCACAGCTCCAGCGCGCGGTCATCGCCCTTCAGCGTCGCGGTGATCCGCGAAAACGCGGCCTCGTGCGTCGGCGCGACGTTGAGCGAATCGATGTTGAACCCGCGCCCCGAAAACATCCCTGCGACCCGGGCCAGCACGCCAAACTTGTTCTCAACGAGGGCGGAAATCGTGTGTCGCATGGGTGGTGATTCTAAATTCATAGGTGTGTTGTCATCGCTCAGTCAGGTGCACTCGGCAAACAGGCACTTTGCGCCCGCCCTCCGGCTGCATCCGGCAAAGCACCCGAGCATTGCCCTCTAGTAAAGCCGATTTGTGCCGCTTTTGCGCCACAATTCCGTGATGCAAAATAGTGCCTCTACCATCCCCGCGCGAGCCATTGGCCGTGCTGTTGAGCATCAGCGTCGTCAGGTCGCGCGTGGTGTTGGTGATCAGCGAGAAGCCCGCATTGAGCCCCGTAGTGCCCAGCCGGAAGGCGCGCGCCCACTTGCCCCCCAGCCACTCCACCACGGGCGAGACCTGCGCGGCATCCATGGCCGCCAGTGCCGCATACAGCTCCGGCTCCAGCTCGTACCACCGCAGCCGCCCATCCTCCCACACCGGCAGGCGCGGCCACTCGCCCGCCTTGGGCTCCTCGGCCGCCGGCCCGAAGAAGTTTACCATCTCCTCGAGCAGGCTGCTGCTGTCGGTGCCCTCAGCCTCGCCCGCCGCCATGCCCTGCTCCTTGACAGGCTGCCACCCTTGAACAAGCAGTTCCCTGGAGGGGCCCCGGCTCCGAGCGTCCTCGTTCGTGACCTGGCTCCGGCTCGGTGAGGTGAGCCCCTCCACCCCCTCACGTGCGCCCGCCTCAAGGTTATCCGCCTTGACAGAGTAGATGCGCTGAAGTACAGTCTCGATCACTCCAGCATCCGTTGATGCAGACCGCTTCCCAGCCTCACTGGCTGCAACAGCACTGCCGGGACCACCGGTCCCTTGCGTAGGCGGGTGCTGGAGTTTCTCCCGCAGCACCACGTTGTGCAGGTACAGGCGGCCCCCTGAGGTATCAGCCTTCACCACCACATCAAGGATGTGTCCGCGCCCCCCCACCTCGACAGGTGCGGCAAGGTGCAGAAACCGGCCCGATTGCGTCGAGCCCCTCAGCGGCTCCTCGTGGACCAGCCTTCCGCGACGCAAGACATCGGGCACCGCCGCAAACGCGGCTATCTTCGCGCGATTATGCCCATGGCTCAGGCTGCGCTCTACCGCGCGCCTGTCCAGCTGCACCGTGCCCACTCCCCCTACCTCCACAGTAGCACGGTCGTGCTCGGCATACCACTGCGCGATACGGTCGCGCAGCATCCCCCCTTCGCCTTGGGAAAACTCCTCGCCTGTAAGACGGGCCACCGGCTCACCATCCAGAAACTCCCTGTGCGCGAGGTCTTCGCGATCCTGGGCTGAGAGCTCCTGTACCCGCCCCTGCTGCGCCGCTTCCTGCGCCTCGATCCGCTCCAGCAGGCCGGAGAGCGGCCGCTGCGCCGCCGGCACCCGCTCCGCCGGCACCTCCACCGCGTAGTGGCCCAGCCCCTTCACCGTGCGCGTCAGGTGCAGTATCTGGTCGATCACGCGCCGCTGGTGCGCCTTGAGCACCAGCTCCTTGGTCTGCACGAGCATGCTGTGCACCGGGTTCTTGATCCGCCGCGTGCTGCCCCGCAGCCGCTTGGTCAGCTCCGCGCGCGACGCGGCCGTATTACCGCCCCCGCCCCCACTGCGGTACTGCCTCTCAAACTCGGCAAACTCGCGCCGCAGCGGGATGTAGGAGCCCGGGTCCACCTCGCGTATGCGCCGCACCGTCTCGGCCAGCGCAGGGCTGGCCTGCGCCACATAGTCGAGCACCCCCTCAGTCCACGCGTAGACTATCGCCGCCGCGCGCTCAAACTGGGGCGAGCCCAGCTCGGCCACCAGGTACGCCGCATCCGCCCTGTCCAGCCCCCCATTGCGCGGCCCCCGCGGGTCATCCCACAGTGCCAGCGCACGCTTTGCCCACAGGTAGATCAGGAAGTCGCGC
>NZ_LSZQ01000037.1 GCF_001580015.1 Cephaloticoccus primus
TCGGTCAGCCCCACCTGCGCAAAGTAGTCCACCTTGGCCTCCGCCTTCCTGCGCCCCGCGCGCAGCGTCTCCATCGGGTCCAGCGCCACCGGCAGCTTGCCGCCCGGGTCTCCGCGCAGCCGTGCCGCCTCCTCCACCAGATCCTCTACGGCCGCAGCGGCCTCGATCCACCGCTTGCGCAGCTGCGAGACCTCGCGGCGGGCAGTGGTCACCAGCTCCTGCGTGCGGGTCGGCTGCTCCACGATCCCTGAGTGCGCCCGCAGCAGCGCCCCTTGGGTAAACCACCGCGTGCCCAGCTCCTGCGCTTGCTCCACAGCCCGCGCCAGCTTCGGGCTCTTGCCCAGCACCTCAGCCTGCCACCACTTCGCAAACGTCGGGGCCTTCTCCTTTGCCTGCGGCCCATCCGTCAGCCACAGCCGCACAAACTCCGCGAAACCCTCGCTGTGGTACCCATTGTGCGGCTCGCCCTCGGTGTACAAGTCGCGCCCCAGCCTCTCCAGCTCGGCACGCGCCTGCTCCTGTAGCCCCAGCGCATTGCGCTTCCAGTGCTCCGGCTCGCCCCACAGCGCATCATCCATCGCGTGCGCCAGCTCGTGCGCCGCAGTCGATACATCGTTTGCACTGCGGATGCGCGCCACCTGCGCGTCCAGCAGGTAGCTGCCCAAGGCACGCTTGTTGCCCACGCGCCCCACACGGTTCACCGAGCGGCCGTCGCGCCCCAGTGCCTCGGCCACCCGGGCTATCGCCCCCATCACCTGCGGCGCGGAGACAGGCCGCTGCCCCGCGCTCGAGGCCGGCCCCGCCAGCTCCGTGCGCGCCGCATTCGGCTGGCCCAGCCGCAGCGGCGAGTGCAGCACGCCCGGCTGCGAGCCCGCCGAGCCCACAGGGGCCTTGCCCTGCACGCCCGTGCCCGCCAGCCTCCCCGACGAGCCCTCGGGTCTGCCGGTGGAGCCAATGCCCCCTGCGGTATACTCTCCGGACTCCGCTAATCCTTCCGCCGAGGGCTCGCCCGTGTCCGGATCCACCGTCTTCGACACCGATTCGGGGTTGACACGGTGCAGTACGTCGCGCTTGCCTTCAGCCAGACCCGCAAGGGGCGCACCCTGAACTGGCCCGCCAGTCAAGCCGCCTATTTGAAACTTGCGGGTCTTTTCGTTTTCAGACGCCAGCCGCATCACGGTATTGTAGTACCACTTGCCGTCTGTTTTGCGTTCGACGGTGAAGACTGCGATCAAGGGCACGCCGCCCACCTCTACCTTGGCATAGAGCGTCGCGTAACCCTCAATAAGGATATCCCGCTTTGGCTTGTTCAGTGGCCTGCTGTGCGCATAAACAGCCTGCGGGAGGACATCCTTCAGATTGGCCGCGACCAAGATTTTTGCAGGATCAGCCGACGCACTCTTTGTTTTATTGATCCCATCCCGATTTACAAAGATCTCCCCCAGCTCAGGGTGCACAATAGCAGTAGCTAGCCTCCCCTTCCTCTCATCGGCCATTAGTGAGCCTAGACTATCGACCATCTTCGAGCGCCACTGCTCAAGACTTAGCCCGCGCCACTCATCAGGGATCGGCACGACCACCGGCTCCATCTCATCCAGCCTCTTCTGCGCGCGCAGGCTCTCCCAGTCACCGAACCACTCTTTGAATTCCGGCGTGCGCACTTGCAGCCACTGCCCGTCTTGCTTGAATAAGTCTCCATTAAAGATTGAGGAAGATCAGTTCACTGTAATTAATAGATTTAAGTCGAAAAGGAATTTAAGCTGTGTTACCCTGCCTCAATAAACTCATATGAAAACTGCCTATAACTGGACGCGTGAAATCTCTCCTGACCGTTTACGAAAGCTCGATAGTCTGAAGCGCTCGTGGGAGTACCTGTTTAGTGAAACAAACGACCGTGGTCACTATGCACGTATCCAGTGGTGTGGCAAAGGGTGGGAAGCCATTGGGTGCAAAACCTTTGATGCCACTATCGGAGGCAAATCAGTAAAGATACATTTGCGTGTCGTGACGGCACGAGAATGGTTCGCCAAAGAAGCCTATAATCACGCGCTAGCTGAAACACGCAAACGATACCCTGACTTTGAGGCACATCACTTTGTCGATGGTGACCGTATCGGGGAGCGACGTATTTGCTTTGAGTCAGAAAGCAATGCCCTAAGCAGTTGCTTTCTTTCCCATCAACTGTGGCATATCGTTAATGAAAGTGGCCTAAGTATTAGCGAAACCTGGTTTAGTGAAACTTGTAATGAATATGGCTCAGTGGCGAGTCAGATTACTAAGGGTGGCCCGAGTTATCAAACTAAGGACGACCATCTGCGCTTTACCGTTGTGCGCGACGTGGATAAAGTCGAAGAAGACCTCCTGTCGCACATTAAGAATGAGATTTGCACATGCGGTTTCCCTACGGTTTCGAATGACAAACTGGTGTTCGATTGGGAGGGTATTAAGAGTGGAATTATTGAGCTATCGGATCCGGAATTAGTTGCTCTAAACTGGGCTGATGCCCGTCCCGTTCCAACTCCGGCCGACCTTGCCCTCGACCAGGCAGTGAATAAGCTGAACCTTGAAGGTATCCGCAAGGCACTGGCGGAAGGCGCCAACCCCAACCTGACTAACGAGAGCGGTGAAAACAGGCTTTGCGCGACTATCCAATCCTGGCAAGACCACCTGAGTCGTTGTTCTGCATCAGAAGAAGACTTGGAGTTTTATGGAGGACCACGCCCCGAACAACAAATCCCCATAGAGGAGATAAAGAAGATACTGCAGGTACTGATTGATGCAGGAGCAGACCCTAATTACTTCAGCTACGAAGAGCCCGCTGAACTAGCACTAGTAAATGCGGTGCTAGCCCAAGAGCCCGAAATTGTTCGCTTATTACTGGACTGTGGTGCAGACCCGACAATCTCCCCCTTTTGGGACGATGGCCCAGGCATGACTCCGGCAGCTTGGGATTATGCCGCTACCGATGGTTTTGCGCTGGACGAACAAGGTGCACGCGAATGTTATTACGCAATGGTCAAGAATCACTCCTTGCCTTTCGGCAGCCGGAGTGCAGAAGAGCAAGCCCGGCACGATGCCGAATTACCAGACCACCTGCGCAGCTGGCGTAAAAACTCATAGGCATACTCGCACTACACACCTGCTACGCATAAAATTAATTACTCATAAGCTCGTAACCTGCGAAGCATATGACTAAAAATTGGTGCTAATTATCAATGAGTCATGAATCTAAAACACCTACCAAGTTACTGACTTCCGTGTAAATCGGAACAATCTGCCTCTATCAATACGTTAATTAACCTCTAAGCTGCCTATTCGGCAGTTAAGCAGCTGCACGTCCTCGATCAGCGGGGTGTTCATTTCTAAGCTGCCTATTCGGCAGTTAAGCGGCGGGATCAGGAAGCTCGCGAGGGGGAACGTTTCTAAGCTGCCTATTCGGCAGTTAAGCGGGTAGTACGGCAGGGGCTCCTTGCCCGTGATTTCTAAGCTGCCTATTCGGCAGTTAAGCTCCGGAGGAGGCATTTATGGCCCCAGTCGAATTTCTAAGCTGCCTATTCGGCAGTTAAGTCGTGGAGCGTGCGCAGCCGCTTGATGCGGGTTTTCTAAGCTGCCTATTCGGCAGTTAAGTTAGTGGAGACCTGCCGCGCACGGCCCTTGAGTTTCTAAGCTGCCTATTCGGCAGTTAAGGGCAAGGGGCCCTCGGCGTACTCCAGTGCCAGTTTCTAAGCTGCCTATTCGGCAGTTAAGCCGGCGCTTGAACCCCAACCGCAAGGTGCACTTTTCTAAGCTGCCTATTCGGCAGTTAAGGAAACCCAGCACCAGCGCATGCCCCGCCAGCATTTCTAAGCTGCCTATTCGGCAGTTAAGTGCTCACGTGTGAACAGGCCGAGGCGTGGTTTTTTCTAAGCTGCCTATTCGGCAGTTAAGTGTTCAGTTCTGAGCTCGCAGTGCCCCTGCGTTTTCTAAGCTGCCTATTCGGCAGTTAAGGGCCGGAGACATCATCGACACCGGCGGTAAATTTTCTAAGCTGCCTATTCGGCAGTTAAGTCCAGATCAGGAAATTTCTGGGCAAGCAATTATTTCTAAGCTGCCTATTCGGCAGTTAAGGCGACTGCGCTGGCGTGGCTGGCTCCTCATGTTTTCTAAGCTGCCTATTCGGCAGTTAAGGACTCTGGTACGCCAAAACCCACGCCACCCAATTTCTAAGCTGCCTATTCGGCAGTTAAGTCGTGGACGGGGTCGCGAGTGACGTATGTGCCTTTCTAAGCTGCCTATTCGGCAGTTAAGAGTGATCAGGGAGTGGAAGAGTGGCACGTGGACTTTCTAAGCTGCCTATTCGGCAGTTAAGCCAGCCCGCGCCAGAAGAAAGAAAGCCCGAATTTTCTAAGCTGCCTATTCGGCAGTTAAGAGACCAACGCACCGCGCACGACTTCCAGTTCTTTTCTAAGCTGCCTATTCGGCAGTTAAGGGCCACCTCTACGACCTCATCAAACGCGCGCATTTCTAAGCTGCCTATTCGGCAGTTAAGGTTGATCGCGCTGACAAGGGCGCGGCGGATCATTTCTAAGCTGCCTATTCGGCAGTTAAGCCAAGGCAGGCTCCAGCAAGCCCTCAACAAGCTTTCTAAGCTGCCTATTCGGCAGTTAAGGGTTTGGGCGGTGGCTTGCGGGGCGGCTCGTCTTTCTAAGCTGCCTATTCGGCAGTTAAGGTCGTGGGGCAGGATGTTTGCGGCGATGGGGTTTTCTAAGCTGCCTATTCGGCAGTTAAGGTCGCCGGTGTGCTGCTCAGCACCAGCTCATATTTCTAAGCTGCCTATTCGGCAGTTAAGTGTCCGCTCGCAAGCTGCTGCGCGGTCGCACGTTTCTAAGCTGCCTATTCGGCAGTTAAGTCGTAGAGGTGGCCGCCTTTGCCGCCTTTAAATTTCTAAGCTGCCTATTCGGCAGTTAAGACCAGCGGCTCATCAATGGAGGACATGAACAATTTCTAAGCTGCCTATTCGGCAGTTAAGTGCTTTAATCATGAGTCCGGCCTCTATCCACTTTTCTAAGCTGCCTATTCGGCAGTTAAGGATGCCGGCCCAGATGTCGCGGGTGCGGGGCATTTCTAAGCTGCCTATTCGGCAGTTAAGCTCGGACGGGACGAGGCGGGGGTCGCCTTCGATTTCTAAGCTGCCTATTCGGCAGTTAAGTTGGCCTCGGTGAGTTGTTTTAGCTTGTTCATTTTCTAAGCTGCCTATTCGGCAGTTAAGCGGCACGCCAGCCGCACCCGATTCCCGACGCGTTTCTAAGCTGCCTATTCGGCAGTTAAGGGCAGGCAGCCGCTTGGGACTGAGCTTGAGCTGTTTCTAAGCTGCCTATTCGGCAGTTAAGCACCGGGCCTGCGAGGATGGGGGTGGGGATGATTTCTAAGCTGCCTATTCGGCAGTTAAGCGTATAAGATTTTAACGAGGTGAACATCAGGATTTCTAAGCTGCCTATTCGGCAGTTAAGGCGGCAGTATTTTTGGCGGCGGTTCGTTTTCGTTTCTAAGCTGCCTATTCGGCAGTTAAGGGCATCGCCTCCGTCACCAGCGCAGGCGGCACGTTTCTAAGCTGCCTATTCGGCAGTTAAGGACTTCGGGCGCAGGACGCCGCCGTCGTAGAATTTCTAAGCTGCCTATTCGGCAGTTAAGCCTGATCGGCGACACCACGGCAAACACATCGTTTTCTAAGCTGCCTATTCGGCAGTTAAGCGCGCCGCATGATCTACGGCCAGTGCCGCGTGTTTCTAAGCTGCCTATTCGGCAGTTAAGGCGGGGGGCTATGAGTTTACGCTGGCCCCGACTTTCTAAGCTGCCTATTCGGCAGTTAAGTAGACTTAGTTTTGGGTAAGCTGCTGGAGGGCTGGAGGTT
>NZ_LSZQ01000038.1 GCF_001580015.1 Cephaloticoccus primus
CCCCTGCGCGGGGGGCGGCAGGCGGTGCCTGCACCCGTTGACTGTGCGGTTTGCTCGGCGGGCGTACCGCCCGCCGAGCAAACCGCACAGTCAGGAACTCCCGACCTCCGGTCGGGCCGGAGATTAACCCGTAAACCCTTTCGCCGCGCTCCAATGGGTTTCCCGCTTCATCCGCATTTGATGCTTCAAGCCCAGTCGCAATGCGACTGGGGGAAGTTCATTCAAATTTGGGAATCGTGCTCCGCCGCGTAGCGGCGGGGACGATTCCCAAATTAAATGGCACGTGGCGCCACGCCACCGCCGCCCGCGCAGGGCTGCCCTCTCGCTCCCACGCGTTGAGGAGCGCAACGGGACGAGGACGGTATTCAGGTAGGGATAAAGTACTTATCCCCTTCCCTGAAACTGGGGGAGTTTCGGGAAAGTAACTGCCTGCCAGTTTGTAAAAAAAATACGCAGAAATACCTTTACAAGGTACGTACTGTTAGGCAGTTCCCGCCCTCGCTAGTACAGTGAAATACTTATTCATGGACAGAATACGTAGAGTCTGTAGCGGTATCGCCCTTATGGATCTCGCTGACAGTTACGCATTTACCCCCCCCCCCCCCCCCCCCCCCCCC
>NZ_LSZQ01000039.1 GCF_001580015.1 Cephaloticoccus primus
TTTCTAAGCTGCCTATTCGGCAGTTAAGACCAGCGGCTCATCAATGGAGGACATGAACAATTTCTAAGCTGCCTATTCGGCAGTTAAGTGCTTTAATCATGAGTCCGGCCTCTATCCACTTTTCTAAGCTGCCTATTCGGCAGTTAAGGATGCCGGCCCAGATGTCGCGGGTGCGGGGCATTTCTAAGCTGCCTATTCGGCAGTTAAGCTCGGACGGGACGAGGCGGGGGTCGCCTTCGATTTCTAAGCTGCCTATTCGGCAGTTAAG